>SHXQ01000018.1 GCA_009693255.1 Methylotenera sp. | reverse complement strand
TTATTGTTGATGGTGATGGTAAATTAATTTCAGACTTACTAACTGGAAAGTGTAAAGTGTGTGGAAGGTCCCATAACATTAACATTGACCCCATTCAATTTAATTATTTTAGACCGAGATATTTGGATGAATGGGGGGATGATGAATTGGATGATTAAGATTTAAAACCAACTTCCGCTTCTGGCCCATTATTACCACACGACACCTAAATCGAAGCATTCTAAAGCTGCCATTCAATTTTTTTCGTAATTCTGAATGTGATTTACCTATAGATTATTGATTTCACGCCCTCATATGAACAGCAGGGTACATATCAATGTTAGTTGAACCACGAGAACCACCCCCCCGGTATTTAAATTGCATTACTTAACCCAATCTCTCAAGTAAATTTTCTACCCTTAGGTGGGTATAGCGTTGGAGCATTTGCAAAGTCTTATGTCCACTAATGCTGCCAACCTCCATGACATTAAGTCCTTTCTCAAACAATCGAGTAATGGCTTCGTGTCTTAGGTCATGGAAATGTAAATCTTTAAGCGCAGCTCTTTTACATGCACGAATAAATGCATAAGTAATGGCATGAGCAGTCATACCGAATAAACGACCATCAATTCGTCTAGGAATACCGCTTAAAATTTGCATTGCAACAGATGATAGAGGTACAAATCGGTTTTCCCCATTCTTAGTTTCTTTAAGCTCTAATACCCGCTTGTTAAAATCCACGGCCTTCCATGTAAGTGAGGCAATCTCACCTCTTCGCATACCAGTTTCTATGGCTAACCTTAAAATTGGTGATAGATCTAAAGAACCTGTATGTCTTATCAACAGCTGAACCTCATCATCACTAACTCTCCTTGCTCTTCCCTTAGGAAGGGCTGGCATCCGCATGTATTGAATTGGATTATCTAGCGACTCAAATCCCCATTCAGATCTTGCAACAAAATATAAGTGAGAAATAATTGCAAATTCTAGCTTGAGTGTATTGGGGGATATGCCTTGTTGAATGCGAGCATCTCGCCAACAAGCAAAATCAGAAGAACGAAGGGTAGACACAAAACGTTTGGCTAAAGGGCATCTCAGCCATGCTTGAATGCGGTATGCCTCAACAGAAGAATGTTTCTTGTTTGGGGTAATTTCTTTAAGATAGCGAGTCAATAACTCAGAAAAGATAGTAGTTTCTGCTGCAATACGACTTACGAACACACCTCTATCCATCTCAGACTCTAGAACTCTAGCCCAAGCGATACCTTCTGAACGTGTTGTGAATGTTTTAGATTGCTCGGGAAAACCCTTGCGCTGTACTCTTACCTGCCAAGCACCAGAACGCTTACGAAATGTTGCCATCTGCTTCTCCAAAAAGGACAAGAGAAGGACAAAGGGTTATTTTCAACACTAAGGGTAAAGACCCCATGTTGATAACTTATTGATTTACTATGAGAAATTTGGGGTGGCTGATGGGGCTCGAACCCACGACAACAGGAATCACAATCCTGGACTCTACCAACTGAGCTACAGCCACCATAGAGACTTTAACGTACATGGTCTGCCCGACAGGAATCGAACCTGTAACCCCCAGCTTAGAAGGCTGGTGCTCTATCCGGTTGAGCTACGGGCAGATTGTGGTTACAAGGCTTTATACTAAGCAGCATAAAGATTTTTCGGACTGACTATTACCTTAAGCAGTAAAAGCTTTTTAAATTACTTTTATCGCTCAAGAAATTTGGTCGGCGTGGAGAGATTCGAACTCCCGACATCCTGCTCCCAAAGCAGGCGCGCTACCAGGCTACGCTACACGCCGAAGGGCAGAAATATACTGGAAACCGAGCTGTAGGTCAATTCTAATATGTTAAAATGTCACTTTATTTTTAATAATTCTTAAACATTAAGTACTCACAATCAGATGACAGCTCAAATAATTGATGGTAAAGCAATTGCCGCAACTCTACTTAACTCGATTCAATCGCGCATTAATACGCGGTTAAAAGCCAATAAGCGTGCCCCTAGCTTAGCTGTCGTTCTGGTTGGGGCTGATCCTGCCTCAGCCATTTACGTACGCAACAAACGTTTAGCTTGTGAGAAAGTAGGCATTCGCTCTATCGCCTATGATTTACCTGCCTCAACTACTGAAACGGAGTTGCTGGATTTAATTAGACAATTAAATCAGGATGAAAATATAGACGGCATTCTTGTACAGTCCCCACTGCCGCCGCAGATTAAAGACGAGCACATCATAGAGCACATCAGCCCCAATAAGGATGTTGATGGTTTTCATCCTTACAACATAGGACGATTGGCTGTGCGTCAACCCACCTTGCGCTCCTGCACCCCATTTGGGGTTATTAAAATGTTGAGTGCTTCGAACATCGAGTTGAAGGGCTTGAATGCTGTCGTGATAGGTGTTTCTAACCACGTAGGCCGCCCTATGGGTCTAGAGCTTCTATTAGCAGGTTGCACCGTCACCAGTTGTCATCGTCATACTAAAAATTTAGATCAAATCATCATGCAGGCAGATTTAGTGATTGCTGCAGCGGGTAAGCCAGGATTAATACAGGGCGCTTGGATTAATCCTGGTGCGATTGTTGTGGATATTGGGATCAACCGGTTGGCTGATGGTAGCATTACTGGGGATGTAGACTTTGATGCGGCCAGGCTACGTGCTGGCTACATCACGCCGGTGCCGGGCGGCGTGGGGCCAATGACGGTAGCGACTTTAATGGAAAATACCTTATTGGCACTAGAACTCCAAGAAGCTAAATTAACGCACATTGCAAACCATTAGACTATTTTTGCATCAATTCTTTATTCAGTGTACACTCACTCGCTAATTTTAGCGTAGCACGTCTTAAGTGCGATTTTTTAAGTATCTAATTTTTAAGTATTTGGGGTCCAATGATGGCAGCCGTTACTACCAAACAATTCACCCCTTATCAGCCTAGACCTGATGAGCTGTACATGAGCAAAGCCCAGCTTAATCATTTTCGTAAGATTTTGAATGAATGGAGGTCGGAATTAAGCAACGACCTTAATCGCACCGTACACACGATGCAAGACGAAGTCACCATGTTCGCCGACCCAAATGACCGTGCCAGCCAAGAAACGGATATGACTTTAGAGTTGCGCAACCGTGACCGTGAACGTAAATTGATCAAGAAAATTGATGAGACCTTACGCGATATTGATGCTGGTGATTACGGTTACTGCCAAGGCTGTGGCATAGAAATTGGCTTGAAACGTCTAGAAGCTCGGCCAACAGCAACACTTTGCATTGATTGTAAAACACTCGATGAAATGCGCGAGAAACAGGTCGCCAAGTAATGTCCTAAATTAAAAGCTGCTAGTCGGCTTTTAATCGCCCAATAGCCCTTCACTCCCACTCTAATGCAGGATAAAGCCCATTAACGTTGCGTCTATTGGCAATGTTAAATAATAGCCATTGATCTTTTTCAGAGGCGGCAGCCGTATTCATGGTAGATTCCATACTTTCGCCTTTTTTGATGCTGGCACGTATATCAACTAGTAGCGCATTCAAATAGCGCTGTTCATTATTAAGTGCTTCAACCCATTTCTTTGTCACCGGCCCATGGCCTGGCACAACTTGTTTGGCGGGGCTGTTTTTCAAATGCTCAAGTTCGGCAATTAAGCCTTTAATATCACCCTCAAGCACTGGCGTGCGCTCAATAAACAATAGATCACCGGTAAATAGCGTACTTGCCTTGCTTTCCATCATGGATATATCGGTATTCGTATGCGCAGTGGGATGTGCTGTCAGCATAAGAGTCCTATCGCCGAAATCTAATTCCAAGGTAGTTTTAACGCTCATAGTCGGCCTAACAAGCACTGTACCCTTGGCATCTTCACCCAATAACCTAGCATTCAATTTTGTATATTGTTCCTGGCGTAATTCCATTGCCACCGCCAGTTTATCGTGCCCAATAAATTGGGGTTTATCTGCTAGAAAGGCAGAATTACCATAAATATGGTCTGGATGTACGTGCGTATTAATCACATACAAAATGGGTAAGGGGCTGATCTTGCGAATAGCTTCGCGTAGTTGTTTACCCACCCTAAGGCTGCCACCCGTGTCGATCACGGCTACACCTTTACTACCCACTATAAAGCTAATATTACAAATATCTCCCTGGTAGCCATCGTCTATATCTAGGTGTGCGCCATGGTGCACATAAATTCCATCCCCTAAATTTTCTAGGGCAAATACATCATCATGCCTAGCTTCGGCGTGTGCACAGCCAGTAAAAACAAAGAGGCTAAGGATTATCATTAAAATCCACATGGTTTATTCCTGCTGTTATAGATATTAGTTAAAATGATGCCTCATTATGCAATCATAGACGCTAGCATGGCTCACATCGGTGCAAAATCAATATACAGGAAGATAACAATGATTCAAACTTCTACGCGTTACAGCAAAACTGCAATTGTCTTGCATTGGCTTATCGCAATTTTTATTGTTGTGATGTTTATTCTAGGTTGGTTCATGGCAGATTTACCTAAAGATGCGCCTAAGCAAATGGCTTATGATATTTTAGACTTAGGGCTTTACACTTGGCAACTGGCTGAAGAAGCCACCCCTAGAACATTCTATTTCAATTTACATAAATCATTGGGCGTGACTATTTTTGCGCTCATCGCTTTCCGCTTCTTATGGCGGATTACCCATCAACCACCGGCATTTCTATCGTCTTATAAAGCCATTGAGCGTAAAGTTGCCACAGGCACACACCACCTACTTTACTTACTCATGTTTGCGGTACCTACAACCGGCTTAATCATGGCGATTAACAGCAAATATGGCGTTAAATGGTTTGGCTTAGATCTCATTAAAGGTTTGGACAATAAACCCGCGCGTGAATTTTTTGAAGGTGCGCATGAACTAATTGGCATTGTTCTACTAACCATCGTAGCGCTTCATGTAGCTGGCGCACTAAAACATAAATTTGTGGATAAAGATGAAACGATGAAGCGGATGAGTCTTAAATAACTTAATACGAAGCGACTACCCTAGTCACTTTAATAAAACCCCGACTAATTGGTCGGGTTTTTTATTACTGATGATATTGCTTACTATGCAACCTCACCGCGGCCAGCATTGCCGCCGCATTCTCCGGCGGCGTCCACTGGGTAATGCCATGGCCTAAGTTAAACACATGCCCATGGCCGTTACCGTAACTTGCCAAAATACTGGCCACTTCTTTTTCAATCGCTTCAGGCGTTGATAGCAATATCGCTGGGTCCAAGTTACCTTGCAACGCCACTTGATCACCCACGCGCTTACGTGCTTGGCCAATATCTACCGCCCAATCCAGCCCAAGAGCATCTGCACCAATTTCAGCTTGCGCTTCTAACCACAAGGCGCCGCCTTTAGTAAAGACGATACTCGGTACTTTGCGACCTTCATTACTTTTGGTTAATCCCGCTACAATTTTTTGCATATAGTTAAGCGAGAACTCAGTGTAGGCATTGTGCGAAAGTGCACCGCCCCATGAATCAAATATCATCACCGCTTGCGCACCAGCGGCGATTTGCGCATTGAGGTATTGAATAACGGTTTGTGCAGTCGTTTCTAAAATATGGTGCAATAAGTCCGGTCTAGCATAAGCCATTTTTTTGATGGTTAAAAAGTCAGTACCGCCTTTGCCTTCTACCATATAGGTTGCTAGTGTCCATGGGCTGCCTGAAAAACCAATTAAAGGCACACGCCCATTCAGCGTTTGACGGATTTGCGTCACAGCATCAAATACATATTGCAGTTTAGCCATGTCTGGCACTACCAACTGCTTAATATCCGCCTCTTCACGAAGCGTACGCTCAAATTTTGGACCTTCGCCTTCTTCAAAATATAGACCTAGCCCCATCGCATCTGGCACAGTGAGGATGTCTGAAAATAAAATAGAGGCATCCAGCAGTGGATAACGATCTAACGGTTGCAGGGTCACTTCAGTCGCAAAACTAGGATTTTTGCATAATTGCAAAAAACTACCGGCTGTTTTGCGGCTTTCACGATACTCTGGCAAATAACGGCCAGCTTGACGCATCATCCAAACAGGTGTGTAGTCTGTGGGATGGCGCATTAGGGCGCGTAAGAAAGTATCGTTTTGCAATTGGCTCATTTTTATCACAGTGGCACAGAGTCACAGAGAAAAGCCAAAATATACAAAAATATATTCAGATTTCTCTACGGGGTCCTCTATGCCGCTGTTCCTTGGAGGTGAAGCTTTTGATTATCTAGGTAGCGTAGAGCTACCCATTAAGAATGTATCTACTGCACGGGCAGCTTGGCGACCTTCACGTATCGCCCAAACCACAAGCGATTGTCCGCGCCGCACATCGCCAGCGGCGAATACTTTAACCTTGCTCGTTTTGTAGCTTTCCGCACCCTCTGTAGTGGCTTGTGCATTGCCACGAGAGTCTTTATCCACACCAAATACTTCGAGTAATTTTTGTACTGGTGAAACAAAACCCATGGCTAACAATACTAAATCCGCCTTAATAATGAATTCTGTACCGGCTACTTCCAACATTTTTCCGTCTTTCCATTCGACCTTGGTGCCTTTTAGCGCAACGACTTTGCCATTTTCACCGATCAGCTCTTTAGTCGTAATAGACCAATCACGATTTGCGCCTTCCTCATGTGAGCTTGAAGTGCGCATTTTGAGTGGCCAATTCGGCCAAACAAGTTCTTTATTTTCATGCTCTGGCGGCTGTGGCATCAACTCAAACTGCGTAATGGACAATGCGCCGTGACGATTTGAGGTCCCGACACAATCAGATCCCGTGTCGCCGCCACCAATGACCACTACATTTTTATTGGTTGCCATTATTTGATTGGCGATTGTGTCGCCAGCCACCGCTTGATTTTGTGGTGTTAAAAAATCCATAGCATACATGACGCCCGCTAGCTCTCTGCCTGGTACCGGCAAATCACGCGGATGCTCCGCGCCGCCGGCTAATATCACAGCATCAAATTCAGCTACCAAATCGTCGGCGTTGACATTTTCACCTACGTTCTGATTAATGCGAAACTCAACACCTTCCGTTTCCATCTGTGTCATACGCCGATCAATATGCGTTTTTTCCATTTTAAAATCTGGAATACCGTAACGTAACAAGCCTCCTATACGGCTATTTTTTTCGAGTACCACTACCGTATGCCCCACGCGCGCCAACTGCTGCGCAGCCGCTAAACCAGCGGGCCCTGAGCCAACAATGGCCACTTTTTTACCTGTTTTGTGACTAGCTATTTGTGGTGTTACCCAGTCATTTTCCCAAGCTTTATCGATAATCGCATGTTCAATGGACTTAATTCCCACCGCATCTGCATTAATGTTTAAAGTACAAGCTGCCTCGCAAGGCGCTGGGCAAATACGACCGGTAAACTCAGGAAAGTTGTTAGTAGAATGCAACACATCGATCGCCGTCTTCCAATCTTGGCTGTAAACCAAGTCATTAAAATCAGGAATAATATTGTTGACTGGACAGCCTGTGATGCAAAATGGAATACCACAATCCATACAGCGCGCCCCTTGCTGTTTAGCTTGGTCATCACTCAAATGCAATACAAATTCTTTGTAGTTTTTAACACGGTCCGTCACTGGCAGATTTGCTTCTGTCAGCCTGTGGTATTCCATAAAACCCGTTACTTTACCCATACTAAAAAGCCTTTTCTTATCATTCTTTTTTATGCAGCTTGTTTTGCTGAAGCTACCGCTAATTCTGTCAGCGCACGTTTATATTCAATTGGCATTACTTTCACAAATTTAGTTCTTGAAGTCGTCCAATCCGCCAATAATGCACTAGCGCGTACACTGTCGGTATGTTCTGCATGGTTTTCAATCAGCATTTTAAGTGTCACTTCATCTGGTTGATTTAAGTGTTGCACTTTACCGATAGCCGCATCGGCCGCCTCCACTTTTTCAAGGGCTACCATGCTCATATTGCAGCGTTTAGCAAACAATCCATCTTCATCATAGACATAAGCCACACCACCACTCATGCCGGCGGCAAAGTTTTGGCCGGTTAAACCTAACACGACAACGGTGCCGCCGGTCATGTATTCGCAACCATGGTTACCAACCCCCTCGACTACGGCAGTTGCCCCTGAATTACGCACACAAAAACGTTCGCCTGCGACGCCTCTGAAGTAACTTTCACCGGTAGTCGCGCCATACATCACTGTGTTACCTATGATGATATTTTCGTGCGCTATGCCGCGGAATTCGACTGGCGGTTTAATGACAATGCGTCCGCCACATAAGCCTTTACCCACATAATCATTGCCTTCGCCGGTGAGCTCAAAAGTGATACCTTTGGCTAAAAATGCCGCAAAACTTTGGCCTGAAGTACCCGTGAAGTTGATGTGTATTGTGTCATCTGGTAGGCCGGCATTGCCGTAGCGCGTGGCTACCTGATTAGACAACATGGTGCCAACCGTCCGGTTGGTATTAGAAATTGCAATGTCTAATACTACTTTTTTGCCTTCCTCCAAAGCTGGTTTTGCTAAGGCGACTAACTTATTATCCAAGGCATGCACTAGACCATGATCTTGGACGTCATTATTTTTACGTGAAACCTCAGCAGGCATAGCCGGCAAATGGAACACTTTACTAAAGTCTAAGCCGTTAATTTTCCAGTGATCTATACCAGCTTGCATATCTAGCAAATCAGCACGGCCGATCAAATCATCAAATTTAGCAATGCCGATAGAAGCCATGAGTTCGCGCACTTCTTCCGCCACAAAGAAGAAGTAATTCACCACATGCTCAGGCTGACCAGTAAAACGCTTACGTAGTTCTGGATCTTGTGTCGCCACGCCAACTGGACAAGTGTTCAGATGGCATTTACGCATCATGATACAGCCTTCAACCACTAGTGGCGCCGTTGCAAAGCCAAACTCATCTGCGCCTAATAATGCGCCTATAACCACATCGCGGCCAGTTTTGATTTGGCCATCCACTTGCACGACGACACGGCCACGCAGTTGATTTAACACTAAGGTTTGCTGAGTTTCAGCAAGCCCAATCTCCCATGGACCACCAGCATGTTTTACTGAAGATATTGGCGAAGCCCCAGTACCACCATCGTGACCGGCAATGACGATATGATCTGATTTCGCTTTTGCCACACCCGCAGCCACTGTACCTACCCCTGTTTCAGCAACTAATTTAACTGAAATGGACGCCTTTGGATTTGCATTTTTAAGGTCATGAATCAGCTGCGCTAGATCTTCAATTGAATAAATGTCATGATGTGGTGGTGGCGATATCAACCCTACGCCAGGCACTGAAAAACGTAGCTTAGCAATGTATTCACTGACTTTATGGCCTGGCAGTTGACCGCCCTCGCCTGGCTTTGCACCTTGCGCCATTTTAATTTGGATTTGATCCGCAGAAGCTAAGTATTCCGCAGTCACACCAAAGCGACCAGACGCGACCTGCTTGATGCTTGAGCGCATAGAATCGCCCGCTTTCAATGGAATATCTTTGACAATAATGTTCTCGCCGATGACTTTTGCCATAGTGGTATCGGTCGCCACTGGTATAAAGCGCCTAGCATCTTCACCGCCCTCACCAGTATTAGACTTGCCGCCAATGCGATTCATGGCAATCGCTAAGGTTGCATGCGCTTCAGTAGAAATAGAGCCTAGTGACATCGCACCAGTAGCAAAGCGTTTTACGATTTCTTTTGCCGATTCAACTGACTTTAATGGGATAGCGGCAGCAACTGATTTAATTTCAAACAGTCCGCGTAATGTCATGTGCCTACGTGTTTGGTCATTAATTAACTGTGCATATTCCTTGTAAGTACTCGCCGAGTTCGTCCGTGTCGCATGCTGTAACTTTGCGATCGAATCAGGTGTCCACATATGCTCTTCACCACGGACCCTAAATGCATACTCACCACCGGCATCTAAGCTGTTAGCTAACACAGGGTCATCGCCAAAGGCCGCCGCATGTAAGCGCTCAGCTTCTTCAGCAACTTGATTCAGGCCGATACCTTCAATATTAGTGGTGGTGCCAGTAAAGTATTGATTGACGAATGCACTGCTCAGGCCGATTGCTTCAAAAATCTTCGCACCACAGTAAGACTGATAGGTTGAAATACCCATCTTAGACATGACTTTATACAAGCCCTTGCCAATAGCTTTTACAAACTTCTTGGTGGCTTCATCACTGTCTTTACCACCTTTGCTAGTCACGACCATATTGTGAATGGTTTCAAAGGCTAGCCATGGGCAAACCGCTTCTGCGCCATAACCCGCAAGCAAGGCAAAATGATGTACTTCTCGTGCAGAGCCTGTGTCCACCACTAAGCCGGTACTGGTCCGCAAGCCAGCTTTAACTAAATGCTCATGCGTTGCAGAGCAGGCCAATAAGGCCGGAATTGCCAAACGATCGGCACTGATATTTCTATCTGAAAGAATGAGGATGTTAAAGCCGCTTTGCACTGCACTCTCAGCCGCGTTAGTGATACTAGCCACTGCGGCCGCCATGCCAGCTTTACCCTGTGCGATAGGGTAAGTGATATCCAATACCATGGATTTATATTGATTTTGCGTAAGCGTAGCAATCGCCTTTAATTGCTCTAACTCATCCAACATCAACACCGGTTGGCCAGCTTCTAAACGTATTGCAGGCGTAGTGACATCAACACCCAACAAATTAGGTTTTGGGCCAATAAATGTGACTAAGGACATCACCAACTCTTCACGAATTGGGTCAATCGGCGGATTAGTCACTTGTGCAAACAATTGTTTGAAGTAGTTATAAAGTAATTTTGGTTTTACCGACAACACCGGCAATGCCGCGTCATTACCCATAGAGCCAGAACCTTCTTCACCATTTTCAACCATTGGCTGTAACACAAACTTAATATCTTCTTGCGTATAACCAAAAGCTTGCTGGGTATCCAAAAGGCTGGCAGCCATCTCTAATTCACCGGCTACTTTTGGCATATCGCTCAAGAAATAGCGCGTTTTCTCTATCCATTGTTTGTATGGTTTAGCAGTAGCAAGTGTATTTTTCACCTCAGCATCACCGATGATACGGCCTTGCTCCGTGTCGATGAGCAACATTTTCCCAGGCTCTAAGCGCCATTTTTTAACGATTTTTTCTTGCGCAAAGGTCAGCACACCCATCTCAGAAGCCATCATCACGAGATCATCTTCAGTCACTAAATAGCGTGCCGGACGTAAACCATTGCGATCTAAAGTGGCGCCTATCATGCGACCATCGGTAAATGCCACGGCGGCTGGGCCATCCCATGGCTCCATCAATGCGGCATGATATTCATAGAACGCGCGGCGATCTTCGTCCATCAAGGTGTTATTACTCCAAGCTTCTGGAATCAACATCATCATTGCATGGGGTAAAGAATAACCGCCAGCCACTAGTAACTCTAAACAGTTATCGAAACAGGCAGAATCAGATTGCCCATCGACAATCAGTGGCCAAAGTTTTTCCAAATCCTCGCCAATCAAGCTGGACCTCATCGTTTCGTGACGTGCCGCCATCCAATTGACATTGCCTTGCACGGTATTAATTTCACCGTTATGCGCAATCATACGAAACGGATGCGCCAAATCCCAAGCCGGAAAGGTGTTGGTTGAAAAGCGCTGATGCACGAGCGCCAATGCAGAAACCAAGGTCTCATCGTTTAAATCTGTGTAATAAATGCCCACTTCATTGGCTAGCAGCATACCTTTGTAAACAATGGTACGTGAAGATAAAGATGAAATATAAAACGCAGCCTTATCTTTCAGATCGAGTGCGTGCACTGCATGCTCAATGCGCTTGCGAATGACAAATAGCTTACGCTCAAAAGTGTTTTGATCCGCCGCCGTTGCACTAATAATAAGCTGACGCATTGTTGGCTCAACATCGCGCGCAGCTTGTGCGATATTGCCATTATCAACGGGCACATCACGCCAGCCGAGTAAGGTTTGATTTTCTTCCGCGACAATTTTGCTTATCAGCGCTTCGCAAGCTTCACGATTTTTAGCGGATTGCGGTAAAAAGACATTGCCAACAGCATATTGGCCGGCGGGCGGTAAATTGATCCCGAGCTTAACAGCCTCTTTACGCATAAATGCGTCAGGCATTTGCATGAGCAAGCCGGCGCCATCTCCCAACTTGGGGTCGTAACCTGTTGCACCTCGGTGCGTGAGGTTAGTCAGTAACTCCAAGCCTTTTTGCACGATATCATGGCTTTTCTTGCCCTTAATGTGTGCTACAAAACCCACACCACAAGCGTCACGCTCGTTGGTCGGGTTGTATAAACCTTGTTTAGCTGGTTTAGTTGAATTAATGTTGATTGGGTTACTTAAATCTGATGCCATATTATCTAATCACAAAACATTTAGCGGAACCTTTAATTTTACCGCTAAATGCCTATGTGTTCAATAAGATAGAGCTTAAAGTTGCAGATTCTTTAGTCAAACGCGCATTAAAGTGTGCTTGGGCCGAATACTGACAACTTAAAGCAACTGAAAAGCTTTTTTCGCTGCCGTGATGGTCAAGGCAATATCTTCGTCACTATGTGCCGCTGAAACAAATCCAGCTTCAAAAGCAGAGGGGCCTAAATAAATACCACTATCAAGCATGCTATGAAAAAACTTATTGAAGTGCTCTTTGTTAGATTGCATCATTTCATGATAGCTAGAGGGGCATTTTTCGCAGAAATATAAGCCGAACATACCGCCTACACTTTGCGCATTGAATGTTACGCCAGCCTCTTTTGCCGCCGCTTTTAGCCCATCGACCAACTTTGTCGTTTGCGCCGCTAATTGAGCATGAAAGTTTGGCTCTTGAATAAGTGCTAGCGTTTTTAAACCTGCCGTCACCGCAACCGGGTTGCCGGACAATGTACCCGCTTGATAGACTTTTCCTACCGGCGCAAGGCATTGCATAATCTCTTTACGCCCACCAAACGCGCCCACCGGCAAGCCGCCACCAATGACCTTACCCAAGGTTGTCATGTCAGGCTTGATGTTATACAGCGCTTGCGCGCCGCCTAAATGGACTCTAAATCCCGTCATTACTTCGTCAAAAATCAAAACCGCACCATGCTTAGTGCAAAGCGCGCGTAAGGTTTGTAAAAACTCCATGTGCGGCACAATTAAATTCATATTGCCGACCACAGGCTCAATAATCACACAGGCAATTTCATCGCCTAGCTTGGCAAATAAATCTTTAAGCGCCTGCGTGTTGTTATATTCCAAAGTTAAAGTATGGGCAGCAATGCTGGCCGGCACACCACCAGAATCTGGCTCACCAAAAGTCAGCAACCCTGAACCTGCTTTAACTAACAGGCCGTCTGAATGGCCGTGGTAGCAACCCTCAAACTTGACGATTTTGTCGCGGCCGGTAAAGCCCCGCGCAGTCCGAATCGCGCTCATGGTGGCCTCGGTGCCACTACTATTTAACCTCACCTGCTCCATGCTAGGCACAAGCTTATTAATAAGCTCGGCCATTTCAAGCTCCAAACCAGTAGGTGCGCCAAATGACAAACTATTCTCAGCTACTTCTTGTACTGCTTTAATCACTACCGGGTGCGCATGCCCAACAATCATTGGGCCCCATGAGTTGATGTAGTCGATATATTCTTTACCATCCACGTCCCACAACCTAGAGCCTAAGCCTTTTTTGAAGAAAATAGGCGTACCGCCCACGCTACGAAACGCTCGTACTGGAGAATTCACGCCACCAGGAATAAGTTGTTGGGATTTTTCAAAAAGAGTTTGATTGCTAGGGGTCATGATTGAAGTCTTTAAATTTTAATCTTTAAATAATTGTGCGAACTGTTGGGTAGCGTATTTTACGTCATCCGCATTGAAAATTGCATTAATCACAGCAATCGATCTAGCGCCAGCCTCAATGACCTGCGTAGCATTGGCTAGTGTAATGCCGCCGATAGCCACCGCCGGAATATGTAACTGCACTTGCGTCTGTTCAAACAAACTTAAATTGGCTACTGGCGCACTTGGCTTGGTGTACGATGCAAAACAAGCACCAAATGCCACATAATCAGCCCCTGCTTGCTGGGCAGCTAACGCTAAGTCAAATCGGTTATAACAGGAAGCGCCAAGTATTTTATCTTCGCCTATTCTTGATCTAATTTCTGTTAAATTGCCGTCATCTGCGCCTATGTGCACGCCATCTGCGTCTAACGTTAGACAAATTTTAACTGAGTCATTAATAATAAGTGGCACCTGATATTGTCGGCATAATAGCAGTATCGCACGCGCCTGCTGTGTTTGCAGCTTATGGTCAGCCAGTTTATTTCGATATTGCAGTACACTAATGCCGCCTTGCAACGCAGCCTCTACCTTGGCTACCAGTAAATCAGTATTAATTTCATCGGGGGTAACAGCATACAAACCACTAATCATGAAAGTTTTTCGCAATAGATTAAGCAGGGCACTTAGTGCGCCTTAACGCTTCCGTCACCGCTATTTACCACCGCATCTTCTTCGTCGCGTGCCCAAAACATGCGGTCAGGAATAAACTGACCCATACCAGGCCTAAAACCATTTTTAAGTGTTTGCCAGGTGAACTCTTGCGCCTCTTCAATCGCCTCTTCCAAAGTTAGTCCGTGCGCCATACATGCCGCAATTGCGCTAGTTAACGTGCATCCAGAGCCATGATAACTGCCAGCCAGACGCTCCCATTTATAGGCTTTAACAAACTTATTCTCACCATACAAAGTATTCGTGACTTCCAGCGTGCGCTCATGCGTACCGGTAATGAGTACGTACTCACTACCCATAGCCAACAGTCGCGCCGCGCTTTCATCCAATGAAGTCAGCGCAAGCTCATCCATGTCGTCAGCAAAAGCAAATCGGCGCGCTTCTAAACTATTGGGGGTAATCAAAGTGGCTTGCGGAAATAGCATTTCTACCATCGCATCCATCATGTCATCATTGCTTAAATCGTCACCACGACCAGACGTTATAATTGGATCTATAAGCAAGGGGATATCAGGGTAATCAGCCATAATTTCTGCAATCACGGCAATATTCTCAACCGAACCCAGCAATCCAAGCTTGAATGCTGACACCTGAACGTCTTCTAAAATGGCGCGCGCTTGGTCATTGACCCAATCGGCATCCATCGCCAGCACACTATCCACGCCTCGCGTATCCTGCACTGTAATGGCAGTTACCACAGAAAGTGGATGGCAACCAATACTAGCAAAGGTGAGAATGTCTGCTTGCAAGCCTGCTCCACCACTTGGATCTGTGCCAGCAAAAGTCATTACTGAAGGTGGTGCTTGATTTGCCATTATTTTTTACCGTTAAGCTTTATTCATCAAAAATGGAGCGGGCGATGGGAATCGAACCCACGGCTCTAGCTTGGGAAGCTAGGGTATTACCATTATACGACGCCCGCCTAATGTCATATTTTACTGCATTTCTCTTAAAGTCTATGCATGCTAACATTCATTATTCGTGCTGCTCATTGCTTAAAAACGTGTGCTACTTTGCATCAAAACTCTAGCGGATTAACATCAACTGCCCACCTTACTTTAGCGGCACTGTCTTGCGCTCTTAACTGCTGAACTAAATTTCTAAGCATATGTTGTAACGCGGTTCGACTGCTTGCCTGCAGCAACACATGACCTCGCTCCATGCCCTTTAAGCGCTCCATTTGCGGCCGCACAGGGTCATAGACCAGCACATCATGACTTAAGCTACGCGCCAGCTCAAACGCATAACGCAAAAAATTTTGTACCCGCAGATATTCATTCGCTTCCGCGCGTAACAAGGCGGTAAATACATAAGGCGGGAACTGCACTTGCTCACGCTCTAACAACAGAGCATTAGCGTAAGTCACATAATCTTGGCTACGTAAAGCATTAAACAGCTCATGGTCCGGAAACTGCGTTTGGATAATGACTTGCCCTGCTTTATCTGCACGCCCTGCGCGTCCAGCCACTTGCATGAGTTGTGCAAATAGTCGCTCACTTGCACGAAAATCTGGGCTATGCAGCGCGCTATCCGTATCTATCACACCCACTAGCGTTAAATTAGGGAAGTCATGCCCTTTGGCAAGCATTTGCGTACCAACCAAAATGTCTATTTCTTGCTTATGTACCTGATCTAAAATTTCCAGCAAAGAATTTTTACGGCTGGTGCTGTCGCGGTCGACCCTAGCAATCCGCGCTGTTGGCAGTAATTGCACTAGTGTTTGCTCCAATCTTTGTGTACCGTGACCGGTTGGGTGCAAATCCGCATTGCCACAACTTGGACATTGCTTGGGAATTTTTTGCTCATGGCCACAATGATGACAGCGTAAGGTTCGAAGCCCTAAATGCACCACCAATCGACTACTGCAGCGGGTACAAGGCGCTATCCAATGGCAAGCTAAGCATAATAAAACTGGCGAATACCCACGGCGATTAATAAACAATAAACTTTGCTCTTTGCGCACTAGCCTTAACTTTAACGCGGCTATGAGTTGAGGACTTAACCCTTGCTGCAAATTCACTTTAGTCGTATCAATACACTCAATATGCGGTAATTCTGCCGCTATCACCGCGCGCTGATTTAAACTGACTAAATTGTATTTATTGGTCTGTTGTTTATTAGCGCTAACTGTTGCGTTATGCCAACTTTCCAAGGCGGGAGTAGCCGAGCCAAGCACGACTGGAATATTCAAACGCTTTGCTCGCACCAAGGCAACATCACGCGCGTGATAACGCATGCTATCTTGCTGCTTGTAAGAGCTATCATGCTCTTCATCGATGATAATCAGCTTTAATTTTGGTAATGGTGTGAAAATGGAAAGCCGGGTACCGATAATGATTTTAGCGACACCAGATTGCGCCAACTGCCAATGATGTAAGCGTTCACTCTCGCTTAAATTACTATGTAGACTGACCAATGTAAAATTTGGTAAGCGGCTTCGAAAGCGCGCTTCTAGTTGAGGCGTTAAGTTTATTTCTGGCACTAACACCAATACCTGCGCCTCATTATGCTGTAGTACATGCTGCATCAAGCGAATGTAGACCTCCGTTTTTCCGCTTCCTGTAATCCCGTGCAACAGCCAAGCCTTGAATAGTTGAGACTCTTGTGTGATACGCTGAACTGCAAGCTTCTGCTCTTCATTTAACGCGGGTTCCGTTGCAGGCGGCGTGGCCAGTGTTTTAATGATTGCTGGTACTTGCCGGCGGCTCGCCCAACCATCCGCCACCAATTGCTTGACCGCTTTACGTGCACTGCTTGAAATTGCATCCAAAGCCGCTTCCGTCAGCACACTATGCATTTGCAATGCGGAAAATATTCGGCGCGCGACTAACTGTCTTTTTGGAATGCGCTTAACATCCACCTGCCGCCCTAAATCAGTCAACGCATAAACATATTGCTTGCGTGATACTGCGGGTGCAATTTGTCGCAATCGCGCTGGCAATGCCGACAACAATGCTTGGCCAAACGGGTATTGATAATAGTCTGCGCTAAACTTTAGTAAACTTAAGGTTTCGGTATCTATTGGCAGTTCATCTGCAAACACTTGTAGAACGGTCTTTAGTTTCTCAACAGTAAAATCACTGCTGTCAGCGACGCCGATGACAATACCTATTTGCTTGCGGCGCCCAAAAGGTACCAGCACGCGTTGCCCAACTTGTGCAAATTGACCGCCGCTTAAATAATCAAACAAACGGTCTAGTGGCAGATCTAAAGCGATTTTTAGTATGAGTTTAGGCAATTTAATTTGAGTGCTTATGAGTTATAGCCATTTGATTGCCAACTGATTAAAGAAAAAGGTGCAACAGTAGGTTAAAATAACGCTCTTAAATTATTTACTTAAGCGCGAAATTGTTTTGAAAGCACATCTTACCCAATTACTGGCCATTGCCGCAAAGACTATTGTCCGAAAAAATGGCGCGCCTGACATCCCAGCGCTTAACATTTTGCTTGAGCGCCCAAAATCTGCCGAACATGGCGATTTTGCCACAAATTTAGCTTTAGTATTAGCTAAGCCACTCAAACAAAACCCACGTGTGATTGCCACACAACTTATTGAAGCGCTACCCAACAGTGCATATATTGCTAAAACCGAGATTGCCGGCGCAGGATTTATTAACTTCTTTTTAAATGCCCAATCTCAACAAGCCGTAGTAAAAGCTATTTTAGCTGCTGGTGCGCAGTTCGGACGTAACAATAATGGCCGCCAACAAAAAGTTCAGGTTGAGTTCGTGTCAGCCAATCCAACGGGCCCGTTGCATGTGGGTCATGGTCGCGGCGCAGCAGTTGGTGATTGTTTAGCGCGCTTATTAGACGCCAGCGGCTGGGATGTGACGCGCGAGTTTTATTATAACGATGCCGGCGCGCAAATTGATAACCTGACCATCTCGGTACTTGCCCGCTGTCAGGGCGTTTCAACTGATGATGCCAGTTTTCCTGAAAATGGTTATCGCGGTGAATATATTGCCGACATTGCCACCGCTTATTTAGCCAAACGAACCGTGGTGGCCGATGACTTACAAGTGACTGCCAGCGGCGATATAAGTGATGAAAATGCGGTGCGTACGTTTGCAGTGGCCTATTTACGACATGAGCAAGATTTAGATTTAAAAGCATTTCAAATCAAATTTGATGTGTTTTCGCTAGAAAGCGCACTGTATGCAGATGGAAAAGTTGCGCAGACCGTACAAGCCTTAATTAACAGCGGCCATACCTATGAGCAAGACAATGCGCTTTGGCTAAAAACCACCGATTTTGGTGACGACAAAGACCGTGTCATGCGTAAAAGTGAGGGTGGTTACACTTACTTTGTGCCAGATGTTGCCTACCATGCGGACAAGTGGAATCGCGGCTTTGTACGCGTGATTAATGAGCAGGGGGCAGATCATCACAGCACCATTACTCGTGTTCGCGCTGGCTTACAGGCGTTAAACGCAGGTATTCCAGCAGGCTGGCCTGATTACGTTTTGCACCAAATGGTCACCGTGATGCGCGCTGGCGAAGAAGTAAAGCTCTCAAAGCGCGCTGGTAGTTATGTCACCTTGCGTGATTTAATTGAAGAGGTCGGATGCGATGCGACACGCTACTTTTTGGCGGCACGTCGCTCTGACTCACAATTAGTATTTGATATTGATTTAGCCAGAGCACAAACCAATGACAACCCAGTGTTTTATATTCAGTATGCCCATGCCAGAATTTGTAGCGTACTAGCGCAGTGGGCTGGTGAAACCAGTCGCTTATATAACATAGACTTAAGTCCACTTAACAATGCGCATGAAACCGCACTCATGCAGCGCCTGAGTAGCTATCCGGAAACGGTAGCCAATGCCGCCACAGAACTTGCACCACATGTGATGGCGAATTACTTAAAAGAATTAGCCAGTGAGTTGCACAGTTATTACAATGAATATAAGTTTTTAATTGATGATGAAGCGGTTAAAATGGCTCGCCTGAGCTTAATTAGCGCTACCCAGCAAGTGCTTCGAAATGGCTTATATTTACTTGGCGTTAGCGCCCCTGAAAAGATGTAATTTTATTGGCCGCTCAAAATAATGTAGTGATAAACCTCGGACAATGGGCATCGCACAACAAAATGAAAGCAACAAAGTCAGTTTTGATTGACCGATTAAATAAGGATTAGCATTAATGATGAGTAGAGATTACAAACCAAGCCCTGAAAGATCAAGAAATGCCAGCAAAGGTAGCCCATTCTTAACGGGTTTATTGGTTGGGATTTTATTAGGCGTTGCTGCATCATTAGGCGTAGTCATGTTTATTAAGGGCGGCGAAAGTCCTTTTGCCAATCAATCTACTACCGAAGTGGCAAGATCTGTAGCCGAAAAAATGAAGGACCAAACTAAAGCAAGTGCTGAAGAAGCTAGTACCAATGCTCAGCAAGCGCCTGTTACTGAAAATCCCGTCGGAGACAATGCAGAAGAAACACGCTTTGATTTTTACACCATTTTACCGGGCAGCGAGAGCAAAGTAAGTGAGGAAGAAGAAATTAAAATTAAAGAGGCTGCGCCTGAGCCAAGTGCACAAAAAAGCTATTTTTTACAAGTGGGTGCATTTCAAACAGGTGAAGAAGCCGATAACATGAAAGCCAGATTAGCGCTGCAAGGCTTTGAAGCCATCGTGCAAACCGCAACCATCCCAGACAAAGGTGTCTGGCATCGTGTGCGCGTTGGGCCGCTTAATAATTTAGATCAAATCAACAAAACAAAAAGTGATTTAGTCAAAAATGGTTTTAAAGCTGATTTAATTAAAGTGAATGCCGACAATCAATAGTAAGCATTGATTGCATTGTGCGTTGTCAGCCAAAATAAAAGTCATACGCTTTACTGCAAGTAAAGTCAGTAAATTTAAATCATTAAAATTTAGACCTCATTAAAAGGAAAGTTAATCATGAAGAAATTGTTGAGTGCACTAATGTTGTTAGCCTCATTCAATGTGCTGGCAGCAGATCCACAAATCGGTAAGGATTTTGATAAAACACTACAAGCAATACCCACTGATAACCCCAATAAAATTGAAGTAATCGAGGTGTTTTGGTATGGCTGTACCCATTGCTATCACATGGATCCTATTCTCAACGCATGGGTCAAGAAATTGCCTGCAGATGTCGCTTTCAAGCGTATCCCTGGCCTGCCACAACCAGCTTGGGCACCGATGGCAAAAGCTTTCTATGCCATGGAAGATTTGAAATTATCGGATAAATTGCATGAGGCTTTATTTAATGCCGTCAATAAAGAAAAGTCATTAAATCCAACTGATGAGGCGGCGGCAATTGTTTGGATGACCAAAAAAAGTGGTTTAGATAAAAGTAAAGTTGAGGCTGCATTCCAGTCATTTTCTATGAATAATAAATTAAACCAAGCTGCGCAATTCTTCCGTGCATCTGGTGCCACTGGAGTCCCTAGCTTTATCATTAACGGCCAGTTTATTACTTCCAGCACGATGGCAGGCGGTAACGATCAGGCACTCAAAACTGTTGACTATATTGTGACTAATATGCGTGCCGATAAAACTAACGCAGCAAAAAAATAACTGGTGTGATGACTCAGTTTAAGCCTTTTTTGAACAAAATTTTTACTTGGCACTTGTGATAGGTTCGTTGCAACGGCAAATGAACTAAATGGAGCCCGTTTCTACCTCTTGGTAAAAACGGGTTTTTTACGTCTATAATATTTAAACGCGCTTATTAAATTTAGTTACTTTAGGGCATCACTTATGAAAGTTTTTATTACCGGTGCATCTAGTGGCATCGGTGCCGCCCTTGCTACCGCATATGCCAAGCAGAATGCCAATGAAGGGGCAACAATAGGATTAGTGGCTAGGCGTAGTGAGCACTTACAAAACCTCAGATCTACACTAGAAAAATCGCATCAAATTCAATGTATTATTTATCCGCTAGACGTACGTAATAGTGCGGCACTTGCTAGCGCCGCAGAAGAATTCATGAAACTGCACGGCATACCAGATGTTGTCATTGCCTGCGCAGGTGTTAGCCGTGGCACTCTAACCGAGCATCAAGAAGACATTGCGGCATTTCAGGCGGTCATGGATATAAACGTGATGGGTTTGGTGCATACCTTTCAGCCATTCATTGCCGCGATGCGCGCATTGGGGCGTGGTCAGCTAGTCGGCATTGCCAGTGTAGCTGGTATTCGTGGCTTGCCAGGCGCGGGCGCATATAGTGCCAGCAAAGCCGCCGCTATTAGCTATTTAGAAAGCCTGCGTGTAGAAATGGCAGCCAGTAATATTGCCGTGACCACCATTGCACCTGGCTATATTCGTACACCCATGACAGATGTAAATACTTATAAAATGCCTTTTTTGATGGATGCTGATGTTGCCGCTGTTAAATTTGTACGGGCGATTGAGCAGAAACGCCGTTTTGTAGTCATTCCATGGCAAATGGGCTTGGTGGCGAAATTCATGCGTTTTATACCACCATTTTTGTGGGATTTTGCCATGAAAAAAGCGCCGTATAAGCCAAGATTAGACTGGGATTGGCTATAGTTTCGGCGGGCCTACCAAGAACTAGTGCAGAAGGCGTTCTTAATTAAGCTAAGCTATCATCCAACCTAACGGGTTATGGGTTTGTATCGGATGCGTTTCGGTTTGGCGCCTTCTTCACCCAACCGCTTACGTTTATCGGCTTCGTATTCTTGATAATTGCCGTTAAAGAATGTCCACTGCGACTCACCTTCTGCAGCTAAAATATGCGTGGCGACACGGTCTAAAAACCATCGATCATGTGAAATCACCAATACACAACCGGCAAACTCTAACAAAGCATCTTCTAACGCACGTAAGGTTTCTACATCCAAATCGTTTGACGGCTCATCTAGGAGCAACACATTGCCGCCAGAAATCAGCGTTTTAGCTAAATGTAAGCGGCCACGCTCACCACCAGAAAGTTGGCCCACAATCTTTTGCTGATCACCACCTTTGAAGTTAAACCGTCCTATATAAGCGCGCGATGGCGTTTCGTAGCGACCTACTGTAAGAATATCTGAGCCGCCTGAAATTTCATCGAATACGGTTTTAGCATCACTCAAGGCATCGCGACTTTGGTCGGCATAAGCCATTTTCACGGTGCTACCAATTTTCACCTCGCCACTATCCGGCTGCTCTTTACCGGTAATCATTTTAAACAAGGTAGATTTACCTGCGCCGTTTGGCCCTATAATGCCAACAATCGCTCCAGCCGGCACACTAAAACTTAGATTATCAATCAGCAATCGGTCTTTAAAGGCTTTGCTTACACCATTGAACTCAATGACTTGATCGCCTAAACGCTCCCCGGCAGGAATAAAAATCTCCTGCGTTTCGTTACGTTTTTGGTATTCGGCACTGGCCAGCTCTTCATAGCGCGCAATACGTGATTTACTTTTAGCTTGGCGGGCTTTTGGGTTTTGGCGCACCCACTCCAACTCAGTATTGAGTGCTTTACGTCGGGAAGACTCTTGCGATTCTTCCAAGGCCAAACGCGCTTGTTTTTGATCTAACCAGCTTGAATAGTTACCTTTCCATGGAATACCATGGCCGCGATCTAACTCTAAAATCCATTCCGCCGCATTATCGAGGAAGTATCTATCATGTGTCACCGCCACCACTGTACCTGGGAATCGCACCAAAAATTGCTCTAACCATTCCACTGATTCTGCATCCAAATGGTTGGTTGGCTCATCTAATAGCAACATATCAGGTTTAGAAAGCAATAATTTGCACAAGGCAACACGGCGCTTTTCACCGCCGGAAAGTGGGCCTATTTTCGCGTCCCAAGGGGGTAAACGTAGCGCATCGGCAGCAATTTCTAACTGGGTCGTTAAGTCCGAGCCGCTGGCGGCAATAATGTTTTCCCACTTAGCTTGCTCTTCAGCCAATTGATCAAAATCTGCATCTGGTTCAGCATAAGCCGTGTACACCGCTTCTAATTTAGCCTGCGCCTCCATCACTTCACCCATGCCTGATTCCACTTCTTCGCGCACGGTTTTGTCTGCGTCTAGTTGCGGTTCTTGTGGCAAATAGCCTATGGTCATATTAGGCTGCCATTGCACCTCGCCCTCAAACTCTTTATCCACGCCCGCCATAATACGTAACACGGTAGATTTACCTGAGCCATTTAAACCCAACAAACCGATTTTCGCACCAGGGAAGAAAGATAAGGAAATATCTTTAATAATGGTTTTTTTAGGAGGGACAATTTTGCTCACGCGGAGCATAGACATTACATATTGCGCCATGATATTTAGCTGCTTGTAAAAAAAGTGAAAGCTTAACAGAAAGCTTGATTGATTGCTCACTATCAAGTATGTAGAAAATGTTCCGACGCTAATCTAGGTATAATGCATACACTTCTATGCATGCAAAATATCACCATGGCCATTAAATCTACAATCTATAAAATCGATCTACAAGTTTCAGATATGGATCGCAATTATTATCAACAACACAGCCTAACACTGGCAAAACACCCGTCAGAAACTGACGAGCGAGTAATGGTGAGACTCATAGGCTTTGCCCTGCACGCTAATGAAGCGTTGATATTTGGCAAAGGTTTAAGTGATGACGAAGAACCAGACCTGTGGCAAAAAGATCTGACTGGCGCTATCGAATTATGGATGGATGTAGGCTTACCTACCGAGCGTGATATTCGTAAGGCGTCTGGGCGCGCCAAGCAAGTAGTGGTCATGCTTTACGGGGGACGAATTGCTGATATGTGGTGGACTCAAAACAGCAAAGCGCTATTAAAAATCAGCAACCTCACGGTAATCAATCTACCTGAAACTAAGGAGCTGGCAAATATTGCTACTCGCGCTCTTAATATCAGCTGCACCATACAAGATGGGCAAATTATGGTGGGCCACGATGGTGGTAGCCTTGATATCACGCCGGTAATTCTAAAAGAACCGAACAAATATTAATATCAGTCACACCAAGCACTCGCTGGGGACAAATTTACTCCACCGTA
>SHXQ01000017.1 GCA_009693255.1 Methylotenera sp. | reverse complement strand
GCCGTGAAACGAACCAGCGCCAATGATAGTATGCTTTTTGCATGCGAAAGTAGGTCACTGCCAAGCTATTTATTTGTACTGTCGAAAGACAGTCAGCAAAACCCCCGCTATGAAAATAGTGGGGGTTTTTAGCTTGTGCGGAGATGGCGGATGGTTAGAAGTGCAGAGGTGTCGCTTATATTTGATGCAGCAGCAACGATAATTGACTTGGACTGCAATCAATTACAGTGAGTGATTCCAATTCATTGAATTCATTGGTATAATAACGTTAGAATTTTTCGATGGGCTTTGTGCCCATTTTTTGTTTCTGCAACTTATGTGTTGATAGGGTTGTGGTGAGATTTAAGGGTTAAATAATCATGCAAGATTTGCATACATTGATAGAAACGTCCGTGACGCAACTGGGTTACGAGTTAGTTGATTTAGAGGTTTCTAACCGAGGCAAGTTGTTGCGCGTATTCATTGATAAGCTTAACCCGGTGGACGCTAAAGATAGCGTAAATATCGATGATTGCAGTTTGGTGAGTAACCAATTGGGTAACTTGTTAGCGGTTGAAAATGACATTGACTATGACAGGCTTGAGGTTTCATCTCCTGGCATGGATCGCGTGCTAAAAAATGAAGCTAATTTCATGCGATTTATCGGCGAGCGCGCCACGGTTAAATTGCGCGTGCCAGTGATAGAGTTGCTGGTAAATGCAAAAGATAAAAAAGAAGAAAAAATTAGCAAAAAGAATTATTTAGGTTTGATACGTGGCGTAGAGTCTAGCCAGTTATTGCTTGAGTGTGATGGGATAGTACATAGGATAGCCATTAGTAATATTGAAAAATCACGGTTAAGCCCTGTTTTTTAAAAAGTAGTTTGGTGTTTAGGTGTATGAATAGGTAGTTTTAACTAGAACAATTTAATTTAATAATGCAGATCATCTGCAAATTGATAGTCGGAGAGCAACATGAGTCGTGAAATTTTATTATTGGTAGATGCTTTAGCGCATGAAAAAAACGTGACAAAAGAAGTTATTTTTGCTGCGCTTGAGCTAGCCTTGGCTTCAGCCACCAAGAAAAAACATCATGATGATGCCGATGTGCACGTGGTGGTTGACCGTGAAACCGGTGAGTATGAAACCTTTAGACGCTGGCAATATGTAGAATATGATTTATTGGAAAACTCAAATTATCAAATTGATGAAGAGAGTGATCATGCTAAAGGCTTAACGATAGGCGAATATTATGAAGAGCCGTTAGAGAGCATAGCATTCGGCCGTATTGGCGCGCAGGCGGCAAAACAGGTCATTTTGCAAAAAGTACGCGAAGCTGAGCGTGAACAAATATTGGAAGATTTCTTGGCGCGTGATGAAAAGCTGGTCACAGGCGTGATTAAGCGTATGGAAAAAGGCAATGCGATTATTGAGGTGGGGCGTATTGAATCTTTATTGCCACGTGAGCAAATGATCCCAAAGGAAAATTTACGGGTGGGTGACCGCGTGCGGGCTTACCTATCACGTATTGAGCGTGGTGGTCGTGGACCACAACTGATTCTATCTCGCGTCACGCCAGACTTTTTGGTGCGCTTGTTTGAGTTAGAAGTGCCGGAAATTGAAGAGGGTTTGTTAGAAATCCGTGCCGCCGCGCGTGATCCAGGCTTGCGCTCAAAGATTGCGGTTAAGTCTAACGATCAGCGCATAGACCCAGTCGGTACTTGTGTTGGCATGCGTGGCTCACGCGTGCAAGCCGTGACCGGGGAATTGGCTGGCGAGCGCGTGGATATTGTGTTGTGGAGCATTGAGCCGGCACAGTTTGTGATCAACGCCATGTCGCCAGCGGAAGTGGCAAGTATCGTGGTAGATGAAGATATGCATAGCATGGATGTGGTGGTGGATGAGGAGCAATTGGCACTAGCCATTGGTCGTAATGGTCAAAATGTGCGTTTAGCTTCAGAGCTGACCGGTTGGACATTAAATATTTTGACGGTAGATCAAGCAGCGCAGAAGAATCAAGATGAGTTTTCTGGAATCAGTCAGTTGTTTATGGACAAGCTGGACGTCGATGCTGAAGTGGCAGAAATATTGGTACAAGAAGGATTTAGTACTTTAGAAGAAATTGCTTATGTACCATTAGCCGAAATGAATGAAATTGAGGCATTTGATGAAGATACCATTGAAGAGCTTCGTAAGCGCGCGCGTGCGGCCTTGTTAACTGAAGCGATTGCCAAAGAAGAAGGTGTAGATGAGGCAACTGAAGACCTGCTAACCATGGAAGGCATGGATGACGATACTGCACATTTGCTAGCTTCAAAAGGCGTGCCTAACATGGATGCCTTGGCTGAATTGGCAGTTGATGAGTTGGTAGAACTGACGAAAATGGATGCTGAGCGCGCTAAAACATTAATTATGACAGCGCGTGCGCCTTGGTTTAAATAGCGCGCTTAACGAAAGTGTGGTAATCAATAGCGTTAAAGAAATCGGTAGTAAGGCTAAGCAATAAGGCTTAGAAAAAGAACACTGGAGCAAGAAGATGGCACAAACAACCGTAGAACAATTTGCTGGCGAATTAAAGTTGCCAATAGCGTTGTTATTAGAGCAGCTAAAAAGTGCTGGGGTAAATAAAGTAGTCGCGGGAGATCAGTTAAGTGAAGCTGATAAAACGGCATTGCTAGATCACTTGCGTAAAGAGCACGGTACGCCTGCGCCTCAAAATAAAATTACGTTGACACGCAAATCCAGCTCGGAAATTAGGAAAACGGATAACACCGGTAAGGCGCGTACCATTCAAATTGAGGTACGTAAAAAACGTGTTATTGAACAACCTATAGATGCGCCAGCAGTGGAAGATGCTGCCGTTGAAAGTGCTGTTCCGGAGGAAGTGATTATTGAAGCGTCCGAAGTCTTAGTGCTTGAAGAGGCACCTATCGTTGTTGAAGTTGCTGTAGAGCTTCCGGTTGAACCCGACAATATTGAGAAAACGGCGGTAGTCGAGCCGGTGGTAGCGAAAACTATTAGCCGTAAAGATTTGCTAGGGGCTGATGAGCTAGCCTTGCGTGAGCATGAAGCCAAAAGACATTCCACGTTAGTCGCTATGCAGGCAGAAGATAGACGTAAAAAACAACAAATTGCGCAGCGCCGCTTAGATGAAGAGGCTAAAAAAGTGGCTGAGGCAGAGGCGGCAAAAGCAAAAGCCGCAAAACTGTCTGAAGGGACTTTGCATAAGCCGGTCGCTAAGGAAGGTGCGGCAAAGCCGGCTGCATCTAAAGAAGCTAAAAAAGGCAAAGCGAACAATAAAGAGTGGACTGACGCAGAAAACAAAAAGCGTGGGTTAAAAACACGCGGTGATGTTGCGGGTAAACCTGGATGGCGTGCGCCTAAAGGGGGTAAGCATAAACATCAACCAGATGAAGATGCTCAACATGCATTTAATGCGCCAACTGAAGCCATTGTGCATGAAGTCTTGGTACCAGAAACCATTACAGTGGCTGAGTTAGCCCATAAAATGGCGGTTAAATCTGGTGAGGTCATTAAGACGCTTATGGGCATGGGGATGATGGTTACCATTAACCAAGTGTTAGATCAAGAAACAGCCATTATTATCGTAGAAGAGATGGGCCATAAAGCCTCAGCAGCTGCGCCAAACGACCCGGATACCTTTGTAGAAGAAGCTGAACATGCTGAAGCTATCATGGAAACGCGTCCGCCAGTGGTGACTGTCATGGGTCACGTTGACCATGGTAAAACATCATTGCTTGATTATATTCGCCGTAGCCGTGTGGCTTCAGGGGAGGCCGGCGGTATTACGCAACACATAGGCGCATACCACGTAGAAACGCCACGCGGGATGGTCACCTTCTTAGATACTCCAGGCCACGAAGCCTTTACCGCGATGCGCGCACGTGGCGCAAAAGCGACTGACGTTGTGATTCTAGTAGTTTCAGCTGATGATGGTGTGATGCCGCAAACCATAGAGGCAATTCATCATGCGAAAGCCGCGGGTGTGCCTTTGGTGGTTGCTATCAATAAGATCGATAAGCCAGGTGCTGAACCTGAGCGCGTGAAAATGGAATTAGTCGCGCAAGAAGTGGTGCCGGAAGAGTTTGGTGGTGAAGTGATGTTTAGAGCAGTGTCTGCCAAGACTGGTCAAGGTATTGATGAATTATTAGAAGCGGTACTTTTACAAGCTGAAGTGTTAGAACTTCAAGCGCCTAGAAACACGCCGGCTAAAGGCTTGGTCATTGAAGGACGCTTAGATAAAGGCCGTGGCCCAGTCGCGACGATTTTAATCACTTCAGGTACCCTTAAGCGTGGCGATATGATTTTAGCCGGGACAACTTTTGGTAAAGTGCGTGCCATGCTAGATGAGTCAGGTAAGGACATTCAAGCAGCGGGGCCATCAATGCCGGTGGAAATCCAAGGCTTGTCTGACGTGCCTAGTGCAGGCGAAGAAATGATCGTACTTAATGACGAGCGTAAAGCCCGCGAAATTGCGAATTTCCGATTAGGTAAATTCCGTGATGTAAAACTGGCTAAACAACAAGCCGCTAAACTAGAAAATATGTTTGACCAAATGGGTGAGGGTGTAGTGCAAACGCTAGGTCTAATCATTAAATCTGATGTACAAGGTTCGTACGAAGCGCTGGCCACTAGCTTACAAAAACTGTCTACTTCGGAAGTGAAAGTGAACATTATTCACACTGGGGTAGGTGCGATTAGCGAGTCTGATGTGAACTTGGCTTCTGCGTCTAAAGGCGTATTGATTGGGTTTAACGTGCGCGCAGATTCAGGTGCACGTAAGCTGATAGAGACGCTAGGGGTTGATGCACGATACTACAATATTATTTACGAGGCTGTGGATGAGATTAAAGCAGCACTAGGTGGAATGTTGCCGCCAGAGCAGCGTGAAAGCATGATTGGTACGGTAGAGATTCGTGAAGTGTTCCGTATTTCTAAAGTGGGCGCGATTGCAGGGTGTTACGTACAAGACGGCATGATTAAACGCAACTCAAGGGTACGCGTGTTGCGTGCGAATGTGATTATCCATACCGGCGAATTAGATTCACTGAAACGCTTTAAAGATGATGTAAAAGAAGTGAAAAATAACTTTGAATGTGGCTTATCACTGAAAAATTTCAATGATATTGAAATCGGCGATATTTTAGAAGTGTACGAAATTGTTGAAGTAGCGCGTACGCTTTAGGATGCAAATCAAGAATGGCTAAAGAGTTCTCAAGAAGTCACCGTGTTGCCGAGCAAATGCAGCGCGAATTGGCAGATTTACTGCAGTTTGAAGTCAAAGACCCGCGTGTAGGCATGGTGACGATTACTGCTGTAGAAGTGACTGGCGACATGGCGCATGCTAAGATTTTTTACAGTGCAGCAAAAGGCAGTGAAAGTTTGCAGCAAGGGTTAGAAAAATCTGCAGGTTTCTTGCGTACACAATTAGCTAAACGGATGTTGTTGCGTACGGTACCGCAACTGCATTTTGTGTACGATGCGTCAATTGATTACGGCATGAAAATGGGCCGGTTGATTGATGAGGCCTTAGCCTCAAGCCCAGAAAAACCACGCGATAAATCATAAGTATCAAGCCGTGCAATTTAAGCGCACTAAAAAAAATATCAATGGTGTATTGCTGTTAGATAAGCCGCTAGGCTACTCCTCTAACCAAGCACTACAAAAGGCAAAATGGTTATTACAGGCGGCAAAAGCAGGCCACACAGGCACGCTAGATCCGCTTGCTAGCGGCCTGCTACCATTGTGTTTTGGCGAAGCCACCAAGTTCGCACATTACCTTACTGATGCGGATAAAACTTACTTTGCTACCATTAAATTGGGTGTTACCACCAATACCGGTGACGCAGAAGGCGAAGTGATCTCTGCTAAGCCCGTCAATATAAGCCAGCTACAATTTGAGCAAGCCTGCAGTCAATTTATAGGTGAAATTAACCAAATACCCCCGATGTATTCCGCCTTAAAACACGAAGGCAAAGCACTTTACGAATACGCAAGGGCGGGTGTGGAAATCGAACGAAAATCACGCACCATTACGATACACAGTATTACTCAAAACACTTTCGCACCTACCGTCGCCAGCATCACCGTCACCTGTAGTAAAGGCACCTATATCCGTACACTTGCAGAAGATATTGGTCATCTACTGGGGTGCGGTGCGCACTTAATTGGTTTACGTAGAACCGCTACTGCCAATTATCACATCATGCAGGCGATTACTTTAGAGCAATTTGAAGTCATGATGCCAGTACAACGCGAATTATTGTTATTGCCAGTAGATAGTGCGGTACGCCACTTACCAGCAGCGATATTAGATACGGATAGCACGTTTTATTTGCAACAAGGCCAAGCGGTATGGCAAAGTGGCGTGATGGCTAAGGGTTTGATCCGCCTTTATAGTGAGCAGAAAGTATTTTTAGGCTTAGGCGAACAGCAAAGTGACGGTAAAATTTCACCTAAGCGCTTAATCGTCAGCAAGGACACACCGCAATAAATATGAAAGTACTTGATAAATCATTGATTTATCATTAGAATGCGCGGTTCATGCAAATGAATGTATTAGCGGTTTGAATAGGGCTACTTTTACATTGACGCAAAACATCTAAATATTAGGATTAAGTTATGGCAACTACTGCAGCAGATCGCGCAAAAATCGTTGGTGAATTTCAACAGGCTACAAATGATACAGGTAGTCCTGAAGTGCAAGTTGCACTTTTAACTAGCCGCATCACTTATTTAACTGAGCATTTTAAATCCAACAAAAAAGACCACCATTCACGCCGTGGTTTATTGGCGATGGTAAGTCAACGTCGTAAATTGTTAGATTACCTTAAGCGTGAAAGCGTCGAGCGCTATCAAACATTGATTGGCCGCTTAGGCATTCGTAAGTAATTGCGTTCAAGTCATTATTTGCAAAATAGTTCGTTTAATTACGTTTTGTTTTGTGTGTAAAGAAAAGCCGATAGTCCTGCAACCGCAGTGCTTCGGCTTTTTGTTATTCCATTGCTAAAGTGGAATTAAAGATTTTTTCTCAAAATGTAATTGAGATAAATCATTATTGTGCGTTCGTTATTGGGTTGTGAATAGCGAACATTAAAAAGAGAAAAGGATAAAACATGTTTAATAAAGTGACAAAAAGTATTCAATACGGTGCGCATACGCTTACCCTTGAAACAGGTGAAATCTCACGTCAGGCAGATGCTGCAGTGATGGTGAGTTATGGCGATACCGTTGTGTTAGTTGCGGTAACCAGTAAAAGTGAAGTAAAACCAGGCCAAGATTTTTTCCCATTGACAGTGGACTACATGGAAAAAACTTATGCCGCGGGTAAAATTCCAGGCGGTTTTTTCAAGCGTGAAGGCCGCCCTTCAGAAAAAGAGACATTAACCAGCCGTTTAATTGACCGCCCATTGCGCCCACTTTTCCCAGAAGCGTTTTATAACGAAGTGCAAGTGGTTGCAACCGTGATGTCGTCTGATCCAGAAATTGACGCAGATATTCCGGCAATTATTGGTGCATCTGCGGCCATGGCCCTTTCAGGCATACCATTTTTTGGTCCATTAGGCGCGGCACGTGTCGCCTACATTAATGACGAATATGTATTGAACCCAACAAAAACGCAATTAGCAGAATCTGACATGGATTTAGTCGTCGGTGCGACTGAAACTGCGGTGATGATGGTGGAATCTGAAGCGAAAGAGCTTTCAGAAGAAGTCATGCTAGGTGCGGTCGTGTTTGGTCACGAGCAAATGCAAGCAGTCATCACAATGATTAACGAATTATCAGCAGAAGCGGGTAAAGACGCTTGGGATTGGGTTGCCCCAGAGCCAGATACAGCATTGATTGCAAAAGTGACTAAGCTAGCTGCAGACGATATTAATGCGGCCTTCCAGATTAAAGCCAAAGGCGCACGTTCCGCTAAACTAAGCGAAATTACCAGCCGTGTACTAGCCGAGTTGGTGACGGAAGATACATCAACCACAGAAGCCAACAAAATTAAAACAGAATTGTTTAATTTAGAAGCTAAAACTGTACGTAGCCAAATCTTAAACGGTGAGCCACGTATTGATGGTCGCGATACACGTACTGTACGTCCTATTAGCATCCGTACTGGCGTATTGCCACGTACCCATGGCTCTGCTTTGTTTACCCGTGGTGAAACACAAGCCTTGGTAGTAGCAACGCTAGGTACCGGTCGTGATGAGCAAGTGATTGATGCACTGCAAGGCGAGTTTAAAGATCGCTTTATGCTGCATTACAACATGCCTCCGTACGCAACCGGTGAAACAGGCCGCGTAGGTACACCAAAGCGCCGTGAAATCGGCCATGGTCGTTTAGCTAAGCGTGCTTTAATTGCCGCATTGCCAGACAAAGAAGATTTTGATTACACCATGCGTGTAGTTTCTGAAATTACAGAATCTAATGGCTCTAGCTCAATGGCATCGGTATGTGGTGGTTGTTTAGCGTTAATTGATGCGGGCGTACCAATGAAAAATCACGTGGCAGGTATTGCCATGGGTTTGATTAAAGAAGGTAATCGCGTAGCGGTATTGACGGATATTCTAGGCGATGAAGATCACCTGGGTGACATGGATTTTAAAGTAGCAGGTACAGTAGAGGGTATTACTGCATTGCAAATGGACATTAAAATTACCGGCATTACCGCTCAAATTATGCAAGTGGCGCTAGCGCAAGCGAAAGAAGGTCGTACGCATATTTTAGGTATCATGAAAACGGCGATGAGTACGGCAAATACAGAAATGTCTGCATTTGCACCACGCATCATCACCATGAAAATCAATCCTGAAAAAATTCGTGACGTGATTGGTAAAGGTGGCGCAGTGATTCGTGCGCTCACTGAAGAAACAGGCACTACCATTGATATTGACGATACAGGTACGGTGAAAATCGCTTGTACTAGTTCAGAGCAAGGTGCAGAAGCACAACGCCGTATTGCAGAAATTACTGCAGAAGTTGAAATTGGTAATGTGTATGAAGGCACCGTACTTAAATTGCTAGACTTTGGTGCGATCGTTTCATTGATCCCAGGCAAAGACGGCTTGTTGCACATTTCACAAATTGCCCATCAACGCGTCAATGCGGTCAGCGACTTCTTAAAAGAAGGCGATGTTGTCAAAGTAAAAGTAGTAGAAGCTGATGAAAAAGGCCGCGTGCGTTTAAGCATGAAAGCTTTGATAGACGCGCCTGCTGCAGGTACAGAAGAGTAATACGCTGCAGACTTTTTAAGTAAATGAGTCAAATAAAAAAGGCACCCTAGGGTGCCTTTTTTATTAACAGCGCGCGCATGTATGTTGGTTTGATACAGAAAAAACTTGAAATAGACAACATCTATGGTTTTGGTAGGAGCGGTGCCCGCCTACCAAAACTGTTATTTTTTCTTACGCGAGAATGACAGCACATAGGGTTTCTCTATGCCTTTGTGCTGAAATGCTTTTTGAAGAATTATTTCTTAAGATTATCTAAGCTGCATGCCGTCACTGGGTTTAAAGCAAGCATGAGTAAGCCCCCTGCAATAGCAAGGTATGGCAACACGGGTAAATGCAGTAACACTGAAATCACCACCGCATAAATTGCCATAAATAAAGCAAAGAACTTAGTTCTATAGCCTACAAACAAGGCTAAACCGCCAACCAGCTGCACTAAAATGATCAAAGGGGCAAAAATGCTCGCTAGTCCTAAGCTACCTAAACCCGCCTGATATTGTTGATAGCCATCAGGATTACTAAAAAATCCAATAATAAGCATGGTAATTTGTAATAAAAAAACTTGAGCGAGTAGAATGCGGGCAAGAGCTGTTAAATAACATTGCATAACTTAACCTTATATAAAGAGTTTACAAAAAAATATTAGCCTGCATAATGCACTGAACGCATTAAATTCGCAAGCTTATAGCCATCAAACTTTTTAATTATGTCGATACAATTAAAGCACATTCATATTACCCCGGTGACATGGCGCCTAGCTAAAAGTCAATTACGTGAAGTCAGAATAGAAGTATTTCTTGAAGAGCAGCAGGTGCCACTTGAGCTAGAGTGGGATGGCCTAGATGAAGCAGCGCAGCATTTACTGGTCATGGACGATGAAAATAAGCCGATAGCCTGCGTGCGATTATTAACTAATGGCAGCATTGGTAGAATGGCCGTAGTCAAAGCATGGCGGGGCAAAGGCGTAGGCTCGGCTTTACTCAATAGGGCAATTACGCAGCTTAGCGTGCAAGGCGTAGACACCATCACACTTTCAGCACAAAGCCATGCCATCACCTTTTATGAAAAAGCGGGATTTGTGGTGACTAGCCAGCCCTATTTAGAGGCCAATATGCTGCATGTAGATATGCAACTGTCCGTGACTAGACCATAGTTAATAGCATTGTAAATTGCTTAAACTAGGCCAGTTCTATAAAATCTCGCTATTAGAAATTTATCTCTCAATTATTACTATTTAAGGATTATTCATGTCAAAAATAATTATGAAAGCTGGCGAAGCCACTATCTACACAGAAGGTAAAGACACTGGGGCAGCCATGCCGGAAATTTTAATTGGTCGTATCGATGGCCCAGTCGGCGCTGCATTTGCCAACATGATGGCGCAAAGTAAAGGCCATACCGCGATGTTTGCCGTGCGTGACCTTAACCAACTGGTACGCCCAGCTTGTATGATGGCGCCAAAAGTGACACTAAAAGACAGTGCAAATATCGAGTTGTTTGGTGGTTTGGTGCAAGCCGCAACGGCGGATGCTATTTTGGATTGTGTTATTGAAGGCATCATTCCAAAAGATCAAGTGAATGATTTATGCATCATTAGTTTGGTTTGGATAGACCCACGTGCCGCCAAAGATGAAAACCTAGATAAAGCGGATATGTATAAAAACAATTACGAAGCGACTAAGCTTGCTATTAAGCGTGCCTTGAATGACGAGCCAACGATAGATGAACTCATTGCCAATCGTCATAAAATTAAACATTGCATGTGGGAAGAAAGCTGGGGCGAAATTTAGGGTTCAGAATAACTAATCAATTCAAAGTGACTTAATGTTTTGTATAAACTAAAAAATCGGCTTAGGCCGATTTTTTAGTTTCTCGCTACCCAAGCTATGTTTTTAGTAATGACTGCAGAATTTTTCTGATGGGCGTGGCTATCGCAGCACCGATAGCATCTTCAACATTTAGCCACATCAGCCTAGGCTCACAACTATTAGGCGGCCGTTTTAACACGTGTAACGGCTGAGGCTGGATATGCAGTTTAAAGTGCGTGAAAGTGTGAGTAAGGGCAGGTAATGGCTTAGAGGCTAGTGCCGTTATATCAAATTGATTAAGTACTACGGCATCAAAATCAAGTTTAGCCTCAGTTTCAGGGAAGCTCCATAAACCTCCCCAAATACCGGTGGGCGGCCGTTTTTCCAACATGACTTCATCGCCATGCAACAATATCAACATGGTTGTGTGTTTTTCAGGAATAGCTTTACGTGGTTTTGCTGTTGGCAAGGTATCTACACGATGCTGTTGATAGGCCGCACAGGTGTTAATGAGTGGGCAGTCACTACATTTAGGCTTACGCCTGCTACATATCGTGGCACCTAAATCCATCAGTCCTTGGGTGTACGCCACCATATCTACTTTAGGCAGTAATTGTTCAGCCAGTTGCCATAACTGTTTTTCAACCTTCGTGGTACTAGGCCAGCCCTCAACTAAAAAATGCCTAGCCAGTACGCGCTTTACATTGCCGTCTAATATGGTTTGGACTTGATTAAAGGCAAAAGAAGCAATCGCTGCCGCGGTAGATCGGCCTATGCCTGGAAGCGTTTGAATGGTGTCAAAGTCTTGTGGAAATAGGCCATGATGACTATCTATGATGTGCATGGCCGCATGGTGTAAGTTGCGTGCTCTTGAGTAATAACCCAGCCCACTCCAATGCTGCAATACGTCTTCTTGTGATGCATTAGCGAGCGTAGCAATGTCAGGAAAGCGTTGCATGAATTTACTATAATAGCCGATCACCGCAGTGACTTGGGTTTGCTGAAGCATAATTTCAGACACCCAAATCGCATAAGGATCAGCGGTATTTTGCCAAGGCAAATCGTGACGGCCATGTATTTTTTGCCAAGTAATGAGGCGGCTTGCAAAGTCAGACATTGGGTATATTGCCTATATGTATTGAATAAATGTTATTGCTTTAGAGTCGCAGTGGCTAAAGTGGGTGTTTTAAGCAGTTAGAATTTAAGTAAATTTTTAAGTTTTTTGGCGGCTTTTTCTGTGATTTGATCTTCGGCTGATTTCGGTACTTTTGTTGGTGAAGTTGTCGGAGCAGTGCCATCCGTATTTTTTGGCGTCATAGGTTCTGCCTTATTGCCCGCGTTAAGTATAGCTTTGACGGTAGCGCCTTTTTCGCCATCGGCTTTCAACTCTATGTGGATGTTAGATGCTTTGCTACTGCCATATTTAAGCTTGCCGATGCGAAGACTGCCATCGGCATTTAAGGTTTTAAGCGCAGTCAAATCAAACGGCTTGTCCGTTTTGCTGTCAGTTGCACCCGTGGCCACATACCGATCTACATCGAGTTGATCAATATCTAAATCAAACGTATATAGCGGCTTTGCAAACAGGCTAATGGCAACGTTACCATTGATTCGGCTGTCATCAATTTTCACCTCTAAGTCACTCAGCGTCAATTTTTCGCTGTCTGTTTTAACGCCAACATTGAGACCAGATATTTGATATTGGCCATATAGCATTCTGCCCACGCTGAGTTTTCCGTCAAGTATAGAGCTGTTAAGTACGGTTAAATAGACAGTTTTACTGCTGGGTTTTTCGGTTGGACTAGACTTGCTGACCTGATACGGGTTGATCAATAGCTTATTAAGGTTGAGCTTATCGGCATTTAAGTTAAATTTGATGCTTGGCTTCTTGAATCTTGCGACAGCCACATTGCCCGTTAACTTAGTGTCGTCTATCGTTAAGCTAAAGTTGCTGTTGGCGAGCGCATTTTTAATATCAGCATGGGCCATTAAGTTAAAGCTACCTTGCATGCCACCATTTGGTAGATTCGGATCTTTGATCTCAATGTTGCCGACTAGTTTTGGTAAATCAAAAAGCAAGCTATCAAGATTGCCGCTAAATGGCGAAGAGAATTGACTCGACAATGTACGTTTGCCTTGTAGCGCAGAAATATCGCCAGTAATGCCACTGCTTTGTAATTCTTTTAGTGAACCTTTAATATCGGCGAGTGCTAAATGAGCTTTGACGGTCTCGCCTGCTTTTTCGTGCATGAAACTGACGGTGGTTCTTTTGCTAGTGACTTCATCTTTTTGTACATTTAATTGTGGGGCAGTTAAATCAATAGTCAGTTTTGTGCCATTAAATTGCCCAGAACCCACTAATTTTAAATTATCAATTAAAAATGCTTGCGCCGTTGGTTTGGCATTCACATGGCCACTTATGGCGACATCAACATTCTTGCCGCCTAGCAAGCTGCCTTTAATCGTTGCATTGAAGCCTTTAGCAATATAGTGTTGGTTGACTGAGTCGACTAAAAAATTACCTTTAAGCTGGGCATCTGCAGTCATTTTTTCTTGATTGCTACTGATCGTAAAGTCAGCGGTTAAATCGACAGGGGTGGCTAAGGCAATGCGGCCAGATCTTAGGTTTAGTTTTGTAATGTTGTAAATAGCGCTTGTCGCTTCATCGAGATAACTGACTTCAGAATTCGTGATATTAATACCATCGATATCAAATTTAATATCTGGAGATTCTTCGTCATCGTTACTGAGTAAATCATCAAAGTTGTTCGTGCCATCTTTATATCTGACAATATTTGCTTTCGCCCCATCAATGTAAACGGTATCTACAATTAATTCTTTTTTTAGGAGTGGTAGTAAAGCCAGTGACACTTTTACCCCCTCTACAGCGGCAAATTCTTTAGTATTGTGATGCTCAGAAAGGGATATTTTGCCTAAGTCCGCGCCAATGTTTGGCCAAAAAGCCAGCTTAATATCACCCTCTAATTTAAGGGTTCGGCCTTTTTCCTCTAGCACCAAGTCAATGACTTTTTGCTTGTAATCGTTCGGGTTAAATGTAGCCGCAACAATAGCTACTATTAATAAAAGCAGGCCAATTAAGCCGCCTAGAGCATACAGACCATATTTAAGATATTTTCTCACGATCAGATTTACAACACTCGAACACTAGCGCGCTGCAGCCAGTATTTCAACAAATGATGCATAGGCGTATGCGCTAATTGCCATTCATGACAATTTCAAAAAATAGACTAAAACGAGCGTACCAAAAACAATGCGATACCAAGCGAAAATTTTGAAATCATGCGTGGCCACAAAACGTAACAAAAAGCGTATGGCAACTAGGGCGGATAAAAATGCCGTGACAAAACCTAGGGCAAATAGCCCGGCATCGCTAACCGATAGGATGTCGCGGCTTTTGTATACGTCTAAAATGGCCGCGGCAAACATAATGGGAATGGCAAGAAAAAATGAGAACTCAGTTGCTGTTTTCCTATCCAAGCCGCATATCATGCCCCCTAAAATGGTTGCGCCCGCGCGTGAAACGCCAGGAAATAAAGCGAGCGATTGTGCAAAACCAACTTTTAACGCTTGCAATGGCTTCATGGCGTCTATATTGGTGGTGGCAGTGTTAAGCGGAAGTCGTTCAATCCATAGTATAGCAAAACCGCCAACAATTAATGCAATGGCCACGGTGATGGGAGAGAATAAATACTGCTTAATGGCGCTATGGAACGCTAAGCCGAGTATGGCTGCGGGTAAAAATGCCAAAAATAGGTTCAGTACAAAGCGTTGCGCTTTACTTTGCTTGCTAATGTGTAAGGCGGTATCTATTAATTTGCGCCTATACTCCCAGCACACAGCCAAGATGGCAGCAAGCTGTATGACAATTTCAAAAACCTTACCCTTGTCATCATTAAAGTGCAGCAAATCCCCCACAATAATTAAATGGCCTGTGCTGCTAATTGGTAAAAATTCCGTAGCGCCTTCCACCAAACCAAGAATAAAAGTTTTAACTAATAGTAGGATATCCATGCACTTATTTTAGCAGGTTTGGCTTTTACCCAAGGCTAGATTTTAATGCTCAAACTAGCGATTAAAAACGCTCATCATTGCGCAGATAACGCCACTGGCCTACGGGCAATTTCCCCAAATTAACACTGCCAATACGAACGCGCTTTAACCCTACTACATGCAAGCCGACCATTTCGCACATGCGACGAATTTGACGCTTTTTACCTTCTCGTAATACAAAGCGTAATTGATCTTCATTTTGCCAGCTGACCTTTGCAGGCTTCAGTTTTTCGCCATCTAAACTTAGGCCAAAATTAAGCCGCTGCATATCGGCATCGCTAAGCTCGCCCTCCACGCGCACTAAGTATTCTTTTTCAACGCTGGAATCTTCACCGATTAAATGACGGGCAATACGACCGTCCTGAGTAAGCACTAACATACCCGTAGAGTCAATATCTAAGCGACCTGCTGGCGCTAAGCCATGCAAAAACCTACGTTGGAATTCTTTGGCATGATGCTGATTTAAGTTAGGGTCATCCAGCCATTCGTTGTCGGGGTGAACCAGCACAATGGCTGGCTCGTAACCATCTTCTGCCTGCCCGCTCACATAGCCCACCGGTTTATGCAAAATAATCGTCACCGATTCAGCCTGAACTTCATGCGCATAACTACTAATAATAATTTCAGCATCGGGTTGAATACGTGTGCCCAGTGTTTCAATAATCACACCATCCACCATTACCCAGCCGTTAGAAATCCATTCATCTGCTTCACGGCGCGAACAAAGTCCACGCTCTGCCATGACCTTAGAAAGGCGAGGTAAGTCAGTGCTGATAGTGGTGGATTTATAAGCAGCTTTTGCTGCTGAGCCATATTGTGGTGTATTGATGGAATCGTAGCCGTCTCGCACTTTACCGCCACGGCGCGGTGCTTGGCGATATTGCGGTTCGTTTTTATCAGGGCGAGGCGTGGTGCGCGTGTCAACGCCTTGTGGTCTTGCTTGTCTGGGTTGTTGCTCACGAGTATTGGTAGATTTTGCCGAATAAGCAGCACGTTCATTTTGCGAGGTATTAGCATCTGTATCTCCATGCAACTTGCCATCAAAGCGGTGGTTGCGTTGCCCCGTTCTAGCGGGCGATTGTGCAACAGGCTCTTGCCTTTGCACATGTTGTTCCGCTATCACTGGCGCATTCACCCGAGCTGACGCTACAGAACGATCACGTTGAATAGCATGGCTACGACGCACAGGCACTTTGCTTGCTTTAGCTTGCGTATCGTCAGGTTTTTTGTTGAGTTTAATGGTAGTCAAAATAGTCTGCAGTGATTTAATTTATAAGGCTATTTTAACAAAATTAAGCGATAAGTTTTGATTTATTAAACCATCGGTATGCCTCTCGATTATTCGCATGATTAGTGGCTACCTTAGCGTTGATAAGCATTGCACGCGGGTGCGTTTTGAACATGCGCGTTATAAAGGCAACTTTTTCCTAGATGGATTGCCTTCTGCTTCGAGGAAATTTCATTCCACGGTCACCAAAGACGGTTATGATGACTATTTAGGAGCAAAAAACGATGGATTGGGCTTATCTATTTAAGATTGGAATAGCGCTATTTGCAATTGTGAACCCAATTGGAAGTGTGCCCATATTCATTAGCGCCACAGATGGATGGAACAGTAAAGAGAAATTAAGAACGGCAAATGTTGTTGCCGTGACGGTTTTTCTGGTGCTGGTTGCATCGGCTTTGTTTGGTGACGGCATTCTGAATTTTTTTAGTATCACCATTCCATCTTTCCAAGTGGGCGGTGGAATACTCATACTATTAATTGCTATCAATATGTTGCATGCCAAGCAAAGCCATTCTAAGCAAACCCCTGAAGAAGCTAAAACAATGGAAGAGCGAGATGTGATTGCTGTCGTACCGCTTAGCATTCCTTTGTTAGCGGGTCCTGGCGCGATAGGCAGTATGATTATCGCCGCCCAGCAAAGTAAAACCTTTATAGGACATATCTCCTTAGTCGTGCCCATTTTAGTGGTGGCTTGCCTGGTCTGGGTAACTTTGCAACTTTCTAGTTATATCGCAGATAAATTAGGAACGATAGGCATTAATATTGTTACGCGCTTAATGGGGTTGATTCTTGCCGCAATGGCAGTTGAGTTTATTGCTCATGGCGTCATTGGACTTTTCCCGGCATTAGAGGGTAGATGAGTGCTAGGCGCTGGTAGTTGGCGACTATTGAGCAATAAAATTTAAGGCATAAATACATTCATTTTCTAGGCCATGAGTTGGCTTGGAATGTCTCTGCCGCCATTATTCTTTAGCTGTTAATTTATCAAAAGTAGTCGCAGTGTAAGAAGCGGTTGAATGGATATAGCTATATGATTGCCGAGGATGGGTAGAGAAGAGCATTACTAGTGGCAACTTCAATCCTCTGTTGAATCATTTCAATCGGCGCAACGGCTAACTCATCAGGCATCACAAGCGGCCGCTTATGGCCCGTTTCTGCCACATGCCCATAAATTATGGTTGCCTTAAAGCAGTCATAAAACTACAAAAATCATCAGAAAATATGTAATTTTTACGATTAAATGGGGCATGCCCTAATGGGAAGGGTTGAGTATTATTTATTGATTTATATAACTTTGTGCATCAGAGACATAATAGCGCATGGCGCCAATAAAAAAGCCAGCTGATGCTGGATTTTTTATTGGCTTAACGTTTAAATTAAACTTTTTGGTAAACCTCGCTGCCTTTTTTCACAAACTCAATAGATTTCTCTTGCATGCCTTTTGTCAACGCCTCTTGTGCTGAAATGTTCAAAGTAGCTGCGTAATCACGCACATCCTGCGTGATTTTCATGGAGCAGAAATGAGGTCCACACATGGAGCAAAAATGCGCTTGTTTGGCGCCATCTTGCGGCAGTGTTTCATCGTGAAATTCTTTAGCCTTTTCAGGATCTAGCCCTAAATTAAATTGGTCATCCCAGCGGAATTCAAAGCGTGCTTTTGACAAGGCGTTGTCACGAATTTGTGCTCCTGGGTGGCCTTTAGCAAGGTCGGCCGCGTGCGCAGCAATTTTGTAAGTAATGATGCCCACGCGCACATCTTCTTTATCAGGCAAGCCTAGATGCTCTTTTGGTGTGACGTAACACAACATTGCGCAACCATACCAGCCTATCATGGCGGCGCCGATGCCTGAGGTAATATGGTCATAACCCGGTGCGATGTCTGTGGTTAATGGGCCTAGTGTGTAAAATGGGGCTTCGCCACAATGCTCCAGTTGAAGTTCCATATTTTCTTTAATTAAATGCATAGGCACATGGCCCGGACCTTCAATCATGCATTGCACATCATGTTTCCAAGCAATTTGCGTGAGCTCGCCTAGTGTTTTCAGTTCGGCAAATTGCGCTTCATCGTTGGCGTCGTAAATTGAACCTGGGCGTAAGCCATCACCAAGACTAAAGGCAACGTCATAGGTTTTCATGATTTCGCAGATGTCTTCAAAATGTTCATATAAGAAGCTTTCTTTGTGGTGGGCTAAACACCATTTAGCCATAATTGAGCCGCCGCGCGACACAATGCCGGTCATGCGTTTTGCAGTCATCGGAATATAAGCCAAGCGCACGCCAGCATGAATAGTGAAGTAGTCTACGCCTTGTTCAGCTTGTTCAATTAAAGTATCGCGGAAGATTTCCCAAGTTAAATCTTCTGCCTTGCCGTTTACTTTTTCTAGTGCTTGATAGATCGGCACGGTGCCAATTGGCACAGGTGAGTTGCGAATAATCCACTCGCGCGTTTCGTGTATGTTTTTACCGGTAGATAAATCCATCACCGTATCGCCACCCCAACGTGTACCCCAAACCATTTTTTCAACTTCTTCAGAAATGGATGAGCCTAAAGCGGAGTTGCCGATATTAGCGTTAATTTTCACTAAGAAATTACGACCAATAATCATCGGCTCGATTTCTGGATGATTAATGTTGACCGGAATAATGGCGCGGCCTAGTGCCACTTCACTACGCACAAATTCTGGGGTAATGACTTTAGGAATGCTTGCGCCAAAATCGTGGCCTTTATGCTGTGTTTGTAGCAGCTCACTCATGTTTTCACGGCGTTGATTTTCGCGAATGGCAATGTATTCCATTTCAGGGGTGATAATGCCTTTACGCGCGTAGTGCATTTGACTGACGTTCATGCCTTTTTTTGCACGGCGCGGCAGGCGTAGTAAATTAAAACGCATTTCTGCAAGTTCAGGGTCAGTTTTACGCGCGATACCAAATGCCGAACTTGGCCCATCTAGTTGCTCTGTATCGTTGCGCTCTTCTATCCATTTCGCGCGGAGTGCAGGCAAGCCATTTCTAATATCAATACTAATGGCAGGGTCGGTATACGGGCCGCTAGTGTCATACACCATGACGGGGGGATTTTTTTCTGCGCCAAACATGGAGGGCGTATCACTTAAGCTAATTTCGCGAAACGGCACTTGAATATCTGGGCGAGAACCTTGAATGTAGATTTTGCGTGAATTGGCAAAAGACAATGTGGTAGCGGGGTCAATTTTCGCGGTTTCATTATCGAATTTCGCGACTAATTTGGTGAGGTTTTTATCTGTGGCATTCATGGTGCGTTCCTATATATTTGTTCAACATAGAAAAGCATCAAATGTATACATTGCTACGGCTTAGCAGGGATACATTGCATGCTTTCCTACGGCGGCATAACCCGCGTCAGGTTCAAAGGGTGTTTCTCACTATCCATAAAAATAAACTAAGATGAATAGACCCCTAGCAACAGACGGAAATTACGCTAAAACGGTAGTAAAAGCAAGTGCTTATCCTGCACAGGTCAAAATTATTATTATAATTAATGGCGATTGCTCACATGTATTATTTATGATTTTTGCTATAATCAATGCCGTCAATCAAAAGTATACAAAGTGGGTGGTCTATGGCTTTGATTATTTATATCGTTTATTACTTAACCGCTATTATTGCGTTATTTTTTCATTTCACTGGGCAATTAGAGCGCTGGGGTATGGAGTGATTATCGTGGTCTTAGCGCTTACGGTATTCCCCATAGTATTGTATGTGTAGTGAATGTAGTGCCCCTCAAATTTAATCCAAGCTTTTGGCGCTTGCATTTAATCTTGCCTTTGCTGGCGGGGCTATGGATGGCTTTTATATATCCAGATACAGGCTTGGATGCCTCGTTAATTCAGCCTTTCTATGACGTACATGCGTTAGCGTTTCCCTTAAAGAAAGACAGTTTTCTTGAGAATGTGATGCATCAAGGCTTAAGAGACTTGATGATAGTGGTCAGTTTAATGGCGCTAGGCTTATGGCTATATGGCTTGAAATTATGGCGTTCGACTAGATTGCAACAGAGCAAAAGCCATTGGTCTCAGGGCTATCATCACCAGTTTTTATGGGTATTTGTGGCTATGGTCATTTCTACCAGTGCTATCTCGATATTAAAGCATCTTAGTATTCATGATTGCCCGTGGAGCTTACTGGTATATGGTGGGAGCCAACCGTTGATTCCACTTTTTGCGAGCTTGCCAGTAGGGATTAAGCCGGGGCATTGCTTTCCTGGCGGGCATGCGAGTGGCGGATTTGCACTTATGGCTTGGTATTTTGCGTTTAGAGATACGCGACCTAAGATAGCGAGCGTGGGCTTGATTTTGGGCTTGGTTTTAGGTTTTGTCATGGGCTGGGCGCAAATGATGCGAGGCGCACACTTTATGTCGCATAATTTGTGGACGGCTTGGCTGGTATGGATGATATTACTTGCGCAGTACCTGGTTTGGCCGCCAAAAGCATAGACCAGCGGTAATAAAATGGTAAGGTTCGCATGTTACGATGTGCGTTAGACAAATGATTAAGGTTTTTTAGGTTGAATGCATGATTAAGTTAGCTCAAGCCGGTAGCAATAAACCCCCTTATAAAATCCCATTTATTCTGTTTATTGCCTCGATTGCAGTGGCGATCTGGCTATTATTAAGGTTAATTTTGTGGGTAGATGTCGGTGTCCACCAACTCACTGTCGGTCAAGCCATTAAGGCGTTTGGAGTTGGATTTTGGTTTGATTTAAATGCGCTTTGTTACTTGGCAATGCCATTCTTTATTGCTTCCTTGAGTATACCCAATCGCTGGCGTAGTCAGCCATGGATGAATAAAGCGCGATGGGTAGTGGCATTCTTCGTGACATTTAGCCTGTTATTTGGCGCGGCTTCTGAGTATATTTTTTGGCAAGAATTCACCACCCGCTTTAATTTTATTGCCGTTGATTATTTAATATACACCAAAGAAGTCATCGGCAATATTCGCGAATCTTACCCAGTACCTTGGATATTGCTAGTGATTGCGCTAGTAGCGCTGGCTATATTATATGGCCTAAGAAAATGTGTTCGTTTTGATGCGGCGCTTAAGCCGCTTAAACAAAAAACCAAAATTCTGCTGGCTGTGATTGTCTTGCCAGTGGCCAGCTTTCAATTGGCCAATGTTGATCAAATGGAATTTAGTAAAAATGCGTATGCCAACGAGCTTGCAGGTAATGGTATTTTTAGTTTTTCTGCAGCAGCGCGGCGTAATGAGTTGGATTACGACAAGTTTTATAAAACCATCCCGCAGGCGCAGGCGCTCAGTATTTTGCAGTCTCTAGGGTCAAGCCGGCAAGCTACTTCAGGGCCTTTACCTATGGTAAATATAGGCAAGGCGGCGTTAACGCCATTTACACGTAGTCCAAAAAATGTAGTGCTGATATCGGTAGAAAGTTTGTCGGCCGAATATATGGGTAGTTATGGCAATAAGCAAAACTTAACGCCTTATCTAGATAAATTGGCGGATGAAAGTGTGGTGTTTGATAAACTTTTTGCCACGGGGACGCGCACAGTTCGTGGCTTAGACGCCCTATCTATCGCAACAGTGCCAATTCCAGGCCAGGCTATCGTGCATCGCCCTAATAGCGATCATTTGGCGACTATAGGCGAGCTCTTGCGCGTGCAAAATTATGAGACTTTCTTTATTTATGGAGGCTATGGCGTCTTTGATAGCATGAATACCTATTTTAGAAGCAACAACTACAACGTGGTGGATCGCACAGATTTTGACGCAAAAACCATACAAAGTGAAAATGTATGGGGTGTGGATGATGAAAGTTTGTTTAATAATGCCATTAAGATTTTTGACGAAAATGTAAAAACGCAAAAATCATTCTTTGCCCACATTATGACCACAAGCAATCACCGGCCTTATACTTTTCCTGAGGGTAAAATTGATCTGCCGCAGGGTAGTCGACAAAGTGCGGTGAAATATACCGATTATGCGATTGGCAAGTTTATTGAAAACGCCAAATCCAAACCATGGTTTAAAGATACACTGTTTGTAATTGTCGCCGACCATTGCGCTTCAGTGGCGGGTAAGGCTAAATTGCCGGTCGATAAATACCATATCCCATTATTTTTCTATGCCCCTGAAATGCTGCCTGCAAGCCATTACCGCCGTGTAGCTAGTCAGATCGACATAGTGCCCACTGTGTTGGATGTGCTGGGTGCAAAAGGGGCGGAGTATTTTTATGGGCAATCATTATTTTCTGCGTCCACAACTAAAATGCCTGAGCGCGCATTTGTGAGTAATTATCAAGCATTGGGCTACTATAGAAAGGATACCTTAATCGTATTGTCCCCCAAGCGGAAAGTGGAGGCATATAAAATCGACCCACTCACTTTTGATGCAACGCCTACCGAACTGAGTGATGATTTAGCCAACGAAGCGATTGCTTATTATCAAACGGCAAGTCGGGCCTATAAGGCGGGTGAGTTGAAATTAGCCGTCAAGAGCACTAACTAATAGAGAGCTGTTGGCGGGATTGTTTTTGCAAGCGCTATAATAAAAGAAATTGATAGGAATAATTGGCTATGACCCAAACAGTACAAACAAGATTTAACAAACTCAGTGATGCCGCTAGATTCAATATGATAGAGCAGCAAATCCGCACTTGGGAAGTACTAGACCCAGTGGTACTTGATCTATTTAACGAAGTGCCGCGTGAGCACTTCGTTGCAGAAGCGCAACTAGGCCTGGCCTTTGCCGATGTTGAATTGCCCATTGGGCATGGCCAAACAATGCTTTCGCCAAAAATAGAAGGCAAGATTCTCCAAGCGCTGAACGTTAAAAAAACAGATAAAGTCCTGTTGGTAGGAACCGGTAGCGGTTATTTAACTGCGCTAATCGCAACGCTAGCCGCACATGTGCATGCCGTAGAAATTCAAGAAGAACTATCGGCAATTGCAAAAATCCGCTTACAAAAACACAACATTCGCAATGTCACATTGCATATTGCCGATGCGGTCAATGGCTATGCCAGTGAAGCGCCTTACGATGTGATTGTATTTAGCGGATCCTTGCCCATGCATCCAAGTGCCGCTGAACAAATGCTTAATATTGGTGGTCGTATGTTTAGTGTGGTGGGCGAACTGCCCATTATGCAGGCAATGCTCACGCAGCGTGTCGGTGTAGGCGTTTGCCGCCAAGAAACATTATTTGAAACCTGCTTGCCACCACTAGTGAATGCGCCACAAGTCGCTCAATTCGAATTTTAATATACGCACCCCTATGCAAAAACATTTTATTCTTGCCGCATCGCTAATCTGCACCATGGGCGCGCATGGTGCAGACGATGTCGCAATAGCAGCCAAACAACAGTCTTTGCTGGATATTTACCAGCAAGCTTTAGCGCACGACCCAACGCTGGCTTCGGCATTAAGTGCTAATCATGCTGCGCAAGAAATTATCGAACAAGGCAAAGCATTATATCGACCAACGGTTAATTTTAACGCGGACGTCAATGCGGTTCAGTCGGATATTCGCTATATCAACTCAACCAGAGATCCGAGTCGGTCTAATTTTGAAACCTATAAATACGGAGTCGACGCGCGCCAGCCTATTTATCGGAAACAAAATTTAATACAGATAGCGCAAGCGGTAACACAAGTTAGTCAGGCCGATAAGCAACTAAATTTAAGTCAACAAGCGCTTATTCTACGTACCACGCAAGCTTATTTTGACGTACTCATCGCTCAAGATAAAATTGATCTGATTGTTGCGCAAAAATTGGCTATCTCCAGCCAGCTAGAGCAATCTCGGGCAAATTTTGAGGCGGGCACAGTCACCATTACTGACGTGAATGAAGCGCAAGCGCGTTACGATTTAATCGTAGCGCAAGAAATAGCGTTAGTGAATGAGCATCAAGTCGCCGAGTATGCAGTACAGGCCATTACTGGAGAAACGCCACAAAAGTTAGCCGCCGTAAAAGCCGATATTCAAACGAATAATTTAGCGCAAAGCATGGATAGTTGGCTGGAAGTGGCGGCACAGAACAATTTAAATATTCAGATTCAGCAAGAGGCGGCTAAATTCTCTGAGCAAGAGATAGCGCGTTCTAAAGCAGGCCACCTGCCTACTTTAGATGCTGTTGCAAGTTACACAGATGCTTATGCCAATGGCAGTAGTTCAGTGTTTAGTACTGGCAACGAACTTAAAACTGGTGTTATCGGCTTGCAATTGCAAATCCCCTTATATCAGGGTGGCGCAACCAACTCCCGTGTTCGGCAAGCCTTACTTAATCAACAAAAGGCACAGGATGATGTTGAAATCGCACGCCGCCAAACAGCGCTAGAAACACGACGCACTTACCTTAATTTAAGTAGCACCATTGCACAGGTTAAAGCCCTAAACCAAGCCTTACTTAGCAGCCAAAGCCAAGTGGATTCGACTAAATTAGGCTATGAGGTTGGCGTGCGCACTAGTGTTGATGTGCTAAATGCACAGCAGCAGTTGTTCAGTGCCAAGCGAGATTTATTACAAGCGCGCTACAATTATTTAGTGAATATTATTCGCCTTAAAACGGCTTCTGGCGTAGTAGCTGAAGCCGATTTGCTGGATATTAACCAGCAGTTAGTGATGACTGATGTTAGATAATAGGCCGCACACGCCACTGATGGCGGTGGCTAGTTTGAGCCAGCTGATGATGATAGATACGCAAACGCGCTTAGTCACGACCATGCCGCCAGAAGCTTTGCCAGCCACCATTAAAAACATCGGTATTTTGGCGCAGGCCGCCATGCTGTTGACTGTGCCAATACTCATCACAGAGCAGTATCCAAAAGGTCTAGGGCAGACGGTACCTGAGTTATTGGCGGTGACGCCGAGCATTAGGCCAGTAGAAAAAATCGCTTTCTCCTGCATGGCAGAGCCTAAAATTAGCCGTCAGCTTACGCGTGATCGGTCGCAAGTCATATTAGCCGGCATGGAAGCGCATATTTGCATATTGCAAACCGCGCTAGATTTGCTTATTGCGGGTAAGCAGGTATTTGTTGTGGAAGACGCGATTATTTCACGCAATCCCGCCAATAAAGCCAACGCCATTGCCAGAATGCGCGACGCCGGTTGCATGATCAGTAATACCGAGTCTATTTTGTTTGAATGGCTAGGTAAAGCTGAAGGCGACGCATTTAAGGTGATGAGTAAACTTATCCGCTAAGCCGCTGTTGGCTTTAGAAAGCAGCTGAAATGATGTCTAAAGTCGCTTGTGTGGCGCCTTGCGAGGCTTCACATATGGCTAACCCTGCTGCGCCCATATCTGCTTGTTTTTTTGGATTTTCTATTAAAGCTTGAATAGCTTTTGCTATCTCTGCGGAGTCTTTTACCCGCCAAGCAGCACATTTAGCTACAGCAAGTTCGGACACCTCTTTGAAATTAAAGGTATGTTCGCCAATCAGCACCGCCTTACGCATGCGCATCGCTTCAATCAGATTTTGCCCGCCATAAGGTAGCAAGCTGCCGCCCACTAAGCAGACATCAGCACTGGCATAATAGTTAAATAACTCACCCATGCTGTCACCCAGAATAACCTGCGTTTCAGTTGCAACCATTTGATTAAGGGTAGAGCGTTTTTCGTAGCGCAAACCACGCTGTTGTAGTAAAGACTCCACCTCGTTAAATCGTTGTGGATGGCGTGGCACAATCACGGTGAGTAAATGAGGTATTTGCGCCGTAATAATTGCATCTAATACTAGGTTTTCTTCACCATCACGCATGCTGGCAGCCAAAAATACGGGGCGTTGTTCACCAAACAAATGTCGTAAAGATTGGCCTTGTGAGTAAGCTGTCTCCGGAGGCATGACATCAAACTTTAAGTTGCCTACGACGTGCACATTGTTTGCGCCTAACTTCTGCAGGCGTTCTGCATCTTGTGCGGTTTGTGCGGCAGTGGCCGAGAGGCTACGCAAGCCATCGCGCAACAAATTTCCTAATTTGGCATAACCATGCGCAGACTTTTCTGAAAGCCTAGCATTGACCAGTAATAGTGGAATATGTTGCTGCTTGCAAGCCGCGATTAAATTAAACCAAAGTTCGGTTTCCATTAACACGCCTACCGCAGGTTTAAAATGAGTTAAGAAGCGATTGACGGCAAAAGGCACGTCGTAAGGTAAATAGACCCTTTGCACACTATCCGCAAATAGCTGCTCACTCGTTAGGCGCCCAGTAGGCGTGGTGTGTGTGAGCAATATTTGATGATGCGGATATTGTTGAAGCAAGGCCTTAACTAAAGGCACTACTGCACGCGTTTCACCTACCGAAACGCAATGCAGCCATATCACAGCGTGATGGCTAGTGGGCGAATAAAAGCCGTAACGCTCAGGCCAGCGCAGTAGATATTCTGCTTGCTTGCGCGCGCGCCATAATAATTTTAGTGGCGTGAAGGGGAGTAGCAAATAAAGTAAAAAAGTATAAATGTGACGTGTCATCATGCTATTTTCGCACATATTTTTTGAGGCAAGGGATAGTGTTTTTATTCTCTGGATAGTTGCAAATCAATGCCAGCAAGGCTTGTAAAATTAGCAAGCAAAAGTGTAGTTTTATTTTGATATTTATTTAAAATAAACCACTTGACCTACCACTACCAAGTGATTAAATTACTAAGAAAATACAATATGTTGTGGTTTGTGGTTCTTGTCAGTTTGTTATGCTCAATTTGGCAAGTCAAAATTAAGTTAAAATAATTAATAGGAATAGGCTAAACTCATTGCGGTTCTGTGTGAGTTTAAGTCTAACCATTGGGGAGTTTAAAGCGATGCTTAAAGTTGTCGAGTCTGGTGTAAATGGTAATGCCGAAAATAGCGCTACCGAAAAAGAAATTCCTATGCAAGCAGTGTCGCTCGACATCTGGGATAAAAAGTATCGCTTGAAAACAAAAACAGGTGAGCATGTTGATGCTGATATGGATGCATCTTATGCACGCGTTGCCCGTGCTTTGGCTGATGTAGAAACGACAGAAGAAAAGCGTGCCGAGTGGCATGAGAAATTCTTATGGGCCTTACGCCGTGGTGCGATCCCAGCAGGCCGTATTACATCAAATGCGGGCGCTTTAGAGCACAAGCCAGCCACTTCTACCATTAATTGTACGGTGTCAGGCGTCATATCAGACAGCATGGACGATATTTTAGGTAAAGTACACGAGGCCGGTTTAACGCTAAAAGCGGGGTGTGGTATTGGCTATGAATTTTCAACATTGCGTCCTAAAGGCGCGTTTGTAGCCGGCGCCGGGGCTTACACCAGTGGCCCGCTATCGTTCATGGATATCTATGACAAAATGTGCTTCACCGTCTCTAGTGCCGGCGGTCGTCGTGGAGCGCAAATGGCTACCTTTGATATTTCTCATCCAGATGTCACCGACTTTATTAAAGCTAAGCGTGAGAATGGTCGTTTACGCCAATTCAATCTGTCATGTCTCATTACTAAAGAATTCATGGAAGCAGTAAAAGCAGATGCGGAGTGGAAACTGGCTTTTCCTGTTACTGAAAAAGAAGCGATTATCGATGGTTTGAATGTGAATGATATTGCGCAAGTGGTTTGGCGTGAGTGGCCAGTTAAAGGTAAATATCTCACTAAAGCCGATGGCGTCGATGCGGGGAAAGTGGCCTGTCGTGTTTATAAAAACATCAAGGCGCGTCGTTTGTGGGATGTGATTATGTCCAGTACTTATGACTTTGCTGAACCAGGGTTTATTCTGATCGACCGTGTAAACGAAATGAACAACAATTGGTTCTGCGAAAATATCCGCACTACTAACCCATGTGGTGAGCAACCACTTCCGCCATATGGCGCTTGTTTACTTGGCTCAGTCAACTTAACGCGCTTTGTAAAACATCCTTTCACAGACGAAGCTCTTTTTGACTGGAAAGAGTACCGCGAAGTGATCGCTATTTTCACCCGCATGTTAGATAACGTCGTTGAAATTAATGGCTTGCCACTACAACAACAGCGCGATGAAATTATGCGTAAACGCCGTCATGGCATGGGCTACTTGGGCTTAGGCTCTAGTCTCACGATGATGAAAATGAAATATGGTGAAGAAGATTCACTCAAATTTACCGACGAAGTCACCCGCGTCATGGCAGAAGAAGGCTGGAATGTTGGCGTGCAGTTAGCGGCTGAAAAAGGCCCAGCTCCAATTATGGACGAGAAGTTTGAAGTCACGGCAGACATGCTAGCTAAACGCCCTGAAATGGCGGCGGATGGCATTAAGGTGGGCAGTAAAATTGCCGGTAAGGTATTGTTGGGTAAATACAGTCGCTATATGCAGCAGTTTCCTGAAGGCTTACGCAATCAAATTGTTGCTAAAGGAGCACGTTTTACGCACCATAGCTCTATCGCCCCAACAGGTACCATTTCACTGTCGCTCGCTAACAATGCCAGTAACGGTATTGAACCCTCATTTGCCCACCACTATGCGCGTAATGTGATTCGTGAAGGTAAAAAATCAAAAGAAAAAGTCGATGTATTCTCTTACGAGCTGTTAGCTTACCGTGAGTTGATTAATCCTCAAGCCATGCCGTTTAGCGATAAAGAAGATGAAAAATTACCGGATTACTTTTTAGATTCTTCAACCATACAAGCCAAAGCGCACGTGGATATTCAAGCTGCCTCACAAAAATGGATAGATAGCTCAATTTCTAAAACCATTAACGTACCAACGGATTATGATTTTGAAGATTTCAAAAACATCTATCTCTACGCGTATGACAAAGGCTTAAAAGGGTGCACAACGTTTAGATTCAATCCTGAAGCTTTCCAGGGCGTGTTGGTGACGGAAAAAGATTTAGAAAATACCACCTACAAATTCACGCTAGATGACGGTACCGAGTTAGAGGTTAAAGGTAATGAGGAAATTGAATACGATGGTGAGATTCACTCAGCCGCCAATCTTTATGATGCGCTCAAAGAAGGCTATTACGGTAAGTTCTAAGTTGTTAGTCGATAGTAGGTAGTCGTTAGTTAAACGCGACTACACTTGAACACACTATCGTCTAACAACCACAGACTAGCAATTAAAAGGAAAAATCATGGCAACTAAAATAGAAAAGAAAATTGTCAGCTACGCGCTGGTGAATGAGCAAGATAAAAAAGACGCAGAAAATAAAGCGGCAGCGCCAGAAGCGGTTAAGGTTGTGCAAATTGGCGAACCACTGAGTCGCCCAGACAAACTAGTCGGCAATACCTACAAAATCAAAACGCCAATGACCGAGCACGCGCTTTACATCACCATTAACGACGTGATCATGAACGAAGGCACGCCGCAAGAACACCGTCGCCCATTTGAGATCTTCATTAACTCGAAAAACATGGAGCACTTTCAATGGATTGTTGCGCTAACCCGCGTTATGTCTGCTGTATTCCGCAAAGGTGGCGATATCACTTTCTTGGTTGAAGAGCTTAAAAGTGTGTTTGAGCCAAGCGGCGGCTACTTTAAAAAAGGCGGGAAATTTATTCCTAGCTTAGTGGCAGAAATTGGCGAAGTGGTTGAGCAACACCTGCAAGAAATTGGCATGCTTAAAAAACCGGGTTTGGATCAACACCAACAAAAACTGGTGGCTGAGAAAAAAGCCGAGTACTTAGAAAAGCATGCAAAGGCAGGCGAAGAAGTGACGGCAGAAGGCTTCCCTAAAGGCGCTCAGCTTTGTGGTAAATGTAATACCAAGGCCGCTATTGTGATGGACGGTTGCTTAACTTGCTTAAATTGCGGCGAGAGTAAGTG
>SHXQ01000024.1 GCA_009693255.1 Methylotenera sp. | reverse complement strand
GGCAAAGACGGTCCGGAAAATTGGGCTAAGCTATCCGCTGAATTTGCCACTTGCGCCGCTGGACGCAATCAATCTCCTATCAATATCGAAGCGACAACGCGCGCCTCGTTAAAACCGCTAAAGAGTATACAAAAATTCCCTGCGAAAGATATATCGAATAACGGCCATACCGTACTGGTTAATTTTAAAGAGAGCAACATGCTGGTTCTGGACAGTGCAGCCTATCAGATGAAGCAAGTGCTTTTCCATTCACCTAGTGAAAATCAATACGCGAGCAATCATTTCCCCTAGAAACACAGTTCAAACATGCCGACTCAAAAGGCAATATCACCATGATAAGCGTGATGTACACAGAAGGGAAAGCCAACCTTGGATTAGCAAAACTATGGGGCAACTATCGAACAAAGCGGGCGCGCCCGTTGTGTTAAAAAACCGAGTGATCCCTAGTGAATTAATCCCCGAAAACCGCGGCTATTATAGATTTAGCGGCTCACTTACCATCCCACCATGCACCGAAGGCGTACGTTGGCTCATCATGAAAAACTCAATGATGGCTTCCAAAGAACAAATAACAGACTTTAAGGAGGTCGTGCAACATGACAATAACCGCCCAGCGCAAGCATTGAATAGGCGTATTATTGTGGAATAGTATTGGCGGCAAGCTGGGGGTAGCTAATTAATTTAAGTTAACCACTTACCCTATAGCTAGATGCGTTAAAATTAGTCTATGCAAGATTTCCAATCATTTTTAGCGCCCGCCAAAATCAATCTGTTTTTGCACATCACCGGCCAGCGTGCCGATGGCTACCATCTATTACAAACAGTATTTCGTCTGCTTGATTTTTACGACACCATTCAGCTAAAGCCGACGCAATCCAGCGCCATTAAGCGTTTAAATGCCGTGCCTGGTGTCGAAGAGTCGCAAGATTTATGCGTCCGTGCGGCAAAACTTTTGCAAAAATATAGCCAATGCCCACTAGGCGTAGAGATTTTGGTTGAAAAACGCATCCCAATGGGCGGTGGATTGGGCGGTGGTAGTTCAGATGCAGCCACCGTATTATTAGCTTTAAATCGCTTATGGCAGCTTAATTTAAGCCGTGCCGAATTATTGTCGCTGGGCTTACAATTAGGTGCTGATGTACCATTTTTTATCTATGGGTCTAATGCTTGGGCTGAAGGCGTAGGTGAGCAACTGCACACAATTACCTTAGCCGAAGCGTATTACGTGGTATTAACTCCCAATGTACATGTGTCCACTGCGCAAATATTTGCCAATAAGCAATTGACAAAAAATGCTATTCCTAAGACAATGTCGGACTTTTCAAGGGCATCCAATTATTCTGTGTCTAATTCAGCGCTTGCTAATGCAAACACTGCGTTTACAAACCATCTTGAAAAAGTAGTTTGCAATGATTATCCGCCCGTACTGGCTTGCTTAATCTGGCTTAAACAATTTGGTGATGCAAGAATGAGTGGTTCTGGTGCTTCTGTTTTTTTAGAAGTGGCTAGCGAAAAAGTTGCGACTGAAATCTGCAATCAAAAACCAAATGATGTACTAGGATTTTCTGTGCAGGGTTTTGTTGCAAAAGGGTTAAATCAGCACCCTTTAGTGGACTTTGCGTCTCATTAAATAGCTTGATTAAACTATTGGGGAGTCGCCAAGTTGGTTAAGGCACTGGGTTTTGATCCCAGCATCCGAAGGTTCGAGTCCTTCCTCCTCAGCCAATTTTATAATGTAGACAAGCTGTCTGCATCGATTAAAATCGAAAGCGTGTAGATTATTTGATTTACGCGCTTTTGTTTTTTATAATTTTTTATTGATAGTTTGACGCCGGCACCGCAAATGCTGGCTCGATAGGGAATCAACAGATGTCTAACGGCAACTTGATGGTCTTTACAGGCTCAGCCAATCCAATACTCGCGCAAGAAGTAGCTACGCATTTAGGTATTGAACTTGGTCGCGCCCACGTTGGTACCTTTAGTGACGGTGAAACTACAGTTGAATTACTGGAAAACGTACGTGGTCGCGATGTATTTGTGCTGCAATCGACCAGTCACCCAACGAATGACAGCCTCATGGAAGTGATGGTCATGGTGGATGCGCTTCGTCGCTCGTCTGCCGGCCGAATTACCGCTGCTATCCCCTATTTTGGTTATTCACGGCAAGATCGCCGCCCGCGCTCAGCACGCGTAGCAATTACGGCCAAAGTAGTGGCAAACATGCTTACCGGCGTTGGCGTTAATCGCTTGCTCACCATGGATTTGCACTCAGATCAAATTCAAGGTTTTTTTGATATTCCGGTCGATAATATTTACGCCACGCCGATTTTACTGGCGGACTTATTACTGCAAAACCATGAAAATTTAATGGTTGTTTCGCCAGATGTTGGTGGCGTTGTGCGTGCGCGTGCTGCCGCCAAACAGTTAAATTCTGACTTAGCGATTATCGACAAGCGTCGTCCAAAAGCTAATGTCGCTAAAGTAATGAATATTATTGGTGATGTTTCTGGTCGCACCTGCGTCATCATGGACGACATGGTCGATACCGCCAACACGCTTTGTGAAGCGGCTGCGGCATTAAAGAAACATGGCGCTAAAAAAGTAATTGCCTATGCCACGCACCCGGTATTATCAGGTGGCGCCGCAGCGCGTATTATGAATTCTGAATTAGATGAATTAGTCGTCACCAACACCATTGCCCTTGGCAAAGAATCAGCCGATTGCAAAAAAATTCGCCAATTAAGTGCCGCTGAATTATTGGCAGAAACGATACGTAGAATTAGTTGTGAAGATTCAGTATCTTCACTCTTTATGGATTAAATGATTTAAAGTTTTTAACCCTGCATACTGGTCGCGGTGTGCAGATTTTAGTGTAAGAAGGCAGTCGAAAGCCTAGTAGTAAATTTAGGAGCAGTAAAATGACTATCGAAATTAACGCAGTAAAACGTGATGCAAAAGGTACGGGTGCGAGCCGCCGTCTACGTCACGCAGGCTCTGTACCAGGTGTAGTTTATGGTGCAGGTAAAGAAGCGGTTACCATTGAAGTAAACGCAAAAGAACTATTTTTAGAGTTCCGCCATGAAGCGTTCCACGCTTCAGTGATAAGCCTAAATTTAGCAGGTAAAAAAGAAAACGTATTATTACGTGACTTTCAAATGCACCCAGTGCGTAACACTATTCAACACGTTGATTTTCAGCGCGTCAGTGCTACAGAAAAAATTCACGTTAAAGTGCCTTTCCACTTTATCAATGCTGACGTTGCCCCAGGTGTAAAAATTGGCGGCGGTATCGTGGCTCATATTTTCACTGAAGCTGATGTAAGCTGCCTAGCAAAAGACTTGCCGGAGTTTATTGAAATTGACGTTGCTAAACTTGAAATTGGTCAATCAATCCACTTATCACAAATTACTCTACCTAAAGGTGTTACATTTGTGCAATTAGCGCACGGTGATGACGCAGCTGTTGTATCTATTGCTAAAACTCGTGGTGGTGTTTCTGATGCCGCTACAGATGTGACGGAAGCAACACCTGAAGTAGCTCCTGCAGCAACGCCTGCAGCTTAAGTTTCAAGCTTTTTTAAATTTAAGCATGCAACAAAACGCGCACATTCTGACGAAGTGCGCGTTTTTTATTGATACTATGTCGATATGAGTGAAATTAAACTTTTTGTAGGCCTAGGCAACCCTGGCGGTCAATATGAGGCCACGCGCCATAACGCAGGCTTTTGGTGGGTGGATCAACTGGCGTTAACAAGTAAAAGCCAGCTTAGCTTAAATGCAAAGTTTTTTGCAATAGCAGGCAAGCTCAGTCCAACTAACGATACTTGGCTGCTTAAACCAAATACCTTTATGAATGCCAGTGGTAAAGCGGTAGCCGCACTAGCCAACTACTACAAAATATTACCCGAACAAATACTGGTGATTCATGACGAGTTAGATTTAGTCGCAGGCACCGTTAAATTAAAAAAAGCCGGTGGTCATGGCGGGCATAATGGCTTAAAAGACATTACGGCCGCGCTAGGTACGGCAGACTTTTGGCGCTTGCGCTTTGGTATTGGTCACCCAGGTGATAAAAACGAAGTGGTTAACTTTGTATTAAAAGCACCCACAAAAGATGAGCAAACCGCCATTAATGAGTGCCTAGATAAAAGCATGACTATACTGCCGCAGCTGTTAAGCGGTGATTTTGAGCAGGCAATGTTAAAATTGCACTCGAAAAAATAAAGGCCATATTAGGGCCGATTAACAAATACGAATAATACGCAACGACTGCGTTAAAAATGAACTGGAAAAAAGATGAAATGTGGAATTGTTGGCCTACCTAACGTAGGAAAATCTACCTTATTTAATGCCATTACTAAAGCGGGCATTGCGGCAGAGAACTATCCATTTTGCACCATTGAGCCTAACGTGGGCATTGTAGAAGTGCCAGATACGCGCATGCAAGCCTTGATAGACATTGTAAAGCCACAAAAAACACAACCTGCCATTGTTGAAATGGTCGATATTGCCGGCTTAGTAGCAGGTGCCTCTAAAGGTGAAGGCTTAGGCAATAAGTTTTTAGCTAATATCCGCGAAACAGACGCCATTGCCCACGTAGTACGCTGCTTTGAAGATGGCAATGTGATTCACGTTTCAAATAAAATTGATCCGCTATCAGACATTGAAGTGATTAATACCGAGCTTGCCTTGGCCGACATGGAAACGGTTGAAAAAACCATGCAGCGCGAAGGTAAGAAAGCTAAAAGTGGTGATAAAGATGCTATCGCGCTCATGGCAATATTAGATAAAGTTTTACCCTGCTTAAATCAGGCTAAAGCCGTACGCACGCTAGGGCTAGATGATGACGAACTGCAACTACTTAAACCACTATGCCTCATTACAGTTAAACCAGTGATGTACTTAGCCAATGTGGATGAAGTGGGCTTTGAAAACAACCCTCTGCTAGATAAAGTAGTAGTTCTAGGCAAAGCAGAAGGCGCCCCAGTGGTGTGTATATGTGCAAAAATTGAATCTGAAATTTCAGAACTAGAAGATGAAGATAAAGCCTTATTTTTATCAGAGCTAGGCCAAGATGAGCCAGGCCTAAACCGCGTTATTCGTGCCGCTTACGATTTACTCGGTTTGCAAACCTACTTTACCGCAGGCGTGCAAGAAGTGCGCGCTTGGACAGTGAAAAAAGGTGCCACAGCCCCACAAGCCGCCGGCGTGATTCATACAGACTTTGAACGTGGCTTTATTCGTGCAGAGGTGATTCAATATGACGAATACGTTAAAAACAAAGGTGAGCAAGGCTCAAAAGAAGCCGGAAAAATGCGCCTAGAAGGCAAAGAATACATAGTGCAAGATGGCGACGTGATGCACTTTAGATTTAACGTGTAATTAGAAAACTATTTTTTGACATTTAGCGCCTAAAACACTAGAATTGCGCCCTTGCAGAAATTAAGCAAACAGTTTAAACGGTGATGTAGCTCAGCTGGTTAGAGCACAGGATTCATAATCCTGGGGTCGAGGGTTCAAGTCCCTCTTTCACCACCA
>SHXQ01000016.1 GCA_009693255.1 Methylotenera sp. | reverse complement strand
GCCGTGAAACGAACCAGCGCCAATGATAGTATGCTTTTTGCATGCGAAAGTAGGTCACTGCCAAGCTATTTATTTGTACTGTCGAAAGACAGTCAGCAAAACCCCCGCTATGAAAATAGTGGGGGTTTTTAGCTTGTGCGGAGATGGCGTAACAAAAAAACAAAGCCCTTGATGAAGGCTTTGTTATGCAATATTATTACGCGAGTAAGCTCCTAATCATTTCTAAGCCAAATCCCACACCAAAACCATTAGTGTCACTCTGCACCGCCCCTAAGCCACCTTTGCGGTTCGCTGAAGATAGGTCGGTATGTAGCCAGGCTGTGTCATTTTCAATGAATCTACCTAAAAATCTAGCGGCGTGTATATGGTCTGCTCCACCTTCTAATGTACATTGCTTAATATCCGCAATTTCACTGTCTAGATCACTTTCGTAGTCATCATCGTACGGAAAGGCTACGATACGTTCACCCGTAATGCTACCGGCCCCTACAGCTTTGCAAGCCAGTTCCGGGCGGTTGCTTATTACCCCGCTCATGCGATCCCCTAACGCTGAAATCATGCTGCCTGTAAGTGTAGCAAAGTCTAAGATAACATCAGGTTTTTCTCGACTAGCTAATGTTAAGGTATCTGCCAACACCATGCGCCCTTCGGCATCGGTATGAACAATTTCAATGGTCATACCATTCAGAGCGGTAACCACATCATTTTGCTTATAAGCCAGTGGGCCAATGTGATTTTGCGCGATGGCTAACCAGCAATCAATTTTTACTTCGAGCTGTTGCTCTGTAGCAGCCAGTAAAATTCCTAATGCTACAGCCGAGCCATTCATATCTTCATGCATGCCTTGCATGTATTTCGCCGGCTTGATGTTGTGCCCGCCAGTATCAAAACAAATGCCTTTACCGACTAATGAGATATGTTTTTTAGCATTCTTGTGTGTGTAAGTGAGGTGCACAATAGCGGCATCTTGTGGATCGCTGCCCTGGCCTACTGCATAAAATGCCCCAGCCCCCATTTCTTTTAGCGCAGGCATGTCGAACTCAGCATGCTTCCAGCCATTTAATTTGGCTAAAGCAAGAACTTTAGTGCGATAAATGGTCGGCGTTAATTCATTCGGTGGCGCGATAGTTAATTGGCGGCATAGCGTATTGCCGCTTACGCGTGCGTTGACGTAATCGTAGTTATGATTTGCTTTATTGCCATGAATGTTTATGTTATTCAATGGTTTAAATTTACTTTCTTTTTTTCTATTAGGTAATTCTGTTGCATTTACGGTAGACACGTAATACGCAGCACAAGCATGCGCTTCACGCGTGTTGTCATCCCCAAATAAGCAAATTGCTAATGTGCTAGGTTGTTCATCTAGTAGTGGTTTCAGTGCTTTGCGTAGCAGGGTGTGACGTTGAAACATATTGAGTTTATCACTTAAGACAACAAAGCTTGCGACGCTATTATTAGGCAAATCAACAACTAATGGTGCTTTGATTAAGTCTTTATATTCACTATTGGTGCGTTTTAGTTTTGCGCGTAGCGCTTCACCAAAGGCGAGCTCAACTTCTTCTTTTTCGGTAAGAACGAAAAGTATATGTTTCTCAGATGATAATGACTTTTCAGAACATTTTGTTGCATATTGCACTAATTTTAACGACATTTAAATTCCTTTAACTCTTATATAATAACGCATGTGAATCTATAAAATTCAATACAAAAGCTACTTTTCTTGTACGTTTTAACTTGACCAAAAAGTCTAAAAAAGCCACACTGTGAGCTTGATTGAATAGACATTAATGTTTGCTCTTTTTATAGAACAATCTAATTCACGTTTAGTTGCGTTCGCTTTGTATAAATTATACGCGTAGCAACAACAACACGGAGATATCTCACGCATGGCAACGAATCAATACACCACAATTCAGGGCAATGGTTTAACTGAAACCGATCCACAAGAAACGCAGGAATGGCTAGACGCTCTTACCGCGGTTATTGAAAACGAGGGCACAGAGCGTGCTCACTTCTTACTGGAGGCGATGATTGATAAAGCGCGCCGTTCTGGCAGTAATTTGCCTTATAACGCAACAACAGCCTACGTCAATACAATACCAACGCATCTACAGCAACGTTTACCTGGCAACCCTGAAATTGAGCGCCGTATTCGCGCCTTAGTGCGCTGGAATGCGATTATGACAGTGTTGCGAGCTAATGAAAAATCGCCGGGCGTAGGCGGACATATTGCCAGTTTTCAATCAGCAGCGACTTTGTATGATACTGCGTTCAACTATTTTTTTCGCGCAGCTAATGAGAATTTTGGTGGGGATTGTGTTTATTTTCAAGGGCACTCTTCTCCAGGGGTTTATGCGCGCGCCTTTTTGGAAGGGCGTATTACTGAGGATCAGCTGACTAATTACCGTCAAGAAACAGCGGGTAACGGCTTATCTAGTTATCCGCATCCTTGGCTGATGCCAGATTTTTGGCAGTTTCCAACGGTATCTATGGGCTTGGGTCCCATTACCGGTATTTATCAAGCGCGTTTCCTTAAGTATTTGCATGACCGCGGTATTGCCGATACTAGTGACCGTAAGGTATGGGTATTCTGTGGCGATGGCGAGATGGATGAGCCTGAGTCACTTGGCGCAATTTCATTGGCTAGTCGTGAAAAGTTAGACAATTTGATTTTTGTGGTGAACTGTAATCTTCAGCGCTTAGATGGCCCTGTACGCGGCAACGGTAAGATCATTCAAGAGTTGGAGTCTGATTTTCGTGGTTCCGGCTGGAACGTGCTAAAAGTGATTTGGGGCTCCTATTGGGACCCGTTGTTAGCGATGGATAAAGATGGTTTGCTTAAAAAACGCATGGAAGAATGCGTAGATGGCGAATACCAAAACTTTAAAGCTAAGGGTGGTGCTTACACCCGTGAACATTTCTTTGGTAAATATCCAGAATTAAAACAAATGGTTGCGGCGATGAGCGACACAGATATTTGGCGTTTGAATCGTGGTGGTCATGACCCGCACAAAGTTTATGCGGCTTATCACTCAGCAGTGAACCATAAAGGCCAGCCAACCGTAATCTTAGCTAAAACTGTAAAAGGTTACGGTATGGGCGAGGCGGGAGAAGGTCAAAACACGACTCACCAGCAGAAGAGTATGGATTTAACTTCACTCAAAGCGTTTAGAGACCGTTTTGATTTGCCAATTACAGACGAACAAGTAGAGCGCTTAAGCTTTTATAAGCCAGCGGCCGATAGCCCTGAGATGCAGTATATGGCAGAACGCCGTGTTGCCATGGGAGGTTCTGTACCGGCGCGCCGTCGTAAAGGTAATGAGCTAGTTGTCCCTGAATTATCTGCTTTTGAGAATATGTTAGTGTCAACGGGTGAGCGAGAAATTTCTACCACCATGGCGTTTGTCCGTATTTTATCTACCTTGGTACGTGATAAGCAGATAGGTAAATTTGTTGTGCCTATCGTGCCAGATGAAGCCCGTACTTTTGGTATGGAAGGCATGTTCCGTCAGCTTGGTATTTACGCGAGTCAGGGTCAGCTTTACGAGCCAATGGATTCTGACCAAGTGATGTATTACAAAGAATCTAAAGATGGACAGATTTTAGAGGAAGGCATTAACGAAGCTGGTTCATTCTCTAGTTGGATGGCTGCAGCAACGTCTTACAGCGTTACTGGTGTGCAGATGATCCCCTTCTACATTTTCTATTCGATGTTTGGCTTTCAGCGTATTGGCGACTTAGCTTGGGCTGCTGGTGACTCGCGCGCGCGTGGCTTCTTGCTTGGTGCTACTGCAGGCCGAACCACTTTGAATGGTGAAGGATTGCAACATGAAGATGGCCATAGCCATTTGATGTCTGCCACGATTCCTAACTGCATTTCTTACGATCCAACCTTTGCTTATGAGTTGGCGGTGATTATTCAAGAAGGTTTGCGTCGCATGGTGCAGAATCAAGAGGATGTGTATTACTACATCACTTTGATGAATGAAAATTACACCCATCCTGAAATGCCAAAAGGCACAGAAGCTGGCATTCTAAAAGGTATTTATAACTTTAGTAAATCAAAAGGCAAAGGCGAAAAAGTACAGTTGATGGGTAGTGGTGTGATTTTACGTGAGGTGATATTTGCCGCTGAATTGCTCGAAAAAGACTGGGGTGTTTCAGCCGATGTTTGGAGTGTGACCAGCTTTAACGAATTGCGTCGTGATGGTTTAGATGCAGAACGCTGGAATATGCTAAATCCTGAGAAGCCACAAAGGCTAAGCTACGTGGCAGAAGTGATGAAGGGTGCGCAAGGACCAACCATTGCATCCACTGACTATATGAAATCTTTTGCAGAGCAAATTGCTGGCTTCGTGCCAGGAAAGTTTGTTGCACTAGGCACCGATGGTTATGGCCGCTCTGATAGCCGTGAAGCACTTCGTAGCTTCTTTGAGGTGGATAGGTATTATGTTGTGGTTGCTACACTAAAAGCACTTGCTGATGAAGGTAAATTACCAGCAAGCAAAGTTAGTGAGGCCATCAAGAAATACAAGTTAGACGCTAACAAACCTAACCCAACGACAGTTTAAGGACACGTACACATGGCAATTCAAGACATACTCGTCCCCGATATTGGTAATTTTGATAGTGTGGATGTCATTGAGATTTTAGTAAAAGCTGGCGACACCGTCGCTAAAGAGGATTCTCTGATTACCGTAGAGTCTGACAAAGCTTCTATGGACATCCCTTCACCATTTGCAGGGGTAGTCAAAGAAGTTAAAATAAAAGTGGGTGATAAAGTTGCTCAGGAAAGTTTGATTATCACGATGGATGTCAGTGACGCTGCGAGTATGCCAGTGGTAGAAAAACCGGCTGCTACAGAAAAGCCCGTCGTTGTGAAAGAAGCTATTCCAGATCGAAAAATTCCTCAACCTACTCGCCCTGCACCAGAGCCCCCAAAAACAATCGCCCCGGCGCGTCAGCCAGTGCCCGTAGGTGAAAGCGCTGTAGTGGATGCTGGAAACGTTTCGCATGCGAGTCCATCGGTACGTAAATTTGCCCGTGAGTTAGGGGTCAACTTGGCTTTTGTTAAAGGTAGTGCAGCAAAAAACCGCATTCTACAACAAGACATTCAGGCTTATGTGAAAGGTGAATTAGCCAAACTGCGTATGGAAAATATGGGCGCGGGTTTGGGTAGCCTAGCGACATTGGCGATGCCAGTGATTGATTTCAGTAAGTTTGGCGACATTGAAACCAAACCGCTATCACGTATTAAAAAACTTTCTGGGGCTAATTTACATCGTAACTGGGTCACTGCACCGCATGTGACACAGTTTGATGAAGCGGATATTACCGATTTAGAAGATTTTAGAAAGTCTATGCAGGCTGATGCGGAAAAGCGCGGCGTAAAACTCACCATGCTCGCATTTTTAATTAAAGCCTCAGTCAACGCGCTTAGGACTTATCCAAACTTCAACGCATCTCTATCCCCTGATGGTGATAGCTTAATCTTGAAGAGCTACTTCAATATCGGCTTTGCCTGCGACACCCCTGATGGCTTAGTTGTACCTGTAGTGAAAGACGTGCAACAAAAAGACGTATTAGACATTGCCCGTGATTTAGCAGAATTATCGACCAAAGCCCGTGAACGCAAGCTTAAAGTAGAAGAAATGCAAGGGGGTTGCTTCACCATTTCTAGCTTAGGTGGCATAGGTGGAACGATGTTTACCCCTATTATTAATTGCCCAGAAGTGGCTATTTTAGGGGTTTCACGCGCCAGTATGCAGCCTGTCTACGACGCTAAAGCGAAAGCTTTTGAACCGCGCTTAATTCTGCCTATGTCACTTTCTTACGATCACCGTGTCGTAGATGGCGCAGATGGCGCACGCTTTACCAGTCACATGCGAATGATGTTAAGTGATGTGCGTAGACTATTACTCTAGATTATTTTCTAATCAAGTAACCACGTGTAACAGTCGCATATACCAGTAAGTTTAAGTTTTAACAAAGGGTTAGCATGAGCAATTTAGTGGAAGTATTAGTGCCAGATATTGGTAACTTTGACAGCGTAGATGTGATTGAAGTCTTAGTCAAAGTGGGAGATGTCATTGCGCTTGAGGATTCACTGATTACCGTAGAATCAGACAAAGCCTCAATGGATATTCCATCGGCTGTTGCGGGCACAGTGAAAGCGCTTACCGTCAAAGTTGGCGCTAAAGTCGCTAAGGGAAGCTTGCTTATGATGGTTGAGGTTGATGCGAATGCTGCTAAAAGTATGCCTGCACCAGTTCAATCAGCTACTGCCGCACCAGTAGCGGTTGCGCTAGCTGGTAGTCCGCCAGTCGAAAGCATGGTAATGGTTATCGCTTCTCAAGCCTTACCAGAATCAGACTTGCATGCTGAAGTGGTAGTGTTGGGCTCAGGTCCTGGCGGTTATACCGCGGCTTTCCGTGCCGCAGATTTAGGAAAAAAAGTGGTGTTGATCGAGCGTTACCCAGCATTAGGTGGCGTTTGCCTTAACGTTGGCTGTATTCCTTCTAAAGCCTTATTGCACACGGCAAAAGTTATCACCGAGGCAGAAGAAACTGCGCATCACGGGGTAAGCTTTAGCGCACCAAATATTGACCTCGAGCAACTACGCAACTGGACAGCTAATGATGTGGTTGGCAAGCTTACAGGGGGCTTAGCTTCGATGGCTAAGCAACGTGACGTTACCGTAGTGCAAGGGTTAGGCAAGTTTACTGGTTCCAATCAGATTGCTGTCACTGCGGCTGATGGAAAAATTACCATGGTTTCATTCGATAATGCCATTATTGCGGCGGGTTCGCAGGCGACAAAATTTCCCGGTGCGCCAGAAGATGCTCGTATTATGGACTCTGCTGGCGCGTTAGCGCTGGCAGATATTCCCAAGCGTATGTTGGTCATCGGTGGCGGCATTATTGGTTTGGAAATGGGCACAGTGTACGATGCGCTGGGTACTAAAGTAAGTGTTGTGGAATTTACGGATGGGCTGATTCAGGGTTGCGATCGCGACTTAGTGCGCCCCTTACAAAAACGTATGGAAAAGCGCTTCGAAAGCATTATGCTATCGACCAAAGTGGCGAAAATGGAAGCCAAGAAAGATGGTATTCATGTCAGTTTTGAGGGTGAAGCCGCGCCTAAGGAAAGCCAAGTATACGACCGCGTGCTCGTTTCAATTGGGCGTAAACCTAACGGTAAAAATATCGGGGCAGAGCATGCTGGTGTCGCGGCCAATGAATGGGGTTTTATCAACGTAGACAAACAAATGCGGACTAACGTAGCGCATATTTTTGCGATTGGTGATATTGTCGGTCAACCGATGTTGGCGCATAAAGCTACGCATGAAGGCAAAGTGGCTGCAGAAGTGATAGCTGGTCATAAAGTTGAGTTTCAGGCCATGGCAATCCCATCCGTCGCTTATACCGACCCTGAAATTGCTTGGGCTGGTGTGACTGAAATCGAGGCTAAAGCGAAAGGGATTGAGTACGAAAAAGCTTCGTTCCCTTGGGCTGCAAGTGGTCGTGCAATTTCTATAGCACGTACCGAAGGGGTGACTAAACTCATTTTTGACAAAACCAGCCATCGATTAATTGGTGCGGGTATTGTTGGCGTGAATGCAGGTGAATTGTTGGCAGAAGCAGTGTTAGCCATTGAAATGGGTGCAGATTCTCATGATTTAGGGTTGACTATTCACGCGCATCCAACCTTGTCAGAAACGGTCTGTTTCGCAGCGGAGATGAAAGAGGGCACAATTACTGACCTCTACATCAAAAAAAGATAACAGAAGTTAATGGCCGATCCTGATTTTCTTGCAAGATTAGCGCAGATTTTCCCTTCGGATAGAGTCTATACCGACCCGGTAGATTGCTACGCCTACGCCTATGATAATTCACGTATTTTTCACGCCCCCGTCGCAGTCGTTTTTCCTCTCAACATAGAGGAAGTGCAGGCGGTTATTAAGCTTTGTCATACGCATAAAGTGCCTGTGGTGCCACGTGGCAGGGGTACGGGTACTGCTGGTGGTAGCGTGCCTGAAGCTGGTGGGGTGGCGCTCTCACTAGAGCGTATGAATAAAATCATTAGTATTGATCCAGACAATCGCATGGCAATTATCGAGCCTGGAGTGCTAAACCAGGAATTGCAAGATGCGATTAAAGGCGTAGGGTTCTTTTGGCCTCCAGATCCCTCTAGCGCGGCTTATTGCAGTATTGGTGGCAATCTTGCGACCTGTGCCGCAGGGCCACATGCCGTCAAATATGGGGTTGCGCGTGATCATGTGCTGGGTTTAAAAGCTGTGACCGGTAATGGTGACATTATTAGAACGGGCTGTTACACCAGTAAGGGTGTGGTGGGCTACGATTTAACCAGGTTGTTAGTTGGCTCTGAAGGGACGTTAGCGGTCATCGTTGAAGCTACGCTTAAACTTACCCCGCTACCCAAACACACTGGCGGCATTACTGCTGAATTTGTCGATACCTATAGCTGTGCAAAGGCGATTACAGCTATCATGGCGCAGCCCTATACACCCAGTGCATTAGAGTTTTTAGATAATGGCGCGCTTAATCTTATTCGTGGCCGCCATAAAAATTTACTGCCTGAAAATGCACGTGCTTATTTGATGATAGAAGTCGATGGTGCCCAGCAGGAAATTATTGAGGCGACAGAGGCTATTCTATTAGCCTGTCAAGTCGATGGGTTGATTGAAGCTAAAGCGGCCGAAGATACCAAGGCGTTATGGGCGGCACGTAAAGCGCTATCACCTTTACTCAAAGATATAGCGCCTAAAAAAATCAATGAAGACATCGCAGTGCCCGTGTCTCACTTACCAGAATTACTGACCGGTTTAGAAAAACTGGCGAGTCAATATCAAATCTCAAACGTCAATTTTGGCCACGCAGGTAATGGTAATATCCATGTGAATTTATTGGTCAACCCAGACAATGCCGATGAAATGCAGCGCGCTTATGCGTGCTTAGATGAGGTGTTTAGCCTGGTGTTGTCATTGCAAGGTACGTTGTCGGGTGAGCATGGTGTGGGTATGGCAAAACGTCCTTTTATCTCGCGTGAGATTGATGGCACGACCATGAATTTGATGAAAGCGGTAAAACTTACCTTTGACCCGAATAATATTTTGAATCCAGGTAAGTTGTTTCCTTAGGCGGTCAGTTTATTTAACGCGCGTTTGCTGAGCATAAAAAATGGCACAGCCAAAAAATACCACAGTTAGGCCAACTTCAATTAGGGCTAAGCGGGCTGAAAGACCAACGTCAGACCATGCCCGTACTGCCCCTTCCATAAAATAAAACAAAATAAATAGGCTAGCCCATTGGTAGGTGTAGCGCTTACCGTGCAAAATGCCAAATAAAGGCAGCAGTAGTGGCAAGGTTTTTAATATCAGCAAGGACCCGTTGGGTTTGAATGGCGCCAATACCGATTCCCATGCGAGACATAATAATATGAGGGCGATTAGGCTGAAACTTGCGCCTATTCTGAGGAGGTTAATCATATTTTCGCCTCTTTAGACATGGCGATTAGTGCCACCCTGGCAGATAGCGCATCGCGAATAGGCTGTGCAAAATTAAAACGTAGTATTTTTGTAGCGCCATCATCAAGCACTGCTCTTGCATCAAACCCGTCGACATCAATGCCCAGCATTTTTACATGACTCGTTTTAGCGCCATGATAGTGCTGGCAATAAGCAATGAGGCTATGCACATGGTCTGCATTCATATGTTCAATGATAGAAGCTTCTTGGTTAGCCAGTGGTGAATTAGCCGTAGGTTTATGCTCAATAGTTCCGTCTTCTGAGAGACTGCTGCCTTTAATCCAACCCATTTTTCCAAAGCCGGCAATATAACGTATTTGGGCGATTTCGATGCGGTAAAAATTAAAGTCGTGCATATCAAAATAGCCGACTGCATTAGGTAGATAGCGTAAATAGCGGGCACGTAAAAGGGTGTCGCCTTTATCTATTTTAATGGCTTGGCCAATTAGGGTTAAACGGGCATTGGCTTGTAAGTCTTCATCACCAGCAAAGACCAGTAATGACACATTGGGATTGGCGGTAATATTCTGCGTATGTTCAGCGATGGTGCTGATTAAAATAATCGGCTGACCGCTGTGATCCAATACAAACGGGGCAACTGAGCCAAATGGATAGCTAGGGAATTTAGCCGAGAAGGTAGAAAGTACGCCACTTTGCGTGGTGCGTAAAAATTGCAAGGCTTCTTTGGCCAAGTTCATGTTAAGTGGCAAGCTTTAAGGCGATGAGGCCTAAGCGTTTACCTAAAGCCAAACATAGCTTACGTTCATCAGCACTAATGGGTTTGTCATCGCTACTGCCGCCAATATGGCTTGCACCATAAGGTGTTCCGCCGGTTTGGGTGCTAGATAACTCAGGCTCGGAGTAAGGTAGCCCAACAATGACCATGCCGTGATGAATCAACGGTAACATCATGGTGAGTAAGGTAGATTCATTGCCGCCATGCAGTGAACCGGTGCTAGTAAATACTGCGGCTGGCTTGCCGATTAGCCCGCCTTTTAGCCACGTGCCTGCCGTGCCATCTAAGAAGTATTTCATCGGTGCCGCCATGTTACCAAAGCGGGTAGGGCTACCTAGTGCCAACCCTATACATTCTTGTAAGTCGCTTAGTTCAACGTAAGGGTCGCCGCTAGTAGGGATATCGGGTTCTGTTGCTTCGCAGTTGGCAGACACTTTTGGCACAGTACGAACGCGCGCTTTGATGTCGGTATTACTTTCTATGCCCCGTGCAACAAGCTGCGCCATTTCCCGCACTGCGCCACCTTGTGAATAATACAGGACTAGAACTTCTGGCATATTAAACGCGTTTCGCTAGCACGGCTGCTTTACCAATATAGCTTGCAGGCGTCATTTCAAGCAATGCTTGTTTAGCATCTGCTGGGATATTAAGCCCACTAATAAACGTGTGCAATGAGGCTTTATTAATGCCGCCCTTGCCGCGCGTCAGTTCTTTTAGTTGTTCGTAAGGGTTTTCAATACCATAACGGCGCATCACTGTTTGAATTGGTTCGGCCAGTACTTCCCAGCTCGCATCTAAATCTTGTGCAAGTTTTTCTGGGTTAATCTCTAATTTATTTAACCCACGTAAACATGAATCGTACCCTAATAGTGTGTAGCCCAATGCCACGCCCATATTGCGTAAGACGGTAGAGTCAGTCAGATCACGCTGCCAACGTGAAATCGGTAGCTTTTCTGCCATATGGCGTAATACGGCATTGGCTAAGCCTAAATTGCCTTCTGAGTTTTCAAAATCAATCGGATTCACTTTGTGTGGCATGGTGGATGAGCCAATTTCACCGGCTTTTACTTTTTGTTTAAAGTAACCTACAGAGATGTAGCCCCAAATATCACGGTTAAGATCAATCAAAATCGTGTTGATGCGCGCAAGGGTGTCGTATAACTCTGCCATGTAATCATGCGGCTCAATTTGTATGGTCATCGGGTTGTAAGTTAAGCCTAAGCTTTCAACAAATTGCTTAGCAAAACGCTCCCAGTCAAAGTTTGGGTAGGCTGAAAGATGGGCATTAAAGTTACCCACCGCACCATTAATTTTGCCTAAAATGTCGTTGCTTTGTAGTTGTTTTTGTTGACGTTGTAAGCGATACAACATATTGGCCAGCTCTTTGCCCATGGTGGTAGGTGAAGCTGTTTGGCCGTGGGTGCGTGACAACATCGGTTGGTCGGCAAGTTGCTGAGACAGTTCGCCTAAGCGTGCCATTAAATCCGCTAAAAACGGCAACATGACCACATCACGTGCACTTTTTAACATCAGGCCGTGTGATAGGTTATTAATGTCTTCCGACGTACAAGCAAAGTGAATAAATTCGCTGGCTTTTTTAATTTCAGGGTTACCTTCAAACTTTTCTTTAAGCCAATATTCTAGGGCTTTCACGTCGTGATTAGTGCGTGCTTCAATGGCTTTAACTTGAGAAGCATCCGCTTCGCTAAAGTTGGCAATGGCTTGATTAAGTTCGTTAATCGTTTCTGTGCTAAAAGGTGAAATTTCAGCTAGTTCTTTTACCGCCGCCAAAGCTTTAAGCCATTCTACTTCTACCCATGCGCGGTGTTTAATCAACGCATATTCACTAAAGAAAGGGCGTAGTGCATCTAATTTGGTTTGATAGCGGCCATCAAGCGGGGATAGCGCATTAAGCGAAGTGAGTGACATAAAAGCTCAAATAACGAATTGATAATCTGTCATTTTACCTTAATTTATAACGATAACTTTATTGATGTTTGAATTGCAATAAATGAATCTTGGTTGAAAGTGAGATGCAGTGCATTCTGACTTGTGGCTGAATATACTACAATTCTTCGCGTGGGCGAAAGTATTGAGTCATTCAGCTACCTTTTTTACCGGTCTTTTAATATTAATTTTAAAGCTGGACTGGTTATATAGAAGGAAATTAAAAAATGTCAACCTATATCTTATGTCTTATATAAGATATAAAATTATAGACTATTCAAAATCGGCGTGTTATAAGTGGGTCTAATGAAATTCAGTGTTAATTCTTTTATAGTTTAACGTGTGGTCAACTTGGATGAGGCAGCTAAATCATGATAGACAAACATTACGCTTCACCCAGTTATAAGCCTCTTTATGACCAGATTAAAGTATTGCTTACGCAAAGCTTAATCGGTGGCGAATGGGGTCCGGGCGATATGATTCCAAGTGAAATTGATTTGGCCGGTCGGTATAAGGTGAGTCAAGGCACGGTTAGAAAAGCGATTGATGCCTTAGCCACGGAAAATATTCTTATTCGACGCCAAGGCAAGGGCACTTTTGTGGCAACACATAGTGCCGAGGGCATGAAGCTCAGATTTTTAAGGTTAACTTCAGTCGACGGCCAAAAAGAATTGTTAAAAAATGAATTTATTTCATGCACCAAAGGTAAAGTGGATTTGCGTATTGGGCAAGCGTTAGATTTAAAAGCGGGCACCTCTATCATTGAGGTAAAGCGCTTACTTACGTTTTCAGGTCGACCACTTATTTATGATCACATCATCATCCCTGCTGCCCCATTTAAAGGGTTGAATGGGCATCGCGTGGAAGAAAATAACGGCTCTATGTATAGCATGTATGAATCTGAGTTTGGTGTGCGCATGATACGGGCTGAAGAACGCTTAACCGCTGTGGCGGCGCAGGGCGAGGCAGCAAAAGCGCTGGGTTTAAAAGACAGAGAACCTTTATTAAGTATAGAGCGCGTGTCTTTTACTTATGGGGATAAACCGATGGAATGGCGCTTAGGGATGTGTGTGACAGATGATCATCACTACATGAATGCACTTGAGTAGCTATTTAAAAATAGCATTTGCACACGCGGTGTTGAATGAGATGTTAAATAAAGGCAAAAATAAATGGACGATTTAAAAAAACGTGCACTGGATTACCATGAGTTCCCTAAGCCGGGGAAATTGTCGGTTGAATCCTCTAAGCCATGCGCTACTCAAGACGATTTGTCTTTAGCGTACACGCCTGGGGTAGCGATACCTGTGCGCGAAATTAATCGTGACCCTGCTAATGCCTACAAATACACCAATAAAGGGAATTTGGTAGCGGTGATTACTGATGGTACTGCAGTGTTGGGGTTAGGTAATATGGGCCCGCTAGCGAGTAAGCCGGTCATGGAAGGTAAGGCGGTTTTATTTAAACATTTTGCTGGCATCGATGTGTTTGATATTGAGGTGAACGCGCCAAGTATTGAAGCGTTCATTGAAACGGTTGTGAATATCGCGCCGACTTTTGGTGGCATTAATTTAGAGGATATCGCAGCGCCACATTGTTTTAGGATCGAAAACGAGTTGCGTGCGCGGTTAGATATTCCGGTGTTTCATGATGACCAACATGGTACTGCGGTGATTGTCGCCGCGGCTTTATCTAATGCTTTAGATATACAGGGTAAAACCTTGCCCACTGCCAAGATAGTATTTTTGGGCGCTGGTGCCGCGGGTTGCTCTTGCGCACGATTACTTAAATTAATGGGTGCGACCAATATCACCATGGTCGATAAATCAGGCGTGCTAAATACCTCACGTAGCGATTTACATGACAATAACCGCCACCTAGCCATCGCACCAAGCAATGCAAAAACGTTGGCAGATGTGATGCCAAACGCGGACGTCTTTATTGGCGTGTCAGCGGCAAATGCTTTGTCGCCTGAGTTACTAAAATTGATGGCAGTAAACCCTGTGGTGTTTGCCTTAGCTAATCCAGATCCGGAAATATTGCCTAGCCTAGCTCATGCGGTGCGGGACGATATTTTAATGGCAACGGGCCGTTCAGACTTTCCCAATCAAGTGAATAATGCCTTGTGCTTCCCTTATCTATTTCGCGGAGCTTTAGATGCGAAAGCCAAACAAATTACTGACGACATGCAAATCGCCGCAGCACACGCTTTAGCTGCGCTTGCGCGTGAGCCAGTGCCAGACGATGTATTGCGGGCGTATAAGCTAACAAGTTTGAGTTTCGGCCGGGATTATATTATTCCAAAACCATTTGATAAGCGTTTGCTAGCGCATGTGTCTGGCGCGGTTGCAGATGCCGCTAGAATGCAACAGGCTTAGCAAAGCAGTATTGATGATGAAAAATAATCCGCCACAACCTAGGCCAAGTGCGAGAGCAACGCTAGATCAAAAAAACAGGCCAAAAAACTTAAATTTATTGACCATTAGCTTGCCAATTAATGCCTTGGTTTCAATTTTGCATAGAGCGACAGGGTGTGTTTTGTTTTTAATGCTGCCGGTCATTTTATTGCTTTTACAATACGCACTGGCTTCGGCGCAGCATTTTGAAACAGTTCTAGCCATTTTGCATGCTCCGGTGATCAAACTCATGCTTATTGGTTTGGCGTGGGCTTTTTTCCATCACTTTTTTGCCGGTATTCGCCATCTTGCCATGGATGTGCATTGGATGAGGACGCTAATGAAAGCGCGTTACACCAGCAAGGTTGTGTTAGTGCTAGGAGTAATAGCGACGCTGTTATTAGCGATTAAGTTATGGATGTAAGGCAATGCTGATTGAACTGTTAACAAAACGTTATCCTGGCATGCGCGCTTGGTTAATGCAAAGGTTGACCGCTTTGCTATTGGCTATTTACAGCGTGATGGCGTTGGTCCGATTTTTATTACTTCAACCCAATGGTTACGAGGCGTGGGTCGATTTTTTCCAGCCATGCTGGTGGCGTTTCGCGAGTTGGCTATTTTGGGTTAGTTTGTCTATACACGCTTGGCTGGGGGTTAGAGATGTGTTTAAAGATTATGTGCCGAATGCACATGTACGCAGCGTGTTATTAAAGCTGTTAGTGGTGATGCTTTGGTTATATTGGGCCTGGGCGACCTGGCTATTATTAGTGTAACTTGAAATTTTATTGAAGGTTTAATCGTTTATGGCAGTAGCAACGCAAATATTTGATGCTTTAGTTGTTGGCGGCGGTGGCGCTGGTCTGCGCGCCTCACTGCAATTGGCGCAATCTGGCTTAAAAGTGGCGGTATTGTCTAAGGTGTTTCCAACACGTTCGCATACGGTAGCCGCGCAGGGCGGTATCGCCGCGGCACTGGGAAATGTGGCGGAGGATAAATGGCTTTGGCATATGTACGACACCATTAAAGGTTCGGATTATTTGGGCGACCAAGATGCAATTGAGTTTATGTGTAAAAACGCGGCAGCTGCCATTTATGAGCTGGAACATTTTGGTATGCCGTTTGATCGTTTAGACAATGGCAAAATATTTCAGCGTCCATTTGGTGGCATGACGCAAAATTTTGGTGAAAGTGCAATCTCACGCACTTGTGCAGTGGCGGATAGAACGGGCCATGCCATGTTGCACACCTTATATCAGCGCAATATTCAATCGAATACTCAGTTTTTTATAGAGTGGTTGGCATTAGATTTGTTAAGAGACGCTGATGGCGATGTATTGGGCGTATTGGCCCTAGAAATTGAAACGGGCGAAATTCATTGCCTACGTGCCAAAGCGACAATGCTGGCAACCGGTGGCGCAGGGCGCATATTCAAAGCCAGTACCAACGCCTTTATCAATACCGGCGATGGCTTAGGCATGGCAGCGCGCGCCAATATTCCTTTGCAAGATATGGAGTTTTGGCAATTCCATCCTACTGGCGTGTTGAATGTTGGCGTACTGATTACCGAAGGGGTACGCGGTGAAGGGGGCTATTTGTTGAATAGTGAAGGCGAGCGATTCATGGAGCGCTATGCCCCGTACGCCAAAGACTTAGCCAGTCGTGATGTGGTGTCGCGCGCTATTGCCACTGAAATTAAGGCTGGTCGTGGAGTAGGTAAAAATAAAGATGCGGTGCACCTAAAGCTAGATCACCTAGGCGAAGCTTTGATTAACGATAAATTGCCAGGTATTCGCGAAATTGCCAAAACCTTTGCCAATGTTGATCCGGTTAAAGACCCAATTCCAGTTGTGCCAACTGCACATTATATGATGGGCGGAATCCCAACTAATTTACAAGGCCAAGTGATTGTGCCTGATGCCAATGGCGGTCAATCGGTGGTCAATGGCTTATACGCGGTAGGTGAATGCGCTTGTGTTTCAGTACATGGTGCTAATCGCTTGGGCTCAAATTCATTGCTGGATTTGGTGGTGTTTGGCCGAGCTGCCGGCGACAAAATGGTAGAGGAAGTAAAAAAAGATAACACCCATAAACCCTTGCCAGCGGATGCTTTTGATATGACTTTGGCCAGAGTAAATCGCTTAGATACACAAGTGCACGGAGAAGCGGTTAACGAAGTTGGGGCAGCACTGCGCGATACCATGCAAGCGTATTGTGGTGTGTTCCGCTTCCCAGAACTACTACAAGCAGGGGTGCTAGCGATTGATCAAGTGGCGGAGCGTGCTAAAAATACTGTGATTAATGACAAAAGTCAGGTGTTTAATACCGCTAGAGTTGATGCCTTAGAGCTGGATAATTTGGTCGAAGTCGCATTAGCGACCATGCACGCGGCGGAGGCTAGAACTGAGAGTCGCGGGGCGCATGTGCGTGAAGATTTTATGCAGCGTGACGATAAAAACTGGCTGACACATTCGCTTTATTATCGGGCAGGTAATCGTTTAGCTTACAAACCGGTGCGCTTAAAGCCGCAAACAGTTGAGAGCTTTGAACCTAAAGCCCGGGTATATTAAATTAAAAAATATTGAAAAATAGAGACTAAACGATGAAATTCTCAATTTATAGATTTAACCCCGACGTAGACAAAAAGCCCTACATGCAAAATTACGATGTTGAGTTGCAGGAGGGCGACCAAATGTTATTGGATGCCTTACTGCGCATTAAAGACTTAGACGATAGCTTGAGCTTACGTAAATCATGCCGTGAGGGCGTATGTGGTTCAGATAGCATGAATATCAACGGTAAAAATGGGTTAGCTTGCATTACTAAACTAACGGATTTAAAGGAGCCGGTTGTGCTTAGGCCTATGCCAGGCCTGCCGGTAATTCGTGATTTGGTTGTGGATATGACACAGTTTTTTGAAAACTATAATTCAGTTAAACCTTACTTAGTGAATAATGATCCGCCACCAGAAACCGAGCGTTTACAGTCTCCAGCAGATCGTGCCAAGTTGGATGGCTTATATGAATGTATTTTATGTGGCGCATGTACCACCTCTTGCCCATCTTTCTGGTGGAATCCGGATAAGTTTGTAGGACCAGCAGGGTTGATGCAGGCGTACCGTTTTATGGTGGATAGTCGCGATCAAGCGCTTGATGCGCGTTTAGAAGACTTAGAAGCCCCAGACCGATTATATAGTTGTCACAACATCATGAACTGTGTCGAAGTGTGCCCTAAAAAACTCAATCCCAATGCCGCCATAGCAAAAATTAAAGACCTTAAGTTCGAACAAGCACGTGCACATAAAAACAATGCAAAAAAACAGATCGCAATTAAGGTCGTGTAAAAATCATATGCGCCCTGTTAAAAACATGAGTGATGAAGAAGTAAGGCGCCTCAGTTGGCGCTGTCGCCGTGGCTTGCTCGAATTAGACATCGTGCTGCGCCGATTTTCTGATCATTACTTAGCTGGTATTAGCGCACAAGAACTACTGGCTTTTGATGGTTTGCTAGATTTGCCTGATAACGAATTTTTAGATGTGGTGACTTCAAGAGTGAAGTTTAGTAGCGTTGACGTGTTGATGGATAAGCAGTTGGATGTGCTTGCACTACAAAGTGTGCTGGCCAAATTAAGCGGTCATGAAGAAATTAATCTCTAGAAAAATAAACTATTAACTTCAGTGGAAGGGCTCACATTAATAACGTACAGCTAAGGAAAAAGAAAAATTATTGGTCGTGACCCATGTGATTTTACAGCCTAATGCCACAGCAACAGCTGATGAATTATTGGCTTTTGGTAAGCAGCATTTAGCGGCCTATAAAACCCCAAAAACGGTCTATTTAACTAAAGATTTTCCATGCACTAAAAATGGTAAAATATTGCGTAAGGACATCAACAATACAATCGCTTACGCCAAATCTGCAAGATGCAGCTCAGCTAGATAAAGCTTTTAAGGCACAAATGACTACCATCCATCAAGAAGATTTTATTCAAAGTATTACCGATGCGCTGCAATACATTTCGTATTACCATCCTGTCGACTATATTCAGGCCCTAGGCCGCGCTTATACGGCCGAGCAATCGCCAGCCGCAAAAGATGCCATCGCACAAATTTTAACCAATTCACGCATGTGTGCTGAAGGTAAGCGGCCACTTTGTCAAGATACTGGCATTGTGGTGGCTTTTGTTAAAGTCGGGATGCGTGTGCAGTGGCATGCGGCGTTAAATGTAGAGCAAATGGTGAATGAAGGCGTGCGCCGCGCTTACTTGTTAGCAGAGAATAAACTACGTGCTTCTATGGTCAGTGATCCTGCTGGCCGGCGCGTGAATACTCAGGATAATACCCCCGCAGTGGTGCATGTTTCACTGGTGGCAGGCGATAAAGTCGAGGTGAGTATTGCCGCAAAAGGGGCCGGTTCTGAGAATAAAGCCAAGTTGGCTATGCTTAATCCAAATGACAGCATAGTCGATTGGGTTTTAGAAGTAGTGCCGCAAATGGGTGCTGGTTGGTGTCCACCAGGGATGTTAGGCATAGGGATAGGGGGCAGTGCAGAAAAAGCGATGTTGTTGGCAAAAGAGTCGCTGATGGCGCCCATCAATATGCATGAACTTAAGCAGCAGGGCGCAAGCAATCACATTGAAGTGTTGCGCTTAGAAATATTTGAAAAAGTGAATAATTTGGGTATTGGTGCGCAAGGTTTAGGTGGCTTGGCGACCGTATTAGATGTGAAAATTTTAGATTATGCTACGCACGCAGCAAGCTTACCGGTGGCGATTATCCCTAACTGTGCTGCGACGCGTCATGTGCATTTTGTGTTAGATGGTAGTGGTGTAGCAGTGTTAGAAGCGCCTAATTTAAAGGATTGGCCCAATGTGCATTGGCTACCAAGCACAGAAGCCAAGCGGGTAAATTTAGATACCGTGACCAAGGCGGAAACGAGCACTTGGCAAGCGGGAGAAACCTTGTTATTGAGTGGTAAAATATTAACGGGACGTGATGCTGCACATAAGCGTATTGCGACCATGTTAGCCAAAGGCGAGCAGTTGCCAGTGGATTTTACAAATAAATTCATTTATTACGTTGGTCCGGTAGATGCGGTGCGCGATGAGGTGGTAGGACCGGCAGGGCCTACCACGGCCACCCGGATGGATGATTACACTGAAATGATGCTAGGCACAGGTTTGTTGGGGTCTATTGGAAAGGCGGAGCGTGGCGATGATGCGCTAGCCGTTATGGCAAAGCACAAATCTGTCTATTTAATGGCAGTGGGTGGCGCGGCGTATTTAGTGAGTAAAGCCATTAAAAAATCACGCGTCATGGCGTTTGAAGACTTAGGCATGGAAGCTATTTACGAATTTGACGTGGTGGACATGCCTGTCACTGTCGCAGTGAGTGCTATCGGGCAATCGGTGCATAAAACTGGCCCAGCGTTATGGAAAAATAAAATTGCACAGCAACAAGTCATCAATATAGCTAGACATTAAATTGCCGTGTGTGCACTAAGTCAGCGCTTGAAAATCACGGTTTGATTTACTATGCTTCATAATGACAATGGCGACATTATTGAAAGAGTGCCTAAGCATGTGGAAAAGCTTATTTGAAGTAGCGGCTTTGGTATTGGTGTTGTTATTTAGCTATAGTGCAACTGCCGTTGAGACGGCAGTCAGTAGTGATGGCAACAGCATGTTGAATTATCTCACCGATAAAGCGGGTAACTATACAGGCCCTACGGTTGAAGATAATGTACTGGCGATGGATACGGATAAAAATGGTTTTGCAGATGTGCTGGAAGTGCATGCTTTTTTAGTGCTGAAGTATGGCAAAGATTACCAGAAAGCCTTGCTTGATAGATGGGAAGTCAGGTCTTTAGGAGGGTTGCCCGGTCCCATTTGCAAAAGAGTTTTATTTGGATAGTAAGCACTAGCGTATAAATTTGTTAATTATTAATTGAGTCTTAAATCATTATGTTAAAAACGTATCAAACTCATGTAGCCGAACGTACAGCACAACAACTTCCACCATTACCCCTTAGCGCAGAGCAAGTGGCATCACTTGTTGCGCTATTAAAAGCACCACCTGTCGGTCAAGAAGCTTTGTTATTAGCGTTACTAGAAAATCGCACGCCAGCAGGCGTCGATCAAGCAGCTTATGTTAAAGCCGCATTCTTGTCGGATATTGCAAATAGTAAAGCGGTTTCACCATTGGTTAGCCCAACGCAAGCTGTTGCGTTATTGGCAACGATGTTGGGCGGTTACAACGTACAGGCTTTAGTTGCACTGCTAGATACCGCTATGGCAGAGGCCGCGTTTAAAGCCTTATCAACCACAATTTTAATGTTTGATGCTTTCCATGATGTTGATGAAAAGAGAAAGGCGGGCAACTTATATGCCAAAAAATTGATTGAATCGTGGGCCAATGCTGACTGGTTTACCAGTAAACCAGCCTTGGCTAAAGAAATAAAAATGCGGGTATTTAAAGTGGATGGCGAAACTAATACCGATGATTTAAGCCCCGCCCAAGATGCTTGGAGTCGCCCAGATATTCCTTTGCACGCCAAAGCGATGCTCATTAATAAAATGCCAGAAGGCTTAGCGGTACTTGAAAGTTTGAAGCAAAAGGGCTTGCCACTAGCTTATGTGGGGGACGTGGTTGGCACAGGCTCTTCACGTAAATCTGCGATTAATTCCTTGCAGTGGTTCATGGGTAATGACATTCCTAATATCCCCAACAAGCGCACTGGCGGGGTAATTTTAGGCACTAAAATCGCGCCAATTTTCTTCAATACTGCTGAAGATTCTGGCGCACTGCCCATTCAATGTGATGTTTCAAAAATGCACACAGGTGACATCATTATCATTCAGCCTTATGCGGGAAAAGTGTTGAACGAAGTGGGTGAAGTGCTAGCTAGTTTTGACTTAGCGCCATTAACCATCCCTGATGAAGTACGCGCAGGCGGGCGTATTGCATTGATTATTGGTCGTGGGCTAACCAGCAATGCGCGCGCAGCTTTAGGGCTACCAGCAACCGAATTGTTTATCACGGCGGCGGCGCCAAAAGACAGTGGAAAAGGCTATACGCTTGCACAGAAAATGGTGGGTAGGGCTTGTGGTTTGCCTGAAGGCACTGGGGTTCGTCCAGGATCATATTGCGAACCTAAAGCCACCACCGTGGGCTCGCAAGATACCACCGGTGGTATGACGCGTGACGAGCTTAAAGAATTGGCCTGTCTAGGTTTTAGTGCGGATTTAGTCATGCAAAGCTTTTGCCATACGGCAGCCTATCCAAAACCAGTAGACATTAAACTACAACATAGCTTACCTGAGTTTATGAGTAGTCGTGGCGGCGTGAGTTTACGCCCAGGCGACGGCGTGATTCACTCTTGGTTAAATCGTATGGTATTGCCAGATACGGTAGGTACTGGCGGTGACTCGCATACGCGTTTCCCAATAGGCATTTCATTTCCAGCTGGTTCTGGTTTGGTTGCGTTTGCTGCGGCCATGGGCGCCATGCCGTTAGATATGCCGGAATCAGTGTTAGTCCGTTTCAAAGGTACTATGCAACCTGGTATTACCTTACGTGATTTGGTGAATGCCATTCCTTATGTGGCCATTCAAAAAGGTGAGCTGACGGTGGGTAAACAAGGCAAAAAAAATGTATTTAATGGACGCATTTTAGAAATTGAAGGCTTGCCAGATTTAAAAGTAGAGCAAGCATTTGAATTCGCAGATGCCTCTGCCGAGCGCTCTGCTAATGGTTGTACTGTTAAGTTAAACAAAGCGCCGGTGATTGAGTTTCTAAGCTCAAACATTGTGCTGATGCAAAACATGATCGATAACGGCTACGCTGATGCGCGCTCACTACGGCGTCGTATCGCTAGTATGCAAGCTTGGTTGGCTAAACCTACATTATTGCAAGCCGATGCAGATGCGGAATATGCATACATTGTTGAAATTGACCTCAATACCATTACCGAGCCGTTAGTGGCTTGCCCAAACGATCCTGATGACATCAAGCCCTTGTCAGCGGTCGTGGGCGACAAAATTGATGAGGTATTCATTGGTAGTTGTATGACCAATATCGGGCATTACCGCGCGGCGGCAAAAGTGTTGGAAGGATCAGGCAATATTCCAACCAGGTTGTGGATAGCACCGCCAACGCGGATGGATGAAGCACAACTAAGAGACGAAGGGGTTTACGCGGTGTTTGGTGTGGCCGGTGCGCGTACAGAGATACCGGGTTGTTCGCTCTGTATGGGCAACCAAGCACGCGTGGCCGACCAAGCTACAGTGTTCTCTACCAGTACGCGTAACTTTGATAACCGTATGGGTAAGGATGCCCGCGTTTATTTGGGTTCAGCGGAGCTAGCAGCAGTTTGTGCAAAGTTAGGTCGTATGCCTAGCCATGCTGAATATCTGGAAACGGTGGGTAATAAATTACAAAATACTGCTGAAATTTATAGGTATCTTAATTTTGATCAAATGCCAGATTACGCTGCCAGCATGGCAAAGGCGAAGAAAATCATTCCTATTGCTGAAATTGCACATTAACAATGTTTAATGCTATGCCTATCCTTAACTTGTAAAAGGCTGGGCATAAGATTATATTGCGGTGTAATATTTTCCTCTAGAGCGCAATATGTACGTAAAAAATAACGACATCAACACCGAAAATCCAAACACACACATTTTCAATGAAAGCACACTAGCCGAAACACCAAAGCGGGGTGCTTGGAAATGGATGTTGCCGCTTACTTTAGTGTTAGCGATAGCTGTTTTTGCAGCTTGGCAGTTTGGTTGGCATGCCCAGGCAGTGACTACTGGGGTAGTGATGGTAGCCGCCGCTTCTCATGTCCTTGCCTGGATATTAGGCATTATTACGCTAGTGCCCATTATTGGTCCTATATTGGTTAAAGTTCTTAGCTTATCGATTATCTGGCTGCTCAATGCCGTAGGGTATTTGGTGTCCTATGTTGCGATTAAGCGCGGCTACTCTAAAGATGTGTTGAGCTACCGTGGGGTAACTATTGCACTACTCACCGGCATTGTCATTGGCTTTGTCATGGGTAGCTTGGTTTAGCTCGCCAGATTAAATATTAGCTATGGTCATCGCTAAATTAAAACAATCACGTGCTTATCAGCACCTGCTAAAACTGCCTGATTTTTTACCCGCCATCTTCTTTTTTTGTGGATTTGCCTGGGATGCAGTCACGATAGGCCGCAACGTTGCCGCCTCGGACTTAATTATTTTGGCGGCTTATCTATTGGCGGCGGCGGGCATTCTTTTTTTTATTGGTCGGCCAAGTTATATTCTGCACGATGCCACTAAAACGCCAGCTTGGCTGCCCGCATTCACCAGTAAACTTTATCTACGATTTCACCGCTCAAGGTTTTATTGGCCTAATTTTCCATACTTTCTGCTGCAGTTTTTATTTGGCAGCATGCTCAGTGCTTTATTTATTTTGTATTTCAAAAGCGCTAGCCATTGGCTGGCTTGGCTCATGACAATATTGTTAGGCGCGCTATTGGTGGCTAATGAATATCTAGAAAATCAATATCGGCAATTTACCATCAGTTGGACCTTGTTTGGCTTTTGTGCGATGTTATTGTTTAACTTTGCCTTACCATTCTTGCTCGGCAGCATACACGCGGCTTGGTTTTACATCAGCACCTTACTGGGTGCGGGTTTTGCCTATTGGCTGTATAAAAAAACGCCCTACCATTCCGGCAGTATTAAGCCTGTTGGCCTCGTTGCCATTGTGTTAATGTTGGCTTATCGCTTTGATATGGTACCGCCAGTGCCCTTGGTTAAGCGCGATATGGCGGTTGGCTATACGCTCACAAAAGTAGCGGGAGATTATCAGCTAAGCCAGCAACCTTCTGCTTGGTGGATTTTTTGGCGAAAAACCAGTAATCACTTACAAACCAGTCCTGGGCAGCGCATCTATTGTTTTTCCTCGGTCTTTGCCCCTAGCGGTTTGAATACCAAGCTCTATCATCTTTGGCAGCTTTACGATGAAAAGCAGGGTTGGCAAACCAAATCGCGTATTGGCTATACCTTATCAGGGGGGCGGCATAATGGCTTTAGGGGTTATACCTACAAGCAGGGCTTGCAGGCAGGGGATTGGCGCGTTGCTGTGGAAACTGGGAATAATAAAACGGTGGCAATTCAGGAGTTTAGTGTTGAGTGGGTACAGACCAACGCAACACCAGTGATAATATTGTATTAATGATGATTCTCAGGACGACTCATTAATTTATCTATAAAAGCAATGGCGACAGTAGAAAACACAAAAGCCATGTGAATGACTGTTTGCCATAATAAGACCTTATCCGTTAATAATAAAAGTTTTAAGCAAATGAATCGATGAAATACCAATAATCTCAGTTGCTAGTTTTACTTTGAGTAGATTGGCATTGACGTGTGATAGCCAATCGGGTTCATCAGGATGACCTTCAAGATTAAGGCGTGAAACAGAGGTTTCATAACCACCCACAATAACCATAATTAATAGATTTTAAATCATAAGCACGTCGATTAAACCCAATACAATCAACATGATGTTGGCTTCTACTAGGGTGGCGGCTTTCTTGGCTAAATGTACTAATTCAACACCAAAGAAAAATACATAGACCGCTTGTGCGACGATTAAGCCTAGATAAAGCGGAAATTGTAGCCAGCGACTACCAAACAGAATGTTGGTTATCACACTTTTTTGCTTGTATTCAGCTGATGGCGATTTTTAGCTAGGCGATTTTGCTGGTTAAGGTGAAATTGGCGCTATCATCCAGCGCCAATAACTGGGTTAATGTGGGTAGTGTTTCAGCTAAAATGTTGGGTAAAGTCCAAGGCGGGTTAATGATAAACAAACCACTGCCATGCATACCAAAACCTTCAGGCGACGGGGCATGGATAGACATCATTACATGCAAGAAACTATTGAGGTTTAAGCCCATTAACTGGTCTATCATCTCAACCGGTTCTGGACGCTGTAATAAGGGGTACCACACCATATAGGTGCCACTAGAAAAGCGGATCAGACTGTCTTTAATCATGCTGACTACGTGCTGATAATCTTGCTTATCTTCGTAAGGTGGATCTATCAATACTGCGGCGCGGCGCGGCGGTGGAGGCAGGTAAGCTTTAATGCCAGCAAAGCCATCTTGCATGGTAATTTTGACTTGCTTGCCCTGACCTTTGAAATTTTCAATGAGTAGTTTGCAATCATTGGGGTGTAATTCAAATAAGCGCATTTTGTCGTCAGCGCGTAAAAAGTCTTGCGCCACCATAGGCGAGCCAGGATAGAACGCTAGCGCATTGGTATTAAATCGTTTGATCTGCGCAACAAAATCGGCCAGTGGTTGAGCTAGATTGTCCGCCGCCATGAGTTTAGCGATGCCTTGCTCAAATTCTGCATTCTGCGAGGCATAGCCTTCTGTTAAGCGGTACAAGCCAGCACCAGCATGGGTGTCAATATACCAAAAAGGTTTATCCTTTTGCTTCATGTGGTCGAGCACTAGACCTAATACGTAATGCTTAAGTACGTCAGCGTGGTTGCCTGCATGAAAGGCGTGGCGGTAACTAAGCATAAGTGGTTTCCATAAGATGTCAGCATTATAACTTCATCAACTCAAGCATTAAATTTTTCGGTATAAAAATGTTCAATGAAATGAATTTTCGGTTAGCATTTCATTTATGACAAATTCACAGCAATCTAAAATTGACGACCAGCATGATGGCCACGATCATTATCTTGTGCCCTTTCTACTTATTTTCAGCTTTGCCTTTGTTGAAGCCATCGGTAGTTGGTACACCGGCTCTTTAGCGCTATTAAGTGATGCGGGGCACATGTTTTCAGATGTCGCGGCGTTGGGGTTGGCTTGGTTAGCGGCCGGCACTGCTAAAAAGCCCAATGTGGCACGGCACAAATCTGGCGTCAGTTATGCAGAGATCGCGGTTTCAATGATTAATGTGCTGAGCATGTTGGCGGTGATTGTCTATGTAGTGTTTGAGGCGATGAATAGGTTTCAACAACCACATCCAGTGCAAGGCTTGTGGCTCACCATCATTGCGACATTAGGTTTATTGGTGAATTTGATTGTCGCCAAGCAGTTACACCATCAAACGCTGCATTATGCAGAAGGCTTGAATAACCGCGCTGCATTTTTACACGTCAAGGGTGATTTATTAGGCTCGGCGGCGGCAGTTGCTACGGGAGTGATTATTTATTTTACGGGCTGGATGCCGATAGACCCAATTTTATCTTTGTTTATTTCGGTATTGTTATTGGTGTTTACTTTAAACCTAATACGCGACATTTGGCACACCTTGCAATCGACTGTTAATGGTGACGCACATGAGCATTCTCATTAAGCAACACAATACGTTAATACAGGAATCAGTGGCGCACTTTTCAAGATGTGAAAAATACCGCTATTGGTTGCGTAGGGATTGGGACCTTAGCTTAAACGCCATTAGTTTTTTAATGCTCAATCCTAGCATCGCCGATGAAATAGATAATGACCCCACCATAGAGCGTTGCCAACGAAGAGCCATCGCCATGGGTTATGGCAGTATGGTGATTGTTAATTTATTCCCGTTCCGCATGACAGATTCAAGTTTGCTCAATACCGTAGATGACTTGTTGGGCGATGAGAGTCAAGCTAACGATAGCATCGTGCGCGCAGTTCAATTATCCGAGATGACGGTCTGTGGTTGGGGCAAGCACCGGCTAGCGGCGCCTAGAGCTCAAGCGATAATGGACATGCTAACACGTGCTAATCTGCAACATAAAGTAAAGTGTTTGCACTTAAATGCGGATGGTAGCCCTCAGCATCCGCTGTATATAGCTTATGCCAAGCAACCCGTAGCGTTTGTAATCAATTAAATCTTAAGGAGAATGAACATGCCATATGTCAATATTAAACTTGCCGGTGAAGTGACGCATGAACAAAAAGCACAAATCGCTAAAGAAATTACCGAAACCTTGGAGCGCATTGCCCATAAACCTAAATCTTATACCTACATTACCTTTGAGGAGGTGGCCTATGAGGACTGGGCAATAGGCGGAAAGTTATTATCTGACTAAGCTATTTTTGCTTGCGATCAGACCTGAAGCATATTCGCTCAGGTCTGATGTTAGAATGCTCCCATGAAAACTCCCCAAAGACTAGAGCCGCTGCTAGAAGATGGCTTGATTGATGATGTAATCCGCCAGCTGATGAGCGGCAAAGAAGCGACCGTGTATGTGGTACGCTGTGGTGATGAGGTGCGCTGTGCCAAAGTTTACAAAGAGGCCAATAAGCGTAGCTTTAGGCAAAGTGTCGATTACACCGAAGGTCGCAAAGTCAAAAATAGCCGTCAAGGTCGCGCCATGGCTAAAGGCTCTAAGTTTGGTCGGGAGTCGCAAGAAGCGGCTTGGCAGAGTGCTGAGGTCGATGCCTTATATCGATTAGCCAATGCCGGCGTGAGGGTGCCAGAACCGTATAACTTTTACGAGGGTGTGTTACTGATGGAGTTGGTGGTGGACGCTAATGGCAATGCCGCGCCTAGATTAAATGACATTACCTTTAGCGCAGAAGATGCACGTAGATATCATCGCACTTTAATTAAAGAGGTGGTGCGTATGTTATGTGCCGGCATTGTGCATGGCGATTTGTCTGAATTCAACATTTTAATGAGCGTTGATGGTCCGGTGATTATTGATTTACCTCAAGCGGTAGATGCAGCTGGCAACAACAATGCCCGCAGTATGCTAGAGCGAGATGTGACTAATTTAAGTGATTATTTTGGGCGTTTTGCCCCCGAATTACTCACCACACAATATAGCAAAGAGATTTGGGCGCTGTATGCACATGGCGACTTAAGCTTAGAAACTGAACTCACTGGTCGCTTCCGGCAGAGTTATAAGGCGGTTGACCTGAAAGGGGTGATGCGCGAGATTGATGATATTAAAGCGGCAGAACAAGCGCGGCTGTTGCGCATGGCAGAAGCAAAAGCAGACTAAATCTATGCTTTCTTGTTGATCATAAACGCCGTGTTTGACCCCAAACCCATCCTAAAAACTTTACCCAATCTGCCGGGCGTGTATCGCATGATCAACGCCGCAGATGAAGTGATTTATGTGGGTAAAGCTAAAGACTTAAAAAAACGGGTTTCATCGTACTTTAATAAAAACTTAGCCAGCCCCCGTACCAGCATGATGGTGAGTCATATCGCCAAAATAGAAACCACCGTCACCCACAATGAAGCAGAAGCTTTGTTGCTGGAAAACAACCTGATTAAAGGCTTAATGCCCCGTTACAACGTGTTGTTTCGCGATGATAAGTCGTATCCTTACATCGTGTTGACCGGCGATAAATACGCACGCTTGGCCTTTCATCGGGGCGCACAGCGTAAGGGTAATCAATACTTCGGCCCCTTTCCTAATTCGCTAGCAGTGCGTGAGAGCATTCAGTTGCTGCAAAAGGTCTTTAAGTTACGTACTTGCGAAAATACTGTATTTGCCAACCGCAGTCGCCCTTGCCTGCAGCACCAAATTGAGCGCTGCACGGCGCCTTGTGTGGGCTTGATTGCCGACGATGATTACAACAACGATGTGCACCAAGCGGCATTATTTTTGCAAGGTAAAACCAATGAGGTGATTGATGCCTTAGGCGTGCAGATGAACACCGCTGCGACGAATCAAGAGTACGAGCTGGCTGTGGTATTTAGAAATCGTATGCAGGCGCTACGGCAGGTGCAAGCCAAGCAGTTTGTTAGTGACTTTAATGTGGCTGATGCGGATATTATTGCTGGTGCTGAACTGCAAGGTCAGCATTGTCTTAATTTAGTGATGATACGGGGAGGGCGCCATTTAGGGGATAGAAGTTATATGCCTAAAAATACCGATGGTGAAACCTTGGAAACTAGTATGGCGGCATTCTTGGCACAGCATTATGTGGCGAAAAATACACCACCGCTGATAGTGGTGGGCGTTAAAATTGAAACGGCATTGCTAGAAGAGGTGTTGAGCGAACAGGCGGGACGCAAGGTAAAAATCAATACTAATGCCATCGGTGATAAGCGTGTATGGTTAAAGATGGCGCAAACCAATGCAGAACTAGCGTTAGGTCAGCGTGCGGCGACTTCAGCCAATCAAACCGCTAAATTGCTGGCCTTACGTGAGGCACTGCATTTGCCAGACAGTACAGTACGCATTGAATGTTTTGATATTAGTCACACCATGGGCGAGGCCACAGTAGGTAGTTGCGTGGTGTTTGACCGAGGTGATATGCAAAATAGCGAGTATAGGCGCTATAACGTAACCGGCATTACCCCCGGCGATGACTATGCGGCGATGCGCGATGTGCTGACGCGGCGCTATAAAAAAGTAGCCGCAGGTGAAGGCGTGCGGCCCGATTTAATTTTTATTGATGGGGGTAAGGGTCAGCTTGGCGTGGCAGTTGAAGTGATGGCAGATGTTGGTTTATCCGATATTTTGCTAGTGGGTATTGCTAAAGGCGAAGAGCGCAGACCAGGGTTAGAAACCATGATTTTTTCTGATACGGGCGAAATGCTTAACCTAGAAAAAGACAATAAAGGCTTGCATTTACTGCAACAAATTCGTGATGAAGCACATCGGTTTGCCATTACTGGGCATAGGGCTAAACGAGCAAAAGCCCGCATGCATTCTAGCTTAGAAGATATTGAAGGTATCGGCGCCAAACGCCGCAAGGCCTTGTTAACGCGCTTTGGCGGCTTAGAGGGTGTAAAAAGTGCTAGTATTGACGAAATTGTGCAAGTTGAAGGCATTAGTCAGAGTTTGGCTGAAAAAATATATGGAGAGCTACATTGATGAGCAGCAGTATTCAAAGTGTGGAGCATTAAATGAAGCTTAATATTCCTACCATGCTCACATGGTTGCGTATTTTCATGATTCCTGTGTTCGTCGGGGCATTTTACTGGCCTGAAAATCTACACAAATTAAGCGCCATGCCCTCGCATTGGGTGAATGTTTTTACAGCGGCAGTATTTTTGTTTGCCGCCATTACCGATTGGTTAGATGGCTATCTAGCTAGACGGCTTAATCAAACATCGGCATTCGGCGCATTTTTAGATCCAGTGGCAGATAAATTGATGGTGGCTGCCGCGCTGATTGTGCTGGTGGAGTTTGGGCGGGTAGGTGCGATTGTTTCTTTGATTATTATTGGCCGTGAAATTGCTGTGAGTGCCTTGCGCGAGTGGATGGCCGGTGAGGGGCAAAGTAGTAGCGTAGGCGTGGCGATGATAGGTAAAGTTAAAACGACCGTACAAATGATCGCTATATTATTCTTGCTGTTTTGGGATGACGTCGATCTAGGCGCGTTAGGGGTGTTTCCAACCCAAGCATTAGGCCATGTTTTAATTGTGATTGCTGCATTTTTAACATTACTATCAATGACTTATTACCTAAAAGCGGCTTGGCCGAAATTAAAAGGTAAATAAATAAGTGCTAAGAGTAGCGTTTGGTCTTGACGCTATTCTTAAAATCGCTATAATGGCGCCTGTCTTAACGACGCGGGAATAGCTCAGCTGGTAGAGCGATACCTTGCCAAGGTATAGGTCGCGAGTTCGAGTCTCGTTTCCCGCTCCACGAATTTGGTAAACATAGTTAATTAATTAAGCATGATTTAGTTAAAATGGCATAAAACGGCGAATGCAAATATGCTTTCGCCGTTTTATTTTCAGCTCGTAATGTAGAATTAGGCGTTCACAATAATTCTCACACACATGGCACGATAGCAAAGCGGTTATGCCGCGGCCTGCAAAGCCGTTTAGACCAGTTCGACTCTGGTTCGTGCCTCCA
>SHXQ01000005.1 GCA_009693255.1 Methylotenera sp. | reverse complement strand
TAATCCATGGAAGGAATTTTTTAACGCCACCCGCGCTTGCAGAACCACCGTGTGCAATTGCTGTAATTTCAGCAGCAGCAGCAGCAGGGTCAGTAGCGCCGTAGATAGCAGCACCGGCAACAATAATTGTTGCACCAGCATCTTTAACTTGTTGCGTTGTAGAAGCTTTTACGCCACCAGCAACTGAGATTTCAACGCCTAGACCTAAACCAGCAACCATCGATAAGTCATTGAATGGTGTTTGACCAGCAGCTTGTTGATCTAAACCAGTGTGAACGCCAATGATGTGCGCGCCTAATTTAACCACTTCAATCGTACGCGTTTTTTTATCCGCTACGTTAATCAAGTCAACTTGTGCTTTTTTACCGTATTTGTTAGCAACATCAATGATACCTTTGATCGTACCGAGGTCAGCACAACCTAAAACTGTACAGATATCTGCACCAGCTTTGTAGAATGGCTCAGCTTCATAGAAACCAGCATCCATAGTTTTCAAGTCAACTAAGATTTTGTTGTTTGGGAATTTAGCACGTAAAACTTCAAGTAGTTTGATACCGTTATGCTTAATGCATGGTGTACCAATTTCTAAGATATCTACATGTGGAGCAACTTTAGTTGCTAAAGCGACGGTACCGTCAAAATCTAATGAATCTAATGCCATTTGGGTTTGTGCCATGCTACATCCTCCAACTAAAAAGTAAATCTAGATTAGATTTACTTAAGATTAAAATACGAATTAAATAGTCTTATTGTGCGTAAAATACACATTCCGCGATATTAACACGCACTTAATGTGAAATTGTGAAAATTTTTGCTTATTTTTAATACCATCACTATATTTAAATGATTTAACCATAAAAACATAGCGAATCTAGCTTGCTAAGCGAGCGTTTCTGGTGGCTACGATGCATCTTCTGACAATAAATCAGCCAATGCCTCGATAAGCACTTTCGACTGACTATCGGTCCCTATAGTAATACGCAGGTAAGGCGCGATGCGGCTTGGCGATCTAAAATGGCGGACGATGATGCCTTGCCCACGTAAACTAGCCGTCAATTCTGCACCAGATTTAAGGGGATGCTTTACAAAAATAAAGTTTGCGCCTGAGGGTAGCACATCAAAGCCTAACTTTTTTAACGCCTTAATCAACGATTCACGCGTCTCAACCACTTTATTGCATATAGTTCCAAAATACGTCACATCTTGCATGGCTGCTATGGCGCCAGCAGACGCAAATCTATCAATCGGATACGAATTAAAGCTGTCTTTCACCCGTGTCAGTGCCTCTATTAAATCTGCAGCGCCTAAGGCATAACCAACCCGCAAACCGGCTAGCGAACGCGCTTTAGATAAGGTATGTGTTACCAACAAATTTGGGTAAGTACGGATCAAATTCACCGCAGATTCCGTGCCAAAATCTACATAAGCTTCATCGATCACAACTACTGACTGGGTGTTGGTTTGTAATAATTTTTTAATTCTTTCCAACGCTAGCGGTATGCCGGTGGGCGCATTAGGGTTGGGAAATATAATGCCGCCATTAGGTTGATCGTAATCATCAATGTTAATGGTGAAATCTGCTGCCAATGGAATTGTTTGATACTCAATGTCATACAGACTGCAATATACCGGATAAAAACTATAAGTAATATCAGGAAATAGTAATGGTCGACTATGCTTTAAAAGGGCTTGGAATACGTGCGCCAACACTTCATCAGAGCCATTACCCACAAATACTTGGCTGGCTTTTAAGCCATGCGTAGTCGCAATCACTGCTTTAAGCGCATCTGAATTGGGATCTGGGTATAAGCGTAGCGACTCAGCCGCTTCAAGCTTAAGTGCAGCCAACACCTGAGGACTAGGGCCGTAAGGATTTTCGTTAGTATTGAGCTTGACTAGATTTTCTAGCTTTGGCTGCTCGCCTGGCACATACGGCGTGAGCTTATGTACAATATCACTCCAAAATTTACTCATACTAAATTAACTTTTCAACCTATATTCGGCCGATCGCGCGTGCGCTTGCAAACCCTCACCATAAGCCAAAGTCGCAGCTACCTTGCCTAGAGTTTGCGCCCCTTCTGCTGACACCATAATCAGACTGGAGCGTTTTTGAAAATCATAAACCCCCAATGGTGATGAAAATCTTGCGGTACGCGACGTTGGTAATACATGGTTCGGTCCTGCGCAATAATCACCCAACGCCTCACATGTATTTCGACCCATAAAAATAGCGCCCGCATGTTTGATTTTTTTGCTAAAAGTCAGAGGATCGTCCATAGATAACTCTAAGTGCTCAGGCGCGATGTAATTGCAAATGTCTGCGGCCTCAGCTAAATCACGCACTTGAATCAGCGCGCCGCGATCAGTTAACGACGTCCTAATGATAGCTTTGCGTGGCATTTCTTCTACTAATTTTTGAATGCTGGCGCTGACTTTATCTAAAAAGTCAGCGTCTGGGCTTAATAGTATCGCTTGCGCCAATTCGTCATGCTCCGCTTGACTGAATAAATCCATCGCCACCCAATCGGGATTAGTTTGACCATCGCATATCACTAAAATCTCTGAAGGCCCTGCTACCATATCAATGCCAACCACGCCAAATACACGTCGTTTTGCGGCGGCGACATAAGCATTGCCCGGCCCGACTACTTTATCGACCTGCGGCACCGTCTCAGTACCATAAGCCAACGCCCCCACCGCTTGTGCACCACCGATGCAGAATACGCGGTCAACACCAGAAATTGCGGCAGCGGCCAATACCAACTGATTTCTTTCACCATGAGGGGTAGGCACTACCATGATAAGCTCTTTTACCCCCGCCACTTTAGCAGGAATCGCATTCATCAAGACAGAAGAAGGGTAAGCGGCTTTGCCACCGGGCACATACAAGCCGACACGGTCAAGCGATGTTACCTGCTGACCAAGCAGTGTGCCGTCCGCCTCGGTATAACTCCAAGAACTCATTAACTGCTTTTCGTGATAAATGCGCACGCGATCTGCTGCCACTTGTAAGGCTTCGCGCTGCTCTGCAGGCAACGTACTCAAGGCCTCATTGAGTGCTTGCTTACTAATTTCTAGTTCAGCTAAACAAGTCGCACTAGTGCTATCAAAACGGTTGGTATATTCCAGCACGGCAGCATCGCCACGTTTTTTAACCTCTTTAAGAATACTGGCTACAACTTCATCAATGCTATCGTCTTGCGCAGTTTCAAAAGCCAGCAGAGCTTTCAATTTGTCATCAAAATCTAAATCCGTGGTAGAGAAACGTCTAATAGTTATACTCATAAGCTTAAACCTAATTGCCTTAAATTACTTATTGGGAGTTATTGACTTAGATGCAATGGCACCTAAAAAAGCATCCATAATCGGCTGAATTTTTTCTCGATTAAGCTTGAGTGAAGCTTGGTTCACTACTAAGCGAGAGCTAATATCGCCAACCTCTTCAACCGCTTTAAGCTTATTAGCGCGTAAAGTTCCACCGGTACTGACTAAATCGACAATCACATCAGCCAAGCCCACTAACGGACCTAACTCCATAGAGCCGTATAGCTTGATTAAATCGACATGCATGCCTTTAGCGGCAAAATGCTCACGCGCCGTTTTGACATACTTAGTCACCACTTTTAACCGTGCGCCGCTTCGGATAGAGCCAAAGTAATCAAAATCTTCACGCACTGCCACCATCATTTTACATTTAGCAATTTGCAAATCAATGGGTTGATACAAGCCTTCGCCACCATGCTCATCCAGCACATCTTTACCCGCTATACCTAAGTCTGCTGCGCCATATTGCACATAGGTCGGCACATCTGAAGCGCGGACGATAATCAAACGTACATCTTCGCGATTGGTTGCCAGTATTAGCTTCCGTGAAGACTCCGGGTCTTCCAGCGCATGAATACCTGCTGCCGCTAATAGCGGTGTAGTTTCTTCAAAAATACGGCCTTTTGAAAGTGCGATAGTAATCATGTTTAAACTCGTCTCACATTTGCACCAAGTGCATTTAATTTTGACTCCAAGTGCTCATAACCACGATCTAAGTGGTAGATGCGTTCAATCACAGTTTCACCACGTGCGACTAAACCAGCCAATACCAAGCTTGCTGACGCACGTAAGTCGGTCGCCATCACTGTCGCTCCGTCTAAGAATTCAACCCCTTTGACTAGCGCAGTATTGCCATCAATACTAATATCTGCCCCCATACGCTGCATTTCTTGCACGTGCATAAAACGGTTTTCAAAGATGGTTTCAGTGACTTTTGCCACGCCCTCAGCCACGGTGTTGAGCGCCATAAATTGGGCTTGCATATCGGTTGGGAAAGCTGGGTGAGGTGCAGTGCGAATATTCACCGCCTTGAGTTTGCCACGGCTTTTTACCGTAACACTATTGTGATCGCTCGTCACTGTAGCGCCTGCTTCGCGCAGCTTTTCAATCACCGCATCTAGCAAATCAGCGCGGGCATTAAGCAACTTCACCTCGCCACCCGTCATTGCCACCGCCACCATATAAGTGCCGGCTTCAATGCGGTCACACACGATGCTATGTGTTGTGCCATTCAGTTTTTCTACCCCCACAATCGTAATGACATCAGTGCCAGCACCAGAGATATTGGCCCCCATTTTAATGAGCATCTCGGCTAAATCAACCACTTCCGGTTCTTTTGCTGCGTTTTCCAACACCGTAGTGCCTTCAGCCAAGGCGGCGGCCATCATCAGATTTTCCGTGCCGGTGACCGTCACCAAATCCATGTAGTAACGCGCACCCTGCAAACGTCGATTGGGTAGATGTAAGGTGCTAGCTTGAATATAACCATGAGTGATATGTATTGCAGCACCCATGGCTTGCAGGCCTTTGATGTGCAGGTCAACGGGGCGTGAACCAATGGCACAACCCCCTGGTAGCGATACGCGAGCAGTACCAAACCGCGCCAACAGCGGACCTAATACTAAAATAGAGGCGCGCATGGTTTTAACCATTTCATAAGTGGCTTCAAAAGAAGCCACTTCGCTAGCATCCAAACGCACTTCACTGCCATTGCGCGCAATCTTTACGCCCATGATGGCTAACAGCTTAATAGTCGTATCAATGTCTTTTAATGCGGCAACACCGCTCAGCTGCAGTGGTGTTTCAGCCAATAAAGATGCGCATAAAATCGGCAATGCCGCATTTTTTGCGCCAGAAATAGTGATTTCACCATTAAGACGGTTACCACCTTGTATGATTAACTTGTCCAATTATTTAGCCGCATCTATCATAGTTTGAAGTTCACCATTTTCGTACATAGCACGCATAATATCCGAACCGCCTACAAATTCGCCATTGATATATAACTGCGGAATAGTCGGCCAACTGGCATAGACTTTAATGCCTTCGCGTATCGCTTGATCAGCAAGCACGTCTACCGCGATATACTTGGCATGACAAGCTTCTAAAATTTGTGTCGCCATGTTAGAAAAACCACATTGCGGAAACTTTGGGCTACCTTTCATATAAAGTACCACTGGGTTGCTGGTCACTGTTTGCTTAATTTGCGCTTGTGCTTCCATTTACATCTCCATTGCTTAGTATGTTACTTAAATTGAATTGTGGATGGATGCCGCGCTAGGCCCGGCTAATCCATTGTTCTGGGGTATAGGTTTTCATTGATAAGGCATGGATTTCGGCGCGCATTCTGTCGCCTAGCGCCGCATATACCAACTGATGTTGCTGCACCATATTTTTTCCAACAAAAGCGGCACTCACCATCACCGCCTCAAAATGCGTACCATCATCACCGAGTACCTTGATATATTCACAAGCTAAATGTTGTGTAATGTATAACTCTAATTGTTGCGCACTTAACACTTTTACATCACCTTTTTAACCAGACTGATGAGCTTACGCTCTTAATTTATATCCGGATTTTAACATTTTTAGTGTAATCAGTGCTAACACTAAGAAAGACGAACCCACAATGGACAAACTAATCCATGGCGAAATGTCACCTTGACCAAAAAAACCATACCTAAAACCATCTATCATGTAGAAAAATGGATTGAGTTGCGAAACTTTTTGCCAAAAAGGTGGCAGCGAGTGGATGGAATAAAACACCCCCGATAAAAATGACAAAGGCATGATGATAAAGTTTTGAAATACCGCCATCTGATCAAATCGATCAGCCCATATGCCGGCAATAATACCGAATGTGCCCAATAAAGCGCTGCCTAATAAAGCAAAAGCAATAATCATCCAAGGATGAGTCACATGTAAATCAACAAACCACATCGCAACTAAATAAATGCTTAGCCCCACAACTAGCCCACGAATAATGGCGGCACATAAAAATGCAAAGAAAAATTGAAAGTGCGTAAGCGGTGTGAGTAGCACAAAGATTAAATTACCCATTACTTTTGATTGAATTAAACTAGATGAACTGTTGGCAAAAGCGTTTTGCAAGACAGACATCATAATAAGACCGGGAATCAAAAAGGCCGTATAAGGCACCGCCGGATAAACTTGCACATGGCCAGTCAAGACATGTGAAAAAATGAGTAAATATAGCAAGGCCGTGATGACTGGTGCTGCCACTGTTTGGAAACCAACCCGCCAGAATCGCAACATCTCTTTTTTTAGTAGCGTCCAAGGGCCTCGGAATCTTGGGCTTATTTTCATAGCGCGCATTTTAGAATACTTTAGGCATTATTGTTGACCTACTAAGGATAAAAATACGTCTTCCAGATCAGCCTCGTTCAATTGCATGTCCATCACTTTAATATTGGCGGTTCGCAAAGCCGATAAAACCAATTCTATTTGCGCCATATCGTTTAAGGTAAAGGTAAATACGCCTTTTTCCTGACTACGTAACATCGCTTGTATCGTTGCCGGTAAGGTCACATCGCCTAAAGTTAAGCACAGTTTTTTACTGGCAAATTTATTCAGCAAATTGGCCATGCTATCCAAGGCAACAATTTCACCTTGCTTCATCATACCTACGCGACTGCATAAAGCTTCCGCCTCTTCTAAATAATGCGTGGTCAAAATAATGGTATGGCCATCTCGGTTAAGCTTTTTAATAAACTCCCACAACATTTGCCGCAATTCAACATCCACGCCAGCGGTTGGCTCATCCAACACAATTACTGGTGGCTTATGCGCCAAGGCTTGGGCGATCAGCGCTCGTCGCTTCATCCCACCAGAAAGCTTGCGCATATTGGTGTGCTCTTTATCTGCAAGCCCTAAGCCTTCCAGTATTTCATCAACCCAAGCATCATTCTCCGGCCCGTGACCGAAGTAACCTGCCTGAAAGCGTAGCATTTCGCGCACATTAAAAAATGGATCAAACACAAGCTCTTGCGGTACGATGCCTAATAATTGTCGGGCTTGTTGGTATTGGTTCACCACATCAAAACCCATCACCGAGATATCACCTGCACTAGGTTTGATTAAGCCGGCCAATATGCTAATTAAGGTGGACTTACCCGCGCCATTGGGTCCAAGCAAGGCAAAAAATTCGCCCTGTTCTATGGTTAAATCGATCCCCTTAAGCGCATGTAATCCGCCAAAATGTTTATGGATACCATTAATTTTAATTGCCGGGTTCATGATGTTCTGGCTAAAAATTGTCGCATTAAAATAGCGATGATGTTAAATGAAATACGGCTTGTCCATAAACAAGCCGTTAGAGTTTACTGCTATATGGAGTGCAATCACAAAAACCATCGTAGCTCATGCCACATCAAGCGATAAAACCACTAAGATATACTTAAAGGGATGAACTCTGCCACCCCGTAGAGCACTAGCAGGCGGCTTAAATTCAGCGGTAAATGCGCGAAGCTTACTGTGGCCGAGGCCGCAACAGCGCGGCGTTGCCACTCCATCATTAAGCTGAGTGCGACGGTATCCACTTTAGTTACCTCGGCAAAATCCACCACAAATTCATCACGCATAGACAACGATTCACTTTTAAGCAAAATCACGTTCGAATTATCCATCAGCACATCCCCTGAGATATGCCATTTGTTGTCGTGCTGAACAATATTAGGCGGGGTGATATGAGTCATGTGTACTTAAATCGCTTACTTAAGACCTACGACGGCGTTCTTATCGGTCAGTTTTTTATTTAAGCTATCCAATCCATTTTGGCGAATTTCATTGCTAAATTGACTACGATAGTTAGTCACCAAACTCACGCTTTCAATCATGATGTCATACACTTTCCAGCCAGCAGGGCCCTTTACCAAGCTATAGTCCACAGCTACTGGCTGGCCACCTGATTGTAAAATCAGCGTCTTGACGCTGACAGTTGTCACATCCGCTTCAAAACGCAAGGGTTTGTATTCAATCACCTGATCTCTATACCTACTAAGCGCACTGGCATAAGTCCGTAGCAATAAACTGCGAAACTCTTTTTGAAAGGTAGCCTGCTGTTCTGGTGTTGCTGACTTCCAGTTTTTACCAAGCACCATGCGACATACACGATCAAAATCAAAATTAGGTAAGATCTTCTCTTCGATCACCCCATATAATTTTTGCTGGTTACCCGCTTGGATTTCTTTGTCATCTTTGATGATGGTTAATACATCATCCGCTGTTTGTTTGACGAGCACATCTGGTGCTAGCTCTGCGTTTGCCATGCCGGCACTAGCCAACAAGCTTACAAAAAAACTAAAACCTACTAAATACTTTATAAAAACTTTCATTTACATCCTTTTACTGATTCAGTCACCACTGTCAAATACTTAAACAATAATAACTTGGCTTTAAAACGGCGCATCACCTAGCTCGGTTGACTTGCCGGCTTTTAGCTCAACCCCTGTTGCAGCGTCTTTAGCACTTGGTGCAGTAGTTTTAGTGTCTGTTTCAGAGGCTTTACTAAATAAAAACTGACTAATCATTTTTTCTAGCACGATAGCATCTTGCGTTTTTGCAATTTTACCACCATTTTTCAATACCACTTCATCGCCGCCAGCCTCTAGACCGACATATTGCTCACCTAACAAACCGGCGGTATAAATATTGGCAAATGTATCTGCTGGAAAATCGTAGCGCTTATCAATGTTAATGGTCACAATCGCCTCATAATTGGCGCTCTGAAACTCTATTTTATCAACACGCCCAACCACCACACCCGCACTTTTTACAGGCGCATTGAGTTTTAAACTGCCTATATTTCCAAAAGCTGCCGTGACGCTATAAGTTGCGCCAATTTTATTCGCTGTTAAGTTGCCCACCTTCATCGCCAAACCCAGCAAAGCTGCAAAGCCTAATGCGACAAAAAGACCTACCCATAAATCTATTGTTGTTCTATCCACTGACCTTCCCCTCAAATAACATATGCCTATCGATTTTAGCCTAGGCTTTACACCACCATCATAAATGACGTCAACACAAAATCTAAAGCCAATACCGTCAACGATGAAATCACCACCGTACGTGTAGTCGCGCGGCTTACGCCTTCAGCCGTTGGCGGTGCATCAAAACCCTCAAACAAGGCTATCATGGTGCAAGCAACACCAAACACCAAACTTTTGATTAAGCCATTCACTATATCTAACCTGAAATCTACATTGGCCTGCATTTGTGACCAAAACGCACCATCATCCACACCGATAAGCGGCACTGCCACTAGATAACCGCCTAAAATACCCACCATAGAAAAAATAGCGGCCAATATCGGCATAGAAATCACACCTGCCCAAAAGCGTGGTGCGACCACTCTAGCAATTGGATTGACTGCCATCATTTCCATGGCTGACAGTTGCTCGGTTGCTTTCATTAAGCCTATTTCAGCAGTAATTGCCGTACCTGCTCGCCCAGCAAACAGTAGGGCGGTAACCACTGGACCTAACTCACGTACCAATGCCAGCGCCACCAACACGCCAATCGCCTCTGACGAGCCATATTTTTGCAAGGTATTATAGCCTTGCAAGGCGAGCACCATGCCGACAAAAAATGCCGAAACAACAATAATCAATAGCGACATTACGCCGGTAAAGTAGATCTCACGCAGGGTTAAATGGAATCGCTTAAAACTCTCGCCCGAATAAATAATGGTCAAAGCAAAAAGCCTAGCTCCCACGCCTACGCGCCAAGTGCGCTCTATCATACGGTGGCCTATGCCTCGTAATTTATGCGTTATATTAGAAAGTCGGTTTGATCGCAGCATGCTATTTACACAACCTGTTCGGACAGTAATTCTGTTTGATAATGAGCGGCTGGATAATGAAATGGCACTGGGCCATCTTTTTCGCCATGCACAAACTGATGGACAAAGGGCAGGGTCGATTGCATTAAATCATGCGGGGTTCCCTCTGCAGCAACTACGCCGTCGGCCACAAAATAAACATAATCAGCAATTAAAAAAGTTTCCTTAACGTCGTGCGAAACGATAATTGAAGTGGCGCCTAGCGCGTCGTTGAGGCTACGAATTAAACCACAAATAACACCCATGGAAATGGGGTCTAAGCCGGCAAAAGGCTCGTCGTACATAATAATTTCCGGATCCAAGGCAATCGCACGCGCTAACGCTACACGTCTTGCCATGCCGCCAGAAAGCTCTGCTGGCATAAACTGATGCGCGCCGCGTAAACCCACTGCATTCAACTTCATTAGCACTAAATCTCTAATCATAGATTCAGGTAAATCTGTTAATTCGCGCATGGGAAAGGCGACGTTGTCGAACACGCTTAAATCGGTAAACAAGGCACCGTGTTGAAACAGCATGCCCATTTTGCGGCGCAATTTGTAGACGCCATCCCGATCTTGCTCATGTACCACTTCGCCAGCGACACGCACTTCGCCTTTACTAGGCTTAATTTGCCCGCCGATTAAGCGTAATAAAGTGGTTTTACCGCTCCCGCTCCCGCCCATAATCGCCACCACCTTACCGCGTGGAAACACCATATTGATGCCTTGATGCAATAATCGCCCTTTGTAACCAAAGGATAAATGATCAATTTCTACGATGTTGGTGGTCATGGATTGCGTGGTAATTTTTATAGGATTTTTATTAATCTCCTATTCTAAAACAATTTAGCCTCTTAGCAAGATGTTAAATGGCACCACCATAAGAAAAGCCCGCAGTAGCGGGCTTTTCTTATTTGGACGGGGGTTACTACGCTGATGGTGCGGTGCACTTTAGGTTGGCGCTGATTGCTACAGAGATTGATCGCTAAATCAAATAAAACCGTCAGTATATAGACAAAAAAATGGCAGCCCAAGCTGCCATTTTTTGCATGATGCTAAGCTATTTCTCTAGCGTAAGCCTTGCACATAATCTGCCACGGCGGCCATTTCAGCATCGGTCATTTTAGTTGCTATCGCCATCATCATCGGCGCGTTAGCGCGCTCGCCAGTGCGGAAAGTTCTTAATTGCGCCAGTGTGTAGTCTGCATGCTGGCCGCCTAAACGTGGAAACTGTACTGGTAAACCTGCGCCATTTGCACCATGACAGGCCGCACAAGCGGGTACGTTAGTCGCGGCAATACCGCCTCGATAGATTTTTTCACCCAAGGACCCTGCGCCATTAGCCTTCGCTTTGCCTAGTGCCAAATTTTGGCTAGCAAAATAAGTGGCCACCCCTTTCATATCTGCATCACTTAACATGGCCGCCATGCCAGACATGACTGCGTTAGCACGCTTGCCTGATTTAAACTCAGTGAGTTGTTTAACAAGATACTCAGGATGCTGACCCGCCAATTTTGGATTGAGTGTAATCACACTATTGCCATCAGTACCGTGGCAAGCGGCACATACGGTACTTGTAATTTGCGCTACGCTATTTTTCTCAACTGGCGCAGCCACTACCGGCTTTTCGGCAGCTGATACACTGACCACAACACTTAACATTAAGCTTGCCAAGCTAAGTCTTACAGTATTTAACTTCATAAGATGACGAAATTGCATTACCACTCCCAAATATCAAATTAACTTACCTAAACGTAATGTATTAAAGTGACTACTCTAAATTATTCAATCAATTAACGCAGTATTTTAGCGAAAAACCCCTATTCGTGATAGCATTTTTCGCTATAGTTAATTTTACTTTTATTAGGGCAGGCTAATCTATAGCGCCTAACCTTAATATTATTAAGCCAACAGAATCGGATTTTCATGCCTTTGTTTCAGAATGCTGCTTTTTATATCTCAGCACACCATTTACGCGATCTACCTATTGCCAGTGGCATTGAAGTCGCATTTGCCGGCCGCTCTAACGCGGGTAAATCTAGCGCCCTTAACACGCTGGCCAACCATAATCGTCTAGCATTTGTAAGTAAGCAGCCCGGACGGACGCAACTGATTAACTTTTTCACCCTTGGTAACGACAGACATTTAGTGGATTTGCCAGGCTATGGCTACGCCAAGGTGCCTGAATCTATGCGCGCTCACTGGCAAAATGTGCTTGCTCGCTATTTAAGCGAACGCTCAAGCTTAGGTGGCTTGGTATTAGTCATGGATAGTCGCCACCCGCTCACCCCACTAGACCGCCAGATGCTCGATTGGTTTTGCCCAAGCGGTAAACCAGTGCATGTATTACTGACAAAGTCTGATAAATTATCGCGCGGTGAAGCTAACCTAACTTTAAGCCGTGTCCGCAAAGAGCTCATTGAAACGTGGGGCAACCACTACCATAGCGAGTGCACCATACAGTTGTTTTCTAGCTTAAAAAAACAAGGGGTTGAAGAAGCGGAAAAAGTGATTGGCAAGTGGTTGTTTGCCGAAGAGCCAGAAGATTTAGTACGGAAGTCTTTTAATATGGACGAGGGTGAAAACTAGGCTCATGTCCAAAACTTAGGTCAGCTCTTGGTAAATACCATATCCCAAACCCCATGCCCCAGTTTTATCCCACGATTTTCAAACTTGGTCAGCGGTCTATAGCTGGGTTTGTCAGCATAACTTTCAGCTGTATTTTTCAATTGTGGTTCTGCCATCAATACCGCTAATACCCACTCTGCATATTCTTGCCAATCGGTGGCAACATGCAAATAAGCCCCTACTTTTAGTTTAGTGCAAAGTAATTTGACAAACTCAGCTTGAATCAATCTGCGCTTGTGATGACGCTTTTTATGCCACGGATCAGGAAAGAAAATATGTATGCCATCTAAGCTCGCATTTGGCAGCATATTTTGTAGCACCTCAACCACATCGTGCTGAATAATCCGGATGTTAGTAAGCGCTAGCTCCTCAATCAACTTAAGTAGCGCTCCAACGCCAGGCGTATGAACTTCCACCGCTAGAAAATCACAATCTGCTAAAGTTTGAGCAATTTTCGCCGTCGTTTCACCCATGCCGAAACCAATTTCTAATATTTTTTTGCTGTCTGTGCGGTTAAATTTTGCACTTAACGCTATTGTTTCTGCGGCATAGCTAATGCCAAATTTTGGCAAGCCAATTTCTAGCGCGTATGCTTGGCCTTTAGTGACTCTACCTTGGCGTAATACAAAGCTCCGGATACGGCGATTTTTTAAATCCTCGCCTGTGCTAGCGGATTGGCTCTGCTGGTCTTCTGTTTTATTTAATGTTGTCATAAGTTGCATTATAGCAATTACCTGTCATTCCCGCTGTTCCCCGCGCCGGTCGAGGCACGACTTGGTTGGCAATGCTTATAAAGTGTGGGATTTATCGCCGTTGGCAAAACCGATCAAAGGCGCATCAAGGTTTTTACTCAATGCGATCACCTTAAACAAATCACCCATTTCAGCAGGGGACAATAGCTTTTGCGCAGCGGCGGCAAGTGGCGTGTAGCGTGCCATATCTTGTGGCGACACCTGTGACATGCGTTCTAATATGCCGCAATTCATTAAAAATTGTGCTTGGCTACAAAACCCACTGACCGTTAAACCATTATTAAGGCCGGCATAGGCGATACTTGTAAAATCTACATGCGCAGTAATGTCTTGTAGCCCCACATTAATCAGCGGCTCAGTATGCGCATAATGTTGATAATGGCACATCAGCGTGCCTTGATTGCGCTGCGGATGATAATACTCACGCGCTGAAAAGCCATAGTCTATCATTAGGATAATGCCGCGCTGCAGCATCGTAGCCAAGCTAGCAATCAGCCCACTGGCCGCTGGACAAAACTCCGTCAAATAGCCTTCAGCTAAGTTCTGTTGAGTCGCAAGCGCTCGTAAATTGTTAGGCGTCATGACTTGATCTTGCCAAACAAATCCATCATGCCACGCCACACCTCGCTCACAAAGACCCTGCGCTGCGGCATGGGCCATATGAACTGGAATAGCATCTAAAACTTCATTGCCAATAACAACACCATTAAATAGCACTGGTAATGCATTAAGCCATTCCACACGTTGCATTAAATCTGGTGCTAGTCTTTTTTGCAAGGTCTCTAGCTGAATCTGGCGCAAGTGGTCACTTACTTCTAAGATAAAATACTTGGTCGGCAAACTATTTAACTCGGTTAAAGTCAGCAATAAATCCGCCGCCAATTTACCAGTACCTGCGCCCAACTCAAAAATATCGCCATCCACTTCCTGTAAAACCTGCTCGATTTGCTGGGCTATTGTTTGCGCAAACAAGGGTGAAATTTCTGGCGCAGTCACAAAATCTCCGCCACTTTTTTTAGAATCACTGAACTTTTGGTTGCCCGCAGTGTAATAGCCTAAGCGAGGGGCATAAAGCGCCAAATGCATAAACTGAGAAAAATCTATCCAACCACCGGCTTTTTCTATTGTGTGTTGAATAAGCAACGCGAGTTGCTCACTATGTTTTTTGGCATCTGCCGATGGCGTGGGTAATGTAGTCATAGAGTTGGATTATAATAGCTATCAATCAAGATTGGATTAAAGCGTGGAATCTCATATTACAAATAAAGTTGTTCTCATTACTGGCGGTGCCAAACGCGTAGGCGCGTCTATATGCCGTATGCTCCATGCTGAAGGCATGCACTTGATGATTCACTATAAAAGTTCACTTATCGAAGCGCGCGCCTTACAAGCTGAGCTTAATTTGCAACGGCCAAATTCTGTCGCCATTATTCAAGGTGATTTGTTAAATATTGCCAGCTTGCCGAATTTAATTGACGAAACTGTGAAACGCTTTGGCCGTTTAGATACGCTGATTAACAATGCCTCAACCTATTACGCGAGTGAAATTGGCGACATTGATGAAGCCAAATGGCTAGACCTGATGGGTAGCAACCTAAAAGCACCCTTGTTTTTGTCGCAAGCGGCAGCGGCGGAATTGCGTAAAAATTATGGTTGCATAGTCAATATCACCGACATGCATGTAGAGCGACCGAAAAAAGGTTACATCGTTTATAGTGTGGCTAAAGCGGGTTTGGTCACGCTGACTAAATCCTTAGCGCATGAATTAAGCCCCGAAGTTCGCGTCAATGCGGTGGCGCCTGGTCCGGTACAATGGCCAGAAAATAATCCACAGTTTGACGAAGTGTACCGTCAGCGCGTCATTAACCAAACCTTGCTAAAACGCGTAGGCGAAGCCGAAGATGTCGCAAAGGCAGTGAAATTTTTAATTGTAGATGCGCCTTTTATTACCGGCCATGTCTTGGCTGTTGATGGCGGCCGCTCACTTAATCTTTAGTCCTTCTTAAAAATATTATGATCAAACACTTACCCAACAACCATTCCAATAATTTCATTAAATTGCGGAATAGCTTAATCAGCGCCACTGGCAGAGCCATAGGCGATTACAACATGATTGAAGACGGTGATACGGTGCTGGTGTGCATGAGTGGTGGCAAAGATTCTCACGCCATGTTGATGATATTGTTAGCCTTGCAAGAACGCGCACCGATCAACTTCAAACTCATTGCCATGAATTTGGATCAAAAACAGCCAGGCTTTCCGGCCGACATTTTGCCGGCTTATTTTAAAAAACTGGGTGTTGATTACCGCATCGTGGATGCCGACACTTATTCAATTGTGAAAGAAAAAATACCTGAAGGTAAAACCACTTGCTCGCTATGCTCACGCCTGCGTCGTGGCGTAATTTACACCACCGCTAAAGAACTCGGTGCAAATAAAATAGCGCTTGGGCATCACCGCGATGACATCGTAGAAACCTTATTTTTAAACCTATTTTTTGGTGCGAAAATGAAGGCAATGCCGCCCAAACTTTCGACCAATGACAAGCAAAATATCGTGATTCGACCTTTGGCTTATTGCAGTGAAAAAGACATCGCCAGCTACGCACGGCAAATGGAATTCCCGATTATTCCATGTAATTTATGTGGCAGCCAAGAGAATCTACAGCGCCAAAAAGTAAAAGAGATGCTCCATGCTTGGGAGCTTGAACAGCCAGGCCGTGTAAATAATATATTCCGCGCCATTGGCAATGTAGAGCCTTCGCATCTGGCGGATTTTAATTTATACGACTTCAAAAATTTAACGCAAGCGAAGCCTGGAGATGAAGACCCCTTGTTTTCTGATATTGCAAAGCTTGATGATGCTGTAAAAGAAAGCGCTGTTTTAAGTTTGAGTACTGCAGATGGCAGCCGAATCGAGTTCGTTCGAAACAGGTCATCTAGCTCATAATACAATTAATTAACGTACTATATATGCTAAGTTATTGTCTTATAGCCATTTACCTTGTTATTATGCCAAGGTGCGCACTTTAGCAAAAAGAAAAATTTTTGCTAACCATTATACTTAAGCCCCTTTTATATAGGCATTCATGTCCAAACTGTTAATTGTTGAGTCCCCTTCCAAAGCCAAAACGCTGAAAAAATATCTTGGCAGCGACTTTGAGGTGCTTGCCTCTTATGGACATGTGCGTGACTTAATTCCGAAAAATGGTGCAGTAGATACTACCAATGGCTTTGCCATGAAATACGACATTATTGAGCGCAACAGTAAACATGTGGATGCGATTGCCAAAGCCGTGAAAAGTGCTGACAGCATCTACCTCGCAACCGATCCGGACCGCGAAGGTGAGGCCATTTCATGGCATATCGCCGAGATATTAAAGTCTAAAAACTTACTCAAAAATAAAATCATGAAGCGCGTCGTGTTTCATGAAATTACCAAAAGTGCGGTAGAACATGCCATTGCTGAACCGCGTGATATTTCTATGCCTATGGTGAATGCGCAACAAGCTCGCCGTGCTTTAGATTATTTAGTCGGCTTTAATTTATCGCCATTACTTTGGAAAAAAATTCGTCCCGGACTTTCTGCTGGGCGCGTGCAAAGCCCAGCGTTACGCCTGATTGTAGAGCGCGAGCTAGAGATAGAAGCTTTTAAATCACAAGAGTATTGGTCTATTCATTTAGATGCACTGAAACATAGCCACGGCTTTAGCGCCAAATTGGTACAGCTCGATAATCAAAAAATTGAACAGTTTTCGGTCATTAATCATGACCAGCACAACGATGTTGTCGGCAAGTTAATCCTAGCATGCGCCGGTAAAACCACAGTTTCTCGTGTTGAGAAGAAGCAGCGTAGCCGTAGTCCAGCCGCACCATTTACGACATCTACATTGCAACAAGAAGCCGTGCGTAAATTAAGCTTTACCACCGCACGCGCGATGCGCGTTGCCCAACAACTCTATGAGGGTATGGATGTAGGCGGTGGTACGGTGGGGTTGATTACTTACATGCGTACGGACTCATTTAATATGGCAACTGAAGCCATTATGCAAATTCGTGATTACGTAAAAAAGAATTTTGATGCTGAGTATTTGCCAAAATCTCCCGTCATGTATAAAACAAAATCCAAAAGTGCCCAAGAAGCGCATGAGGCGATTCGCCCCACCGACATTAGCCGCACCCCAGCTAAAGTCAGGCAGTATCTTAATGACGAGCAATTCAAGCTCTATGAAATGATTTGGAAACGTGCGCTTGCTTGCCAAATGTCACCCGCTAAATTTGATGCCGTTAGTGTCGATTTAAGCGTTGGTTCTGATGCCAATTTATTCCGTGCAACAGGTCAAACACTAGTGTTTCCTGGCTTCATCACCGTCTACATGGAAGGTACAGATGACGAGGAAGATGAAGGTGAAAGCAAATTACCGCATCTTGAAACAGGCGAAGTTCTCACTGTAGAAAAAATATATGGTGACCAACACTTCACCGAACCTCCGCCTAGATACGGCGAAGCTAGTTTAGTTAAAATTCTAGAGGAGTACGGCATTGGCCGCCCTTCTACCTACGCCAGTATCATTAGTACACTGCAAGATCGTGAATACGTGCTGTTGGATAAAAAACGCTTTACCCCTACAGACGTTGGCCGCGTAGTGAATAAGTTTTTAACTGAACATTTCACTAAATACGTAGATTATGATTTTACCGCCAACTTAGAAAATGCCTTGGATAGCGTTGCCGAGGGTGAGCGTGAGTGGATCCCCCTGATGGATGAGTTTTGGCTGGGCTTCAACCAACAGTTACTCAGTAAAGCCAATGTAGATCGCCCAGGTAACGAACTAATAGACGAAGCTTGCCAAAAATGTGGCAAGCCTTTGCAAAAGCAACTCAGCCGCTTTGGCACGTTTATCGGGTGCACAGGTTATAACGATGAACCTAAATGTGACTACAAGCGCAGCTTAAACGGCGCGGCACAAGTGGGCAGTGATCCGGTAATTATTGGTAATGATGTCGAAACTGGCAAAGAAATCATGCTGATGAACGGGCCCTATGGACCTTATTTACAATTGGGCCTGGCTATTGAAGGCGATAAAAAGAAGCCAAAACGCGTGAGCGTGCCTAAAGAAATTTCATTGGCAGATATGAGTTTAGCAACCGCAACCATGGTGCTATCTTTGCCACGAGATTTAGGCCTACACCCTGTCACCAATAAAAAAATTGTGGCCAATATTGGCCGCTTTGGTCCTTATGTGAATCACGATGCGAAGTTTAAATCGATTCCTAAAACTGACAGCGTCTTTACTATAGATTTAGAAGGTGCAGTAGTTTTACTCGCTGCGGCGCATACCGGTCCTGCGCCTTTATGCTCGCTAGGCAATCATCCCACTGAGGATGGTCAAATTGAAGTGTTCGCGGGCCGTTATGGGCCGTATGTACAACATGGGAAAGTTCGTGCCACGCTACCCAAAAGCGTTGAGCCAGAATCGCTCACCTTAGATGAGGCTTTAGAATTATTAACGGCTAAAGCTGCCAAGGGCGAGCCTACTAAAAAGACCAGCAGCAGAAAATCCCCTAGCAAAAAAATAGGCGTACCCAAAATTGCGGTGAAAAAACCGACTGCAACTAAAGCGATTAGCAAAAAATCCTCTGTTAAAAAGCCTGCCGCGAAGAAAAAGGCTGATTAACATCATTTGAGTCATAAAAAAGCGGCTTAAAAGCCGCTTTTTTATGACTCAAATAGGGGTTTGTTTATCCACTCACCTTTTCACCTAATGAAGCAGTGTCGTTATACTCTATCCATTTGCGAATTCTATTCGCATCGCCTATGCGTGACATTTTTCCAGCAGAACCCAGCAATACGATAATCATAGGTTGACCAGAAATTTCTGCTTGCATCACTAAGCATCGGCCAGCCTCATTAATGAAACCAGTTTTTGATAAGCCAATAACCCAATCGCCACCCCTGACTAAAGCATTAGTATTGACAAAGTTTGTTGAATTTGCGCGGCCATGTAACGTAAATTCTTGTGAAGCCGTTGTGGTCACTTGGCGAATTTCTGGATAATGATAGGCTGCGTTGACCATTTTCGCTAAGTCTTCTGCGGTAGAAACATTATTGCTATCCAGCCCTGTCGCATCATAGAAATGTGTAGCATTCATACCCAAAAGAACTGCTTTGCGATTCATGGCGCTAAGAAATGTATTGATACCACCCGGATAATTATGTCCTAATGCAGAAGCTGCGCGATTCTCTGATGACATCAGTGCTAACTGCAAGAGTTCGCCACGTGTCAGTGCTGTGCCTACCCTTAATTTAGAATGCGTACCCTTAAGGTAATCAACATCTTGATTCGCAATCAAGAGCAACTCATCCATAGGTAAGCGCGCATCCAACATCACCATCGCCGTCATCAGCTTAGTCACTGAGGCAATGGGCGTTGATTGATTAGTATTTTTTGCGAAAATTGTTTCGCCAGTCTGTTGATTAATGACCAGCGCTTTAGTTGATGCTAGCTGAAGAGAACCGCGACCATCGTAGGCACTTGCATAGACAGCCGCAGCTTTATGTCCACGTAAACGATGATGTACTGTATGGCGACTGCTAGGCGCATTGAACTTCACTTGCTGGTATTGACCCTTAATCGCGTGCTTATGCGATTTTTTGCCAACTGCGTGCGAAGCTATTGGCGCAAAGCTTAGCATCAGGGCAATATAAAAGAGTATCAGTTTACCCATATAAAATCTCATTAGTTTGTTTCACGTCAGTCAGTTACCGGTGAATACTATATAAAAACTTTAGCTTTGTCATCAATAAATTTTAATATTTATTGATGACCCATCTTACAATAAGTTTTAAGTGTATTTAAATTTAAAAAAATCCGCTATTAACCATAAGTTTAAGGCTAAAATATTCATTAAATTCACCTACCCAATATCGATGAATAAAATGCATACTCCAGAGTCTCTAAGCTACAGCAGCGAACATCTATGGACAAAATCCATAGCAGGCGGTCTATGGGAAGCAGGCATTACTGATTACGCGCAAGATTTATTGGGGGATATTGTATTTGTTGAGCCCCCCGCCATTGGCAGTAAGCTTAGCGCGGGCAAGCCTTGTGGTTTAGTTGAATCTGTGAAAACAGGCTCTGATTTACATGCGCCAGTAGATGGTGAGGTGCTTGAAATCAACCAAGCCCTTATCAACAACCCTGAACTGATTAATGAAAAGCCATATCAAGCATGGATATTCAAATATAAACCGAGTGAATCTGATGATAAATCCAATATATCCAATAGATTACTGACCGCGGAGGCCTATCAAGCACTCATTAATGGTTTGTAATTATCGTGTTTACTGGTTGCTGTGCTTTATTTATTAAAAATCAAACGCACTGAATCAAGTAAGCGCTCAATTTCAGCTTTAATATTCTGACTTAAATTCTGTTCTATACGTGGCACTTCGACATTCAGCACCTCAAGCACTTTACTTGCAAGAACTTGCTCAATTTCCGGCAGCTCTGCATCTAATTGTTGCTTAAAGTCGTTCTTGGTGTTACCGGCCATGACCACAAAGTCTTGCTTCAGCGTCATAGTCAACTCCTCCGACAAGCCTTGATATAAGGCCGGGAAAGCATCACCCAATTCAATGGCTAATTGCTGCTGAGACTTTAACTGTAAAGCCTCTAAATATAGATTGAGCTCAGCCTGAGATTGCTTTTCTAAAGCCTGATAGACGATTGTTAGTTCATTGGCCAAGCTGGCCTGATGCTCAGTTAATAAATCTACATGTAACCGCATTATTTTATCCTGTAATGCCTGCGCCGCATTTTCAACAGCCTTACCCTCCAGTTCAAGCAAGCTGGTTTGCATCTGCTCAGCCAAGGATAACTGCATCATCGGTAAAGCCTCTAATAGCTTAGCTTGCACATCTGCAATGCCCTGCGCCTGCATTTGACTCAGTGCCTGCGCTAGATCCGCTTTAACGATCTCAGCATTCACGTGCATCATCTTAGGGATTTCAGTAGCAAAGTCTGCTCTAGTTTTATCTGCAATTGCGCTGGCATGATCCATGACAGCCTGCTTTGCGCTGGTGATGGCTTGGTTAACTTCTTGCGTAACTAAGTGCTTGATTTCCACAAGCACTTCATCATCTATCAGCCATTTTAATTGCGGCTTGATTGTAGCGAGAAGCTCAGCAATTAAATCGGCATTAAGGCTAAGCGGTCTGACAGGCTGCCCAGAAAATGCATGCACTTCTGTCAGTAAAGGGATGTCTTGTTCTTGCATGTGTTAACCTTATTTAACGTTAGTAAGACCTATAAAAATTAGCGGCTACTCTTATTTGCGTTCAGCCATATCGGTTGACTTTATATCGTAGCCACGATCTCGATAGAATCTAAATTTCACCCTGCCCGCGGCTTTATCGACATCGTCATTACCGACCAATTCAACCAGATATCTAAACCGACTAAAAAATGGCGGTTGCTGTGCTTGCAAGTTAATCAAGATGTCATCTTGCACTAGGTGATCAGCACAGTCAGTCACGACAATCGAGGTATGCTGCCCCATCGTTTTATCCGCTTTTGTGCTGACTAGAAAACTAGTCGCCGATTGTTGCCAAAGCCTTTGTTGTAATGCATCATCCATTGCATCACCTTGCGTAAAAATCATTAATTCACGCCCTTTATCTAGCGCTTTTTCACAAAGTTCAGCGGTTTTTTCTAGCTTATCCTCCACATTAAAAAAGAATTCTACTCGGGTCATTGGCTAATTTAACTTGCTGGCACGGGCAAGCAAAAACTTAGTGAGCAAAGGTACTGGACGCCCTGTACCACCTTTTTCTTTGCCTGATTTCCAGGCTGTTCCTGCGATATCCAAATGTGCCCAGTCATATTTCTTAGCAAAGCGAGATAAGAAACATGCCGCAGTGATGCTACCCGCAGCGCGCCCGCCAATATTAGCCATATCCGCAAAGTTACTATCTAGCAAGGGCTGATAATCATCCCACATCGGCATGTGCCAAGCGCGGTCTAGTGCCGTTTCACCGGCTTGCAATAGTTCGTTTGCTAGCGCATCGTTGTTGCTAAATAAACCGCTGGCATGATGGCCCAATGCGATCACACATGCGCCAGTTAACGTTGCAATATCTACCACGGCACTCGGTTCAAAACGCTCGACATAAGTGAGCGCATCGCACAAAATTAAACGCCCTTCAGCATCCGTGTTCAGCACTTCAATGGTCAGGCCTGACATGCTCGTAAGCACATCTCCCGGCCTTACTGCACGGCCATCTGGCATATTTTCACAGGTGGGTATTACGCCTATCACGTTGAGCGGCAAGGCCATCGCCGCTATCGCTTTGAACGTACCTAATACGCTCGCTGCCCCACACATATCGTACTTCATTTCGTCCATCTCACTACCTGGCTTTAATGAAATTCCGCCTGTATCAAAGGTTATTCCCTTACCCACTAGTACCACAGGCTTTTGATCTTTTGCCCCCTTAAGATGCTGCATAATGATAAATTTAGGCGGCTCCGCGCTGCCTTGTGACACCCCTAGGAATGAACCCATACCTAGCTTTTGCAGGGCGTCACGCTCCAACACTTCCACTTTAAATCCATAAGTTTTAGCGAGTGCCACGGCTTGTTCGGCCAAATAACTAGGGGTGCACACGTTGGGCGGCAAATTGCCCAAGTCTTTGGCTAAAGCAACCCCTGCCGCTAAAGCCTGTCCTTCCGCTAAACCAGCTTCAGCCTCCTTCACTTCACTCGCTGTTGCTACATTGACAATCAGTGTAGTAATCCCCTTTTTAGCCCCTGCTTTACCTTCTTGTTTTTTTCTTTTTATAGCTTCAAATTTATAAGTCGCATCGAGTGTGGCTTCAGTTAGATAGGCTACTTTACGGCGTGTAGTTAGTGTTTTCACAGGGAGCGATGCTAAAAAAGTAATGACGTCACTAGCACCACTGTTAGCCACCGCTTTAACCGTAGCACGTACCGCCTTACAGTATTGCTTTTCAGCAAAATCGGCCTCTTTACCCAGTCCGACTAAGAGCACACGTTCACAAGCCATGCCAGGCACATGATGCAACATTAATGTTGCCTCTAACTTACCATCCATATCTCCACGCTTAATTATTTTAGCAATAAACCCTTTCGAGGCATCATCGACCACCTGCGCTGCGTCTGATAGTTTTTGCGATTCATAGATCCCAACTATCACACAATCGCTAAGCTCTTTTGCCGCATTGCCGTTTTTTATGCTAAATTCCATGGTGCTGATCCTTTTTTATATTATTAAGCTAAATTATCGCGTTTTTTACACGCAATTCATAGTTGTAAATAAATAGTCCGAATAATTCATTATCATAATCGTTAAAACATATGCTTTTTAAGCACTCACTCTTACAAGAACTCGTATCAACCGCAACTGGCGCCTTGCTCATCTTAGTTGGCGTTGTCATCGCCCAACGGACTGGATATTTAATTCAACTTGCCGCAAAAGGCATTTTGCCTAACGATTCCATTACCACTATGTTGGGCTTTAACTTGATTAGGTTTCTACCTATGTTGTTATCGCTCAGTTTGTTTTTAGCCGTACTATTAACCCTATCTCGCTGGTATCGAGACTCCGAAATGGTTATTTGGTTTACTTCAGGTCTCAGTATTAATAGTTGGGTTCGTCCTGTACTCACCTTTGTCATCCCAGTCGTCACACTCATTTCTATCCTGAGTTTATTTATTACGCCATGGGCGACTAATAAAGTTGAAGTGTATCGCTCGCAACTGGCAAGTCGGGACGATCTAGCCACCATTAACCCTGGCGTTTTCAAAGAATCCGCACATACTAATCACGTGTTTTTTGTAGAGAGTTTTGATGAGCTGGGTAACATTGTTAAAAATATCTTTGTACAGTCCATTCAACATCAAAAATTAGGGATTATCGTAGCGGCACAAGGTAGTCGCCTGACTGAAAAAAATGGTGATCATTTTTTGGTGCTGCATCATGGACGGCGCTATCAGGGGAATCGGGGTACTGCAGAATACTCGACTACCGAGTTTGAAAAATATGCGCTTAGAGTAGAGGCAGTTGAAGCGCAACGAGAACCACCGTCCACGCAATCTAAGTCAAGCCTAGAACTCATTCAAAATAATAACAACAACAATATTGCAGAATTGCATTGGCGCTTGGCCATGCCAATCTCCGCACTGATACTGGCCTTACTCGCCATCCCATTAAGCGCGCTAGACCCGCGAGCAGGGCGCACTGCTAATTTTGCACTAGCCCTCATCATCTATATTCTTTATAGCAACCTACTCAGTATCATTCAAGCTTGGATAGCGCAAGGAAAAATAAGTGGCATCGTAGGCTTATGGCCGGTGCATCTATTTTTTGCCGGGATGGGGTTTTATATGTTTCACCGACGCACACTACAGTTGCCAATTTTACCAAGCTTGTCACCCGCCTCATGGCCTATCTTCAGCAAGAAAAATACCAAATAATGCTTCAATTTAGTTAAGCACTCTCAACCAAAAAATTACATGCCCATTCTCAATCGATATCTGCTGAAAGAAGTCACCACCAACGTATTTCTTGTGATGTTGGCGCTGATTGCCATGTTCTCATTTTTTGATTTAATTCAAGAACTTAATACCTTAGGAAAAGGTAGTTACGGACTAGCTAAAATTCTACTATTTGTACTACTGAGTGCGCCCGGCCATGTTTATGATGTCATGCCAGTTGCCGTACTAGTCGGCTGCATGTATAGCCTAGGCCAGCTCTCTCGTCATTCTGAACTTATTATATTAAGAGTAAGCGGCCTTTCAATTTTCAATATCGTTTTTTTACTATTGAAAATTGGTCTGTTATTCACTATCGTCACTTTTCTAGTAGGCGAACTCATTACACCCTTTAGTGAAAAAATGGCGCAGCGTATGCGAATCAAAGCGACCGGCTCAGTCGTTGCTCAAGAATTCAGGTCTGGCCTTTGGGTTAAAGATGGCAATAGCTTTGTTAATGTGGAAGAGGTGCTGCCTGATACCACTTTACTTAATATCCACATATACGAATTCGACCAGCATGCTAATTTGCTCAAAGTACGCAATGCCAAGGCGGCTGAATTTGAACAAGACTACTGGAAATTAAAAGAAGCCACTGAAACTAATTTTGCTAAAGATTCTAATAAAGTCAATCAATTGGCGGAGGCCAAGTGGCACTCCCTCATTCGCCCAGAATTACTCAATGTATTATTGGTGATGCCTGAAAAGATGTCCGCTTGGAACTTATACTTCTACATCAATCACTTAACGATAAATAAACAAAAAACTACCCGCTATGAAGTCGCGCTTTGGGCAAAAATAATCTATCCACTAGCTTGCTTGGTAATGGTCATTTTGGCGTTGCCATTTGGTTTTATACAACAACGTGCGGCTGGCGCTAGCGCAAAAATCTTTGCGGGAATTATGCTAGGCGTGATGTATCAAATTTTAAATCGGGTATTTGCCCACTTAGGCTTATTGAATGACTGGACGCCTCTATTTAGCGCCATTATGCCAACAATACTATTTTTGCTGGCGGGACTTACTATGCTGTATTACGTGGAACGCAGATGATATGAGTTTTGAGTAATCTATCGTGTAAAAACAGATGGTCACGATCAACGATTGCCCATAAAAAACCAAACCCAAATAGCATTAAACTCATGCAAGAAAGTACGTATCGCGCAATCGCAATGTGCACGGTAAGTAATGTTGACTCATGATTCACCACTTTCAATTGCCATGTTTGCATGGCCAATGTCTGCCCACCTTTCCGCCAACACCAAACAAAATAAACCCCGACCGACAACCATAAGAATAGTTGCAACAAGCCTCGCTTAACGCCATGCGTGGCCTCGCCAAAGAGCATGACAAAAGCCCATGCGCAGACTAAACAGAGTGCGATCACTGCCAGTGTCTCATACAAAAGACTAGCCCAGAGTTTGAGTAAATTCGGGGCTTTTGTTAAATCAGTTTTATTGACTGTGTTATGATGAGGCATCGCAACGTAACCTAATTTAAATCAGCATCCGTATAAGTATCAGGCGATTCTGCTCTTAATCTTGCCCGTTCAGACTCAAGTAATTTCTGATATTCCATCCATTTTTTTCGCAATTCACTCTTTTTATCTGCGGCTAAGGACTGAAATTCTTGGTGATTTTTTCTTGCATTATCGCGCTCATAGGGCGTCATGCGACTCCAATTGGCCAGCCTCTTCTGCACCAACTCTTGCTTAGATGGGGCCATTTTTGGATAGTCACGCGCAATATCTAGCATTTTTTCACGCTGCCAAGGTCGCAAAGTATTCCACTCTGCGGCCAAGGGGTTTAACACTTGACGTTGTGCTTCATTTAACTGCGCCCAAGTTAAACTAGCTTCATTAGCTAACGCGGTGCCTGCATATAATAATGCCAACAAAAACACTACTACCAGTTTTAATCTGGTTTGAAATCTAACCATGTATCAAATCCTTTATCTGCAAATGCCTCTGGTGGCAACTCTGCGGCCAACAAAAATGCATCGCTATGTTCTAAGTTACTCTCAAAGTTAAATTGCTGTACTGCGAAAAAAGTCGACATCACCACAATGGCGATGATAAAGCTAGATAACCTACGATGTTGTTCAAAGTAAGCACCACAACCGCCACCTAACCACTGCAGCACATTACCGCTTTGAATGAGTCCATGCGGGCTAACGGCTTGTGTTTGTATGCCGGTCAATCGATTGACCGCCAAGTCACGCGCCACTGACAAACGGTGTAAGGTTACAGCGTTGAGGTGCTGAGCATCGGCATTTAACAAATCAGCAGCTACATAGGCAACTTGCTCATCTGCTGTAAGATTGGCTTCAAGCTGATGAATGTCACCTTTATTATTACTCATATTTCCATTGATACTCATCGCTCACCTCCCCGTTTTTGAGCTTTGATTGTTTAAGCCTAAACTTGATAGCCCTAGATTTTCTAAACCCTGCTTTTTCAACATGCACGCTAAGGCTTGAGCCGCTCGCGAACAGTGCGTTTTCACACTGCCTCCTGAGCAACCCATAATTTTTGCCGTTTCGACTACATCCATACCCTCCCAATAACGCAACACAAAGGCTTCTCGTTGACGTATTGGCAGATTTTCCAATGCACTTTCAATTAATTTTATCGTCTGGCTACGCTCAAGTAGGGCGGAGGGCTCATCACTACCATCTTCAGCGTCTATCGTGTCTAGCGGGTCACGCTCTTCACCCTCTTCACTACTACCAAAGGAAGATAGCAAGCTTGTCCATAAATTACGGACCTTTTGCCTACGCCAAAAATCTCGCTTGGTATTTTGTAAAATACGTTGAAAAAGCATGGGTAATTCTGCTACTGGTTTATCGCCATATTTTTCAGCAAGCTTCATCATCGAATCTTGCACAATATCAAGCGCTGCATGATCATCACGCACAGCACATGCCGTCTGCTTAAATGCACGACGCTCTACTGCTTCAAGAAAATCAGAAAGCTCTCTAGTGCTAGCCATTGCGCTTATTGTTGGATACTTATGTTAATGAATGGGGGATCAATTGCCAGCTAAGGAATAAATTCAGTATAGCAGATTTGTATTTTGCACTAAGCTTAAGTCTATTCCAAGCGTCTCAAAGCATAGTAACAGCTACGCACTGCCATCCCTAAAGAACCATCTAGCTATTATTTTGAATAACTCTTGGAATTAGTTACAATCTAAGCAATTCATTTATTGGAAATACGCGATGTGGCGCTTAGTTTTTCTAGGATTGATTATTTACTTAGCGGTTTATTTCTTCAGGCGCTATATTGGTAAAGTCCGTGGCCAAAAGTCAGATACTGACAATATTAAGCGCGATCAGGCAACAGAAGATATGGTGCAATGTGCCCATTGTCAGGTGCATACGCCTAGGTCAGAAGCTTTTCTAGTCGCAGGTCACTTTTACTGCTGTCAGGCACATATCCAAAACAAATGAGTTTCTTAAACTTTAATTTCAGACCTGACCCCGAGCAAGTCAGTGCAGATTCAATAGGCCTGCCAGTGCGATTAATGTCCTTAATATTTTTCGCTTCAGCTTAAGTTTAGTTTTTATTGGCCCCTACCTCTCTTGGGGCCAGGAAATCTGGTGGGGTAAAGACACCTCAGCATTATTTTTCAATTTATCAGTCGCTTATTTTCTATTTAGCGTCATCGCACTGCTGATCAATCCACTTAAATCAGTATCTCACCATTTTTACTGCCACTACAAGTCGTTATTGATATATTTTTCATCACCTTGCTCATGCATGCAGCAGGCGGCATTCAAAGTGGCTTAGGCCTTTTACTGATCATCTCCATTGTCACTTCTAGCGTGGTGAGTAATGGACGTTTAGCTTTATTCTATGCGGCGGTAGCAAGTCTATGGATAAAGACTGGCTGTTTCAAGCGGCTAGTAGCGGTACTTTATTTTTGGATGAAGTGGCTGATTTGCCACTAGCCATGCAAGTAAAGCTACTACGTACCATTCAAGAAAAGAAAGTGCGCGTGGCGGCTGGTTATCGGGGCGCGATGCCAAGGTAATTACTTATAGCAAAGAGTTCGGAGAAGTGTCTAGGCTTACTATTAATTCTGATATGTTGAAATAAAATGTTGACATACTAAATAAACAGAGCTGGTCGTGATATGCGCGCTATTATATTACACAAAGAATATGGCGAGATAGAGCGACATACCTGCGACATCGGCATGATTACAAATTAATAAAGGATAATATTAATGCCAAACTATGCTTTAAATTTAAAGAATAAATCTTATGATTTAGGTTTTTTTGTTTGTGACATGGAAGCTGATGATTATGCCATTAGCAAATTTAACCTAAATTCAAAAGATAAATATTCAATTATTGAAACTGTAATTGATTCTCTTGATCGTACAGCAACCCAGGCCACCCCAGCGCTTAGCCCTGATCCGGCATCAATACCTAACTTGTCCGATTATCTGGAAGCCATAGAAAAGAAAGCAATTATTAACGCGTTAAATAAAACGAATCACAATAAAACAGCCGCCGCCAAATTATTAGGCGTCAGCTTCCGCACACTACGCTATCGCTTATCTAAACTAGGGCTGGAAAAAGTGAGTGGCGCAGATCTAGATAGCGATGTCATTTAAGATTAGTTCAGCACCAGCGCCAAGTAGCTGATGTACATCACGCCATTCCCCAACAAATGCCACACTTTAATACCGCCTTTCCCCACTAAATATCGCAGCCAAATCGCAGCAATCAATGTCATAGTAATGCCTAAAACCACCTCAATACGCGGTTGCCAAGGCGTGAGCATAATACCAATTGCCGGCAACAAGGTACCTTGAAACACCATCGCACCGGTAATATTGCCAAACGCCAAGGTATCTTTACCTTTGCGTATCCATAAAATACTATTCACCTTTTCAGGCAACTCAGTGGCAATTGGGATAATTAATAACGATAGCAACAAGGTGGAAATACCAATGATTTGCGCTGCTGCCTCAACCCCGTGAATAAAGCCTTTTGCGCCAGCAATAAGTAAGGCTAGACCCAAAATAAGCTGAACGACAATGACCGTCATATTGTTAGGCAAGCCAAGCTTGCATAAAAACATAGCACTGTCTGCCTCAGTTGCATGACCATCCGCCACCAGAGATGATGATGCGCGGAGCGTCAACATCACGTAAATAAAATAAATCATCACCATGCAAGCGCTAATAGCGTAACGCACCACAGGTATCGTATGTGGCACATACATCGCAATAGCCGCAAAGATAAAAGCGACAATGAAAAAATTAAGGTCGCGTGTCAAACCGGTACGCTCTGGCCTTAAATGGCCATGCGTACCACGGCGCTTCCAAACTGAGATTGCCATCAACGATATAGATAAAGTAGACAACATCAATGGCGCGCCCAATATTGATCCCACCCCAATCTCTTCATTGATCGTTACGTTTTGCGTGCCTGCTAGCAACGCTAATAATGGCACCATCGTTTCTGGCAATGCCGTGCCTACGGCGGCAAATAAAGAGCCGGTTACCCCTTCAGAAATGCCAAGTTTCTCACCTAAGTGCTCTAGTGCATTGGTAAACACTTCTGCCGCGATTAAAATCACAATCAGCATCAAAAATAGTTGAAAAAATACCATTTAGTTTTTCCTTGGATTAATGAACAAAATAAATATAGCAATATAGCAATATAGCAATAGCGTGATTTTATCGGATTACGGCAATATATAACTTAAAGTTTTCGCATAAAATAGAATTTCGCATAAAATCTAGCGCTATGAACACTAATGCTATTGATGAAAACGGTTTTGCGATAAATGTACAGTTAATCGCATCCCCCAACTTTGATACTCGACCTGAGAGTGAAATCATCCTGATCGTCATCCACAACATTAGCTTACCTCCTAACCAATACGGTGGTAACGGCATTATTGAGTTATTTACTAATCAGCTCAAGCCTGATGAACACCCTTATTATGCTGAAATCCATAGTCAAAAAGTGTCAGCCCACTTTCTAATTCGGCGCGATGGCAAGCTGATACAATTTGTGTCCTGTCTCAAGCGTGCTTGGCATGCAGGCGTATCGAATTGGCAGGAACGGGAACGTTGCAACGACTTTTCAGTCGGAATAGAGCTAGAAGGTTCTGACTTTGAAATTTTTGAGTCTGCGCAATATCAAACACTCGAAAGTTTAATCACAGCACTCTCCAGCATTTACCCAATACAAGCTGTAGTAGGACATTCCGATATCGCCCCTGGTCGAAAAACTGATCCCGGGCCCTATTTTGACTGGCAACGTATCGCAACCACCAATTGACACAGAAAGTCTTTAAAAAATGATACTGCAAAACACACCCTTTTTTTTAGTCGCATTACTATCCATGGTGCTGATGGCTTGCGGCGCAGAAAACAAAGATCACAATAAGAGCGGGCAAAAACCCATTCTAGTCACCGCCACGCAAGTGAAAAACCAATCCATTGAAATCACCGAACAGGCTATCGGCTCTCTGGAAGGACTCACCAACCCAACTGTTTCGGCTGAAGTTGCTGCGCGCGTCGTGACTATCCACGTCAACACCGGTCAAGCGGTCAAACAAGGACAACTGATTGCCACTTTAGATGCCACAGATTTTGGCATGCAGCGCAATGAGGCGCAGGCTGAAGTTGCACGCATTGAAGCGTTGTTAAGTAATCAAGCTAAAACGGTTGAGCGTAATCAAGCCTTAGTCGGCAAAAAATTTATCTCGCAAAATGCAGTAGATAACGATGTGGCACAACACAATGTTTTAAAAGAACAGCTAACTGGTGCTAAAGCGCGCATCAGCAGCATTAATCATGGCAGCAGTAAAACTAAAATTTACGCCCCCAGCGCTGGTAATATAGAAAAAAAATTGGTGGATGACGGCGAATTTGTGCGCATCGGCGACCCCATTGTACTGATCGTCTCAGCACAGCGCTTGCGCGCACACTTACCTTTTCCTGAGCGCATTGGTGCGCAACTCAAGCCCGGCTTGAAAGTTCGCCTCAGCACACCCACCAGCGACAAACCAGTTGAAGCCGTGATCCATGAATTAAAGCCCATGATTACTGAGGACAGTCGCACGGTAGATGTCATTGCTGATGTGTTTGATGCCGCAGGCTGGCAACCTGGCGCCAGCGTTACGGGCACAGTAGTATTAGGCATTCAACCTACTGCGATGATGGTGCCTGAGCAAAGTATAGTGCTACGCCCGGCCGGCGAGGTCGTGTATATCGTACGGGACAACATTGCCTACCAGGCGATTGTGAAAACTGGCATACGTCAAAACGGCCTGATTGAAGTCATCGCTGGCATCACTGAAAATGACGTCATTATCGTTGATGGTGCTGGCTTTTTAACGGATAAAGCCCTAATTAAATTGAACGATAGTCATTCGCCATCACCCCTAAAAAAAGTTAAACACTAAACATGACTTTGCCTGAACTCTCCATTAAACGTCACGTACTCGCGTGGATGGTGTCTGCGATCATTGTGCTATTCGGCATTATTGCTTATCAAAAAATTGGCGTCGATCGTATGCCCTCTATCGACTTCCCTATTATTATGGTGACTACGACTTTGCGTGGCGCTGACCCTGACGTGGTCGACACTAGCATTACCAGCGTGATTGAATCCGCCATCAATACCACACCTGGTATTGAGCATATTCAATCAGCCTCTTCACCCGGTGTTTCCAGCATCAGCATTACTTTCGCCCTCAATAAAAATATCGATGTGGCTTATAACGAGGTGCAGGCTAAGGTTGGCCAAGTATTAAAACGTTTACCCACCGGCACCGACCCGCCAACGCTGCAAAAAGTGGATACCAATGCATCACCAGTAATCTGGCTGGCGTTAAGTGGCGACCGCACCGTTCAGCAACTCAATTTATATGCCATCAATATTTTAAAAAAGAAATTCGAAACAATCAGTGGTGTAGGTGAAGTCACTATTGGTGGGCGCCGTGACCGCGTCATTCGCGTCAACATTTCACCTGAACGCATGGCAGCTTATAAGCTGACCGCCAATGATTTAATTGCCGCGTTTAACCGTGAGCATGTGCAACTACCCGGTGGGTTTTTAGTTAGCAACCAAGCTGAGCAGCTACTCAAACTCGACCTTGAGTTTCACAAAACGCAAGAGCTTGCTGAATTAATCATCGCCACAAGGGAGGGCGCCTCTATCCGCTTAAAAGACATCGCTAGCATTGAAGATGGCATAACGGATAACCGTCAAGTGGCGCGTTACAACGGTAAACCTACGGTAGGTGTTGGCATGGTGAAAATCGCCAATGCCAATACGGTCGATATTATTAAAGAAGTGGAGCGTAGGCTAGAAAACGACATTCGCCCTAATTTACCGCCCGGCATGACGCTCGAAGTTTCGACTAATGATGGTATTTTTATTCACCAGCTGGTCGCCTCACTTAAAGAACATTTAGTGGAAGGCACATTGTTTGCTGCGTTAATTGTATTAATTTTCATGCGCTCTTTTAGCTCCACACTAATGATTTGTTTAGAAATTCCCGTCTCATTGCTAGGTGCGATTGCCGTGATGTACTTCGCCGGCTACACCTTTAACAGCATGACCTTGCTCGCGCTGCTGTTACTGATTGGCGTGGTGGTGGACGATGCTATTGTGGTGCGCGAAAGTATATTACGCCATATGTCAGGCGAGGTCGGCTCAGTGCTTAGCGTGACTGATTTAAAGAATCCACTAGCCGTTGCCGCATTCCGCACCCGAGCGACTATTTTAGGTAGCAACGAAGTCGTTTTTGCCGTGCTGGCTTCATCAGCTTCACTGGTATGTATATTTGCCCCTGTGATTTTTATGGATGGCATTATGGGCATGTTTTTTAAATCTTTTGCTGTAGTCGTGACGTTTGGCGTACTAGCATCGCTACTCGTCTCACTCACGCTCACCCCCATGCTTTGTTCGCGCTACCTTAGTGTCGTCCCAAATGAAAATTCCGTATATAGAGCGGTGGGGCGAGCGCTAACTGGCCTAGAAAATGCCTATAAAAAGCGCTTATCCATGGCACTCAATCATCGTGGCTTGGTGTTGCTATTTACCCTTGTATTCGTTGCGTTATCGGGTTATTACTCACTCAAATATGTAGAAAAAGACTTTGTACCAGAAACAGACGAAGGCAGTTTTAGCATTACCGTAAAAACACCGCTAGGCTCAAGTTTGGAATACTCTGATTCACGCCTAAAACTGGTGGAAGCAATCATCGCTAGCCATAAAAATGAAGTCGCTAGTTATTTTTCCACCATAGGCTCCGGCTCTAAAGGGCAAGTCAATCAAGGCAATGTCAACGTACGCTTAAAGCCAAAAGAACAGCGTACAAAAAGCCAGCAAGCACTCATTAAAGAGTTAAAAAAAGAATTAAATAATATTCCTGGTGTACGCGCAATTCCCACGCCAACCTCTATCGTGCGCGGTCAACGTTCTGAAAAACTGCAATTCAACATCACCGGCGTCAACTTACAAGAAGTCGGCCGAATTTCTCAACTGATGCAGCAAACGTTGAGTAGCAATGAAGATATTGGCAAGGTAGATTTAGACGTGCAATTGGATTTACCGCAGCTAAATATGGTGGTAGACCGCGCTAGAGCTGCGGCACTGGGCCTAAGTGCAAATGATATTGCCACTGCTGTTTCGCTATATGCCGGCGGCATCAATGTGGCGAAATACAACGAGGCCAATGGCGATGGTCAGCGCTATGACGTACGCTTAAAAGCAAGTGAAGGTGCGCTAAAAAATGTTGCCGATTTAAGCAAAATATATCTACGCAGTAGTGGTGGTGAATTAGTGCGATTAGATGCAGTTGCCCACTTCAAAAAAGAGTTAGGTGCAGCAGTCATCGGTCGCTATGACTTACAATATGCCGTTAATTTCTATGCCAACCCAAATATTCCGCTGGGTGAAGCCGTCGATTTAGTGAAAGCCACCGCCGCCAAGTTGGTGCCGGCAGATTACACGCTAAAGCTCACTGGCCAAGCTGAAGAGTTCGGTAAAACTATGAAAAATATGCAGTTTGTATTTTCACTGGCTTTTATATTGCTCTACATGGTACTGGCAAGCCAATTCAACTCTTTTATTCAACCATTCATCATTATGTTAGCCCAGCCACTCGCTATCATCGGCGGCCTTATAGCGTTATTAATCACAGGTGACACCCTGAATATTTATTCGATGATAGGCTTAGTGCTATTGATAGGCTTGGTGGCAAAAAACTCAATATTACTCGTCGATTTAACCAACCAACTGGTAGAAGCCGGCGCCAACATTGACGATGCCCTCAAAGAGGCCTGCCCAATTAGGTTGCGCCCAGTAGTCATGACTTCGCTTACTATTATTTTAGCCCTATTACCTGCCGCAATTGGCCTAGGCGCAGGCTCTGAAACCAACAAACCACTGTCGGTCGCCATTATTGGCGGCATGATTTCATCCACGCTACTGACCTTGGTCGTTGTGCCTGCGGCTTATTCATTAATGATGGGCATGCTGGCGAAGTATCGTATTAACAAGCTGCAGACGTCGTAGCAATGAACCATTGCTTAGTCTAAGCAGAAAATTTTGAAGTCACATCCGTCATAGGGTTAGCTCACGCTGATCCTATTGCCTATTGAATGCGCAATCATTGCGCAGACCTTACACCTGCGTCAGCGCTTGTTCCAAATCCTCAATAATATCGTCTACATTCTCAATGCCTACAGACAAGCGCACCATATCTTCGCTGACGCCGGCTTTTTAAAGTTCGGCTACATTTAGCTGGCGATAGGTCGTTGTAGCAGGATGACATGCCAAACTTATTGCATCGCCAATATTGACCAAGCGCGTGATGAATTTAAGTGCGTCAATAAAACGCGTACCGCTCTCTATGCCATGCTGCACACCAAAGGTTAATATGTCAGAAGCGACGGCTAATGCACCAACACCACCTTCCAACTGAGATATTCTTTGCTCAAGCACTGCAGTGGTAGTGTTCATGTACGGGTATAGATATTGCCTTGCACCTTGAGGTCAAATAAATCAGCACCATGCTGCGTACTATGAAACGCATCAGAAGTGGTTTGATAAATTGGCACAGCAACCGCTTTAGTTGTAGGTTCAGGACTGTATCCCGCATGCATTGCTAAAGTTTCTAATTTCATAGCATTCCTATATTTTTAAAAAATCTCCAGCACATTAAGTAGGAGCCACTCTCTATCTTTTGGATAGTTATTTTTGTTTAATTAAGTAAATTTATCTTTTTATGACTAAATTATCGCTAAAAGTAGCGTTTAGCGCACTAAGTAGGATTGACGACTAGCAAAAATTAGTACAAAGTGACATGGCTGTTCACAACCATTTAACTTAGGGGAATAAAAATATGAATAAATCTGAATTGATTGATGCCATTGCAGCTAGTGCTGGTCTTACTAAAGCTGATGCTGGTCGTGCTATTGATGCAACGACTGCTGCAATCACTAAGGCACTGAAAAGCGGTGGTTCAGTAACGCTTGTTGGTTTTGGTACATTTAAAGTAACGCAACGCGCGGCTCGTACCGGCCGTAACCCACGTACTGGTGCTGAGTTAAAAATTGCTGCACGTAAGGCACCTGGCTTTTCAGCTGGTAAAACATTGAAAGGCGCAGTTAATTAATTAAGCATTCATAGATATCAAAAGAGAGTGCAAAGCTCTTTTTTGATATCGCCTAGTTGTTTCAGTCTCCAGTAGCAACCGCACACGTAGAGATACAATCCCTTAATGCAAAAAGAAGTCAAAGAGAAATCTAGGTACGCCATTGTGGCGGCCGTTCAACTACCGACTGTGAATGATGTCGAGTTCAATGCCTCACTGAGCGAACTACGTGAGCTCGCGAAAACACTGGGGTACGAAGTTGTCAGCACCTTCGTTCAGAAGCGTGCTAACTTTGACATGACGGCCTACCTTGGTGCTGGAAAGCGGCAGGAAATACGCGACTTCGTCAACAATGAGTCCGCGTTCACTGAGTTTGATGAAATCACCGCTATTCCTAACCACTGGGACATAGACACCCTTTTGGTTGACCATGAAATATCCCCATCGCAGGCACGCAACCTTGAAAAAGAGGTTGGCTGTGAAGTAATGGACCGGACGATGGTCATCCTCGAAATATTTCACCGCAACGCCCGTTCGCGTGCAGCACGCGCTCAGGTAGAAATCGCGCGCCTCGGCTACATGGCGCCGCGCCTACGCGAGGCAGCCAAGCTTGCTGGCCCACAGGGCCGGCAGCGTAGCGGCGAAGGCGGGCGTGGCGCCGGCGAGTCGCACACCGAGTTAGACCGCCGGAAAATTCGTGACCGTATTGCCGAACTTCAACAGGAGATCGTTGCGATGGATGTGGAGCGCAACACGCAGCGCGCTCGTCGTCAAGAACGCAAAGGCCTCGCTGCCGTGGCGCTGGTCGGTTATACCAATGCCGGAAAGTCCACCTTAATGCGAGCGCTGACAGGAAGTGAGGTGCTGGTCGCGAACAAACTCTTTGCTACCTTGGATACCACGGTGCGCGCCCTGCATCCAGAGAGTGTGCCACGCGTGCTCGTGAGTGATACGGTTGGGTTCATCAAGAACCTGCCGCACGGCCTCGTTGCCTCATTCAAGTCAACATTAGACGAGGCGTTGGATGCCTCGTTGTTACTGCACGTCATTGATGCCAGTGACCCTGGATTTGAGCGACAGCTTGAAGTGACCAACAAAGTACTGGGCGAGATTGGTGCGAATGACGTGCCACGCCTGCGCATCTTTAATAAGATCGACCATGTCGGCGATGCAGCGGCGCAAACTGCGCAGGAAGCTTCCTTACGGGCTAAATATCCAGATTGCGTCGTCATGAGCGCACGCAACCCTGCTGATGTGGCGAAGTTGCACCAAACCATCGTTGCATTTTTCCAGCAAGATCTGCTTGAGGTTGAAATTTTTCTGCCGTGGTCAGCCCAGCAACTGCGTGGAGAAATCTACGCGAGCTGTCAGATGTTAGAAGAGCGCTCAGACAGTGAGGGTGCTTTCTTTCGGTTTCGTGGAGAGCCCGATACCGTCAACAAATTGTGCGCGCAGGCCGGTCATCTAGCCTAAATGCAGCAACGCTAATGCTGTGCATCTATGATATGCGCTAGTTGATAGGCAAAAACCAACTCACTTCTTCTGCTCTAACTTTGCCCGCAAGTCAGCAAAGGGGTTATGACTGGCGATAGCCGATTGATCCCCAACCACCCTGCCGCGTAACGATTCATCCAAAATCCGCGCATGTTCGTTTTCATGGCAATAAATACAGAGTAATTCCCAGTTGCTACCATTTAATGGATTGTTATCGTGATTATGGTCTTTGTGGTGAACCGTCAGCTCACGCAAGCGCTCCCCTGAGAATTCTCGCGCACATCGCGTACAAATCCATGGATAAAGCTTAAGCGCCCGCTCGCGGTAGCTTGCCTCACGCGCAGCACTATAACGACGCGCTTCTACTACGAGACTGTCGAGCTTTGATTGACTTGAGGTATATTTTTCCATCACTAACACTCCTTGCTAATGCGTTGGCAGCAATGGCCGCCTATTCCATCACAGAACCAACCCATTAATGTACCCCGCCAAGCACGAGGTTATGCGCGCGCAAATAAAAGATGCAGTGCTTAAATCGACCTTTGCGCTATAAGCTTTTGCACCACTAAACTACCTACCATATCCCCTTCAACATTCACCGTAGTGCGCAAAGTATCTAGCAGTCTGTCTATCGGCAACAAAATCGCAATGGCTTCAGCCGGTAAGCCCACCGATTGCAAAACCATGACCATGGTCACCATGCCAGCACTAGGGATGCCAGGTGCGCCCATAGCCGCTATCATGGCGGTAAAAAACACGATGAGTTGTTGAGAAAAGTTGAGCTCAATGCCCACCAAATTAGCAATAAACAATGCCGCAGCAGCTTCATACAACGCGGTGCCATCCATATTGATGGTGGCACCCAACGGAATTACAAAACCTGCGATTTCTGGTTTCACTTCTAGCTGTTGGCTAGCACAGCGTAAAGTAACCGGTAGCGTAGCCGAGCTTGAGCTGGTAGCAAAGGCAGTGACCAAGGCCTCGCGAGCACCTTGCCAAAAGAATAATGGTGACTTTCCGGTAAATACGTACAAAATCAATGGCAATATCACTACCCCGTGCAGTAATAATGTACCAGCAACAATTGCTACAAATTTCGCTAAGGTGCTGAGCATTGCAACATCTTGTAGCGCCACAAGTTTGATAAGCAAGGCCATAATACCCAGTGGCGCGATACGCATCACCCAGCCAACAATTTGCATGGTCACGTCTAAACCCTCTTGCAGCAGCGATAGTATGTTTTTGTAACGCTCACCCCCTATCACCAGCGTAACGCCTAAAATAAGTGAGAACATGACAACCGCTAATACATTACCTTGTGATAAAGCTGTGAATGGATTTACAAATAATCCATGCAGAAACTGGGCAAAAAAATCAGACAAGGGTAATTGTTTGGCCTCAATTTTTTGCATGGCATGCTCAAACATGGTCAAATGCAAATTGGCACCGGGTTTAAAGTAATTGCCAGCCAGTAAAGCCAACACAATCGCAATCGCCATGCTGCTGATAAAAAACAATAGGGTAGTCACCCAAACGCGATGCATTTGTTGGTGTTGTCGTAGGTTAGCGATGCCCACTGTAATTGAGCAGAACACTAGCGGAATCAAAATCATTTTGAGTAAATCGATAAACAATGTACCCGCTAGACTGGCCGCATATAAGCCGCTTTGCGTAACTTGATGTTCAGGACCTAGTGCATGAAAATAGAGCCCAATCGCAACGCCAAAAAATGCACCTAATAGAATTTGGATGTTGAGACTAGGAAATTTCATACCTTATTTACACTTTGGCTATTTTTTTATATTGCCACTTTTTGCTTGACAATTTTCGCTTTCACTACTTTTACAGCTTTATCTTTGACTGGCGTTTTTGCCTTTGTCGCCAAGATTTCAGTTTCAGTCGTTGCCGAGGGATCTTCTTTAGCTGCCACCGCTTCTTTTACCGCGCTAGCTTTCTTGGATTTAGGCTCTACTGTTGGCGTTAATTCCTCAACGGATTCAAGAACAGCCTGTGGAAAAGGCTTTTTTTCTGGTGCACTAGCAACATCTACTTTTTCAAACACTGCGGCAAAGAACCCGTCCGTATGGTGTAAATGTGGTAATAGTTTTAAATATTGACCTGTGTCCAAATTAATGTGTTGTTGACTTAAAATCTCCGCCGCATTGAGCAACTTAAAGTCTGTATGCGTGGTTAAAAAGCTTTCCGCAATTTTCTCATTCTCATCGCTTAATAAGCTACAGGTGGAGTAAATCAAACGACCTCCCGCCTTAGTCAACTTAGCTGCGCGGGCCAAAATGTTCGCCTGTTTTACGGTAAGTTCTGCTAAATCTTGCGGAGTTTGGCGCCATTTTAAGTCTGGGTTGCGACGCAGTGTGCCTAAGCCCGTGCATGGCGCATCGACCAATACGCGGTCAAACTTACCGTTTAAACGTTTAAGTTTTGGATCGTTTTCACTGCTAATACTTTGTGCGTTGAGGTTGCTCAAACCAGAACGCTTTAAGCGCTGCCCTAAGCTATGTAAGCGTTTTTCTGATACATCGAATGCATACAGGCGACCAGTGTTGCGCATTAACGCACCCATGGCCAAGGTTTTTCCCCCTGCGCCGGCGCAAAAATCTGCCACCATCATGCCGCGTTTTGGTGCGACTAAATGCGCCAATATTTGACTGCCTTCGTCCTGCACTTCAATTTGCCCTTCAGTAAACAATACGTGGCGGCTAATATTTAGGCGCAGTGGCATACGCAAACCTATAGGCGAATAAGGTGTTTTAGTGACATTGCTTTCACCTGAAATGTTTTCAGCTATGAATTTTTCCATAACCTCATCACGCGTGCCTTTAATGGTATTGACGCGTAAATCTAACGTGGCCGCCTCGTGCATACTACGGGCAATGGTTAGCGCTTCTTTTTCACCGTACTGGGCGACTAGCTTTTCCCATAACCAATCACGCACATCCGCTTGTACGGCGAGCGGCATATTTTCCGTTGATTTGGCCTTAATGGTCCGCGCCCATTCTAGCTGCTGCTCACTTAGCATTGGCTCAATTTTTTGTATACTCATGCCTTGTATGCGTAACATCCACGCCAACACTAGCTTACGCGAATCGTCTACGTCGCTGTCATCGCTCGCTGTTACCGTGCTTAAAAAGCGTAAACGACGCAATACACCGTAGACACTCTCAGCGACAAAAGCACGTTCTTTAGTACCTAAATCACGATTATTGCGAAAAAACTCGCTTAGCTTAGCATCCGCAGGGCTGTTAAATTCCAACAGGTTAGATAACATTACCGCGGCTTGCCGTATTAAATTGGGCGTCATTTGATTCTCTTTATTTTAATTATTTGAACCCCAGTTTAGGATTCACGCATATTGCTCTATTGTGGCAAAAGTAGCGGGTTATCTGTTTTTAAACTGTTGATGACCAGCTCATACACTTTGCCATTTTCCTCACTTTCCCGTATTTTAACAGGTACGTACTGATAATCTAAAGATAACCACAATTCTGTTTTCTTTTCACTTTCATCAGCCGTCCTTGCTAAGTGCACCGTCCTTAAATCGCCCATTTTGCTGCTAATGACTTCTTCGCCTTCAAAGCTATACACATAAATCGCTATTTTCTTACCATTGGTAATGCTCAATTGCATACTCTGCATAGGCGCCACATACATAAATTGATACATGAAGCTTAATAGGTCTTGAGAGCCGTCTGCCAAATCAAGTTTTTGCTGGCCCGCTTCACTTTGCAATTTTATTTTCTTACTTTCCCAATCAAAATCGGCGGTAAAGGTTTTATTTTTTTTATTGCCAAACTGATATAAATAATGCTGGGGTTGCAAGCCTGAACGATTCACATAGCCACTACTGGTTTGTAGTAAATCTAGAGTGATTAGCGCAGCTAAGCCCTTGGCTTGCATCAAGCTTTCTATATGATACTGCGCAGCACTTGGCAATAATTGGTAAATAATTTTAGCCTTCCCCGCGGGGCTACTGCTCAGTGCGGGCTCCTTACCGATATATAAATCAAACTCCGACTCTATATATTGATAGGGGTTTGGATTCACAATGTAGCCTATGCTTTCTGCTTCATTGCCAGCCCTATGTTGGTCTGTGGCATCATCTTCATCACCCGCTGATGCTATGGCATTATCCTGCCGGATCTCTGTAACTACATTGACAGGCAAGTTATCAATGATTGGAAGTTCTGGCAAGGCAATCGGTTTTACCGCGGGCTTTGCTTGATCTAATAGTTTTGAAGCCATGGGAACGGATGATGGTTTTGATGTTTTTTTTGGTAAGACTAATCGCGCCTCTAACACTGACTTCTTTGCAGTTAAAGCAGGCGAGTTCACATGAAGCGCACCCATTAACCATAAATGTAGTAGCAGCGAAGATGCTAATGCAATTGCTATATGCTTATTGCTAAGCTGCTGCCAAGCTAATTTCCATTTACTCAACATGGAGTTCAGTTAAAGTTTGCTCTAACTTTTTCCCATGATCATCTACCATCAGCAAACGCACGGGTAAATAATACTGCTCGACACTTAACCACAATTCTTTAGTGTCAGTTTTCTGGGTGCTTTGCTCAATTTGAGCTAAGTGTAGTGTTTTACATGGAGCGCCTGCAATCGTTAATAACTCTTGAGTATAGCTAATTTGATATGTGTATTGATTGAGCCTTTTACCTGTGCTCATGGTCAGTAAAAGCTTATTTTTAAGCAGTTTAGGCAAAAACATAAACTGATAGGCGTAACTAGCTAAATCTTGCGTAGCCAAGCTCAAGGGCTCATCTTTAACCTCACCCTTCACCGTCATGTGTAAAGTCTTATTAGGCCAATCAAAATCAGTGATGAGTGTTTTTTTGCGTCGCGACCTTGATGTAACTCAAACCGTTTTTGTTTCAAACCCAGAGAGGTGACATCCCCATGGCTCGTCAGTTGACGCTCGCCAAATAAGGCATAGATACCAATGCCCTTGGTGATGCTTTCCACTTGATAAGTATGTCCGCTAATGACATACAGCTCACGCACCTTAGCAAATGGCTGTCCATTTTTTGTCACGTAGTAATTGGCTTGAACTCGCTTAGGCAGAAAGTTCTGTTGGGTAGCCGCTAAAGATGAAAAGCTAATGAGAAATGGTAAGATCAATAGACCAATGTAACGCAACACGGAAGCTCCTCAAAAACTTCTTAAAATGCCGCCTACCCATCCGGCATGAAGGACATTTTTAGAGCCCAACGTGTGGGTAAAAAAATTATGACACCACTACTGTAGGGGCTTCACCCGCCTGTTGCGCCCGAATATGACCAATATGAAACACGGTTTCACCGGCATCTCGGAGCAGCTCAAGCGCTGCAGCAGCGTGCTGTTCAGCCACAATCACCGCCATACCAATGCCACAGTTGAAAGTTTTATACATCTCAAGATCGGCTACATTGCCCTGTGCTTGTAGCCAAGTAAATAAAGGTGGCATCGTCCAGCTGCCTTTTTTAATTTCGGCCGTCAAACCTGTAGGCAATACACGTGGGATATTCTCTGTGATGCCGCCACCAGTAATATGTGCCATGCCTTTTACTGGCAAAGTAGCTATCAATAATAACAGGGGCTTCACGTAAATACGGGTTGGCGCCATCACCACTTCTTTAAATGGTTTGCCATGAAAATCTGACTCAAAATCTATGCCCGATTTCTCTATCAGCTTGCGAATCAGTGAATAGCCGTTTGAATGCGCGCCACTTGAAGCCAAGCCCAATACGACATCACCTGCCGCAATAGTGGTGCCGCTAATAATATTTTCTTTATCAACGCAGCCTACCGCAAACCCAGCTAAATCGTACTCGCCTGCCGGGTACATCCCTGGCATTTCTGCGGTTTCACCGCCCACTAGTGCGCAGCCAGATTGCTCGCAACCTTCAGCAATGCCTTTAATCACTTGCGCAGCCGTGCCCACTTCTAGCTTGCCACAAGCAAAATAATCTAAGAAAAATAGTGGCTCAGCACCTTGTACCAAAATATCATTCACACTCATTGCGACTAAATCGATGCCCACGGTATCGTGCTTATTCAGCTCAAAAGCCAATTTCAGCTTGGTACCTACTCCATCAGTACCAGAAACCAACACTGGATTTTTATATTTTTTAGGCATCTCAAATAATGAGCCAAAGCCGCCAATACCTGCCAATACCTCTGGTCGCATGGTGCGTTTTGCAAACGGTTTAATTTGCTCAATTAACGCATCGCCTGCTTCAATATCTACGCCTGCATCGCGGTAGCTAATTGATGTTGTATTAGTAGAATTTGTAGTCAAAACGGCTCTCGCTTAGGAATAAATAAAGTTTTTTAATGCTTTTAGGAAGTTAAACACTATTTTAAGTATAATTTTAACCTATATGCCGACTGAACCCAAAAAAACTGCAGTAAAAAAACATTTTATCGATCTCTGCCGCTGGATTTTTACCGCAATTTCCTTATGGAGGATGGTCTTATTATCGTCTGCCTTAAGGACTAAAATTGTTGACGCTTTGCGTCGCAGTCAAGACGATCATTCCTATAGCAATCCTTATTAAAATTAAGCATTGCACCTTATATTTCCGCCATGAAGCAACTTTTACTCGACATTAAACCTGCATCACCGCCGACCTTGCACAACTTTATAGCAGGGCGGAATGCAGAGGCGCTTGCCAGCTTAAATGTCGCCAGCAAGCTTACTGGTGGGACTCACTTTATTTACCTATGGGGCGAGGCTGGCAGCGGCAAAACTCATCTATTACACGCCTGTAAAGCACAAAACTCCGCGGACCCAAATTTCACAATTGTTGATGACGTGCATTTATTAAACAATGATGCACAAATTGCATTATTTAACCGCTATAACCAACTAAAAGAAGATGGCGGCACGCTGGTGACTGCAGGTTTACATGCCCCAACGCAAATGGGCTTACGTGACGACTTAGCCACGCGCTTAGCTTGGGGCTTGGTGTATCAGCTACATCTATTAAACGATGCAGAAAAAGCCTTGGCACTACAAAATCACGCCACAGAGCGCGGCATACGCTTGCCAAGCGAGGTGGTTAATTACTGTTTACGCTATTTACGACGTGACTTATCCACCTTAATGGCAACACTAGACGCGCTAGATGAATGGTCGCTCGTCACTAAAAAACCTGTTACCGTCCCCATGTTGCGGCAGTTATTGCAATTACCACTCAATTTATAAAATTACTGGTCTCACCTATGTTACGCATCACAGAAATAAAATTACCTCTTGAACATCAGCCTAACGACATTGTTGCTGCCGTGATTAAAAAACTAGGCATTAACGCAACCGATTTAGTCGACTACAGCATCTTTAAACGTGGTGTGGATGCACGTAAAGCCAATGCGATCTTATTGGCTTACACCTTAGATGTTAGCGTGAAAGGCGAAGCCAAAGTTTTAGCTAAATTACGCAAAGACCCGCACGTTAAACCGGCGCCAGATACCTCTTACCATTTTGTCGCACAAGCACCCGCCACCTTAAAAAACAGGCCGGTCATTGTCGGCCTAGGTCCCTCTGGTTTATTTGCCGCGCTAATTTTGGCGCAGTCTGGCTTTAAGCCATTGGTGCTAGAGCGCGGCAAGGCGGTGCGCAAGCGCACTAAAGACACCTTTAACTTTTGGCGTAAAAGTGCGTTAAATACAGAATCTAATGTACAGTTTGGTGAAGGGGGTGCAGGCACGTTCTCTGACGGCAAGCTTTACAGCCAAATAAAAGATCCCAAACATTACGGTCGAAAAGTATTAAATGAATTTGTAACAGCAGGCGCGCCTGAAGAAATTTTATACGTCAGCCACCCTCATATCGGCACATTTAGATTAGTTGGCATGGTTGAGAAAATGCGTGAAACAATAATTGCACTCGGGGGTGAGATACGCTTTGAAAGCCGAGTGGATGACATTGAAATTGCGCCGAACACACAAGGGCAAAATCAAGTGCAGGCGGTCGTGTTACAAAATGGTGAGCGGATTACCACCAACCATTTGGTGTTAGCGGTTGGCCATAGCGCACGCGACACCTTCGAGATGATTTATAAGCGCGGTATTTATATTGAAGCCAAACCTTTTAGCATCGGCTTTAGAATCGAGCATCCGCAATCCCTCATTGATAGCGCAAGACATGGCCCCAATGCGCAGCATCCTATTTTAGGTGCGGCCGAGTACAAACTGGTACATCACGCCAGCAATGGTCGTAGCGTCTACAGCTTTTGTATGTGCCCTGGTGGCACGGTAGTCGCCTCGGCGTCTGAAGCCGGTTGCGTGGTGACCAACGGCATGAGCCAATACTCACGTAACGAGCGCAATGCCAACGCAGGCATTGTGGTTGGCATAACGCCGGAAGTAGATTTTCCTGACGACCCATTGGCGGGTATGGCATTGCAGCGCAAGTGGGAACATCAGGCCTTTCTATTAGGCGGTAGCACCTACCAAGCGCCCGGGCAACTCATCGGCGACTTTTTAGCCAATCAACCCTCCACCCAGTTTGGCGAAGTAACGCCGTCTTACATGCCTAGTGTACATCTCACCAATCTAGATAAGGCTTTGCCTGAATACGCCATTAGCGCAATTCGTGAAGCCATTCCGCAATTTGCCAAACAAATTAAGGGCTTCGATTTGCCCGACGGCATACTCACCGGGGTTGAAACCCGCACGTCTTCGCCCATCCGAATTAAACGTAACGATGATAATTTACAAAGCATCAATACCCAAGGACTGTATCCTACTGGCGAGGGTGCTGGTTATGCCGGCGGTATTTTATCAGCCGGGGTAGATGGCATTAGAGTTGCTGAAGCGGTAGCACTAAGCATGGCAAGTAAATAGCCTAAATACGAACTTTGGAGTGTTGCGGTGAATAAAATATTACCGCTTTCTAAGGGAGTTTTACTTGGCCGATTCTTGCCCCCAATAGCCGCTTCTTTCGACTGGCTTTTTAAGATTTTTTAAAAAAATCTCTCTAGCCATGCAAGTTAAAAAGTTGCATAGCAATGAACTTAGTTCTAGCATGAGCGCCCAATTGACCTATGATTCCTAGAAATAATTCAGGATGTAGGGCAAACCACACTTGCGATAGACGATGCTTGAAGGTAGTATCCTTGCATTCAAGCATACATGAGGTGTTTTGCATAAGCCTCTATCACCAGTTAACTTTTAACCACTATTTTCTTAGGAGAAAGCAATGTCCGTATTAGTAGGAAAATCAGCACCAGACTTTACCGCAGCAGCGGTAATGGGCAATAATGATATCAATGAAAACTTTAACTTTGCCAGCTATACCAAAGGTAAAGCGACAGTTATTTTCTTTTACCCATTAGACTTTACTTTTGTTTGTCCATCAGAACTGATCGCCTTTGATCACCGTTTGGCTGAATTCAAAAACCGTGGTGTAGAAGTGATTGGCGTTTCAATTGACTCACACTTTTCACACTTGGCTTGGAAAAATACCCCAGTCAATAATGGTGGCATTGGCCAAGTCGGCTACCCATTGGTTGCAGACATCAAGCATGAAATTTGTAAGGCTTACGATGTAGAGGCTGATGGTGGTGTAGCCTACCGTGGTTCTTTCTTAATCAACAAGGCAGGCGTGGTTGTCCATCAAGTGGTGAATGATTTGCCACTAGGTCGCGACATTGACGAAATGTTACGCATGGTCGACGCTTTACAGTTCGTTGAAGAACATGGTGAAGTTTGCCCAGCAGGTTGGAGAAAAGGCAAGGCCGGAATGAATGCTTCCACTGAAGGGGTTGCTAAGTACTTAACTGAGAATGCTAAAGATTTATAATTTATTCAGTCTAGTTTAGCGATGAAAATTGGCAGGGGTGGCATAAGTGCCGTCTCTGCCTTATTCTTTTCAAGCCGGTGTAACCGCAATATTCTGCGTGGCCGTTTTACCCAAGTTATCATGCCAAGTCACTGAAACAATATCGCCAACTGCTGCACCATTTAACCTAAAGGTGAGATAAGGATTCTTTGAGATTCCTGTGCCCCATTGCGCCTCCAACACAAGCTGGCCATTAAGTGTAGCGGTCAACAGTTGTACAAAATGCGCAGGAATCAACTGATAAAAATCATCTTTTTTACGCCCTGTTTCCATGGGATGACTAATTAACACCTTCACTTCAGTGATGCCGTCAGCCTTTAATTGGGCGCGCATTTTCATATTGTCTACGTTAAAGTCTGTCATATTAGCCACAACCATTTTCTAAAACGGTGACATTTTTAGTATTGCTAAAATATTGATCACCGACTTTCACCAACACCTTAATATCTGAAGTTTCAGCCATTTTAATGCGCGTCACAATATAGGGCTCAGCACCATGAGTAAAAGTAAAATGAGCAATTAGCGGGGTTGGGTTATTTTCAACCAAAATAGCCATGCTTTCTGTATTGGCGATACGACTGGTCACTTCAACTTGAACAATAGCGCCATTTTCAGCCAGATCTGGTGCAATGATATCGATCTCTTGGCTGACAATCTCCACCTCAACATTTAACTGATTACTGGCCTCATCCAACTTAAGTGCCTCAAATGCGGCCTTATTCCAAATAGCGGCAAAAACATTGATGGGCGTCATTAAACCTAAAGCAAGCGCCCTTGCCACAATCTGTAAAAAATTCCTACGTTGCCTCATATGCCCACTCATTATTTTTTGACCTCCCCTTGCATGCGGCGTAGCTCTTTTAAACGCGCTTCCACTATCGATACTTGATAAAAATCACCATCATTGGCTTTATTGGCTAATTCCATTTGCTCAATAGCCCGCACAAGATTGTACTTTCTAAAATAGGCTTCACCTTGTGCTTGGTGACTCAATAAAACCTTATTTTGCATGGCGTAGGCTTTTGCTAAAATCTCGTAAAAATAAGCATCATATGGGTACATATTTTGTTTTTCTTTAATCAGCTTAATCGCACTGTCGGCCTGCTTAATGGCTAAAAAGTGTTCCGCGTAACCATAAATCAAAGCTCGATTGTCTGGGTACAACTGTAAAGCTGACGCATATTGCTTAGCCGCCTGCTGCGGGTTGTTACTCACTACTTGTAAACGTGCACTTAAATTTTCTATCATCGCGTGTTGCGCTGCGTTTTTTTTCAGCCATATGACCTCTTTTTCAGCCCGCACCAAAAACTCTTTTTGCGCACTCTTACGCATATAGGCAACTGCCAAACCATAATGTTCAACCGCCTCATTGACATAACGATGTTCGCGAATATTTTGCTCGAACACGCCTATAGTCGTTTCAGGCACTTCTTTATTTGCCAGTAATTTAGCCCGCACATATTGAAAATCCACACTATCTGGCACCTGCCGATAAGCCATCAACGCCACCCTATTGTCAACGTCGGCAATACGCTCACTGGTCAGTGGGTGGGTACGTAAAAAGCTAGGTGCACCGCCTTCAGCAAAGCGCGTGCCACGCTGCAAAGTGCTAAAAAAAGCCGGCATTGCGCGTACATCAAAACCACCGCTATCGAGTATTTGCAATCCAATACGGTCAGCCTCACGTTCATGTTCACGGGTGTAATCTAACTGACTTTGTATACCCACAGCAGATGCCGTGGCTAATGCACCACTGGCTAATTGTGGGTTGGCACGTGCCACTAATAAAGCCAGCGCAATACCAGCAATATTTTTAAAAGTATCCGTTTTTTGCACAGCCAACATACGCGCCAAATGATGCTGTGTGACGTGGCCAATTTCATGCCCAAGCACACTGGCCAGCTCAGACTCACTACTAGCCGCTAAAATTAAACCAGTATGCACACCCACCACCCCACCAGGCATGGCAAAGGCGTTAATTGAACTGTCTTGCACGACAAAAAAGTTAAACTTCAGCTGACTATCAGGGCTATTCGAAACTAGCCGTGTGCCTAAAGCCTGCAAATAAGCAGTAATTTCAATATCCTGCACCACATCATCACTCACCGCCACATCACGCAAAATTTGCTCTGCAATGGCCTGCTCTTGTAAGGGTGATAACACGGTTTGAGAAACGTCACCTAACTCGGGTAAATCATTTGCCCATGTCAGACTTGCCCCTAAATTGGTGGTCAGCAAAACTGCAATTAGACTATTCTTTAATTTCATTGTTATTATAATAACTACTTTATGATGCTAGTTCCGCTACCTCATAAAAAATAATGAATCATGGAAAGTTAAAAATGAGCAAATCGCACCTAGCACCAGCACAGCAAATACTCACGCACTTTGATCCTAGCGGGCAAGCGCACATGGTAGATGTTGGCGACAAAGCCCATAGCAAACGCATCGCAGTAGCCAGCGGCCTAATTAGCATGCAGCCTAGCACCTTACAACGCATTAAAAATGGTGACGCAAAGAAAGGTGACGTGCTAGGTATTGCCCGCATCGCTGCCATTCAAGGCTCAAAACGCACAGCTGATTTAATTCCACTTTGCCACCCGATCGGCCTAACTAAAGTAGCTGTGAGCTTCGATATTATCGAAAATACCAGCTCGGTTATATGTACCGCTACCACAGAAACCACCGGTCAAACAGGCGTAGAAATGGAAGCGCTCACTGCCGTGAGTGTAGGCCTGCTGACCATTTATGACATGCTAAAAGCGGCCGATAGAGGCATGGTCATTAGCCAGATAAAACTGCTAGAAAAACATGGCGGCAAGTCTGGTGATTGGATGGCATGATAGTAAGCGCTAACAAACATCTGCATTTAAGTCACGCTAGATGTAAATGCAGATTGGCTAAACTTCAACAATGTCTAGCGCAACTCTTGCACTTACCATCACTGATTCTGAGTCTTTAAGCACATAGCCTTTTTCTAGCATGCGGCGCATATATTGCTTGTTGTATAAAAAAGAAAATACCAGTTGCCACAAACCAAAGGTAATCAGTGTGAAAAAGAAATGTAAAGCAGCAACACCCAGCTCACCGCGGATTAATGGCACAAACCATCCGAAAAAGAAATACGTCCAACTAAAACCAAAATAACCCTTACGCGTTAATCCATTCGTCGGGTTTTGTATCATTACGCAAGTTGCCATAATTTAAATTTCCTCCTATAAAAATATAATGGGCTTAGGTCTGATTATTAGCGGCAGGCATAAGGGCTCGCATCTAGTTCCGGCTTCTCACCTAACATCAATGCTGCTATCAACTTAGCACTGGCTGGCGCCATGGTTAAGCCGTATCTAAAATGGCCGGTATTTAAATATAAATTTTCTATGCTAGGGTGCGCGCTGATGGTGGGCAAGTTTTCTGGGGTGCCAGGGCGCAAGCCGCTCCAGTGTTTGATGATAGGCATGCCTTTTAACTCAGGCATGATTGCTTGCGCTTTTGCACTGATTTCATCGCGCACTTCTCGCGTTACCGCGGCCTCAAAGCCTACATCTTCTAGCGTACTGCCAGCAAGCAAATAACCGTCACGGCGAGGTATCATATAGAAACCTTCTCTATAAACGATTTGCTCAAGATTTTTTTGTGGTTTATACAGCAAAATTTGCCCGCGCATGGGTTTGATATTCAGTTGTGCACTGGTTTGTTTAAGTAGCTCAAAGCTCCACGCACCAGAAGTCACGACAAATTGATCTGCCGTTAAGGTGTCGCCTGTTAAGGTATTCCACGTGTTTAGCACTGCCGTTTGTTGAAGCGGCACCAGCTCAGTATTTTCAAGCATGGTGACCTTGTTTTGCACTAACCAGCGGCGCATGGCCTGCATAAAATAAGGGGGGCGTATTTGGCAAACACTAGGCAGCCAAAGGGCATCTTCGCCACTTAACGATTGTACCGCAAATGCCGAAGCCTTAACTGGCAGCGCCGCGAGCTGGTTATTCGCGCACCATGTTTCTGCTGCGGTTAAGTCAAACGCTGGTAACAGCAAAAAACCAGATTGGTCAAAGTGCGAATCTACGCCAGTTTCATACAGTAAGCGTTGACTAAGTTCGCGATAAGCATTCGCAGCTTGATTGGTCAGCAGGTTGACCGCATTAGAATATAGCCAAGGCAGTAAAGGAAAGATAATGCCACCGCCCGCCCAAGAAGACTCGCCCGATGTTTGGCTGGCAATCTGATTACGTTCTACTATGGTGACTTGACAACCGCGTTTAACCAATTCCATGGCGGTCATACAACCCACAATACCACCGCCTACAATGACTACTTTTTTAGTCATGATTTTTACTTATTTTGCGGCTACCCGCCCTATCAATAAGGAATTTTGCGCATTGGTTAGCCCGGTAGGCTGACCCAGCAGCACAATGACATCGCCTTCTGCTAACTGGCTCTCATTGCTTGGTACCATGCCATTAGAATTTGGACGGCGAATTGATTTAATTTCTACCTCAAAATTTTCTAACTGCATATCGACCAAGCGCCTGCCGATGGCGAAAGAACCTGGTGAAATGATCACTGAATGTAACCGTACTTGCTGCTTTTCTAAAGCTTCATCTTCAGCATCTGAAATCCCATGAAAATAGCCTTTAAACAATTGGTAACGCTCTTCACGAAATAGCCGAATGCGCTTGACGACACGATGCAGTGGCACCCCTAACAACATGAGCGCATGCGAAGCCAGCATTAAACTGCCTTCTAGAATTTCTGGTACAACTTCTGTCGCCCCAGCTTCACGCAAGGCCTCCATGTTGGAATCATCTACGGTACGCACAATCACTGGCAACTGCGGGTAACTTTCTTGCACGATGTGCAAGATCTTCATGGCCGCGCGATTATCCGCATAACTAATCACCAAAGCTTTAGCGCGTGCGCCACCTGCCGCCTCAAGTACCACGCGTCTAGCGGCATCACCAAACATCACGTTTTCGCCAGCGGTGGCCGCTTCTAATACCCGTGACGGGTCAATATCTAAAGCCACAAACGGGATATTTTCTTCTGTCAGAAAACGGCCTAGATACTGGCCGCTACGCCCATAACCACAAATAATGACGTGATTGTGCAAGTGCTTACTAGCGTCATCGATATCTTGCACGACTTGGCCGCTATTACGGCTGTAGCTTCTAACCACACGACGCGCGATGCGTCCATTGTATTGAATCAAAAAAGGCGCAATCACCATAGATAATAATGAAGCCGCCAGTATGATTTGCAATGCCGGTCCGCTGATCAACTTTTGCTCTACCCCTAAGGCCAGAATCACAAAGCTGAACTCGCCGGCTTGCGCCAATATCAAGCCAGTCCGAATGGCTACGCCGCTTTCATATTGCATCACCCTGATAACCAAAGTCACAATCGCTGCTTTGAATAAAATAAATGCCACTAGAATCAACAACACCACACCAATATTGTTGAAAATTTGTTGTAGGTTTAACAACATGCCAACGCTGATAAAAAATAGACCCAGCAAAATATCACGGAATGGCGAAATATCTGATTCCACTTGATAGCGAAATTTAGTTTCCGAAATTAACATCCCCGCAATAAAAGCCCCTAACGCATAAGACAAACCGGCTAATTTTGTGGCAAAGGCTAACAGCAAAGTCACCATCAAAACATTCATCACAAATAACTCGCGTGATCGCTGGCCTGCCACAATGTTGAACCAAGGGTTAATCAGCCATTTACCCACGGTAAATAGAAACAACAGCATGGCAGCGGCTTTTAAAAGCGCAAAGCCAAGTACATCCGTTAAATTAGCTCCTGCAACCCCTAGCGCTGGGATTAGCACCAAAATTGGCACCACCGCAATATCTTGAAACAGTAAGACCCCTATGCTTAATCGACCATGGCGTGAATTTAAATCTACCCGTTCGGCCAATATTTTAGAAACGATGGCGGTAGATGACATGGCTAAAGCGGAACCAATGACAAAGGCAACAGTCCAGCCTAAACCAGCTAATTTAGCAATGCCCATGACTATTGCAAGGGTCATAAATACTTGCGCACCGCCTAGACCCAGCACTTTTCTTCGCATCGCATAAAGCTGCGGCAAGCTGAATTCCAAACCAATACTAAACATTAAAAATACAATGCCAAATTCAGCAAACTCTCTGCTGGCTTCTGTGTCTGGTAGCAAGCCAAAAGTATGCGGGCCTAGCGCCATGCCCACCAAAAAATAAGCAAGCATTGCAGGTAGGCGTAGCGCACGGAATAAAGCCACAGCCAGTACAGAGCTTATCAGTAGCACTAAGATTAAAGGTAATGTTTCGAACATAGATTCTTGCTTATGTAGTTAAGTTTTATTATTTCATACTATTGTTTCACATCTCTTGAGCGAACAAGAAAAAATCTTGTTAGCAAAATTTGTGCCTAAAACAAAATTAATTTGCCTTTTTGAGTTAAATTGTCATGAATAGCACTTATTTAGGCTTTATATGTAGGACTTTCCCTTTTATACTAAGCATTAATTATGTCCATTTTAAGAAGTTCACTTAAAAAATGTCCTTGCCACTGAACAACGGTCCAATCGCCAATCTCAAGAAACCCACTTTATTGTTGGCGCGCGATATATTATTGCTCGAAGCCAATGAAATTAGTGCCCTTGCCACTAGGCTTGATGCTCAGTTTACTGACGCGGTAGCCCTTATTTTACAATGCAAGGGTCGGGTTGTCGTCAGCGGTATGGGTAAGTCAGGACATATCGGCGGAAAAATTGCATCTACCTTAGCCAGTACCGGTACACCCGCATTCTTTATGCACCCCGCCGAAGCAAGCCATGGCGATTTGGGCATGATTACAGCCGGTGACATTGTGATTGCACTCTCAAATTCAGGTGAAAGCGATGAAATTCTCGCTATTGTGCCACCACTCAAAAGATTGGGCGCAAGCATCATCGCCATCACCGGTAACAATTCTTCTACTTTAGCAAAAGCCGCCGACATACATTTAAGCGCGCATGTGGCTAAAGAGGCCTGCCCTCTAGGTTTAGCACCCACTTCCAGCACGATGGTTGCCTTAGCCATGGGCGATGCACTGGCCTTATGTGTGCTAGATCAGCGTGATTTTACCGCAGAAGATTTTGCGCGCTCACATCCGGGCGGCAGTCTTGGCCGACGATTACTTATCCATGTACATGACTTAATGCGTACGGGCGACAAAATTCCACAAGTGACTACCAACGCCACCTTATCTGAGGGATTGCTGGAAATGACCCGCAAAGGGCTTGGCCTTACCGCGATTATCGATGCCAACAATAAGCCCATAGGCGTTTTTACCGATGGCGATTTGCGCCGCGCCTTTGAGAAAAACGTCAATGTCGCGAAGTCAGGTATTAAGGATGTCATGCATCAAAACCCCCATACGATACAGCAAGATAAATTAGCGATTGAAGCCGTTGAAATTATGGAGCAGCGTAAAGTCAACGCGCTACTGGTCACCAATGGTGATGGCATTTTGGTCGGCGCACTCAATATGCATGATCTTTTATTAGCAAAAGTAGTTTAATTCCAAATGACTATCAATTCTTCCATGCCTGAACTGCTCAATCCTAAACTAAAAGCACGCTTCAAAAACATCAAACTTTTAGTGCTTGATGTAGATGGTGTAATGACGGATGGCGGCCTGACCATAGGCGATGATGGTCAAGAATATAAAACTTTTCATGCGCACGATGGCTTAGGTATGAAGCTACTCAAAGCCTCTGGCGTTGAACTGGCGATTATTACTGGTCGCACATCAAATGTCGTTAAAAAACGTGCTGAAAGCACCGGTGTTGCGCACTTTTACCAAGGTGCAGAAGATAAATTAGTGGCATTTAATGATCTTATGCAAGCCAGTGGTTTGCAAGCCAGCCAATGTGCCTTTATGGGTGACGATGTGGTGGATTTGCCGCCCATGCTGAAATGCGGCTTAGCGCTAGCGGTACCCAACGCTCCCGCCTTAGTCCTCACGCATGCGCACTATGTCACCATTAAGGCTGGTGGCCAGGGGGCTGTGCGTGAAGTTTGCGAATTAATCATGCAAGCTCAGGGTACTTTTGATGCGCAAATGGCGCAATTTTTAACGCAAGCTTGCATTGCTAATTGATCGTATTTTAGTTAATGAATATTGGGTCACGCTCTGCAATTATTTATCCCATTGTATTGCTATCAATATTGGCAATAATGACCGCTTGGATTAGCCACGTGGTTCAGCCACCAAAGCCAAAACTGGACGGCTCTAGTCGTCATGATCCAGATTATATTATGCGTAACTTTATAACGACACAAACTGACATCGATGGCTCTTTGCGCTATAAATTAGCCTCTGTAGAAATGAAACATTTCCCAGACACTGACACCACAGACTTACAAAGACCGCGTTATACGCAATTTACTGCAAATAAGCCATATACGCAGGTCGATGCACTGCGTGGTTATGTGTCGGGTAATGGCAGTCAGGTGCAACTGGTTGATCATGTAAAAATCACCCGTCAGGCCTTTGCTGGCAAAGGTGAAATGACCATAGATATGGACTATCTTAATATTTTACCCAATGAAGATTTAGCCCGCACCGATAGTCCGATAGTTATTCGGCAAGCGCCAAAAACGATTATCTACGCAACCGGGATGGTTTACGAAAAGAATATCCATACAGTCACCTTATTACACCAAGTGCGTGCGCATTATGAACCACCTGAAATTAAAAAAACCAGCCCTTTAAAAACCATAAAATCAAAATCTAACAACGCAGCCAACAGCACAAATAATGCGCGCACTCGGAGACGCTATGAGTAATCACCCAACCGTATTAGACCTTAAGTTCAGTCGCTGCCTGGCTTTACTCTGCATAGCCTGCTTAAGTTTTTCTAGTCTAGTACTGGCCGAATCAGCCGACCGAGACAAGCCCATTGATTTAGAGGCAGATACAGTCAAAGTGGATGATGCAAAACAAATCAGCACCTATTCAGGCAGCGTCATCTTAACGCAGGGGACTTTGGTTATTCGTGCCGACACCTTGATTGTTCGCGAAGACACTGCTGGCTTTCAACACAGTACTTCACTAGGCAATCCAACCACCTTCAAACAAAAACTTGAAGGCAAAGAAGAATACATGCAAGGTAGCGCGCAACGCATTGAATATGATGGCCGTATGGACAAAGTACAGCTATACACCAAAGCTTGGGTAAAGCGCGGTGAAGATATCGTGCATGGTGATTATATTAGCTATGACGCGAATGCTGAGTACGCTGAAGTTATTGGTGGCACTAAATCTACTGATGGTCTTACTTCTAGCGGCCGCGTGCGTGCGGTCATTCAGCCCAAAAATAAGAAAACTTCTGCCCCAGTGATTGAGGATGGAAAACCAAACAGCAAGCCAAATAATCCGTCAACAAGCACCGCCAACCCAGCGAAAGGCTTCCGTTTTAGCAGAAGTCTTCAGCTTGGTGCTGATCAAAAACAATAAGCCCCAGCTAAATCATCAGCAATCATTAAAATTAAGAATATGCCCCCATGAGCGAACTGATTGTAGAAAATTTACGTAAATCTTATAAATCACACACCGTGGTGCAAGACATCTCTTTGTGCTTAAAAAGTGGTGAAGTGGTAGGGTTATTAGGCCCTAATGGCGCAGGTAAAACTACCAGTTTTTATATGATTGTGGGCTTAGTCGCTTTAGATGGGGGCAGAATTCTACTCGACGGCAAAGACTTAAGCCGTTTGCCTATTCACTTGCGCGCAAGAATGGGGCTATCTTATCTACCACAGGAGCCCTCTATCTTTCGCAAGCTGTCCGTGTCTGACAATATTCTAGCTGTGCTGCAACTACAAGACCTGACTGCAATTGAGATGGAAGATAAATTGGAGTCTTTACTCGAAGAGCTACACATCACTCACATTCGGGATAATGCTACGGTGAGCTTGTCTGGTGGAGAGCGTCGCCGCGTTGAAATTGCCCGATGTTTAGCAACCAATCCAAGTTTTATTTTGCTAGACGAGCCATTTGCCGGGATAGACCCGATTGCCGTCATTGACATTCAAAAGATTATTCGTTTTTTAAGTGCGCGCAATATTGGTGTGTTAATTACAGACCACAACGTACGAGAAACTTTAGGTATTTGCGACCACGCTTACATCGTCAATCAAGGCCATGTGTTTGCCGCTGGCATTCCAAGTGAAATTGTTGAAAATCAAAGTGTCCGTGAAATATATTTGGGCAAAAATTTTCGACTATGAAGCAAGGCTTGCAACTTAAGTTTTCGCAAAACCTCTCGCTAACACCCCAGTTACAGCAAGCGATTAAACTACTACAACTCTCTACGCTAGAGCTCAACCAAGAAATTGATTTGCTGATGCAAACGAATCCATTGCTAGAAAGAGGTGATGATGTTGAGGACGAATACGGCAATACCACAGACAATAGCAAAGATGAGGTCACGCTTAACACCGCGAGCCATGATGGCGATCATACTGACATTTTTCCAGACAACGAAATCAATAACACTATTGACGTAGATAAAACCAATAGTGAATTTTCTGAAAGTAAAACTGAGTTGAATCAAGAAGAATCAACTGAAATTGAACAAAATGCCAGTGACTTTTCTGCCGAGTTTAGTGATGATTATGATGAGTTTTCAAATGGCAGTCTTTGGGATGAGAACAGTACGCCCTCAGATGATGATAGCGACTTCAAACAGCAAGAAACTTTGCAAATCAGCTTAAGAGATCATTTACTTTCACAGCTCAATCTCATGCCGTTATCCGAACGGGATAAAACGCTCGTGTTGCTGCTGGTAGATAGCATCAACGAGGATGGTTATTTAGAAGAGTCGCTAGAAGACATTGTCAAACAATTGCCGGCAGAGCTTGAAATAGAAGTGCTAGAACTGAATACCGCCTTGCGACACGTTCAAAACTTAGAGCCTACTGGTGTGGGCGCACGTGATTTAAGTGAATGTTTGTTGCTACAACTGGCATTACTGCCAGAAAATACGCCAAATTTAGCACTTGTTAAGCTAATGGCAAAACATTATTTATCTGCACTTGGTGCACGAGATTTTGCTAAGTTACGCAAAGAATTAGGCTGTGACGAGCCCACACTTAAAAGTGTTCAGCAATTGATCACCAGCTTAAATCCTAGGCCTGGCAGTACTTTTAGCATTATCGGCTCAGAACATTACATTCAGCACGAAGTAATTATCAAAAAAGTAAAAGGGCTTTGGATCGCCAGCTTAAATGATGCCGTCATTCCAAAACTTAGAATCAACCAGCTTTACGCCAGCATCTTAAAGCGCAATCGCGATAGCTCTAGTCAATATCTACAAAGCCAAATGCAAGAAGCTAAATGGATGATAAAAAATATTCAACAGCGTTTTTCCACCATTTTACGCGTAGCACAGGCCATTACTGACCGCCAACGTAACTTCTTAGAATATGGTGCAGTTGCCATGCGCCCCCTAGTGTTGCGTGAAATTGCCGAAGCTCTAGATTTACATGAGTCAACCATTTCACGGGTGACCAATAACAAATATGTACTCACCCCACGCGGTATTTTTGAACTCAAATATTTTTTTGGTAGCTCAGTCGCCACCGATTCCGGTGGCACTTGCTCAGCCACTGCAATTCGGGCGCTGATAAAACAACTTGTCGAGCAAGAAAATCCTAAAAAACCTTACTCTGATAACCAAATAACCGACTTATTGGCAAAGCAAGGTATTGTAGTCGCACGCCGCACCATTGCAAAATATCGTGAATCGCTGACCATTGCCCCCGCCAGCTTAAGGAAATCACTCTAAGCTCAATTTAATTTTTGCTAAAAGTGGCTTAAAACCAAGCGCCACTGAAGCGGCGAAACTGGCATCAAAAATATTCTTTATTTCTCTAGCACTGAAGCGAATTATAGTAGTAAACTGAAATTGCTCTATGGGTTTTTATGTGTCATATACTTTCATCTGTGATTTGTTTTTGACCGTTCTAACTTTTAGAATATTTTAAAAAGGAGTAAGTCATGAATTTACAGTTAACTGGTCTGCATTTAGAAGTAACTCCTGCATTACGCGATTATGTCACCAGCAAATTAGTCCGAATTAGCAATCATTTTGATCATGTAATAGACGTCAAAGTGACCATGAGTGTGGAAAAGCTCGCCCAAAAGGTAGAAGCGACACTGCATGTTCCTGGCAATGACTTACATGCGGCTTGCGAAGATGACAATATGTACAGCGCGATTGATATGTTGACTGACAAGCTTGACCGTCAAGTGGTAAAACATAAAGAAAAACATGCTGACCACCATAAATCAAATGGCGCAGTTAAGCACCAAGCCATTGATCCTCAAGATTTAAGTTAAGGTCATTTAAATTCAACCAGATTTTATTGATACTAAAATTACTACAGTCACATGGCTCAAATCAACGTAGCTGAGCTATTCAAACAAACCCGCCGCAAGCTAAAAATGAACTGGGTTGCAGGGCTTAACGGCGGGTCTAACACCCTCATTAGCGATACGGTGGCAAAACCATCTTTAGCCCTCATTGGCCACCTTAACTTTGTACATCCTAATCGCGTACAGGTATTGGGTTGTGCCGAAATGGATTATTTACGTAGCCTGCAAGCCGCTGAAACCAAAGCCGCCATCAAAAATTTATTCTCCACCGACTTAGCCGTAGTGATTGTGGCAAATGGCGAGCATGTTCCTGATTTATTGTTAAGTGCGGCCAATAGCCACAACACCCCGCTATTCACATCACCACTGCACAGTCCAGAATTAATGGATGTACTGAATCACTTCCTAGCCCATGCTGTTGCAGAATCATTGAGCTTACATGGTGTTTTTATGGAAGTGCAAGGCTTCGGCGCACTCATCAAAGGCGAAGCCGCTATCGGCAAAAGTGAGCTTGCTTTAGAGCTTATTTCACGAGGCCACAGGTTGATTGCCGATGATGTCGTCGATTTTTTTCGCATTTCTCCTGAGCGCGTTGAAGGTCGCTGCCCTACATTGCTACAAGATTTTTTAGAAGTGCGTGGTTTAGGCATTTTAAATATTCGAGCACTATTTGGCGATAACTCTGTCAAACCAACGAAACCGCTTGATTTGATCATTCAGCTAGAAATGGCAGATAACCAGGCATTGCAACAATTGGATAGACTCAACATCAAAACGCAACATGAGGAAGTATTAGGCGTTAAAATAGCTAAAATAAAAATCCCCATCGCTGCAGGTCGCAATATCGCGGTGCTGGTAGAAGTTGCTATTCGCAACCACATGTTATTATTGCGCGGCGTGAATGCCACCAAACAGTTTATGCAACGCCAACAGCGTGAGATGAAGAAATTAGCCCCTACTGAATAATACGTCTATGAAACAACTCATCATTATTACCGGCCTTTCAGGGTCCGGTAAAAGTATTGCCTTAAACGCACTTGAAGATAGTGGCTACTATTGCATAGATAATTTGCCCGCTACCATATTGCCACAGATTGCTGAACACCTACAATCTGAAAACAATTTTTATGCGCCTAATTACGACCGCGTAGCCATTAGCATAGACAGTCGCAGTGCCGCAATTGAAACACTGCCGGTGCATATTGAACAATTGAAGTTACAAAACATCAGTACGCAGCTACTATTTTTAACCTCTGATGTTGAAACGCTAGTCAAAAGATTCAGCGAAACGCGACGTAAGCACCCCTTAAGTCAAAACAATATGACGCTAGCTGAAAGTATTGCTGTGGAACGCGAGTTACTCAGTAGCCTAGCTAAACTAGGCCATGTCATCGACACCAGTCACATCAACGCCAACAAACTCAGATCCTGGATAAAAGACGTCGTTTCATGTGACAATTCAGGGCTCACGCTATTATTCACCTCATTTGGCTTTAAACACGGTATTCCGCGAGATGCCGACTTTGTATTTGATATCCGCTGCTTGCCAAACCCGCATTACGATGCTAAATTGCGCGACCTTAGCGGCCTCGATACTGAAGTACATCTGTTTTTAGAAGGCCAAACGAACGTGCAGGAAATGCTAAATGATATCAAACAATATCTAGACAAATGGCTACCCTGCTTTATAGCAGACAACCGCAGTTATTTAACAGTTGCTATTGGTTGCACGGGCGGGCAACATCGCTCAGTGTATTTTGTAGCACAATTAAGCCAATACTTTATGACACAACAAAAAGTACTCACGCGGCATAGAGAGTTAAAATAGCCCTTTTAGATGCGGCCAGTATTATTGATATTACTAATTTATTATTAAGAATTTAAAGTAGAAAATAAAATGATTGGGATTTTAATCATCGCTCACGGCGGCTTTGGTCAAAGCTTGGTAGAGTGCGCAAAGCATGTGATCGGCAATGAACCTAGGCAGGTGGCATTTCTCGCTGTCAACAACCAAGATGACCCCAATGATTTGTTGCCCATCGCCCAAGCTTTAGTCAGCAAACTTAATGAAGGCGATGGTGTATTAGTGCTATCAGATATGTATGGTGCAACCCCATGCAATATCGTCAGTAAATTATTGATACCAGGCATCGTAGAAGGGGTGGCGGGCGTGAACATGCCAATGATCGTGCGCACCATGACTTATCGTCATGAGTCACTCATGGCGTTGGTAGAAAAAGCTGTAACCGGTGGGCGTGAGGGGGTTGTGCATTTTAGTCTCGACTGCTGCGAACGATATGAGCCGTAAGTTACAATAGCTAATCTCCAAATAGAATAACTAAAAAATTAATATGGTCAGGTTAAATATGAATGCCGAAGTTAAACAAAAATGATTAGTATCGAAGTTGCAATCATCAATAAACTCGGGTTACATGCCCGTGCATCAACAAAACTCACTCAAATCGCTAGTAAGTACCTGAGCGAAGTTTGGATCACGCGTAATGGTCGCCGCGTAAATGCAAAAAGTATCATGGGCGTAATGATGCTGGCCGCCGCCCAAGGCTCATATGTTACGTTGGAAGCTAACGGCGCCGACGAACAAGCTGCCACTGATGCGCTTACCGCACTTATTGCAGATTACTTTGGTGAAGGGGAATAACTACTCATGAGCGCCCTTAAAATTGATTAGCTTTTGCATTCATGGTGTAGGTGTTTCTGGCGGTATTGCCATTGGCCATGCTCACTTGGTATCTAATGCGCTACTGGAGGTTGTCCATTACCAGTTACCCAAACACTTAATTGATGACGAAATAAAACGTTTTAGCAGTGCAATCACTGCTGTAAAGCAAGATTTAGAGAAAATTAACAGCAATTTACGTAAAAATGCCCCGGCAGAATTGGCGGCATTTATCGGCACGCATTTAATGATGTTGGAAGATAAGTCGCTCTCTGAAATACCCAAAAACATCATCAGAAATGAACAGTGCAACGCCGAGTGGGCGATTAAATTGCAAATGGACGATATTGTTGAGCAGTTTGAGCAAATTGAAGACGAGTACTTGCGCGAACGCAAACAAGATGTGATCCAAGTGGTTGAGCGTGTGATTAAAGTGCTGCTCGGCCATCCTAGCCAATTAAGCACCGAACAACAAACTAACGCACTGAATGAAGAGCGTAAACTCATCTTAGTCGCACACGACATTTCACCCGCTGACGCGATTCAGTTTAAACAGCATGAATTTGCAGCATTTATTACCGATGTCGGTGGCATTACCTCACATACGGCAATTCTAGCGCGTAGTTTAAATATACCCTCTATCGTAGCGCTACAAAAAGCACGTGATTTAATTCGTGATGGCGAGTTAATGATTGTAGATGGTGGTCAAGGGGTAGTTATTGTTAACCCGGACAAAAGTATCTTAACCGAATACAAGCTGCGTCAAGAACAATGGGAGCTTGAGCAACAAAAACTACAGCGCATCAGATCGACCAAAACCATTACATTAGATGGCACTAGCATTGATTTATTTGCCAATATTGAAGTCCCTGAAGACGTAGTCGCTGTTAGCGCATCTGGCGCTACTGGCATTGGCCTTTATCGCACCGAGTTCTTATTTATGAATCGGCGTGATATGCCAGATGAAGAAGAGCAATTTATTGCTTATAAAGCTGTCGCTGAAGCCATGAAAGGTGCCGTTGTGATTATCCGCACTTTGGATTTAGGTGCAGATAAACAAATGAATCCTGATACTGTCGTCACTTGTGCAAATCCAGCGCTGGGCTTACGTGCTATCCGTTATTGCTTATCGGAACCACAAATTTTTCACACCCAATTGCGCGCCTTACTGCGTGCTTCTCATTTTGGGAACATCAAAATTTTGGTGCCCATGCTATCAACGCTTTCTGAGTTGCGGCAAACCAAGCTGCTATTAGAGCGCGCCAAAATGAGTTTACGTAAACAAAATATTGCATTTAACGAAAACATTGCGCTGGGTGGCATGATAGAAATTCCTGCGGCCGCCATTAATGCAGACGCTTTTGCTAAAGAGTTAGACTTCTTGTCTATCGGCACTAATGATTTAATTCAATATACTTTAGCCATAGATCGTACTGATGATGCGGTGGCTCACCTGTACAATCCATTGCATCCATCAGTATTGAAATTGATCTCAATGACAATTAAAGCTGGCGAAAAACTGGGTAAGTCCGTGTCAGTATGTGGTGAGATGGCTGGCGATGTTAAATTAACTAAATTACTCATCGGCATGGGCTTACGCCAACTATCCATGCACCCATCACATATACTCAGTGTGAAACAACAGATATTGCATAGCCAGCTCAGCAACCTCAGCGATAACGCCCGCAAAGTTTTAGGATTATCTGACCTTGATAAAATTGAACCTTTGGTTGCCAAGTTTAACGCCGCAACAGATTTAAGATCGAAATAATAACTAAAGGATGTACCGCAGTGACCGCAATATTATTAGCAAACAACCCTCTTTTATACTTTTCTGGTCTACCAAAATTTGATGAAGTCAAAGCCGAGCATGTCAGCCCTGCGCTAGATTTCCTATTGGCCGAAGCAAGAGCGACCATAGAAACACTGGCATTAAGTGCAAGTGTTGCCACTTGGGATAATTTTGCCGCCAAGCTTGAGGATATGGAAGAAAAACTAGCTCGCGCATGGTCGCAAGTAGGGCACATGAACGGTGTGGTGAATAATCCAACGCTACGTGCAGCCTACAATGATAATTTATCTAAACTCACTGATTTCTATGCTGATTTAGGCCAAGATGAGCGCCTATATGCTAAGTTCCGTGCGCTACGTGCAGATAGCACTTTTGACTCGCTCACGCCCTCGCAGAAAAAGATTATAGAAAATGAACTGCGTGACTTTCGCTTAGGTGGCGCAGAACTCCCTGCTGAGCAAAAAATACGCTTTAAAGAAATTCAAGAAGCACTCTCAAAACTGTCTTCTAAATTTGAAGAAAATGTATTGGATAACACCAACGACTATGCGCTAATCATTGAAGATGCGAGCACCTTAACTGGCATTCCTGAAGATGTGTTGCAAACTGCTAGTGAGGCGACAAAAGAAAATGGCCTGGCGACGCAAGTGGCTAATGGGAATTTAAGCTATAAGTTTACCTTGCAATTTCCATCCTACCAACCGGTGCTGCAATACGCACAAAATCGCCAGCTACGTGAAACGCTTTACCGCGCTTATGCTACCCGGGCTTCTGAATTTGGTCAGTCCAAGTGGGATAACACACCACTCATTTCGCAAATTCTCAAACTGAAACTTGAGGCGGCAAATTTACTTGGTTTTCCTAATTATGCTGAACTATCTATCACCACGAAAATGGCTGAATCAGCGCAGCAGGTCAATGATTTTTTGCATGACCTAGCTAAGAAAGCTAAGCCCTACGCACTTAAAGATAAGCAAGAACTCGAAGCCTATGCCGAAAAACTCGGTATCTGCGATATGCAAGCTTGGGACGTGGCCTATGTTTCAGAAAAACTACGTGAAGAAAAATATGCGTTTTCTGACCTGGAAGTAAAACAATATTTTCCAGAAAATAAAGTGTTAGCGGGTTTATTCAAAGTAGTGGAAACTATTTTTGGTGTCAAAGTTATCAAATCTCATGCCTCTGTTTGGCATGAAACTGCCAGCTTTTACGACATCAATGATCACACCGGAAAATTGATTGGCCAATTTTATTTAGACTTATACGCACGCAATAATAAGCGCGGCGGAGCTTGGATGGATGAAGCCATCACCCGTCGCAAAATTGCGGACAGCATCACGACGCCTGTGGCATTCTTAACCTGCAACTTCTCTGCGCCAGTGGGCGAAAAACCCGCCTTGTTTACCCATGATGAAGTGCTCACCATGTTTCATGAATTTGGTCATGGCTTGCACCACATGCTCACCAAAGTGGATGACTATAGTGTCTCTGGCATTAAAGGTGTGGAGTGGGATGCCGTTGAGTTGCCTAGCCAATTCATGGAAAATTTCTGCTGGGAATGGGAGGTGTTACGTCACATGACTGCCCACGTCGATACTGGTGAGCAATTACCACGCGCACTATTCGACAAGATGGTCGCGGCTAAGAACTTTCAGGCTGGCATGCAAACCATGCGTCAAATAGAATTTTCACTGTTTGATATTCGATTGCATAGTGAGTTTGACCCTTACGGGAAAAAAACCGTAGTAGATCTTATCGAGGAAGTGCGCGATGAAGTGGCCGTAGTCCGACCACCAAAATGGAACCGCTTTCCGAATAATTTCACCCATATTTTCTCAGGCGGATATTCAGCCGGCTATTACAGCTACAAATGGGCAGAAGTGCTCTCAGCTGATGCTTACAGCATGTTTGAAGAAAACGGTGTGCTTTGTGCAGAAACTGGTCAACGTTATTGGCAAGAAATTTTAGCGCAAGGCGGCTCACGCTCTGCATTAGAATCCTTTATCGCGTTTCGCGGACGCGAACCTAACATAGACGCCTTACTCCGCCATAATGGCATGGGTTAGCGATTACTATGGCGATGAAACTTGCGACTTGGAACGTTAACTCTTTAAATGTCCGATTGCCACATGTACTGGATTGGCTAAGTGACAATCAGCCTGATGTATTGTGTCTGCAAGAAACTAAACAAGAAGATAGCAAGTTTCCCTATGCGGTGCTGAAGGAAGCAGGTTATGAAGCTGCGCATATTGGCCAAAAAACCTATAACGGTGTAGCCATATTGAGCCGTCATCCACTGAGCGGTATTCAACATAACATGCCAAACTTTATCGATGATCAGCAGCGTGTCATTGCTGCAACCATTGCTGGCGTTCGCATCATTTGCGCCTACATTCCCAATGGACAAGCGCTGGATTCTGATAAATATAAATACAAAATGCGCTGGCTAAGTGCGCTCAATGCTTGGCTTAAAACTGAATTAATATTACACCCTCAACTCATGCTATTGGGCGATTATAATATTGCCCCTGAAGACCGTGATTGCCATGACCCTGCAGCTTGGGTCGGGCAGATTTTAGTCAGTCCAGCCGAGCGACTGGCATTTCAAGCCCTTTTAGACTTAGGTTTGCATGACAGCTTCAGACTATTTGACCAAGCTGAAAAAAGTTTCAGCTGGTGGGATTACCGCATGATGGGTTTCAGACGCAATTTCGGCATGCGTATAGATCACATTCTAGTGAGCGATGCACTCAAATCCACTTGTATTACTGCCAGGATTGATAAAACGCCGCGCAAGTTAGAACGACCTTCTGACCATACGCCGGTAGTTTTAGAAGTGGCCTAAGCTTTAGTTTTAATCCCCAATTGCTTGAGCTTACGATATAAGTGGGTACGCTCTAAGCCTGCAATTTCAGCAAGTTTACTCATATTATGAGTCGCTAGTTTCATGTGATGATCAAAATATAGCCGCTCAAAATCGTCTCGTGCCTCACGCAGCGGTTGACCTAACAATAGCGCCTCTATGCTGCTAACTAAGTCCCCTACTTTTACCTGCGCTACCGGTGGTTTTGTAGTGCCTGCTGGATTAGCGAGTATTGGTCTATCATCGAATTGATGCAATACGCGCTGTACATCATCTAAGCTAATTTTTTCACCCAAGCTAGTTTGTAGCAAATTGCGTATCGCCGCATTTAGTTGCGCCAAGTCGCCAGGCCAATCCGCATTGCGCAGACCATTCAACGCGGCAATATCAAATTCACGATATTCCAATTCGGCCACTTCTAACTGCAGACTGGTCATCGCGATCACTAAATCAGGAATATCTTCTTTATGCTCATCTAGCGCTGGTATACTCAAGGAAACTGCGGATAAAGCCTGAAATAAATTATAATCAAACAAGGCCTCTGCTTGTAACCTCGGTAAATTCTCACTGGTTCCACAAACGACCCGCACATGATATTTTTCTGATTTTGCCATCAGCACCAACAAGCCTTTTTGCTCAGCTTTATTGAGCTCAGTCACCTCGGCTATGTAGAGTACGCCACCGCGAATGGCTTCTAAAATATCCAAAGGCTCATGTGCTAGCCGGCTAAATTCCGTTAGTTCCAGCCAAGGACTACCGTCTTCCTGCAAATATCGAGCGCACAATTCTGCGCCACAACCCTTTGTACCAATCAACAATACTGGGCTTGGGCTCACACTGATCGCAATTTTATCCAATCTATCTTTCAGCGCAGTCACGATTGGGCTTTTGCCTAAACTGGCCAAATTCATTTCTGATTTAGGTAATTGCTCGCCATGTTTTAGCGCAGCCGTTACAGTTTTTAATAATTTTTGTAGTGCAATGGGCTTTTCTAAAAAATCAAATGCCCCAATTCGTGTCGCCTCAACGGCAGTATCTATCGTACCGTGACCAGACATCATCACCACTGGCATCGTCAGTAAACTACTATTCACCCACTCTTTTAGCAGGGTAATCCCATCACAATCCGGCATCCAAATATCCAACAACACCATGTCCGGACGCTCATACAGTCTAGCGGTACGGGCGGCGGCGGCGTTTTCAGCAAGTTGTACATGGTAACCCTCATCTTGCAAAATATCTCGCAATAACTCACGTATGCCTACCTCGTCGTCCACCACTAATATATGTTTTATTGCCATGCTTTTATCTTCTAGTTTTCAATTGCTGCGTTAATTTTTCAACGTCAGGCATTTTTAATGCGCCGCTGACTTCAGATAAAAGTGGAATGCTAATCGTCACTACTGCACCTGTTTTTTCTTTAGTGAGGCTTTCAGCGCCCTTATTATTTTGCATAGCATTGGCTATATTCTCAATTTTTATATTGCCTTTATGCTCTTCAATTATCTTCTTAACAATCGCTAAACCAAGTCCGGTTCCTTGTGACTTCGTCGTCATGTAAGGCTCAAAAGCATGCAACATCATCTGCTCTGGAAAGCCAGCACCATTATCTTGCACTGTAAACACCAGCACCTGGCCATCAGCCTTTGTTTTAATTTCAATCAAGGCATCCGCTTGATCACTAAGCGCATCCTGCGAATTTTGCAATAAATTGTGGATGACTTGGCGTAGCATAGTGCTATCCCCTTTGATCGCACAAGCCTGCTTTTCTAAGGACAACATGATTTTGTTAACGGGTAAATCATAGAATGAAACCACTTCTCGAATCAATTTATTGAAATCTAATTTTTGTAATTGCGGTGCAGGTGAGCGCGCATACTCACTAAATTCATTGACCATTCTTTTTAAAGCATCAACTTGATTCACAATAGTTTCAGTAGAGCGTTTTAGCATCTTCGCATCAGCATCATCTAATTTATTGAGCAATTTATGCGCCATACGTTCTGCTGACAGTTGAATAGGCGTCAATGGATTTTTAATTTCATGCGCCAAGCGCCTAGCCACTTCACCCCATGCGGCATCACGCTGGGCTTGCACCATGGAAGTCGCATCGTCAAACACCGCCACATAACCACCATCGGGCAAACTCGTGCCACGTAAGGTTAAAATTTGCTTACCCTGCTCTGTAACCAGCTCAATCTGTGTGAGTAATTCATTTTTATTTAGATCGACTGGCACACCTGTTTCCGCATCAGTCAATTGATTATGGGCAGAAATCGCTTGAAAAAAGCTTTCTAAGCGCAACTGTTTCGCAATGATTTTATCTAGGGTATCTCCCACATAATGCTCTAACTGTAACCCTAGAATATTCATCGCAGCCTCATTAAAGGTGCGCAGCTCGCCGCGCTTATTCAAGGCGATCACACCTGAGGATAAGTGCGCCAAGATGGTTTCTAAATAACCACGCGCCGCCTCAACCCGAGAACGATTCCGGTCTGCTGCTTTAGTGGCATCGTCCAACTGCTGCGTCATACTATTAAAAGATTGTACCAGCACCCCTAACTCATCTTTGCCATGGGCCGGAAGCATCGTGCTGTAATCGCCACTAGCAATCGCCTTAGTGCCCTCTGCAAGTACGGTCAGTGGTGCAGATAGCCTGCGGCTCAGCACAAAAGCTACGGCCACCGCCCCTAGCATTGCCAGCATCATGACCAAAGTTAAGGTAAGCGCAAAAACCTCTCTTAGCGAAGCGCGGCTATAAGACAGTTGCTGGTAATCTTGATACACCTCTTGCACGGCCTCAGCGGTGCTAGCGAGCGGCTTAGGTACAGGCTGTAGCAATTGTAAAATACGTGTTTCTCCCGTCAAATCACGCACATTCACCGGCGCCAATACGCGAAGGTATAAACCCTTTTGACTAATAGGCTCAATGCTAGCGACAACACGCGTCCGGGCCTGCCTTAACTGCGTAACGCTAGGTAATTCAGGCAAAATGCTGGTTGAGTCGCTGTTGGAAACCTCTAAAATTCTGCCCTGTACTGTCAATAAAGTGGCATCCTGAATACCACTTTTTTCGCGCAAATCATTTAATATAGAATGCGTATTGGCGGGCTGAAAAGCTAAGCTACTCGCCATACTTTCGCCTTTCTCTTTGATATCAACCAACATAATATCTAAGGCTGTGCGCCCTAAATTAAGTCCACCTTCAAGGGCAGCTTCAACTTTTACATTAAACCAAGATTCAATAGACCGCGTTAAAAAATTGACGGATACCAAGTAGACGATTAATCCTGGAATGATCGCCATCATCGCAAAGCTAGCTAATAATCTCATGGTAAAACGACTGCCCACCACACGATTTCGAATTTGTCGAGATAAACGCCAAATTTGAAAACCAACAACAACGACCAGAAATGCTGCCAACAGAATATTAAGCGCGACCAATAAAGTGTAATACTCACCAGATGCCGCCGTATTGGCACTGGCATTTGATAACAAGTAGAGTAAAAATGTGCCTAGAATAGCGCTAAGGAGTACGATGAACTTCATTTGAGGAGGTATTTCATTTGAATAGATTGGGTACCCACTCAAAACGCTGCGAATTCAGTTTCCAATCCTCTGGGCCAACTGACTCACCCTGCAGGGTTTTAGGTAATTTTTTAGCGTCTAATCGCATCAGAAATGTCGCCTTATAAGGCTCGCCTTTTTCAACTTCTGTTTTTTGAAATACTTTTAAGTCATTGATCATAGATAAATCATCGACGGCTTCATCTAATCTTAGAAAGGTTTTTTGCTGATCCCCTCGGACCAGCAAATATTGTCTGGAAAGTGCATGATAGCTCAAAGAAACGTGACGCGTGATGGTGACCACTTCATCATCAAACCAATATCTTCTTGGCCTAGCTAATTGAAATTCAATGATAAAGTTTAGCTCAAAGCCTTTACTGACAGCCTCCTCTATGGCATTGCTGAATTCAATATCTAGCTCTGCATTGACCGTATAGCCTTCTTCTAGTGCGACTAATTCAGCACTTTTAACATTCAGGCTACTATTGCCAGCCAGTACCGCAGTAGAAAAAAATACTAAAAGACAAAGAAAATATTTAATTTTTTTGTAGCAAAGCATAGAAAAATCCATCATGTGCTATAGAGGGAATCAGCTGGCCATTGAATTGTGTAATATCGACCGGTGCATGGTTGGCTGGCAACTCGAAAGGCAGTTGTGTTGCATCCGCATTATTTTGTAAAAAATTATCCACTTGCCCTTGATTTTCTTCATTAAAAACAGAACAGGTTACATAAAGCAATTTACCACCCTTTGCTAACATCTGCCATAAATTTGGCAAAATTTTAGCTTGCTGCGCCACGAAGGAGGCCACATCTGCTTCCCGTCGCAACCATTTAATATCGACATGGCGCCGAACTATACCTGATGCGGTACACGGCACATCTGCCAAAATTCCGTCAAAAGTCACCCCATCCCACCAACTGCTTAATGATGCATCGCCAACCACTAACTGCGCCTGCAATTCCAATCTATCCAAATTACTTTGCACACGCTGCAGTCGTACTTCATCTGCATCAAGCCCGGTGAGTAACACCTCTGCCAATTCTAAAATATGCCCCGTTTTCCCGCCTGGTGCACAACAGGCATCTAGCACACGCATATTATTACTCATCGCGAGTAATGGCGCGGCTAACTGCGCACCGTAATCTTGCACAGAAACCACGCCGCCAGTAAAACCGGGTATTTTTTCAACCGGCACCGGCTTGGTTAACACCACTGCTTGCGCACCAATAGTTGTTGCCTCAATATCTTGACGCATGAGCAACTGCATATAGTCATCTATGCTAATTTTCTGAGTATTCACCCGCAAGGTCATGGGTGGATGCTGATTCCCCGTCTCCAACATGCCCTGCCAATGATTTGGATATTGCACTTTGAGCTTATTAATCCACCATTTTGGGTAAGCGTAAGTCGCCACTTCATTGCCGCTTAACTTAGCTGCAAGCTGCTCTTTTTGACGCAGAAAATTACGCAAAATTGCATTTACCAAGCCTTTAGCCCAGCTTTTAGGCACGGGGCGCTTAAGTTGACTGACGGCCTGCACCGCTTGATTAACCACCGTAAATGCATCGGCTTTATCATGCAATAATTGGTAAATTGCCACCAGTAAAATTGAATGAATACGATCGTCAGTTAATGGTTTTTCTAATAACTGCACAAGGTAAGCGTCAATCTCACCATAAAAGCGCAATGTGCCATAACTTAAATCCTGTGCTGCTCCACGTTGTTGCGGTGTAGCATTTGAAAAATTAGCCAATGCCGCAGGCAATGCTAAGGTTAGGTTGCGACCTAGTAAGACTTGATTTACGGCGTTCGCGGCTATTTGTTGGGATATATACAAAGAAAACTTTCTTGATTTCAAACTTATTGATTAAGCGCTGATTTTACTTGATAACCGCCTCGCTGTGGCTTATTAGCATGCGGAAACTTCCAAGAAAGCCATGCGCCGTTAAAGCCCATGCGCTGGCGCACTGCGTTGTGTATCTGTAAAAAAATCTCCCACTCGCAGATTGTGTCCTTGCACAAAGGCTTGCGCAGACAGTCTTTTGCCGCCAGGCGCTTGTAGTTCGGTAATATGCAACAGGCCTTTGCCGCAACCCACCGTAATGCCATCATGTACATTCACAATTTCTCCGGCCTTTGCATTACCCAGCTTGGCCGTTGCCATCCAAATACGACAAACCTCACCTTTTAGTACACTTTGCGCAACCGGAAAGGGGTTAAACCCTCGCACTTGGCGTGAAATATCAACTGCGGTGCTTTGCCAATAAATGCCAGTTTCAGATTTCTCTAGCTTGTGTGCATAAGTCACTAAGACCTCATCTTGTGGCATGGCGGCTAGCACACCGCTCTTCTCCAATATTTCCATTGCTGCCACCATCAACGCGGCGCCAATAGCACTCAAAGCATCATGTAAGGTCTGCGTAGTATCCATAGCAGTAATCGGCACAACCCCATGACTCACCATAGCACCAGCATCTAGGGCCGGCACCACCTCCATAATGGTCACGCCAGTTTCTACATCTCCTGCGAGTAGTGCGCGATGAATCGGTGCCGCGCCGCGCCAACGTGGCAATAATGATGCATGAATGTTATAACAACCAAAACGCGGGGCATTTAATGTTACCGTAGGAATAATCAGTCCATAAGCCGCAACAATCATGACATCAGCCTCTGTTTCGGCGATACGCGCTTGAACCGCTTGATCCTTTAAGGTTTCTGGCTGAAATACATTTAACTGATGTTGCATAGCTAGCACTTTTACCGGACTAGCTTTAAGTTTCATGCCGCGACCTGCTGGACGGTCGGGCTGTGTCAGCACCATGACAATTTGATGCCCTGCAGCAATCAGCGCCGCCAATGCAGGAACGGCGAATTCTGGCGTGCCAGCAAAAATTATTTTCATATATGGTGGCTTATCGATAGTTGCAAATTTAGGTGCTAAGTAAAATTTCAGCGATCACGCTGTAATTTGAGCATTTTGTTTTTAATGCGCGTTCGCTTAAGCGGCGACAAATACTCAACGAACACTTTGCCGAGCAAATGATCCATCTCATGCTGTATACATACACTCAGCAAGCCTTCGGCCACTAAAGTAAAGACTTTGCCATCACGCCCTAAAGCTTCGATCTTGACCATAGCCGCCCGAGTGACGTTTTCATAAATTCCGGGTACAGACAGACAACCCTCTTCGTAATCTTGCTCACCGCTTTTTTCAATGATTCTAGGATTAATAAACACCTGTAAACAATCCTTGGTTTCGCTGGTATCAATGATGATGAGCTGCAAGTGCTGATTAACCTGTGTCGCCGCCAAACCTACGCCCGGGGCATCATACATGGTCTCACTCATATCGTCGATTAAACGGCGAAGCGCGGCATTCACCTCTTTTACAGGTTTTGCTACCGTGTGTAGGCGTGGGTCTGGATAATTAAGGATGTCTAAAATCGCCATAAAAACTCTTTTATTTTAATATAAAGCTCAGCTTTTTCTGTAAAAGCTTGATTGTTAAATGAATTACATGATAAATTTAACGTAATTTCGCAGTTTGTGCATATAGCTCAACCGTATATTTTTAATGCCTTTTTGACCGAGGTCATCAGTATGATCCGCTATATTATAACGCTGCTCATGTTTTGTTGCAGAAGCTTCAGCGCCCAAGCTGAAGAAGTTTTACTTAAAAGTGACCATCCTGACCGGCATGTCGTGGTTAAAGGTGACACTTTATGGGCCATTTCTGGAAAATTTTTAAAATATCCTTGGCCGCGTCACCAAGGATCTGGAACAAGAGGCCGGCATGGTTAAATTGCCAGATGAGCGCATAGGGCTATTGATAGTATTTCGTGTATTTGATCGCGTTTCTTATGCCTTAATCATGCAAGCAACACAGTCCATTAACAAGCTAGATTCTGTCACCCCCCCTTAGCGGCCTCTTCGTTATGCAAGACAACACCAGTGCAGACGCCTACAACGAAGAGATTGCAGAGAAATCACTGTGGATTAGTTTAAGCCATGTACATGGCGTCGGCACACAAACATTCTATTTACTGCTTAAAACATTTGGCAACCCTGCCAACATCTATGCGGCAAGTTTCAAGCAGTTAAAGGAAGTCGTTTCAGAAAAAATTGCTGCTGAAATCACCAAAGGTATTGATGAAGAGGCTTTAAGGGATACGCTACACTGGCTATCGCAGCCCAATAATCACCTCGTCACACTTGCCGATTCGGACTACCCAAAAGCGCTACTCGAGATTTCTGATCCACCTCCTTTGCTTTATGCTAAAGGCTGTTTAGCCTTATTAAACCAGCCTAGCATTGCCATTGTCGGCAGTCGAAATGCCTCCGTACAGGGCGAAAAGAATGCGGAGGCCTTTGCGCAGGGATTATGTGAATATGGTTTATGCATTATCAGTGGCATGGCCTTGGGCATAGATGGTGCGGCGCATCGTGGGGCATTATCCGCCAATGGCGCAACCATCGCCGTTGTAGGCACCGGCTTAGACATTGTCTACCCTGCCAAACACCGTGATTTAGCTCATAAAATTGCTGAACACGGGCTCATTATTTCTGAGTTCCATTTAGGAACGCCCTCAAAACCGCAAAATTTCCCTAAACGCAATCGCATCATTAGTGGCTTGAGTTTGGGTTGCTTGGTGGTGGAGGCTAACTTACAAAGCGGCTCACAAATTACTGCACGCTTAAGCGCAGAACAAGGCCGTGAAGTATTTGCCATTCCAGGTTCTATACATTCGCCCATGTCTAAAGGCTGCCACCAACTCATCAAGCAGGGGGCTAAATTAGTAGATAGCCTGCAAGATATCGTTGAAGAGTTAAATTTAGACAATGTCATATCAAACATATCGCCGGCTACTGATCATAATATCGTCACGCATAATCCGCTGCTGCAACTCATGGGATACGAACAAATGACGTTAGAGAATTTAGTGCATTTAAGTGGCTTGACTGTGAGCGAAGTTTCATACATGCTGATGTTATTGGAATTAGACGGGAGGATCACTAGCCTAGTTGGCGGACAATATCAAAGAATTGTGTAATTTTAGATTGCTGCATAAACCATCACACTTAATTTAAGAATAACTCTATTTAAGGATAAACATTATGTTTGAAGTATTGGTTTATATGTTTGAAAACTACATTGATACACATTTTAGACCTGACGAGGACACGCTCTCAAAAGAGCTATTTGCCGCAGGATTTGATGAACAAGATATTAACGGCGCATTTAATTGGTTCAATCAGCTAGAACTGATGACCGAACAAGCGGATATATTTGAAACCCCTAATCACGTTAGCACGCGCATCTTTACCGATGATGAATTCAAAAAAATTACCGGTGAAAGCCTAGGATTTATTTTGTTTTTGGTACAAGCGCACATTCTCAACACCGCCCAACGCGAGTTGGTACTTGAACTTGCAATGAATTTACCGCAACCTAAAATCAGCATTGAAGAAATACGTTGGATTGTACTCATGACCACTTGGGGTGCTAGCAAGTCTGGGCCAGATAAAACTAAAGAATATTTATTTATTGAAGATGCGTTGCTGAACAAAGAAAAACCGACGCTACATTAGTCGGTCGGTTTTGCTTTAACACCCCTTAAAATTTGGAGCGCGTTTATTCGCCAATATTTTCTATGATATTGCTGATTACGCCTGAACGGTTCAAGGTATAAAAATGCAAGCTTGGTGCACCCCAAGCCGTTAAGGTTTCACATAACTCACTCACAACATCGATACCAAAAGCGCGTAGAGAAACCATGTCATCGCCATATTCTTCAAGGCGCATTTTCAGCCACCTAGGGATTTCTGCCCCACAAACACTTGAAAATCGGGCAAGTTGCGTGATGTTATAAATCGGCATAATGCCTGGCACAATCGGAATGTTAATACCGTTTGCAGCACATTGCTCGATAAACCTAAAATAGGCATCCGCATTATAAAAGTACTGCGTAATCGCAGAGTCAGCGCCTGCATCTACCTTGCGTTTCAAATTCAATAAATCCGCAGTAGGTGCTCTTGCTTCTGGATGAAACTCCGGGTAAGCCGCTACTTCTATATGGAAATGCTGGCCAGTTTCAGCGCGAATAAACGCTACTAACTCCATCGCATATCTAAAATCACCACTACTGACCTCCCCCGATGGCACATCGCCACGCAAGGCGACTAAGCGCTTTATGCCTTGTGCTTGGTAGGCTTGTAATAAATTGCGAATTTCTTCTTTACTTGATGAAATACAAGAGATGTGTGGCGCCGCTTGCAAGCCTTCTTGTTGGATTTCTAGTACGGTATCCATGGTTCTATCACGCGTGGATCCACCAGCACCAAAGGTGACGGAGAAAAATTCCGGGTTAAATTTTGCTAATTCTGCGCGCGTTTGGCGCAAATTATCCATGCCTTCTGCGGTTTTAGGCGGGAAAAATTCAAAACTAAGTGTAGTCGTGTTCATTTATTTGTCTTTTTTATCATCAATAACAATTACTGCTAGTAACCAAGAAAATACACTATAAACCAGCGCACCTATCATTCCAGAGCTTAAGGTTTGCACTTCAAACCCTTGCAGCCAATTGCCCACACCGTAAAATAACAATCCGTTAATTACCAGTATGAAGAGTCCAAGCGTCAGTATGGTGATAGGTAAAGTGAAGATCACTAAAATTGGCTTAATCAATATGTTGGCCAAGCCAATCACTAATGCTGCGACTAATGCCGTTAAGAAATCAGCCACATGAATGTTAGGCACAAAATACGCTACCGCTAGCAATGCTAGCGCATTTAATATCCAGACTATTAACAATTTCATGTGACTGCTCCTACATCGCTAGCCGACTAGACTAATAGCGATAAGTATCTGGTTTATAGGGGCCTTGCTTCTGCACGCCAATATAAGCCGCTTGCTGATCGGTTAATACCGATAATTTTGCATTTAGTTTTCTTAATTGCAATACCGCAACTTTTTCATCCAAATGTTTAGGTAAAGTATACACACCCACTGGGTATTTGGCTTGTTGTGTAAATAACTCAATTTGCGCAATCGTTTGATTAGCAAAGCTTGAACTCATGACATAGCTTGGGTGGCCAGTACCGCAACCTAAATTAACCAAGCGGCCTTTTGCTAGCAAGATTATTTTTTTACCGTTAGGGAAAATCACATGATCCACTTGTGGCTTAATTTCGTCCCACTCGTATTTTTCTAGTGAAGCAACATCAATCTCATTATCAAAATGGCCAATATTACATACTATCGCTTGGTCTTTCATGTTAGCCATATGGTCATGCGTAATCACATGGTAATTACCCGTCGCCGTCACAAAAATATCGGCATGTTCAGCAGCATAATCCATGGTGACCACGCGGTAACCTTCCATGGCGGCTTGCAATGCACAAATTGGGTCAATTTCCGTCACCCAAACTTGGGCAGATAACGCGCGTAAGGCTTGGGCAGAGCCTTTACCTACGTCGCCATAACCTGCAACCACTGCCACTTTACCAGCGATCATCACGTCAGTAGCACGCTTAATTGCATCTACCAGTGATTCACGGCAACCGTACAAATTATCAAATTTTGATTTGGTCACTGAGTCATTGACGTTAATCGCTGGGAAGGCTAATTTACCCTCTTTATGCATTTGATATAAACGGTGTACACCGGTGGTCGTTTCTTCAGTCACACCGATAATTTTTGCTAAACGCACTGAGTACCAAGTAGGATCTACTTTTAGCTTGGCTTTAATGGCATCAAAAAGACAAACTTCTTCTTCTGAACTCGGGTTTGCTACTAAGGATAAATCTTTTTCTGCGCGTGTACCCAGATGAAGGAGCAATGTAGCATCGCCGCCATCATCTAAAATCATATTGCTATAACCGCCATCAGTCCACTCAAAAATGCGGTGGGTATAGTCCCAATATTCAGTCAGCGTTTCGCCTTTAATGGCAAATACCGGCGTGCCTCCAGCAGCGATTGCTGCGGCTGCATGGTCTTGCGTAGAGTAGATATTGCATGACGCCCAACGCACATCTGCACCTAAATCTTTTAGGGTTTCAATCAACACAGCAGTTTGAATTGTCATGTGCAGGCTGCCAGTAATACGCGCGCCTTTAAGCGGTTGTGCGATTGCGAACTCTTCACGAATAGCCATCAAGCCAGGCATTTCCGTTTCAGCAATGGCAATCTCTTTGCGGCCAAAAGCAGCTAAACCAATATCGGCAATTACATAATCTTTAAAATCAGCCACAGTATTCATTTTCAATTTCCTTGAATGCGTGACCGGGGGGGAGGGCTGTAGTAAAACTAGAGAGGCTAAACGCTTTTCTCACCCGTATCCCGTGTCCGGCACGGTTAATATTGGTGAGCGTCGTTTAAACATTTTCCGAGCCTAGGAGAAAGACTCTCGCAACGCTCCTCGGAATCGTTGGATTATACGCGATTTTTTTTAGCTTACCAAGCGTAAAAAATCAGCACCTAGAGGTCGATTGCTAACGAACTTAGGGCTGACTCCAAATGTCATGAATATCCCGAGCCAAAGGATTCTCGTGACAGTCAATTGAATCTTGTTCGCCGGCTATTGATAAATCAATCAACGCTATCTTGATGCGTGATTTTGATATCGTTGAGAAAAATACTTTGACTAAAGGCGTTAACAATGACGCTGGGTTTTGATCAATCACGACGGCCAACCGCCCAGACTTAAGTTTAACCATAGACCCAATAGGATAAATGCCCACGCTTTTTACAAAAGCCTTAAACACGGTATCATCAAAGTGACGACCCATTGTGCCATACGCTGCATGGAAATGCCCGGCTCCCAACCTGCTTTGTAAGGGCGATTTGAAGTAATGGTATCGTAGACATCGCAAACTGCACCCATTTTGGCAAACAAACTAATTTCATCGGCCTGTAACTTATGGGGGGGGTAGCCCTTGCCATTTACTTTTTCATGGTAATGTAAACACACGTCTATTGCCACTGCATCCATAATCTTTGCTTGCATTAACAATTTATGGCCGCGCTCAGGATGCACCTTAACTAGCGAAAACTCTTCATCCGTTAGTGCGCAAGGTTTATTAAGCGCGTCCAAAGGAATCCCTGCCTTACCTATATCATGCAGTAATCCTGCCAAACCGGCCTGCCGAGTCTCCGCTTCAGATAAACCCAACTCTCTGGCCAAAGCCACCATCAGCGCACACGCGGCCATCGAGTGCATATTAAGTATATTCATCTTTATTTTTCAGGCGCACCAAACTAATGAGCGCACCTAAATTTCGATCGACTGAAGCGGCTATACCATCCGCCATCGGCCTCGCCGTATCAGCACACACCGCCTTACCCATGCGCACATCATGAAACATCGAAGCAACCGCTTTTTTGAGCTTGAATGACGTGCTTAGCCTACTCATGCTCGGCAGCGGCTGAGATTTTAGCAGATCTTTGACTAGGGGTTGCGATGGGGACTATTGCAGGTAACACTTCAGTCGCTACCAACAATGACGGCGCTGTCGTTGCCGCTAATTCTTCAACATCTAAGCCCTTAGATGTGTCTATGGCAACGCCTTTGATGGTGCTAGTTTGCAGCTTTTTTAAATCCGCTGGATCTACTAGTTTAAATGCTTCTTTCCAGAAAGGATGGTCCATCCAAGGGCATTTAAGCTCTTGGATAAACATACCCAAACGGACCTGTTTTATAGAAACAATTTTTAACATATGCCATCACTATATTGTTGTCACAATTCTAGCAATGGCATCGATGAATCAATTGCGCTATATAGAGGCTTTTAGTGCGGTTACTTTATCAATTGCTTCCCAAGTAAACTCTGGCTCATCGCGGCCAAAGTGACCATAGGCAGCCGTTTTGGTATAAATTGGTCTGAGTAAATCTAACATTTTAACAATGCCTTTGGGGCGTAAATCAAAGTGTTCACGTACCAGTTGCGTGAGCACTTCGTTCGACACCGTGCCGGTACCATAAGTCTCAACCATGATACTGGTCGGTTGTGCCACACCAATGGCATAAGAGATTTGCACAAGGCAGCGTGAAGCGAGCCCAGCGGCGACGATATTCTTCGCCACATAACGACCAGCGTAAGCTGCTGAACGGTCTACTTTAGAGGGATCTTTACCTGAAAAAGCACCACCACCGTGTGGGGCCGCACCGCCGTAAGTATCGACGATAATTTTACGGCCAGTTAAACCACAATCCCCTTGAGGGCCACCAACCACAAAGCGGCCGGTAGGATTAACCAGGAACTTGATGTCACTCTTAATGAGTTCCTTAGGCAACATCGGTTTGATAATTTCCTCAATGACCGCTTCCCGAATATCTTTAAGCGCCATCTCTGGCGCATGTTGCGTTGATACAACAACAGTATCAATAGCGCTAGGTTTGCCGTTTTCGTATTTAATCGTGACTTGTGATTTAGCATCTGGGCGCAACCATGGTAAACGACCATCTTTACGCAATTGCGCTTGGCGCTCCATTAAGCGGTGGCTCAACCAAATGGGTAATGGCATGTACTGTGGCGTTTCATCGCACGCATAGCCAAACATAATCCCTTGGTCACCTGCACCTTGGTCTAGCGGATCATCATATGCGCCATCAACCCCTTGGGCAATATCAGGGGATTGTTTATCGTAAGCGACTAATACCGCACAACCTCTGTAGTCAATACCGTAATCCGTATTGTCATAACCGATGCGTTTAATCGTCTCGCGCGCTACTTTAATGTAATCAACATTAGCGGTGGTCGTAATTTCACCAGCCAACACGATTAAGCCGGTGTTTGCCAACGTTTCTGCCGCAACGCGGGCAGTAGGGTCTTGGGTTAAAATAGCATCTAAAATACTATCGGATACTTGGTCTGCAAGTTTGTCTGGGTGACCTTCAGAAACAGATTCTGAAGTAAAAAGATATTCGTTCATTTGTGCGCCTTGGAAATAAAATTTATAAAAAATGAAATGACTCTCATACTAAAGGCTGAAGCATGATCATCAGGTCAATGACAATCCTCGCATTGTACCTAACTATTTAATAAATATAAGCAAAAACTTAGCAATAAAATACAGTCTATTTAGGCAATCAATTTATAATCATGTTATGAATGCTAAATCTACTCAGTTAAAATTTACCAAAATGCACGGCGCAGGCAATGACTTTATGGTCATCGACGCCATCAATCAGGCTGTGCATCTGACTGTGGAACAAATCCAAAGGCTGGCACACCGGCAGTTTGGCGTGGGCTTTGATCAGCTATTACTGGTTGAAACTTCGACTATCGCCGATTTTAAATACCGTATTTTTAACGCCGATGGTAGCGAAGTTGCGCAATGTGGTAACGGCGCGCGCTGCTTTGTACGCTTTGTGGTTGAGCAAGGTTTAAGCCATCAACTTGAAATTCGCGTTGAAACTGCCAGTGGTATCATCACGCCTAAACTAGAAGAAAATGGCCTCGTTACGGTGAATATGGGTGCGCCAAAATTTGAACCTAGCGCTATTCCTTTTATTGCTGATGCATGTGCCAGTAGCTATTCTCTGATAGTTAGCAATCACTCTGTTGAGATTTCGGCAGTTTCAATGGGCAACCCACATGCCGTGCAAATCGTCGAAGATGTTGAGAATGCACCAGTAGTTAGCCTTGGTCGACAAATTGAACTGCATCCACGCTTTCCTGAGCGGGTGAATGCTGGCTTTATGCAAATCATTGATCGGCAGCACATTAAACTAAGGGTCTTCGAACGCGGTAGTGGTGAAACGTTAGCTTGTGGCACCGGCGCCTGCGCGGCAGTTGTGGCAGGCATTCAATTAGGCCAGTTACAATCGCCAGTCACCGTGTCTGCCCGTGGTGGCGAACTGCACATTGTTTGGCAAGGCGGCAACGCCCCAGTCATGATGACCGGACCTGCCGTGACCGTATTTACTGGCAGCATTACCTTAACATAAAGTAGCATTAGCTAAAAATAGTTGTCTCCATAAGGACCATCATGCAAGAAGATCGAAACGCTCAAACTCTAAATACGGCTATTTCAGCTGATGACGTCAGCAGTTATTTGCGTAGCCACCCACATTTCTTTGAACAACACGCCAGTTTGCTGACCGAAATTTTTCTTCCTAGTCCACATGGTAGTGGCGCAATTTCACTGGCAGAACGTCAGCAGTTAGCGCAACGCGATAAAATCCGCGTCACCGAAACCATGATGGCGCAATTGATTGCCTTTGGTGAACAAAATGACATGACCAGCCAAAAAGTGCACAACTTCAGCGTCAAACTGATTGAAAATCAAGATTTTAATCATTTGCCACGACTCGTCTCTGAAAGCATGCAGCAAGTTTTTGCTGTCACGCAATCGCTAGTTCGCGTTTGGGTAAGTCCTAGCGATGCGACGCTTGCACAAGGGGCTACTTTCACACCGGTTAATGCGGCCTTTAGCGATTGGGTAAGTGCATTGAACACCCCTTACTGTGGCGTAAAACCTGAACTAGCCGAAGGCTTAATGCAAGATCATTTGCAATCTTTTGCTTTTATTCCTCTTTACCAAGCTGGCGACCAAAAACAGGTGTTTGGGGTTTTGATGCTAGGCTCTGATGATGCACAACGCTTCAAAGCTGACATGGGCTTAATGTACCTTAACCGCATAGGCGATTTAGTTAGCGCATCATTTTCAGCTTATCTTTAGTGAGACATCCATTATCAAGTGAGTGATCTTAACGCCTATCTTCAGCATTTAACTTTTGAGCGTGGTTTAAGCACGCTCACCTTGCAAAATTACGCCCGAGACATCAGACTACTAGAGTCGCTGCTAGAAAATATTGCACTCAACCAAGTGCAAAACCCACAAATTAGACGCTTTATCACCATACTACACAGTCGCGGTCTAAGTGGTAAAACCATTGCACGCGCACTTTCTGCATGGCGCGGTTATTACGACTATTTAATTCATCACCAAGGGTACACGCACAATCCAGTCATGGGTTTACGTGCCCCTAAAACCGCTAAAACCTTACCTCAAGCACTCTCCACCGATCAAGCGGTTAATTTTGTGGATATTAAGGGCGACGGATTACTAGAGCAACGCGACCACGCCATTTTAGAGCTATTCTATTCTTCTGGCTTACGCTTGGCTGAGTTAGTGAATTTAGATATCCCTATGCTAGATTTTTCTGAAGGTACGGTGACCGTGACCGGCAAGGGCAATAAAACGCGCATTGTGCCGATGGGTAGCCATGCAATGACAGCGATACACACTTGGATACAGCGCCGTGCGTTTATTAAAATTGCTGACACCAACCCAAACGCCCTGTTTGTTACTGGGCAAGGTCGGCGCATCACGCCTAGGGCGGTGCAGTATCGGGTCAAAGAATGGTCTGTCAAACAAGGCCTTAACCTAAGTATGCACCCCCATCTACTGCGCCATAGCTTTGCCAGCCATGTACTACAGTCCAGTCAAGATTTGCGCGCTGTGCAAGAAATGCTCGGTCATGCCAACATCAGCACCACACAAGTCTATACACACCTTGATTTTCAGCATTTAGCGGCCATTTACGACAAAGCACACCCTCGTGCCAAGAAAAAATAGCAATACCCTACTAATTTACCCTGTTATTATGGCAAAATAGCGCTTACAGATTTTTACCCAGAAATACCATTAAAGGAACAATGATGGAACATACCCTACCAGCACTACCCTATGCTAGAACTGCTTTAGCACCACACATTTCAGAAGAAACCTTAGATTTTCACTACGGCAAACACCACCAAACTTATGTGACTAACTTAAACAATCTGATTAAAGGCACTGAATTTGAAAATGCCAGCCTAGAAGACATCATCAAAAAATCTGCTACTGGTATTTACAACAACTCAGCACAAATTTGGAATCACACCTTCTTCTGGAGCAGCATGAAACCAAATGGTGGCGGTGCACCCACTGGCGCATTGGCTGATGCTATCAACGCAAAATGGGGTTCTTTTGACGACTTCAAAAAATCTTTTCAAGCCTCAGCAGTCGGCAATTTTGGTTCAGGCTGGACCTGGTTAGTGAAAAAAGCTGATGGTTCAGTGGATATCGTTAACATGGGCGCGGCAGGCACACCACTCACCACTGGCGATAAAGCGTTGTTGACTATTGATGTTTGGGAACACGCTTATTACATTGACTACCGCAATGCCCGCGCTAAATTTGTAGAAGTCTTTTTGGCGTCTTTAGCTAACTGGGATTTTGCCTCAGCTAACTTTGCTTAATTTTAGTATTGCCGAATCATGGTCGCCTAGGCAATCATGATTCGGCTTAATAAGTCTGCTAAAATCCCCGCCATGCTACAACGTTTTGCCGTCCATTTTTCGCTCATTTTCTTATTTGCTTTTACGCAATTAGGCGTAGTGACGCATGAAATAAGCCACCTAAACGAATTTAGCCCACACAGTCAGCAAGATAAAAAAGCGTCTACTGAAGCTTGTAGCCAGTGCCTAAGCTATGCGCAAGTTGCCAGCGGTTTGCAATCAAGCAGCTTCGCACTACCTTCCATTGCAGGGCGCTTTAGTACCAACTCCAGCTATTATTTCAACAGCCCCTCTACTCTACAAAGAGCCTACGCGGCTCGCGCACCGCCTCAAAAAATCAGCGTTTAATTTTTTTAACGAAGGTCGCCATTAGTTCGGCCTATGGGGCCTTAGCCCCCTCTTCTATTTTTTTGAGATCTACCATGAATAACAAACAATCTGCGCCTAGGCGCCCTACAGGCTTGCACTCGATTGCCCCTAAAACGCTAGCGTTGGCAATCAGCCTAGCCATCATCCCTGCTTGGGCAGAACAAACAACAAAAATAGAATTAACGGCCATTCCCGTTACCGGAAATCCATTAGGTGTCGCCTCGGATGCCTTGGTAGTACCGGTATCGATATTAAGCGGCCGTGAATTATCACTTCGCCGCGAAGCAACACTGGGTGATACTTTAAACAGCATTCCCGGTGTTTCTGCTACGCATTTTGGACCCAATGCATCGCGACCCGTGATACGCGGCTTGGATGCAGAACGGGTACGCATTATGCAAAATGGCATCGGCGTATTAGACGCCTCTTCCCTAAGTTTTGATCATGCCGTGACCATTGATCCACTCGTCATCGAGCAAATTGATGTGGTGCGTGGGCCGGCCGCCTTGCTATACGGCGGTAGCGCTGTCGGGGGCGTAGTCAATGCCATTGATCACCGCATTCCAACTGAACCAGTCAAAGGCATAATGGGTAGAACAGAAGCGCGCTTGGGTGGCCCGGATAATCAGCGAAACGTAGCGGCCGTGGTCGATGTCGGCAACGGTCAGTTTGCCATGCATGCCGATGCTTACAAACGAAAAACAGACGACCTAAACATTCCCGGCTTTGCCGTCTCTAACCGTAAACACCAAGCCGATAGCAGCAAGCTACAGGAAAATCACGGCAAACTCATTAACAGCAACGCCACTTCAGACGGCGGCGCACTGGGTGCCTCGCTGACCTTTGATAATGGTTATGTAGGCGCATCGTACTCTGGCTTTAATAGCAACTACGGCACGGTCGCTGAAGCTGCCGTCCGCGCCGACATGAAAAGTCAGCGATGGGATGTGGCCAGTGAATTTAAAGGCTTAGGCACGATTATTAATCGGCTAAAAACCCGCATGGCCTATACCGACTACCAACATCAGGAAATTGAAGACGGCAATATCGGCACGACCTTTAAAAATAAGGGCGTAGAAGGCAGCATTGAGTTAGGCCACGCCAAGTTTAGGAATTTAGAAGGCGTAGTGGGGTTTCAGTTTCAAAATACCCGCTTTGAAGCCTTGGGGGAAGAAGCTTTTGTGCCACCAGTGCAAACGAAAAACCATGCTATTTATGTTTATGAAGAAATGCCACTGAGCGTATGGCGCCTAGAAAAACTTAAGCTTAGCTTTGGCGGTCGTGCCGAACACACGACTTTAGACGCTAGCCCTTGGGAAAAATCACCCATGGCTCAAGCCGCTAGTTTCAATGCTTACAGCTATGCGCTAGGTGGGCTGTATACACTCAATCCCAACTGGTCACTGGCTAGCAATCTATCACACAATGAACGTGCACCCAGTTACTTTGAGCTGTATGCCGATGGAGCTCATTTGGCGACCGGCCAATACGAAGTTGGTAATAGCGCTTTTGATAAAGAACGTTCTAATAGTTTAGATGGGCAAATCCGCTGGAAAGACGCTAAGAATTCCTTCAGTTTTGGCGCCTATTACACGCGCTTTAGTCGCTTTTTAGGCTTACTCGATACGGGCAATAGACGCTTAAGGAATGGCGATCCTGATACCACTCCTTCTGATGAAGATAGTTTGCCAGAAGTCCAATTTAGCGCTTTTGTTGCCAGTTTTAAAGGCTTAGAAGCAGAGGGTAAATTTAATTTAGTGGATAACCTTGATTTGAAGCTAAGGGGCGACTACGTGCGTGCCAGCAACCTTGACAATAACCAAGCCTTGCCACGCATCACACCGCTACGCTTAGGGGCTGGGTTGCATTATCAAAAAAATGCCTTAGGCGCTAGGTTGGATGTGCTGCATGCCTTTAGCCAAAATCGCACGGCGGTGGATGAACTAGCCACCGATGGCTACACCGATGTCAGTGCGCTGCTAAGTTATAAATTGCCAACTAAATTGAATATGGAGTTATTTGCCAAAGCCAACAATCTGCTCAACCAAGAAATCCGTGAACATGCCTCGTTCTTGAAAGACCTTTCACCGGCTGGAGAGCGCTCAATGTTAATTGGAATACGGGCGGACTTTTAATTTAAAAAAACTATTGCGCGGCGGCTAATACTCTTTAGCTTTCGCGCACTCACCCTAACAGCAATAATCCCCAAACTACCGCAACTAGAATCAAGGCAAAAAACACCGCAGCACTACCTATGTCTTTGGCCTGTTTGGCAAGGGCATTATGCGCAGTCGAGGTATGGTCTACCGCTGCTTCAATCGCTGAATTTAATAATTCAACAATTAACAAAAACAATACGCTGGTAATCATTAAGGCACATTCAATCGGGCTTTTAGCTACATAAAATGCCAACGGGATCAACACCGTGGCTAAAAATACTTCTTGCCTGAACGCATCCTCACTTTTAAATGCCACCTTAAAGCCTGCCAAAGAATAGCCAGAGGCGTTAATTAAACGACGCAAGCCAGTTTTACCTTTAAAGGCACTCGCATCAATGTGTTCAGCCGCTGGGTGGGATTCAGATTGACTTGTTTGCTCGTTGCCTGATGTTTTCATCATGTGCCTTCTAGTAATATCCGTAAATTTTAAAGCGTAGATTTTTGATACGCAAATTTTAACATGCGTTATCATTATGTTTCAGTAACATTACATTTAGGTAAATTATGGCACGCACAGTCAATTGCATTAAATTAGGCAAAGAAGCCGATGGCATGGACTTTCCTCCTTACCCTGGCGAACTTGGCAAACGCATTTATGCCAATGTATCAAAAGAAGCGTGGGCAGCATGGCTTAAGCAGCAAACCATGCTAGTCAACGAAAATCGCTTAAGCCTAGCTGACGCATCGGCCCGTAAATATTTGACCGAACAAACCGAAAAGTATTTTTTTGGTGAAGGCGCAGATACCGCAACCGGCTATGTTCCACAGTAAGTGGGCTCAATTTTAGTCTAGCCAATAAAAAAGCGCTGTTCATCAGCGCTTTTTACTTACCCTTACGCCATTATTTAAACTTATTTTTTGTAAGTTTTCACACCTTCAGCGGTTGCCAATAACAGTACATTGGCAGGGCGTGCAGCAAATAAACCATTGGTTACTACACCAACAATTTGATTGATTTTAGCTTCCATAGCAATCGGGTCGGTAATATTCAAACCATGCACATCGATAATCACATTACCATTATCAGTCGTGAAATTACGCAATGCCGGTTGGCCGCCAAGTTTAACAAGCTCACGTGCTACATAACTTTTTGCCATAGGCAACACTTCTACTGGTAACGGAAACTTGCCTAACACTGGCACATATTTAGTCTCATCACAGATACATATAAATTGTTTAGCCACAGCGGCCACGATTTTTTCTCTGGTTAATGCACCACCGCCGCCCTTTAACATGTGCAAATGTTCCGTAATTTCATCTGCGCCATCAACATAAATTTCCATGCCATCGACGCTATTGAGGTCAAACACTTCAATGCCATGGCCACGCAAGCGCTGAGCGGTTGCTTCAGAGCTGGCGACCGCACCATCAATTTTATGCTTTACTTTTGCCAGCTCTTCAATGAAAAAATTGGCCGTTGAGCCTGTGCCCACGCCAATAATCCCGCCTTTTACATACTCAACCGCAGCTTTTGCCACCTGTTGTTTTAATTCGTCTTGGGTATAAGCCATTTTCAGTAAATCCTCTACAAATTCTTTATAATACAAACAATTCGACATAATACACTGCGCCTGTTGATTTCAAAACAAGGCATATTTAAAAATAGCGTATGGCAATCAATTACAGACAAAAAATAGAAAATTCACACGTTTACGATGTGGCAAAAAAAACGCCTTTAGAATTCCAGCCAAATCTATCTGCGCGCATCCATAACCGCGTGTTACTTAAACGTGAGGATGTGCAGCCGGTATTCTCGTTTAAGCTACGCGGCGCCTATAATAAAATGGCCAGCTTGCCTAACGACGTGCTAAAACGTGGTGTCATTGCCGCCTCTGCCGGCAACCATGCGCAAGGCGTAGCGCTGGCCGCACAAAAACTCAAGTGCCGCGCGGTTATTGTCATGCCAACCACTACGCCAGCCATTAAAATCAATGCAGTTAAATCTCGAGGGGCTGAGGTGGTGCTGTTTGGCGATAGTTATTCTGATGCTTATGTCAAAGCGCTTGCGCTAGAAAAATCTGAAAAACTCACTTTTGTGCACCCCTATGACGACCCCGAAGTCATCGCCGGCCAAGGCACCATCGCCATGGAAATCCTTAACGCGCACCCTGAACCGATAGAAGCAATATTTTGCTGCGTGGGTGGCGGCGGTTTACTGGCAGGCATTGCGGCTTATGTAAAAGCGTTACGCCCAGAAATTAAAATCATCGGCGTTGAGGCAAAAGATGCCGAAGCCATGACCGAGTCTCTCAAGCAAGGCAAACGTGTCATGCTAGGCCAAGTCGGCTTATTTGCCGATGGCGCGGCAGTAAAACAAGTGGGCGTACATACTTTTGCGCTTGCGCAACAATATGTCGATGAGATGATAGTGGTGGATAACGATGCTATTTGCGCGGCAATTAAAGACGTGTTCGAGGACACTCGCAGTATTTTAGAACCCGCTGGCGCACTCGCTACCGCCGGCATTAAAGAATATGCCAAACGCCATCATTTAACAGGTAAAACCTTAATTGGCATCGCTTCTGGTGCCAATATGAACTTCGACCGCTTACGTTTTATTGCCGAGCGTGCCGAAGTCGGTGAAAAACGCGAAGCGGTATTAGCAGTTACCATCCCAGAAAAACCTGGGGCGTTTAAAACATTTTGCCGCTTACTGGGTGACCGCAATATTACCGAATTCAATTACCGTTATTCTGACCCAAAGTCCGCCCATATATTTGTCGGTGTCGCCATTGCTGACCCTGAAGAATCAGTCAAGCTGGTCGCCGATTTAATTAGCCAAAGCTTACCGGCGCTAGACTTAACCGATAACGAAGTCGCTAAATTACATGTCCGCCACCTCGTTGGCGGTCATGCGCCACAAGCAGAAAATGAAGTGGTATTTAGATTCGAATTTCCAGAAAAGCCTGGTGCGCTAATGAAGTTTTTAGACACTATGGGCCATGACTGGAACATCAGCTTGTTCCATTATCGTAATCATGGCGCCGACTTTGGTCGAGTGCTAGTCGGCATGCAAGTACCCCCTGCTGATGCCGCTGAATTCAACCAATTTTTAGACCATCTGGGTTACCCGTACTGGGATGAAACGCATAACCCTGCATATAAACTTTTTTTAGGCTAATCGACTTTAAAAGTATTACTTACACTAAAAGAGGATTTTTATTTAGCTTGCGTTTAATTGCTCAAGAATGAATTCCCACTCTTTAGGATCTATCGGCGTGATAGAGAGACGATTGCCACGTTGCAAAATACGCATATTCGTCAATTCCGGATACCCGCGCAGCTCTTTCAAGCTAAGTAATCGTGTTTTGCGCACCAGCTTTACATCTACATTTAGCCAGCGTGGCGTTTCCGGCGTGGCCTTTGCATCGTAATACTTGTGCCCTTTTATAAACTGCAATCGGTCTGGATAGGCCAATGTACTCACTTGTGCAATGCCTGCAATGCCAGGAATCTCACAATTTGAATGGTAAAAAAATACGCCGTCACCCACCTTCATCTGATCACGCATAAAGTTGCGCGCTTGATAATTGCGAATACCATACCAATCCACCGTTTGATTAGCAAAGCCAGCCAAATCATCAATCGACACATCGGTAGGCTCAGATTTCATTAGCCAATAGCGCATATTTTTCACCTTATTCAATCTCTTAATTAAACCTTATGATAATCTATAACTTCAATTTTATGACTGAATTTTGGTAAGGAATAGCAATGGCAAAACTGCAAGATAAAAGCGTATTGGGTACGGCCTTACAACTCTGTAGCACAGCACCACTCACCGGCTTTACCCGCAGTGGATGCTGTGAAACGGGTGCAGATGATAGCGGTAGCCATACGGTTTGCGCGCAAATGACTGACGAGTTTTTAGCGTATTCCATTTCGCGCGGCAATGATTTAAGTACGCCACGACTAGAATATGGCTTTGAAGGATTAGTTGCCGGTGACCGCTGGTGCGTTTGCGCTGCCCGCTGGCTAGAAGCTTCTGATGACGGCTTTGCGCCACCCGTCATATTAGAGGCCTGCCATGAAAAATGCTTAGAAGTAGTGAGCCTAGCGGATTTGAAGTACCACGAATTGAGATAACTTTGGCTGAGCCAAAATGAGAAGTTCTCTGCGGATAAAGCCTAGGCCAGCATCCTGAACCAAAAAGGCTCAAGTGGTAGCAGCCTAGAATGCATTAGGTACACCCGCCAAGAGGTCTTAAAAGAACACTCAATTTAGGGCGCGCACACAACACTCGAATGACCAAAACCGATGCTATAAACTAGTTCAAGGAATTATTAGCCTAAACCGCACCGCAGAGAACAAACTTTAAAACTTTGAATTTAATATACTAGAAGTTTTATGAGCTTTTAAAACCTTTACTAACTCTAAAACTATTGAAATGATTTTACTCTAAATTTTGCTATGTTTTATGATGCTTCAACGATTTAAATTTTCTATTTGACCGCACAAGCTTTATCAATCTGATCTTGCATTTGTGAAACTCTACGTTTCATATCACCCACATCCACATTGCCACTTTTGGTATTCAGCAGTTCGTGAGATAAATTAAGTGCCACCATAATTGCAATACGCTCAACACCAATAATTTTACCGCCATCACGAATATCGCGCATTTTTTTGTCTAAAAAATCAACCGCGTTAATCAGCCCAGGCCGCTCTTCATCGGTGCAATTCACGGTAAATTCACGCCCCATGATATTGACATCTACAGCTTTATTTTGACTCATACTAGTTTACTCAAGCCGCCTTAAGGCAGACTCTCCATCAAGGCTTCAATCCGCTCACTGGCTTGCGCCATATTAGATTTGAATAGCGCCGCGTTACTTTGCGTTGCACTTAAATCAAGACGCAACCGCGCATTTTCATTGCGTAAGTCACTACACAATGAAATTAAGCCCGATAATTTTACTTCTAACGATTTTAAGTCTGCATCCATGTGCCCATAATAATTGAGAAAATTGATTATAGTCAATAGTTAACGTGTAATTTTCAAAGTAATACAATATGTTTTAAAGAAAGTGCTTGCAAATTAACCGCGCTAATTCAAAAATAAACGCTATAATTCGCGCTTGTTGTTAGGTGCCAAGTTTGTTTTCTACAAACAAGGTGAAACTGGGAAATAGGTGCGTTTTTAATAAAAAATAATCCCTATGCTGCCCCCGCAACGGTAAGTGAGTTTTTGATTTATTCAAATAGTTTTGCAATACGCCACTGAGCTAAGCCTGAGAAAAGGTAAGACTTGGGAAGGCGCAAAACACTAGGGCTTAACCCTAACGCTCACCAGCCCGGAGACCGGCCTAAAGACAACGCCTTATATTAAGGCGCGCTAGGAAATGCCGCGGGGTGACGGTAAACAAAGGCTGCGCTATTTGCGTCGATAAGTTGACCGCGCTTTCTTTTTTTATTCATAACTTCAAGTATTCCCTAGTTTTTAAAAATCTACATGCGGGCCGCGTGTACTTAGGGAATGAATAATGAAAAAATCCAGAATAAAACTAATGTCTGCCAGCCTACTTGGCTTAGCATTTTCGACGAATACCTTTGCTGCAGAGAATATCAATTTAGATGACATAGTGGTGGTTGCTAGCCGAATTCCACAATCACGCGAAAGCGCCATTGGTGATGTAACAGTCATTGATGCAGAAGAAATTCAGCGCGCGGGCCAATCTACCTTTATTGAATTAATGCAAAGGCAAGCAGGCGTGGAAACATCATCTAATGGTGGTGCAGGGCAGGTTTCCAGTATATTTTTACGTGGCACCAACTCCAACCAAGTGGTTGTGCTGGTAGACGGCATGCGCATTGGATCAGCAACTACGGGCAGTACCGCTTTCGCCAACATCCCACTTGCTCAAATTGACAGGATTGAAATCCTACGCGGCCCAGCTACCAGTCTTTACGGACAAGATGCTGTAGGCGGTGTCATTCAGATTTTTACCAAGCAAGGCAGTGGCGCACCACAATTTAATGCAGAGCTAGGCTATGGCAGTTACAACACTAAAACTGCTGTAGCCGGTTTTCGCGGTAGCGTTGAAAACACAAACTTTGCGCTTAATGTGAGTAGCCTGGCAACCAATGGATTTTCTTCGCTTAAAACAAATACCAGTATTGACAAAGACAATGATGGTTATCGCAACCTGGCCATCAGTGGAGCAATCTCGCATAAGATTATTGAAGGTCATGAAATTGGCATTCAGCTATTAAGCACTGTCGGTCATAACGATTATGATAGCGGTTTTAATTCTTTCAATAACTTTGACGACACGTCCGCATTAAGTTACAGCGTATTCAGCAAAAATCAACTCATGTCTAATTGGAAATCCACCTTGCGCATTGGCGAAGGAGTTGATGACGACAAAAGTCAATGGGCCACTGGCGTCAACTCTATTAGCAAATATAAAACAAAACAAAAGCAACTCTCTTGGCAAAATGATGTAGCGTTACCCGTCGGCACGCTTACATTGTTATATGACAGGCTAGAACAAAAGCTGGTATCAAATACTACCTTCAATCAAACCACGCGCAATACTGATGGCATTTTGGTTGGCTACTTAGCGGATATTGGTAACCAATCATTGCAAGCCGACCTTAGAACTGACCACAGTTCGCAGTTTGGCACCAACACCACAGGGAGTCTAGGTTATGGCTATAAATTCACCCCCAATTGGCGTATCACCGGTAGCTATGGCACAGCGTTTAAGGCGCCTACATTTAATGACCTGTATTACCCAGACGATGGCTGGGGACCATATAGCGATCCTAATCTAAAAGCCGAAAAATCTGAGAATTTTGAGGGTAGTTTGCGTTATCAAAATGTACATAGCGACGCATCGGCAACCTTGTACCACAATAAAATAGATAACTTCATTGCTCTTAATCAGGCATACTTCCCTATCAATGTAAATGCCAAAATTCAAGGTATCACCCTAGCCGCCAACCAAAGCTGGGGTGACTGGCGGTTAAAAGGCAGTCTAGACATTCAGTCCCCTAGAAATGAAGTTACTGGAAAAATACTTAATCGCCGCGCAAACCGACATGGTACTGTTAATTTAAGTAAGGCTTGGGGAGACTGGCGCATTTCTACTGAGGTAATGGCTTCATCCACTCGCTTTAATGACGCCAATAAAACTATGCGCATGGGTGGCTATTCAATTGTAAATCTTGCGGCAGATTACAAAATTGATGCGAGCTGGAGTGTTCAAGGTCGCATTAACAACTTGCTGGATAAAGACTATACGCTTGCTTATTCTGGAAGTACTCCATACAACACCCCAGGTGCTAACTTATTTGTCAGCTTGGTTTGGCTATCAAAATAGCTATCCTGTTTATTAAAGTTATTGCAAACCACAAGGGCGATTGATGAATGTTATAATGTAGCCAATTTATATTGAAATCAGCCCTTACTAATACGGAGCGAACTATGCGTTTTTCCCTTAAAGATATATCTGCCAAGCATTTAGCCATTGCAGTCGCAATCGCATTTTTCATGCTATTAACCCGTGGTAGCCATGTGTTGACTAGCGTGGCGTTACCTGACGCTAGCTTAGCCTTACTATTAATTGGCGGTCTGTATTTAAGAAAAGCTGCTTGGTTTGCTTTGTTTGTGGTGCTCGCAACTGCGATTGATTTTGGCGCCGCAGCAATTGATAGCTTGCAAGCTTTTTGCTTAACTGCTGGCTATTGGGGCATGCTACCTACCTGTGCAGCAATGTGGTTAGCGGGGGCCTGGCTAGGCAAACAAGCCAACAGCTTCGATGCTATTAAATTCACTTTAGCCGCATTAGTTTCAACGATCGCTGCCTTCGTGATTTCTACACAAACTTATTACTTGTTTTCTGGGCGCTTTCCTAACAATGGCTTAATTGAAACCATACAATATGGCTGGAATTATTTACCAAGTTACATGGGCTTTACTGCAATGTATTTAATAGGTTTTTGGGTCTTAGCTAAAGCCACAGCAAAATTCAATTTTGTTAAGCAGCCATTCAATAATATCACTTAATTTAAGTGTGGTTTAACTTACCGCACACCCTCAATTTTGTTTAAATTATTTTTTCAAACTGTTTGGAAGTTTGCTATAATGCGCGGCTTGCAAACTTTTACCGAAGTTTGTAACAGATAATAGCAGTAAGGCCGAGTAGCTCAGTCGGTAGAGCAGCGGATTGAAAAT
>SHXQ01000015.1 GCA_009693255.1 Methylotenera sp. | reverse complement strand
TCTATTTAGCCCCAGATGAACCTTTCATCTCCGGCTTGAGTGGTTGATGATTTGCAATTTTCTGATTAATCTCTTGAACCGCACTCTCCAATGCAACAAAACGGTCTGGACTAGTTGGGTGTGAGGACTTCATTGATATTCCTTGCGCATTGATTGTAGCCATTCTGCGCCAGAAGTAAGGAGCATCATCAATCCTATAGCCGGCATTAGCCATAAAATACAATCCTACATAATCAGCTTCTTGTTCAAACTCTACCGAATAAGCTCTAGCTCCAGCATCAGCAGCCATCCTAGTAAAGTCGCCGCCAGTATTAACACCACCAGCCGCAGCTGCAACATCTACTAACAATCCAAAGAATCCTGATAACAGAGCATTCTTCTTTTGAGCATCAATATGCTTCATTGAATTGTGTGCCAGCTCATGGCTTACAACAAGAGCGGTCTCTTCATCTGTTTTGAAGAAATCCATCATACCTTTGTAGATAACAATTTTTTTACCGTCTGCGTGAGCATTCTTTTCATCAGCTGGTGAAAGCTCAACTTTAAAATCGCATGCTTGAGTGGGAGTTACGGCAATTTTCTTTTCTACCGCACCACGCCTAATAATAAATTCAACAGGTGTGCCATATTTTCCAATTTGAGCTAGTTTTTCATCAAATTTCCCTGGCGCATCTTTTCCAATAGACGGAGTCCAGCCATCAATAGACACAATAACATCGCCTTCTTTAAGCCCTGCTTTATCCGATACTGACCCGCTAGCAACATTAGCTATATGAACACTTTCAGTTAATCCATATTTAGATTGGACAGCTGTTTTCCATTCTTTTTGAAAAGCATCTTGGTTCCACGTGGAAATGCCAAAATATGGAGACACCTTATCACCGCAAAGCTTTGCTCCGCTTACTACAACTTTAGATGCAACAACTTGTAACTTTTTATATGAGGTCATGTAGTCTTCAATAACCATTTCTCGTTGCTTTTGTGCTTCAATCTGAGCGTTGGCACTATTTACTACAGGCGCACGAGACTGGGGTGTGGCGCAGCCAGATAACATCAAAATACTAAGCAATATGCATTGTGATTTAAGTTTCATTTAGTAAACCTTCTTTTTTCACACCAAAATTTGGTAGTTACGCCTTCCTGATTTTGAAACAACTCTTGCGCAATTTGGCAGTTTCCTTGGTTATACCCAACACCATCAATGGCATCAAATGTTGCAACATGCAGACGCATTAACGGGTCGGTAACTGAATTCCTGTATAGAGTATAGGTTGCGTCGCCTGAACAAGCAGAGAGTGTTGAAAATATAAATAAAGTAGCTGTGATTAGTTTTTTCATATTAACACTCACCTCATAATCGCTTTATGGCACATCTCTTGAGCTGATTTAGCAATCTACTCGTTCCCACTTATCTTTAGCCTTTGATTCTTCTACAGTCTGCCATTGCATATTCTCAGGGCTATCTACACCACCACAAGCTAATGGCTTGATGTGGTCAATGATGTAGCCTTCACAGCGACCCTTAGTTGCTCCATTAGTTGGGCAAGGATGTTGCTGCTTAAACTCTACTTTGGCTTTGTAGCTTCTATGTTGCTTAGCATCTACCGTAAAACTGAACAGCAGTAATAGGGCTAATAACCAGCGCATCATAATATTCATGACTCACCTACTTTAATTAGCGCCTATTTTTTCTTTTGCGGCGCTGGATTGGTATTAATGGGTGAAACGGTAACGGTGATTTTAGAGGCCATGCCTAGCGCTGGGCCATCCGTAATTTCTACCGTGGCTAATTTTTTAGTATTCGTGAATACTAAAATGCTGTTCTTGGATTTAGACGCAGAGAGTAAGGTCCAACCAGCTTGCGGATATTGATCTATGAAAAAAGCAATGGTATCGCTGGTAGAAGTAGGTGCATGAATTTCTAAGCGACCCACCCAAGATTCTCCCTCACCTAGCACTAATGAATTTTCATTAGAAATGCGCGCTTCTTTTGGTAGGGGTAAATCACCTAACATGCTCGCATTCAGTTTACTTACGCTTTCAGATTTGCTGTTAATGATGCCGCCATTGCTAGCGCAAGCCACAACCACAAAAGTGATTAAGGTGATGATAATTAGTCGGAAGAGTTTAATTTTAGTGCTCCAATGATATTTAATATGCATGAATAATAACCTTAATTAGAACTGCATGCTACTTTTGCCATTAACTTAATCTTTATCTTTTCCATTATAAATTCTCAGTAAACGCTACAATTACGGCATGCCTTTAAGCCCCAATATCGACACTATTTGCTCAACTGCACGGCTAGTTCGTGGGGTCACGCTACAGTATCAGCAGCAGGCGCTTAAAGCGGGTGCTAGTCTATGGCAAGCCGCTGAAATTTTCACTTTGCCACAATGGTTAGATGCCTTAATAGGCAATGCTGCCTTGCTGGGGTTGTTGCCGGCTGATGCTTTGCCGGTAATGACTTTAAGTCCAATCGCAGAAGCTTACTTGTGGGAACAGGCGATTGAAACTTGCCTAGCCAAGCATGAGGCCAGCGCTTTGTTTGATATTCGTGCCATGGCTAAAACGGCGATTGAAGCTAACAATTTAATGCTCAATTGGCAAATTTCTGAAGCCGACATTAATCAACCGTTTATTACCCAAGAAACACGGCAGTTTTTGCGCTGGCGCCATACCTTTGAGACTTTATGCGCCAAACAAAACGCCCTAGAAGCTAGCCGTTTAGTGGCATTGCACATTGCGCTCATTACACAGTATCAGCAAGCCATCAGCCAAGTGCTTACTTTGCCAGCCAAAATTAACTTGGCCGGATTTGACCGCATCACGCCGCTAGAAAAAAGCTTGTTTGACGGACTTAAAGCTTGTGGCGTGCAAGTTGAAATGTTGTCGACAAGTACGGTTAATCAGCCAAAAATTGCATATTATGCAATTGCTGATGCACAGCAAGAATGTCGGGCGGCGGTGGCTTGGGCTAAGCAAAAGTTGGCCAATAATCCGCAAGCGCAGTTGGCGATTATTAGCCCAGTATTGAGCAATATACGTCGTTTACTGACTGACTTGTTGGATGATGCTTTTCACCCGGAAGCCTTACACAGCAGTCTTTTTGAGGCGCCGCGTTGCTACGATTTTTCTTTAGGTTTATCGCTGACAGAATACCCGTTAGTGCATAGCGCTTTGCGACTTTTACGCTTGGCAACAACAAAAGCGCTGCTGCGCTTTGATGAAATAACGCCCATTTTGCAAGATGTTCACTGGGGATGTGTGGCGGAAATAGATGCGCGCGCGCAACTCGATGCGTACGCGCGAAAGCACCTCAATGCCAGCTATCCATTAGCGGCGCTGACCAAGCAGGCTAGTCGCTTGCAAAGCCATGGCATTCAACTAGAGGGGCTGTCGACACATTTAGCTTTGCTGGATCAGTTTCAACAAAAAAGCAAAAGCAGACAATTGCCATCGGCTTGGGTGACGGCCTTTGTTAGCCTGTTAGAGACTATTAACTGGGCTAAGGTGCGTGCGCTTTCTAGCCATGAGTATCAAATGCAGCAAGCCTTTTATAAAAGCTTAAACGAGTTGGGTGCCTTAGATGTTTTGTTGGGTAAGGTGAGTGCCGGTGAGGCGCTGCAGAAAATCGCTGAGCTTTGTAGTGCAACCATGTTTCAGCCTGAGTCTACTGGCGAGGTACACATACAAGTACTGGGGCTTTTGGAAACGCCTGCGGTGGCTTTAGATGCCGTCTGGGCATTAAATATGAACGACCAGCACTGGCCGCCAGCCGTTAGACTCAACCCTTTATTACCGGCTGAGTTGCAACGCAGTCGCGGCACCCCTAATGCCAGCGCTTCGGTGCAGAGTCAGTTTGCTGCATTGGTGCAACAACGTTTAGTGACTTGTGCTACCGAAGTGGTTTTTTCATACGCATTGAAAGAAGACGATAGAGAGTTGCGCTCATCGCCACTTTTAGCCGATCAAGTGTTATCAGCACAGCAGGCCGACACCATGCAGACGTTGGCAGAAAGCTTAGCCAAGCCAGCGATTATGCAGATGTTAGATGACTTTATGGCGCCCCCCGTATTGCCTGAAGAAAAAGTACGTGGTGGCGTGAAGCTATTTGCCACGCAAGCGATTTGCCCAGCTTGGGCGTTTTACCAATATCGCTTGGGCGCTGGTAAATTAGACCTGCCAATTGATGGCCTAGATAATATGTCGCGCGGTAGTTTGCTACATAAAGTTTTACAATTTTTTTGGCAGGACTGTCAAAGTTTAAGCCATTTAAAAGCCATGACTAGCGCGCAGCGTGTGGCGGCGATTCAAATGGCCATAGCAAAAAGTATAGCGGTCTTAGGCCATGAAAGTGATTTCCATATTCCAGCACAAGTGATGCAGATTGAGCAACAACGCTTGCAGCAGCTGATAGACGTTTGGCTAGATTTAGAATTGGACCGCGCCGACTTTACTGTGACTGCATGTGAGAAAGCCTATGCGCTGGACGTTGATGGCTTGGCCTTAAATTTAACCATAGATCGCATTGATACCTTGGCGACAGGGGATTTGGTGGTCATTGATTACAAAACGGGCAGTAGCGTCACCAACAGAAGTTGGGCGGATGAGCGCATTGCCGAACCGCAACTGCCCATTTATACGGTACTGGCGTTAATGCATGAAGAAGTGGCGGCGGTATGTTTTGCCAAAATACGCACTGAGGACAGCAAATTTATTGGCTTGTCTGCTGAGGCAGGGGTGTTACCAGCGGTCACGGACTTATCGAAAGTCACCGCTAATTCAGCTTTTCAGCGCTTTAGTGATTGGGATGAATTGCTGGAGCATTGGTACCGGAGCCTAAGCCATATCGCGCAAGAAATTAAAGCCGGCGAGGCGAGTGTCAGCATTAGCAAAGAAATCGATTTGGCTTATTGCGATGTGAAACCCTTATTGCGTTTACCTGAGCGCTTATTGCAGTTTGAGCATAGGCAAGCGGCTTTACAGGCTGCGGGGTTGAATACGTGACTGACCTCAATGTGCAAGATGCTGCCAGCCGCATTCGTGCTTTAGAGCACGCCTCATTTATTGTAGAAGCGCCTGCCGGTGCCGGTAAAACCGAGCTATTGACGCAGCGCTATTTAAAGCTATTGGCGACAGTAAATGAGCCAGAAGAAATTATCGCGCTAACCTTTACCAATAAAGCGGCCACTGAAATGCGCAACCGCATTTTATTAAGCCTAGCACATGCTGAGCAGAAAACGCCTGAAACCGCGCCCCATAAATTAGTCACTCGCAGTTTAGCTGAGGCCGCACTCAAGCACTCCAATATTAAGCAGTGGCAAATTATTAGCCAGCCTAGCCGCTTACGTATTTTAACCATCGATGCCTTATGCAGTAGCTTAACGCGGCAAATGCCCTTGCTTAGTCGGTTTGGCGGACAACCCATGGTGAGCGATGATGCCGATACGCATTATAACGATGCGGCGCGCCATGCGATTGCCGAAATTATGCATGAAACGAAGACGGATGATACTGTGACAACCGCCTTGCGCTACCTAGATAATAATGCGGAAAAATTAACCGAGCTGTTGGCCAAAATGCTGGCGAGGCGTGATCAATGGCTGCCCATGGCGGTGCGGTTGCACGGCCTTGAACCTGAAGCCATGCTAGCAAGCACCGAGCATGCGCTTAGAAGTTTAATTGCTGATGATTTACAAGTCGCTTTGCAAGTGTTACCCGCTAGGGTGCAAGCTGCCTTAATGCCGTTGGCGCGTTTTGCCGCGAGCAATTTAGCGCACGATGCCGATATAGCACCATTATTGGATTGGCAGACAACATTAAATGCGGATGCCGATGACTTAATCGCGTGGCGGGCGTTGGCTAATTTATTGCTGACTAAAAAAGGTAAGTATCGTGAGCGAATTACTGTTAAAGAAGGTTTTCCCGCTGATAAAGAGCATAAAAGCAAGAAAGACGATTTTTTTGCCATTATTAATTGCTTGGAAAGTAGTGATGTGGTGGATAACATTTACAATCTGCCGGCCATTAGCGCGCTGGCAGATAGTCAGCAGGTGATACTGGCGCTGACTAAGTTGCTGATGCTAGCAAGCACGCATTTGTGGGCAGTGTTTCAAGCGGCGGGCGAGGTTGATTTTGTTGCGATTGCTCAAAGTGCCCAGCAGGCACTGGAAAATGAGCAGGGTGCAACTGACTTGGCGCTAAAGCTAGATTATAAAATTTCACATTTATTGATCGACGAGTTTCAAGATACCAGTCCCGTGCAAATGGGTTTGATAAAGAAACTGATTGAGGGTTGGCAGCCTGATGACGGCCGTACCTTATTTTGTGTGGGCGACCCCATGCAGTCAATTTATCGTTTTCGTAAATCAGATGTAGGTCTATTTTTACAGGCCAGTGAATTTGGCGTCGGCCATTTGCCGCTGACGCGCTTGCAATTAAGCCGTAATAACCGCTCTCAGCCTGCGGTAGTGGATTGGGTAAACCAGGCGTTTAAGCAGGTGTTCCCAGCGTGTGATAGCGTTAATCAAGGGGCGATTAGTTACCGAGAATTTACCGCGACACGCAGTCACATCGCCAACGAAGGTGTCGTCATACATCCACTTATTTTACCCGCGGCGACTAAAAATACAGAAGATGACGGCGCTAGTGACGCCAACACAACAAGCAACATTAAGCAGCTAGAAGCTAGTTATGTGGCGGATTTAATCGTTAAACTGCATGCGCAGCAAGTAAGACCAGCGCAGAAAATTGCAGTGCTAGTGCGTAATCGCAGTCATTTAAAAGAGCTGGTCTCAGAAATTCGGCGAAATCACGCCCACTTAACTTTTCAAGCGGTAGAAATTGAGCATTTGAATGCGCGCCAAACCGTACAAGATGCTTTATCGCTGGTGTGCGCCTTGCTGCATCGTGCGGATAGAACGCATTGGCTCAATGTGTTGCGTGCGCCTTGGTGTGGGCTGACCTTGGCAGACTTACATGCGCTGGCGGCAAATAATCAGCGTGACACTATTTGGTCGGCCATGCATGACGAGTCGCGTTTGCAGCATATGAGTGCAGATGGACGGTTGCGCTTAACCCATGTTAAAGGTGTGCTGAGCCAGGCGTTTAATGGCCAAGGCCGAATGCCAGTGCGCCGCTGGCTAGAGAGCACTTGGCTGCAACTCGGTGGCGGCAAATGCTTGGTCGACGTGGGCGATAACCGCGATGTGCAAGTATTTTTTGATTTGGTCGAAAAAATAAGCTGTAGCGGACATCTGGATATTGCTGCACTAGAATTAGCCATGCAAAAACTCTACGCTAAACCAGACATAGACGCCGATGGTAGTGTGCAGTTTTTAACCATTCATAAATCTAAGGGCTTAGAGTTTGATACTGTAATTTTGCCTGCGCTTAACCGCAAACCTAGACAGGCGGATAATGAATTGGTGTTATGGCAGGAGGTGGTGGTAGATCATGAATTGCACCTGATTGCGGCGCCACATTCGGTAAAAAGCGTGAGTAAAAAAAATGCGTCTGCCAACGTTTACGACTATATAAAATCGCTAGAAAAAACCCGCGCCAGCAATGAAATTGTGCGTTTGTTGTACGTAGCGGCAACGCGTACAGAGCGACAATTGCATCTTATCGCTAGTGTACAACTCAATCTGTCGGATGAAATTAAACCAGAAGCAAACTCACTATTACACGTGTTGTGGCCGGCGGTAGCGGCTGAATTTCAGCAAGCGGCAGTGCAAGAAAACAAGGAAGCCACGCCATCAACCTTAGATATTAGCCAATTTAAGCCACAATTACAGCGCTTGCACAGCAGTGAATTTTTAGTGGAATTTTTAGTAGGGCTAGGTCAGTATGACGCTAAAAAATATGGTGCATCCCCATCGTTTAGTGCTGAGACTAACGTACCAGCAAGCGTTAACGAAATTTTGAGCGCCGTGGATTTTCATCGGCATTGCGGCATACTTGCGCATTTGTACATGGAATTAATAGCAAAAACGCCTAGGCAAGATTGGGCTCAGTCAAGATGGACGCAATGTTTGCCCGCCATGCAGAAATGGCTGATGCGGCAAGGTTATGCGGCAAAGTTGGCTGAACAAGGCGCAATAGCAGTACGGGACGCTTTACAGACTACGCTCAATAGCGAAGCGGGGCAGTGGGTACTCAAAAATCACAGTCAGGCGGCAAGTGAGTTAAGCCTGATGCAGGCAACAGAGATGGAGGTTAAAAAGCATGTACTAGACCGTACCTTTGTTGAAAATGGCACGCGCTGGATAGTCGATTACAAGCTGAGTAATGTTGATGAAAGTCTTGATCTAAAAGAAGTCGCAGAACAGCATAGACCGCAGCTAGAACGCTATGCTAGCTTGTTTGCTAGTGGGGGCTTGCCGATTAAAACCGCAGTATTGTTTTTAACGCAAGGTCAGTTGGTGGAGGTGTCGAATTTATTTTTTAATGCTTAAAATGACGTCGCACGTACCAGGCGACAAAAACAAGTCCCGTCGCAACAATCAAATAATGAAACTGGTGAAAATAGACCTTTAGACCGACCCAATTTTCACCAAATTTCATGCCCGCATAGGCCAATAGCCAGCACCAAATGAATGAGCCAATAAAAGTGTAGCTGATAAATTTCGGCATATTCATACGCATCACACCGGCTGGAAAAGCAATAAAAGTGCGCACTGCCGGCAACATACGAGCGATGAAGATAATAATTTCGCCATGTTTATCAAATAAATGATCAGCAAGATCTAAATCTTTTTTAGACAGCAATATATATTTTCCGTACTTTTCAGCCAACGGTCTGCCGCCAAACATTCCCACATAGTAGGCCGGTATTGAGCCCACTACACAGCCAAGCGCGCCGGCTAAGGCCACTAACCATAAGTTCATGACGCCTTTAAACACCAAAAAGCCAGCAAAGGGCATAATGATTTCAGACGGTAGCGGAATGCAGGCCGACTCGATTGCCATGAGTAAGACGATGCCGCCGTAACCCATGGTTGAAATGACGCTCATGACCCATGTGGCGACGATGACAATTATTTTTTCTAACATGATTGAATCCTAAATAAATTCTTTCAACAGTGTCTTTACAAAGTCAGATCGCAAGTTGATGTCTACTATGCCCAATGTCACGCGCAATTTATCAGGCCCATTCATGCGGCAACGCCGGTCCCTTTGTAATAGGTTTATTAGCTTGGTCGGGTCGATGTCGGCTTTGGGGTTAAATTGCAGTTGAATGGCGTCGCTGCTGGCATCAATTTTGATGATGCCAATGGCTTTGGCGGCAATGCGTAAGCGATGGCAGGCAATCAGTGCTTCGCCTTGTTCTGGCAGTAAGCCAAAACGATCAATCAGCTCTTCTTGCATATTATCTAAGTCATCATCATCGACACAATTGGCTAGGCGTTTATAAATCACCAAGCGCTCATGCACATCAGGGCAGTATTTAGTAGTCAACAAAGCCGGGGTGTGTAGATTGATTTCTGTGGTGACGCCAAGCGGTGCATTTAAGTCAGGTTCTTTACCTGCTTTAAGCTGTTTCACGGCATGATTGAGCATATCGGAATACAAGTGAAAGCCAATTTCTTGCATCTCGCCGCTTTGGCTGTCGCCCAATAACTCGCCGGCACCACGAATTTCCAAGTCGTGCATGGCCAAGTGAAAGCCTGCGCCCAAGTCTTCCATCAACTGGATGGCATCCAGGCGTTTTTGTGCTTGTACGGTAATTTTACGGTCTGGATCGGTGAGTAAATAAGCATAAGCTTGATGGTGAGATCGGCCGACACGCCCGCGCAGTTGGTGCATTTGCGCTAAACCAAACATGTCGGCTTTGTTTAAGATAATGGTGTTAGCGGTCGGCACATCAATGCCTGTTTCAATAATGGTGGTGCAAAGTAGCAGGTTATAGCGCTGATTGTAAAAGTCACGCATGACGTGCTCTAGCTCACGCTCACGTAACTGACCATGCGCTACAGCAATGCGAGCATCTGGCAACATGCGCTCTAATTTCTCACGCATGGAATGGATGGTATCGACTTCATTGTGCAGAAAATATACTTGCCCGCCACGCTTGAATTCACGCATGGCTGCTTCGCGAATAATGCCTTCAGAATAATCGGTATGGAAGGTTTTAATACTCAGCCGTTTTTGCGGTGGGGTGGTAATAATGGAAAACTCGCGTAAGCCTTCCATCGCCATGCTCAGCGTACGTGGGATGGGCGTTGCTGTGAGTGTCAGGATATCCACCTCGGCACGCAAGGCCTTGAGTTGCTCTTTTTGACGCACGCCAAAACGATGCTCTTCATCTAACACCACTAAACCAAGATTTTTGAACTTGACGTCTTTTTGAATCAATCGGTGTGTGCCGATAATGATGTCAATTTGCCCAGCCTCTAAGCCGGCTAACGCTTCTTTTTGTTCTTTTGCCGTTCTAAAGCGCGATATTTCTGCAATCTTAATCGGCCAGTCAACAAAGCGATCTTTAAAGTTATTGAAATGTTGCTCTGCCAATAGGGTGGTGGGTACCAGTATGGCGACTTGTCTGCCGCCCATCACCGCAACAAAAGCGGCACGTAGGGCGACTTCAGTTTTACCAAAGCCCACATCGCCACAGACCAATCTGTCCATTGGACGGCCTGACTGCATGTCCTTAATGACATTTTCAATGGCTTCTAATTGATCTGGCGTTTCTTCAAATGGAAAGCCCTCGCAGAACGATTCATAATCATGCAGGCTTAAAGTAAAAGCGTGCCCACGTCGTGAGGCGCGCTGGGCATATAAGTTCAGCAGTTCGGCGGCGGTATCACGAATTTGTTTGAGGGCTTTTTTCTTCGCTTTTTCCCAATGACCACTGCCTAAACGATGCAAGGGGGCGGATTCTGGTGGACCACCAGAATAACGAGAAATTAAGAATAATTGCGACACCGGTACGTATAACTTGTCGTCGCCAAAGTATTCCAATAATAAAAGCTCGGTTTCACCTTCGCCAAAATCAATATTCACTAGGCCTTTATAGCGCCCCACCCCATGTTGTTCATGCACTACAGGGTCATCCATGCGTAGCTCAGATAAGTCTTTAAGCATGCCTTCGGTGCTACGGGATTTTTCTTTTTCACGACGTCGTTGTTGGCGCACCGTCGCAGCATAGAGCTCGGCTTCGGTGATAATGGCGATGTTGCCGCGTTTTGGTGCATTTGCAAAGCCATGGTGTAGCGGCGCAACACCGAGCATAACTTTGTCTTTTGCATTGACAAAATCTGCCCACGTTTCAATCATGGTGGGTTGTAGGTTGTGTTCTGTAAATAGTTGCGAGATTGTTTCACGGCGGCCTAAGCTTTCGGCTGCGATTAAAATACGCCCTGAAAAGTCAGCGATAAAGCCTTGAAGTTTATGTAAGGGCTGTTCAGCACGACGCTCAATATCTAGCGCTGGCAGGCCGGTAGATTTGCTAGGGGTGCTTAATAGTAAGCGCGTGAATTGATGTGTAGCACTAAAAAAATCTTCTGCTTTAATGAGCAGTTTTTCAGGCGTTAATAAAGGCCGTTCTGCATCATGTGCCAGCGTTTTATAGCGTGATTGTGCCTCGCGCCAAAATTGTTGCGCGCTATGGTCTAAATCACCGTGTAGGCAAAGAAAACAAGCGCTTGGCAGGTAGTCTAGAAACGTGGCAGTTTGCGCAAAAAATAAGGGTAAATACCATTCAATACCACCAGAGGCCACCCCTTTGCTGACGTCTTTATAAATTTTAGCCCGCTGCGGATCGCCTTCAAAAGTCTCACGAAACTGTCCACGAAATAGCGCGATACCTGCTCCATCCAGCGGAAACTCCCGTGCGGGCAATAAGCGAATTTCTGGCACAGGGTACAAACTGCGTTGCGTATCCACATCAAACGTGCGGATGGTTTCAATTTCGTCATCAAATAAATCAAGGCGGTAGGGTAGCGCCGAACCCATAGGAAATAAATCGACCAAGCCGCCGCGTACACTAAATTCACCATGGCTAATGACTTGGCTAACATGGTGGTAACCCGCCTCGGCGCACTGACGACGCAAGGCTTCGGTATCAAGGGTCTGGCCTTTTTTAAGTATGAAGGTATTCGCGCTTAAATAGGCTTTAGGGCTTAAGCGGATAAGCGCCGTTGACAGCGGCACAATAATGATGTCACAAGCATTTTGGGCGATTTGGTATAAGGTGGTTAAACGCTCTGAAATTAAATCAGGGTGCGGTGAAAACTGGTCGTAGGGCAAGGTTTCCCAATCAGGCAACAACTGTACGCTAAGCGTAGGCGCAAAGTAGGGAATTTCTTCTAGCAAGCGCTGTGCGTCAAAACCATTAGCGGTAATAATTACCAGCGGTTTAGGCGGGCTGTCACCTTTAAGTTTAAGCCCTAACTCTGCTAGCGCTAATCCATCCTCGCCATGGGTCGATAACTCAACGCGCGAGGCTGACCCTGATTTAGGAATGGGTAGTGAAGTTTGCATCATAGGTGAAATATTAAAGTGACAGTTTTAAGGTTGTACGTTGTTTAATCGAGTGTTTAAGCCGTGCCGCCGACAGTGAGTGCGTCAATTTTAAGGGTGGGTTGACCTACACCCACTGGTACGCTTTGCCCTTCTTTGCCACAAGTGCCGACACCACTATCAAGCTGCATGTCATTGCCTATCATAGACACGCGCTTGAGTACCTCGGGACCATTGCCAATCAATGTGGCACCTTTAACCGGATAAGTGATCTTGCCATCTTCTATCATGTAGGCTTCTGAGGTGCTGAAGACGAATTTACCACTGGTAATATCGACTTGCCCACCGCCAAAATTGGCGGCATACAGGCCTTTTTTAACAGATTTAATAATTTCCTCGGGGGGCATCGTGCCGTTTAACATATAAGTGTTGGTCATGCGCGGCATCGGTATATGCGCGTAGCTTTCTCGTCTGGCATTGCCGGTGACGGGCATGTTCATTAAGCGGGCGTTGAGCGTGTCTTGAATATAACCACGTAATATACCATCTTCAATCAATATCGTTCTGTTCGTCGGGTTACCTTCATCATCCATGCTCAGTGAACCGCGCCTATTAGCAATCGTGCCATCATCAACTATGGTAATGCCGCGTGCTGCCACTTGCTGGCCTATCATATTGCTAAACGCAGAGCTGCCTTTGCGATTAAAATCACCTTCTAAGCCATGACCAATTGCTTCATGCAATAAGATACCAGGCCAACCAGCGCCGAGTACGACGGTCATGCTCCCTGCAGGGGCAGGACGGGCGTCTAAGTTGATCAGGGCTTGGTGTACGGCTTTTTGTGCGTAATCGTGCAATACTGCATCGGTAAAATAGCTGTAATCAAAACGACCACCACCACCACTTGAACCTTGTTCACGACGACCATTGCTTTCGGCAATCACATTAATCGATAAGCGCACTAAGGGACGCACATCTGCCGCCATGACGCCGTCAAAGCGCGCTACCATGACGACCTCATATTCGCCGGCAATGGAGGCAGTGACTTGTGAAATACGCGGGTCTATTTTTCTGGCGTAGGACTCTAAGCGCTCAAGCAGTTTTACTTTTGCCTCGGCAGAGAGCGAAGCTATTGGATCTTGCGGCAGGTAAAGTTGTGCGGCATGGCGCTTGCTGATAGCCCCTGTGCTTTGTTCGCCCCCTAAGCTGGCAATGGCTTTGGTGGCCTTGGCCGCTTCTTGTAATGCGCTTAAGGTAATATCATCCGAGTAGGCAAAAGCTGTTTTTTCACCACTCACGGCACGCACGCCAACGCCTTGATCAATAGAAAAATTGCCTGATTTAACTTGGCCTTCTTCTAAGCCCCAGCTTTCGCTTCTGCTGTATTGAAAATAAAGATCGGCATAGTCAATCTTGTGCGACATCATGTCACCAAGTACATTTTGCAGTGTTGTGACATCTAAGTTGGCAGGCGCAAGCAAGGCTTCTGTGGCGGCATCAAAGTGAGCGCCCAGCGTAAGGTTGCTGTCAGTGGGGGATTGTTCTATTTTCATTGAAGTTTCGGTTTGTTCTGGCTTGTTTTAGAATAACTTATATGGAGGTAATGGTGCGGTGCTTAAGAGCCGGCAGGCTTTTTCTTAGACTTTGTTGATATTGTCGGTTCATGGTGGCGATGACCACGCCAGAGCCACGCGGTAGTCGGTCTAGAATGACGCCCCAAGGATCAACAATCATACTGTTGCCATGCGTTTCACGGCCAGACAAATGGTAGCCGCCTTGCGCAGGGGCAATCACATAGCTTAGGTTTTCTATGGCACGCGCACGAATTAAGGTTTCCCAGTGCGCTTTACCGGTGGTGTCAGTAAACGCCGATGGCACCACGATGATGTTAACTTCACCCATGGCGCGGTAAAGCTCAGGGAAGCGTAAGTCGTAGCAGATGGACAGACCAATTTTACCAAAAGGCGTGTCTACCACTTGAACCGTATTACCAGATTCTATGGTTTTTTCTTCATGGTAATGTTCATTGCCTAAATCTAGGCCAAATAAGTGAATTTTGTCGTAGCGGGCAACTTGCAGGCCTTTGTCATCATAGACCAAGCAACTATTCCGCACTTTATTAGGAAAATTGCTCGTCAGCGGCACAGAGCCGCCAATTAGCCATATCTTATGTTCTTTAGCCATTTTTTTCAAAAAGTCTTGAATAGGCCCTTTGCCTTCTTCTTCGCGTACAGCCACTTTGTCAGTTTCCTTAAAGCCCATAAGAGCAAAATATTCGGGTAGCGCCACCAGTTTTGCCCCTTGATTTGCGGCAATTTCAATAAGCCGTTCAGCCTCACTTAAATTGGCGGCAACGTGAGGTCCAGAGGCCATTTGAATGGCGGCAATTTTAATAATGTCTTGACTCGTCTCTAGGTTGCTCAATTGAGCTTTAGTAGTTTTTAAGCGTGATGTAATGGCCATGTTTAATCCAAAATATTTTTGTTAATAAGTGCTACCAAGGGCTGCTAATTAATAGGGGATTGATTCGTTTTCTCGTCATTATTTTTACTTGCTTTTACTTCTTGCGGGTTATCCCAAGTGCCTATGATCTCATATTCACTAGAAGCAATTTTATTCAACGGGTCTTTTAATATTTTTTGCGCTAAAAATGCAACAGCGCCTGCTAGCGGGCCGCCAGCCAGTGCGACGAGGGATAGGCTGTCGCTCACATGCGGCAGCACTTTGACCGTTAAATGCTGGGTTTCTTTTTGTAAATTGGTTTCGCCTTTAATCTTCACCTCTGCCGCAGGACCGGCCATGACAAAATCATCGCTAGTCATGATGCCGTCATTAATTTTTGCACTGGCATTGATTTTATCAAAGGCGAAGCCATTGCTGAACAAATCTCTAAAATCTAAGGTTAATCTGCGGGGCAGGCTCTGTAAGCTAAGTAAGCCTAACAACCGACCAACGCCAGGTTGTACTTTTAAAATTTGGCCTTTTTTCATGCTCAGTTGCAGGTTGCCATTTAATTCAATCGGGTTGAACTGGTGCGGACCACCAGCCCATTGCAGTTGACCGGTCAGTGAGCCTTCACCGTTTTTAATGGTGTCAGGATAGCCAACATTTTTAAGCGTGTTACCTAAATTCTTAATATCCCAAGTGACATTGAGGTAAGTGCTTGGATTTTTCTTCCAGTTATGCCATTGCCCATCGGCCGAGATAATGCTGTCAGTGTTGGTCAGTTTGAGTTTCTGAATGCTCCAGATATTGTTTTGTGGAGAGGCGATGAGCTCTAAGGAACCTATATTTTTATTATTAAACTCAAAATTTTCAGCGGTGATATCAAGCGCTGGGTAGTCTTGTTCTTGATCAATCACTTCTTTTCCTACAACATCATTAGTCGCCAGTTTAAATTTGTTTGGCGCGGCTTCTGGCAAGCTTAAATGGCTTAAGCGGGCAATAAATTTACCGTTATTTTGATTCAACCATTGCAAATCACCAGAGAATTCCCGACTTTCTACGGTTGCCCGTAAGCCGTCTTTATCAGTGTTATTGGTGATTTTCAATTGATTAATACGCCGATCAAATATATCTAGCTTATTGATGTTGAGTGCGATTTTTTGTACGACTAATGGCTCTTGCGTAGTGCCACCAGAAAAATCATGCAGTACACGGCGCCAGGCATCTGCATCAAGGTAATCTAGGTTGCCATAGACTTGTAGGCCTTTCACTTTGCCCAGCTCAAGATTGGTGTTTAGGTCGTTAGCATTAGCATTAGCGTTAAAGCGAACAAAGCCGTGGTCAAATTTCAGTTGGCCATTTTCGGGCGCCCGAATAATTTTTGCCGCGAGCCTATTGCCTAGGCTAAGGTTAATGGTGTCGCTGTTGGGGGTCTGTTTTTTATTAATGCGTAGGTTTAAATGCTCACTGACAGATTTTTTGAATGGAATGGGCAGGCGTGAATTTAAGCCAAATAAGTCGGTATTGATGGCGATATTCACCAGTGGTTTTTGTATGGTAATGTCACTTGTCCAGTTTGCGCTTCCAGTAAAGTAGTTCGCGCCACTCCCCCAGGGGCTCGTATTTGTTGAGCCGGCATTTTTACTCATTAATATTTGCTTAATTGTGGCGCCATTCATTTTGCCCTTGGCGGCAATATAAATGATTTTATCTTTGCCAGAATTAATGTTGAATGTCAGTGGTGAGCCAAACGCGCTGGCATTGATGTTCTTTGCCGTTAAACTGCTTTCAGTAAACCCCAACAAACCGTGAATGCCAGTCAGTGTTGGAATGCTTGGTGATTCCATCGTACCGTTATAAATTTGGTAGAGGCCTTTATATTGCGCAGACTCAATATTTTGCATCGGGATCATTAAACTCAAATTCAGTTTACCTTGACCGCTAGTGTTTAAGTCTTCGGTAAAGCCTTGGGTGACCTCGCGTACTGGGCTTTTATTCACAAACTTAATGCCCTCAGCGACAGGGCCTTTAAGCTCGTTCACGATGTTGAGTATGGGCGCGTCGGCATCTAATTGGGCGATGGTGGTTTTGCTTTTAATAATTTGATTGCCAAGCACACGCCCAGCATTGGCATTCAATTCCATACGTTTGCCTTCAAACAGCATGGCTAGCCCTAGGCCTTCTATGTTTGGCCAGCCTATACCATACTCCACTTCGCAATTCTTGATATTTGCTGTTACTCTAAATAAGCCTAATTTAGGGTCGAGATTATTTTTACCATCAACAAACGGAAAATCAGCCAAACGACCTTTCACGGTCACATTAACATCTTCAAGCTGACCTGACAGTATTGAGGTGTCTAGCCAATGCAAGGTAGTTTGACCTAAATTAATCGGGTAATAAAATAGCGCGTATTTAGCATCGCCCTTACTAAATTTAGCCGTTAAATCAAGGGCGTCACCTTTGACGGCATCCATCAGGTATTCGGCATTGATCGTACCAGTCAGGTGTGGATTGCTGATATTGAGTCGGCTGACTTGAATGTGAGTGACTAGGCCGTTTACTTGCCAACTAATGTCGCCCGCTAACTGGTCGACTGGGATAGGCCAGCGCAGACTGTTTTTAAAGTCCAAAATAGCATTTACCGAATTTAGGCTGATTTTACCGGTGCTTTGATTGGCTTTAATCTCACCAGATAAATTGCTAAAGCCGGGTTTTTTTGCATAGGCCAGTATGCCTAAGCCATTAAATTTTGCCTGCAGTTGATAGGATTTTGTAGCGCCTTGTTGGCCTTGCCAATTCAGCGTTAAGTCATCCAATTTACCGGTAGGCGATAAACCCACTATTTTTTCTAGTGCATCTGTCGTTAATGGCAATTGCCCTAAGTAGGCATTAATAAATGCCAGATCAATATGGGTTAGTTTAATATGCAGTGCATCATCCCCTTGTAGCGTGTTGACGTAATCGCCTGAAGCGTCTTGCAAGTGCAAATCATTATTAGCGCTAAGGCTAAGGTGACTTACGGTGAAGGTTTGACCGGTTGGCGCATTTTTCCAGCGCAGTTCTCCCGCAAGCTTATTCAAAATAACGGGCTCAGCATTCGCCTTAAATTGCATCTGTACCTGATCTAAAGCCACCTTGCTTGCAATCGATTGCACTTGCGCTTTTGCGAATTGAATTTTTACTTGTGCACTACCCGTCCCTGATTGTAAGTCCACCGTGTGCGTTAACATTGAATAGTCAAGCCATGGTTTAAAGGCGGTGAGGGTGGCGTTTTGCAATACGGCCTCGGCGCTACCATGCCACTCTGTTGGTTGGCTAATGTCGTTACCGTACACATTGGCGTTAATTGTGATGGGTGAGAGCGTGCCGGTAGAAGGCACTGCGCTTAGTATCAACCGATGATTTTTAAGCAGTTTTTTCCATGGTGGGCTGATGACTTGTAAATTAAGCTTATCTAAACTTAAAGCGGGGGCACCCCGCATTTCATCTAACCAGATCACTTTAGCGTTAAGCACTTCAAATTGCGTTTGCCGCAATAGCCAATTGGCTAAATCTGGCTTAGCTGGGCTTTGCATACGGATGCCAGCCACAAAAATATCGCCATTGCTGGTGCGGCGAATCGTGAGTTCTGGTGTACGAACCGTTAAATTGGCTAGGTGCGGCTCTAGCAAAGGAATACTTAGCCAAGACAATGACACATCGGTATTTTTAAGCTGTAGCGCAGGGCGGTTTTGCGCATCATAAATATCAATGTTTGATACAGCTAAATGCGGATTAAACCCTTGCCAGCCGACTTTGATATTGCCAATCACTACTTTTTGCTTAGTGGCAGCGCTGGCAAAAGTGGCAATATTGTTTTTGTAGTGGTCTATATTAGGGAAGACTAAAAACTGAATGGCTAAGGCGGTAAACACTAAGGTAATGACGGCAATGCTGATAAGCCAGAATGCGAGGCGATAAATCAAAAGCAGAGATTTTTTGACCATAGTGGTTTGATTGGGCTTTAAATAGAGTGCATTAACTAAGGCATTAGTTTACTGCAATATTGCGCATAACAAACAAATAGCTAGGCTTTTGATTGCGTAAAACCCAGACGCGAAATTATTTTAGAATAGTGTCTTTGTCATTTAGAATGTCGCCTAGCGCAGATTTGCTAAGCGTACACTTAATTTAACCGGTTACCACTTGATTCAATTCAAACAACTTACCCTAGTTCGCGGCTTAAAAATTCTTATTCAAGCCGCCTCTTTGCAACTGCATCCTGGCCATAAGGTTGGCTTAACTGGCGCCAATGGCGCCGGAAAGTCATCTATTTTTGCTTTATTGCGTGGTGAAATGCAATTAGAAGCAGGCAATTTGGAAATGCCGGCAGCTTGGGTGATCGCGCATGTGGCGCAAGAAACGCCAGCACTGGCCATGCCCGCTATTGAGTTTGTGTTAGATGGTGATGCTGAGTTGCGTAGTATAGAGGCGGCATTGGTCGCGGCAGAAGCTAATCATCAAGGGGAGTTGATTGCCGAATTGCATCATCGATTGATGGATATTGAGGGCTACAGTGCTAAAGCCCGCGCAGCAGAGTTGTTGAGCGGTTTAGGCTTTAGTCAAGCCAATTTGCAGCAAGCGGTTTCTACTTTTTCGGGTGGATGGCGGGTGCGCTTAAATTTAGCGCGTGCTTTAATGTGCCGCTCAGATTTGTTATTGCTCGATGAGCCGACCAATCACTTAGACTTAGATGCGGTGATTTGGCTAGAAGGCTGGTTACAAAGCTATCGCGGTACGCTGTTATTGATTTCGCATGATAGAGATTTTTTAGATGCGATTGTCAATCATATTGCCCATATTGAACAACAAACGCTGACGCTATATCGCGGTGGTTACTCTGATTTTGAGCGGCAGCGGGCAGAAAAGTTAGCCTTGCAACAAGCCATGTTTGAAAAGCAGCAGCGCAAGGTTGCGCATTTACACAGTTATATTGATCGCTTTCGGGTGCAGGCCACCAAAGCACGACAGGCGCAAAGTCGCATTAAGGCGCTAGAGCGCATGGAAATGATTTCTGCCGCCCATGTGGATTCGCAATTTAATTTTGAATTTAGAGCGCCGATTGCTGCGCCAGATCCACTATTGGTATTAGACGACATGTCTGTTGGCTACAACAATATCGCCTTAATTAAAAACATTGCGTTAGCCATCAGGCCTGGTGAGCGCATCGGCTTGTTAGGGCGTAATGGCGCAGGTAAAACCACGCTCATTAAATTGTTGGCCAATGAATTAAAGCCCTTAACAGGTAAGCGCGTGGAAGGCAAGGACTTAAATATAGGCTACTTTGCCCAGCACCAACTAGAGCAACTGCGCCCAGATGAATCACCCTTGCAGCATATGTTAAAACTTGACCCACTCACCCGTGAGCAAGAACATCTGAATTTTTTAGGAGGCTTTGATTTTAAGGGTGAAATGGCGCGTTCAGCTTGCGCTAATTTTTCAGGCGGTGAAAAGTCCCGCTTAGCCTTGGCTTTATTGATTTGGGCACGCCCGAACTTACTGTTGCTAGATGAACCAACCAACCATTTAGACCTTGAGATGCGCCATGCCTTAACGTTAGCGCTACAAGATTATGAAGGTGGTGTGATTTTAGTTTCACATGATAGAGCCTTGCTGCGCGCCAGTTGTGATGAATTTATACTGGTGGCGGATGGTAAAGCTGAGCCGTTTGAGAGCGATTTAGAGGGCTATAGTCAGTGGTTAAACGAGCAACGCATAAAAGATAAACAAGCGGTACAGGCGATGGTTGATGAAAAACCAAGCAAGAATGACCGTGCTGTGAATAAAGCCGAGCGGCAAGCTAGAATTGCTGAACGCCGACCACTAGTAAAAGAGGTTGAGCAGTTAGAGCTCAATATTGCTAAGTGGCAAGCTGACAAAAAAGGCTGTGATGAACGCTTGAATGATAGCGCACTTTATACTGCGACGGATAAAACAGAGCTACAGCAATTACTGAAAAAGCAAGCTGAACTAGCGCATCAAACAGAAGTGGCGGAAGAGCGCTGGTTGGCCTTACATGAAATGCTAGAAGCAATACCCGCGCTGGATTAACACCGTTTTTAGGATTACGAGTCTGTCGAAGGCATCGACCTTCGATGAACTTAGGATTTAAGTCAGGTAAATTAATAATTTAGAACTCTACAAGGACTCAATATGGAAATTAAATATTCAAAACGCATTAAACTCATGCATGCGTTGTGCTTGGCCGAAACATTGCGTGACGATGAAGCTAAACCAAATACTGACTTAAATGATTATGATGCCTTGGCGGCAGCGGACTATTTAAGTTGCTATGTCACCTTTAAGGCGATTCAAGCCGCAGAACGCTCACCATTAGCCGAGCGCACTGAAAACTTTGATATGTTGAGTGTCTATCAAGCTTACGCGCTGCTAGCCTACGCATTTTTTACCACGCCATTAGCCCAAGAAGATATTGCGCCTAACTTAGCCGCAGCACAAATTACCATTGCTAAAACCTTATTCGCCGGCTTGCCAGACGCTGAATTGCTAGAGATTATTGAATCAGGCTTTCATAAGTTTCAACTAATAGGCGATGCCGAAGCTGAGCATTGGACGGAGTTTAGAGAGAATCTAGATAAGCTAACGGTCGCCTTTGTGATCGCCGGCACCGATGATGAAAGCCCACACGATAAAGAAGAAGTAACGCCTTTGTTTGGCCAGTTATTAAGTCAGTTATGTGAGGCGTTTGCTAACGTCTAACGTTTGAATGGTATGAAAATGGCTGTTGATTTCCACGACGTTACAATTGCACGTTGGGATTGCTACCCGTTAAATAGTACCAACGATTGTCTGTGTAGATAAACTCGCTTAATTCATGCAACCTTGTTGCTTTGCCAGCTATTTTGTAGCGCGCCACAAATTCTACAATTCCACTTTCTTCACTCGTGTTTTCAACGCGTTTTATTTGCAGGCCTAGCCATTGCGTTGCTGGGTCATCGGCCAAGTTGAGGAAGGAAGGGCGCGTGTCTGGGTGCCAAGTTTTCAGTAGATAATCTTCTAAACCAAATACAAAAGCGGTATAGCGTGAGCGCATAAGCGCTAGTGAGGTGGGTGCGGCTAAGCCTTGATGATAGGGCTGGCAACAGCTGCTATAGGGATTGCCGCTTTCACAGGGGCAGGGATTTTGGGTGAGGTTTTTCACTAAAATGATGATACCAAAAAGTCTCAGACTGGTCATTCCCACTTACGCGGGCATGACTAGAGTAACTTAGATGATTTCACGCGTTTCTAAAAACTCAATATCTGGATAGCGCTCTTGCGCCATTTGTAAGTTAACGCGGTTTGGCGCAAGGTAAACATATTCTTCTGCACCATCTAAGGCCACGTTAAAACCATATTTATCAGCAATCGCGCTTAAATCCGCATCTTTGCCGCGTAACCATCTAGCGGTATAGCAGTCGAAATTTTCAAACACAATATCCACACCATACTCATGCTCTAGGCGATGCGCGACCACTTCAAATTGCAGCATGCCGACCGCACCTAAAATAAGATCGTTGGATAATAACGGGCGAAATAGCTGTGAAGCGCCTTCCTCAGCCAATTGTTGCAGACCTTTTTGTAACTGTTTCATTTTTAGTGGATTTTTTAAGCGTGCGCGCCGGAAAAACTCTGGGGCAAATGACGGTATGCCGGTAAATTTGATTGCTTCGCCCTCGCTAAAAGTATCGCCCACTTTAATGGTGCCGTGGTTGGGTATGCCAATAATATCGCCAGAATACGCTTCGTCCATGGTGGTACGGTCTTGCGCCATAAAGGTGATGGCGTTATTCACCGCCATGAGTTTTCCGGTGGTGACTTGTTTGATTTTCATGCCACGTTCAAAGCGGCCAGAACACACGCGTAAAAAGGCAATGCGATCGCGATGTTTGGGGTCCATATTAGCTTGAATCTTAAACACAAAGCCTGAGAATTTATTTTCATCTGGCGCCACAATCCGACTAGCGGTATTGCGTGCCAGTGGTGCAGGGGACAGGTCTACTACCGCATCAAGTAAAGATTGCACGCCAAAATTGTTAATGGCAGAGCCAAAATATACCGGGGTTTGTTTGCCGCTTAAATAGCGCGCCGCATCAAAAGTGTGTGAAGCACCACGCACCAACTCCACGTTAACGCGTAACTCTTCTGCCACCCGACCTAGCAGTTCATCTAGGCGTGGGTTATCTAAACCCTGAATAATTTCAGAAGTGCCTTTATCCGCCCGCGGATCAAAAAATGAAATGGTATCGGTGTAGAGGTTATAAACGCCACGAAAGCTTTTTCCCATGCCAATCGGCCAAGTCATCGGCGCGCATTCCATGCCTAAGGTTGTTTCAATCTCATCGAGCAATTCAATTGGCTCGCGACTTTCACGGTCTAGTTTGTTAATAAACGTGATAATCGGCGTATCGCGCATTCGACAAACGTTGAGTAGTTTAATCGTTTGCGCTTCCACACCATTAACTGCGTCAATCACCATCACGGCCGAGTCAACAGCCGTCAGTGTTCTATAGGTATCTTCTGAAAAGTCATCATGGCCGGGTGTGTCGAGCAAGTTAACCATGTGTTCACGGTAGGGAAACTGCATGACCGAGGAAGTGACTGAAATGCCGCGTTGCTTTTCTAGTTCCATCCAGTCCGATGTGGCATGGCGTGACGCTTTGCGCCCACGCACTTCACCAGCCACCTGAATCGCACCACCGAACCATAGCAATTTTTCAGTTAAGGTCGTTTTACCGGCATCAGGGTGCGAAATAATGGCAAAGGTTCGACGGCGTTTAATTTCGAGTTGCAAGGCAGTCGGGGCTAGGGATGACATGTGAACTTTAGTCTTTGAATTAAGGCAAGGTCGACATTTTACCTTAAATTTTGCTTTTAAAAATGCTGCTTCTATTGCCAGCACGCCAGGCGCTTTGTTAGCCAAAATTACGCTTGCCATGAAAACGCTGTGGTTTGCGACAAGGCAGTAGTTTGATCAAATTTCATCGGACGCATTACAGTTGAATGATCCTGTACATAGCCGTGATCAGCTGGATCAACTTATGAAAAACTGCATTGCTTGTCATGCCAGCTTTAATATAGTAGAGGCTAATAATCGCTTGAATTACTTCTGCCAATCGATAGACATATTGGCTCACGGGCACAGTAGTCGCATGGACTTGGTTAATGCGGCAGGCTAGCTAGATAAAAAACTCCAGAAGAGCTGCAGAAAAGGTCAGCATAGGGTTTGGTACGTTAATACAGTACGCTGACGCTCACCAATCTTGCATTACATGTGATTTGAACATGTTAGAATTATTATCATGTTTGATTTTTAGCTTTTATTTTGGGGATAGTTGTAATGCACGCACTATTTAATAACCGCTTGCTTAAGCAAAGTGTATTAAGAGCTTTGCTAGGTTTATGCGTTAGTTTGGCTTATGCGACAACAAGTTATGCCGCGGCAGAAGAAAAAGTGCTTAATATCTATAATTGGTCAGATTATCTGGCGCCAGAGACGATCCCTAATTTTGAAAAAGAAACCGGCATTAAGGTGCGTTACGATATTTTTGATAGCAATGAAATTTTGCATGCGAAGTTAATTGCTAGAAAAACGGGATATGACATTGTCGTCCCCTCGTCAAGCTGGGCGAGGCTACAAATCAAGGGCGGGCTATTTCAAAAGCTAGATAAAAAACAATTACCTAATTGGAAAAACTTAGACGCCGGCATGTTGAAACAGATGGAGGCGTTTGATCCAGGTAATGCTTATTTAGTGGATTGGTTATGGAGTTACACCACGGTAGGTATTAACGTTGATCAAGTTAAAAAAGCCTTGGGCACGACCCCGATGCCAGACAATGCTTGGGATTTGGTTTTTGATCCCCAATACACGACTAAGCTAAAATCCTGTGGTATTACCATGTTAGATACTGCCGCAGAAGTTTTCCCCATCGCTTTACATTATCTAGCTAAAGACCCCTATAGTAAAAATACAGCAGACTATCAAGCCGCCTTTGAACTGCTTAAAAAGGTGCGTCCAGACATTAAACGCTTTAACTCTGGGGGGCAAATTGAAGACCTAGCCAGCGGTCAAATATGCGTGGCATTAGGTTGGGCGGGGGACTTTAACTTGGCACGTAAGCGGTCAATTGAAAATAAATCAGCGCAAAATATTATTGCCTTAGTGCCTAAAACTGGTGGTTTACTGTTTATGGACACCATGGCCATCACGGCCGATGCCGCACATCCGAACAATGCGCATCAGTTTATTAATTACATCATGAAGGCTGAAGTGCATGCCGGTTTGACCAATGCGGTGACTTATGCAAATCCTAACAAAGCTGCAATGACGTTTGTGAGCCCTGAAATCAAGAACAATAAAACCATCTTTCTACCTGCGGCAGATGTGGCTAAATTGATTCCACCAGGCAATGTGGATAACAATACGCGCCGAACCATGACGCGCCTGTTTACGCGTTTTAAAACAGGTTTCTAGTCATGTCAATGTATGCATAATATTTTTAAGTCACTTTATATTCGGGTACAGGGGCATGTATGTCGATAGCACCAAAGGGTAATGCCGTCTGCGAAGATTTGTTGCGGGTTGAGGAGGTGACGAAAATCTATGACGGCACAATAAAAGCGGTGGACAATGTGTCACTGACGGTGGCTAGTGGTGAAATTTTTGCCTTGCTGGGCGGTTCAGGATGTGGAAAATCTACCTTATTACGCATGATCGCTGGATTTGAGGCGCCGACACAAGGTAAGATTTTTTTAGCGGGTGAAGACATCACGCACTTACCTCCCTATCAACGGCCTATCAATATGATGTTTCAGTCTTATGCGCTTTTTCCGCATTTGACTGTTTGGGACAATATCGCTTTTGGTTTGCGGCGTGATCACCTACCTAAAGAGCAGATTGTCGCGCGCGTGGAATCGATGTTGAGCCTAGTGCAACTTAGTCAATATGCAAACCGCAAGCCACATCAACTGTCCGGCGGTCAACAGCAGCGGGTTGCCTTAGCGCGCAGTCTGGCCAAACGCCCTAAACTTTTATTATTAGATGAACCACTAGGCGCGTTAGATAAAAAATTACGCGAAACGACACAGTTAGAACTGGTCAATATCATTGAAGAAGTGGGGGTGACTTGTGTGCTAGTGACGCATGATCAAGAAGAGGCGATGACGATGGCATCCCGTATTGCCGTGATGAGTGAGGGTCACTTTTTACAGCTAGGCTCACCTGATGATATTTATGAAATGCCCAATAGTCGTCAAGTGGCTGATTTTATTGGTAACATCAATATATTTGATGGCATCGTGGAAGAAGTTGAGTCTGACCATGTGATAGTACGTAGCGCAGATTGCTCGCATTATGTTGGTTATGGCATGAGCGGCAATTCTGGGCGGGCTGTTGGTGTCGCCTTGCGACCTGAAAAGATTTTACTCAGCAAAGAGAAACCAGCGGGAAAATACAATTGGTGTGATGGTGAAGTGACGGAAATCGTTTACTTTGGTGCTTATACGACCTACCACCTCAAGCTTAATAGTGGCAAACTGATTAAGGTACAAACGCTTAATAATGCCCGTGATTTAAGCGGCAACTTCAGTTTGGGTGACCGCGCTTTTGCACAATGGAGCGATCTAGCGATGGCCGTGTTGACGCAGTGAAAGGGCAGGTCATGCATAAAATTTCAAATGCCCTGCGCAATTTTTCAGCTGGTCGCCATCTGCTGATAGGCGTGCCCTATCTGTGGTTTCTGCTGCTGGCCTTAGTGCCATTGTTGATCGTACTCAAAATCAGTCTGTCTGAAATGGAGGTCACCTCAGTTTCCAGCATGATAAGTTGGCGTCAGGGTTGGCCAACGCTTAAGTTAAATTTTTCTAGTTATCTGTTTATTAGCTCGGATGCGCTCTATGTGCAGACTTATCTATCTTCACTCAAGTATGCCTTATTGACGACGCTGATTTGCTTGGCGATAGGCTACCCCTTTTCATATTTTATGGCGCGCTCAGCTAAACATTTACAGCCCACACTGTTGATGTTGATTATGTTGCCATTTTGGACTTCTTTTTTACTCCGTATTTATGCTTGGAAAATGCTGTTGGTGAATAATGGCGTGATTAACAATGTGCTTATGAGTATTGGCATGATTGATGCGCCATTGGAAATGATGAATACGCCATTTTCCTTGATGGTCGGCATGGTGTACTCATACTTACCCTTCATGATATTGCCGTTGTACGCCAATTTGTCTAAACTAGATCTGCGTTATTTAGAAGCCGCAGCAGATCTTGGCGCCAACCCATTCAAAACTTTTTGGCTAATTACGGTGCCCTTGTCAAAGGCCGGCATTATTGCAGGCGCTATGCTGGTGTTCATTCCAGCGCTGGGGGAATATGTGATTCCTGAATTACTGGGTGGACCAAACACGCTGATGATTGGTCGTGTATTGTGGGATGAGTTTTTTAGCAACAACGATTGGCCGATGGCTTCTGCGGTCGCCGTGCTGATGGTATTGCTTATTATGCTACCCATGGCCATCTACAATAAATACCAATCCGAGCAGTCTGGGCTTAACTCATGAATAGCAACATGATTAAGTGGTGCAGTCGCAGTTGGATGTTTGCCGTGTATTTTTTCTTATATATGCCTATCGTTACCTTGGTGATTTATTCGTTTAACGATTCACAGTTAGTGACAGTGTGGAGTTATGCCAGTATGCGCTGGTACGCCGTACTGATGCAAGATAGTGACCTAATTGCAGCGGTAGTGTTATCCCTCAAAATCGCCTCTTTTTCTGCCATCATTTCAGTATTTTTTGGCATATTGACTGCTTTTGCTTTAAACCGTTATAAGCGTTTTTTTGGCCGTATGCTACTGTCATCTATGGCAAGTGCGCCACTGGTCATGCCAGACGTCATTGTCGGGTTGTCATTATTGTTGATGTTGGTTTCTATGCAACATTGGCTGGGCTATCCAGAGCGCGGCTTATTGACCATATTGCTAGGGCACGCCTTGTTGGGTACGGCTTATGCCACCGTGGTGGTGACATCGCGTTTACGCGAAATGGATGGTCAGTTGGACGAAGCGGCGATGGATTTAGGCTGCCACCCTTGGCAAGTCTTTAGCTTGGTGACACTGCCTTTGTTACTGCCTGCCTTGGTGTCCGCATTTTTATTGACCTTCACCTTATCCTTTGATGATGTGGTGCTGTCTTCGTTTTTGTCGGGGCCGGGTTATTCAACCCTGCCAATGGTGATTTTTTCTCGCGCACGCTTGGGCTTAAACCCAAGCATCAACGCCGTTGCAACTGTGACCATTGCCATTGTGACGATTGCCGTGATAGCCTCCAGTTTCTATAGCGCGCAGCAAGAACGTAGGCGTAAGCGTGAGCAAGCGCAAGCTTATAGTGATGCTAATACATAAGCTGGCGTGGTCTTAGCGTGTGAATAGTTAGCGTCTATCTTCAGCCAATTCAAGCAGCAAATAAGCAAGCGCTTCAATTAGAATGGTTGGTGATGTCGTCAACCTCATTTATATTGTATGCAACTATTTTTAAAGAGAACAATGATGCAAATCATTAGCAAACCAAGTCGCGCATTCAATGATCAGAAACCGGGTACGTCTGGCTTAAGAAAAAAAGTGAAAGTATTTCAACAGGCTGGTTATTTAGAAAACTTTGTACAAAGTATTTTTAATACTCTTAAAGTGCCAGCAGGGGCTACCCTCACGGTGGGTGGGGATGGGCGTTATTACAATCGCCCCGCGATTCAAACTATTATACAAATGGCTGCTGCCAACGGCTTTTCGCGTGTTTTAGTTGGACAAGCGGGCATTTTATCCACGCCAGCGGCTTCGCATATTATTCGTAAATACCATACTTTTGGCGGTATGATCTTGTCTGCCAGCCATAATCAAGGGGGTGTTAATGGTGATTTTGGTATTAAGTACAATATTAGTAATGGCGGACCCGCGCCAGAAAAAATTACCGATGAGGTGTTTGCAATAAGCAAAGTTATTAACTGCTATAAAATTGCAGATTTACCCGAAGTTGATGTTGATACAATCGGAGAAACGGTATTTTATGGGGGTAAATTTACGGTACAAGTCATTGATGCGGTGCAGGATTATGCTGATTTAATGCAAGAATTATTTGATTTCCCAGTCATTGAGAAATTGTTGGCTAGCGGCTTCAAAATGCAGTTTGATGCAATGCACGCGGTGACCGGCCCTTATGCGCAAGAGATCTTTGTGAACCGACTTAGGGTGCCTGCCGCGAGCTTAATGAGTTGCGTACCCTCAGAAGATTTTAACGGTGGACACCCAGACCCAAACTTAACTTATGCTGAAGATTTAGTCAAAATCATGTTTGCCGGTGATCGGGCGCCAGATTTCGGCGCCGCCTCAGATGGCGATGGTGATCGCAATATGGTGTTAGGTAAAAACTTCTTTGTTACCCCTTCAGATAGCTTGGCAGTATTGGCCGCTAATGCAACGCTAGTGCCAGCTTACGCAAGCGGTATTGCCGGCGTTGCACGATCCATGCCGACCAGTGGCGCGGTTGATCGTGTGGCCGCTAAATTGAACATTCCGTGCTTTGAAACGCCTACTGGCTGGAAGTTTTTTGGCAATTTGATGGATGTGGGCAAGGTGACGCTATGTGGTGAAGAAAGCTTCGGTACCAGCTCTAGTCATGTCCGCGAAAAAGATGGACTTTGGGCGGTATTATTTTGGCTGAATATACTCGCTTGCAAAAAAATAAGCGTAGAGGCTATCCTTATGGCGCATTGGGCGGAGTTTGGCCGTAACGTCTATTCGCGGCATGATTATGAATCTATCCCCACCGATGCTGCGAATAGCGTGATTCAACATATCAAAGCGCAGTTTGAAAGCTTGCCGGGTCAAACCTTTGGCGCATACCAGGTGAAAACCTGTGATGATTTTAGCTATCATGATTCGATTGATGGCTCTATCAGTAATAATCAAGGCATACGCATCTTGTTTGAAGACGGGTCGCGTATCGTTTTTAGGTTGTCTGGTACCGGGACTGAAGGGGCGACCATCCGTATTTACCTAGAAGCATTTGACCAAAATAGCAAAAACCACCATTTAGATGCGCAAGTGGCGCTGGCTGAGATGATTAAAATTGCTTTGCAGATTTCGCAATTGAAAGAAAAGACCGGACGCAATAGGCCGACTGTGATTACTTAGCGGTGAGCTAGGGGCGTAATGGCGCGCCTACTCAATCTGCTTAATGCTCATCTCGCCTTTAAAGAGGCGAACATCCATACGGCCTAAGAACGACATGCCGAGCAATACATCACCATCTAGCCCAGGTGCAATCATAGCGCCTACGTTGTGGGCGCTGACACCACCAATTTTTACCGACTCTAAACGCACCATATAGCCCACACTGTCGCCATTGGCGGTGTTGGTCCGTATCGCGTCGATACTTTTAAGATTGAGTTTATCCGCAATATTTTGTGAAATAGCGACACCAGTCGCGCCAGTGTCAACCAGTACCATCACTTTTTCACCATTAATAAGCGCTTCAGCACGGTAATGGCCATCTAAACCGCGCTTTAACACCACGCTACTAGCTTCGCCTAAGCGATTAATTTTATTGGGGTTTTGAATATTATCTAGCAGGTAAATAATCACGCTGGCCAGCGCAAGCCATATCATGGCCATCACTAGGGTATTTTTAGACATATTTAATGTGTAGCCAAGGGTAATACCATGCCGATATGATGACGTTCACTTCGCTTCATCAATCCAGGCCAGTTGTATCGCTTCTAATATTCTTTCGCCACATTTATCTGGCGCGTCATTAAAACCCTCCAGCGCCATGACCCAGTCCATTAAGTCGGTAAAACGAATGGTACTTGGGTCAATAGCTGGGTACTTATCGTAAAGTGATTCAGCGATATTTAAGCTGTCGGTCCATTTCATAATTGTAATCTCGCTAGTGCGTCATCAAGAGGATGTAACTAACTGGATTATAGCGTGGTCATACGCTTGGAACAAAGTGCTTCTAGCAGAAAATTTGTCAAGCACTTACGCAAAAAAGTTGAGTGTTTAACCGTTATGATTTTAATGTTCATCATCGCGCGTGGTAAAATACACCAAAATTTATACACTACAATTAATTACTGTATTTGGAAAGTTAAACATCATGTCACTCACCGCAATGAATCAAGCGCCATTTAATTACGCTAATACTTTAAATCAAGTCGACTCTGCCTTGTGGGGCATGATCGCGCACGAAGTCGTGCGTCAGCATAAGCACATTGAACTGATTGCCTCTGAAAACTATACCAGTCCAGCGGTGATGCAGGCGCAAGGCTCACAACTCACTAATAAATATGCTGAAGGTTATCCTGGTAAACGTTTTTACGGCGGTTGTGAATATGTAGATCAAGTAGAGCAATTGGCCATTGATCGCTTAAAAGCCTTATACGGTGCGGAATATGCTAATGTGCAACCGCATTCTGGTTCACAAGCCAATCAAGCCGTTTATTTCAGCATCTTAAAACCAGGTGATACGGTGATGGGTATGAATTTGGGTCATGGTGGGCATTTAACCCATGGTTCACCCGCTAACTTGTCGGGCAAGTTATTTAATATCGTGCCTTATGGCTTAAACGATAAAGAAGAAATTGATTATGATGAGATGGAGCGCATTGCTATCGAATGTAAGCCTAAATTATTGATAGGTGGTGCATCGGCTTATGCTTTGCGTTTTGATTGGGCGCGTATGGCAGAAATTGCTAAAAAAGTCGGTGCTTATTTCATGGTGGATATGGCGCATTACTCTGGCTTAATTGCCGCTGGCGTGTACCCAAACCCAGTACCGCATGCCGACTTTGTGACGTCCACGACACATAAAACATTGCGTGGTCCACGTGGCGGTATTATTCTGGCCAAAGCTGAATTTGAAAAATCATTGAATTCAAGCGTGTTCCCAGCCTTGCAAGGTGGCCCATTGATGCATGTGATTGCGGCAAAAGCCACAGCATTCTTAGAAGCAGCACAACCTGAATTCCAAACGTATCAAGTACAAGTCATTAAAAATGCGCAGGCCATGGCTGAGGCATTGACGGCCCGTGGCTTACGTATTATTTCAGGCCGTACTGAGTCGCACATGTTTTTGGTGGATTTACGTCCAAAAGGCTTAACCGGCAAGGCGGCAGATGCGGCACTTGGTTTGGCGCATATTACGGTCAATAAAAATGCAATTCCTAATGATCCAGAAAGTCCATTCGTGACTTCTGGGATTCGTATTGGTGCACCTGCTATTACTACCCGTGGCTTTAAAGAGGAAGAAGCCAGACAGGTCGCTAACTTAATCGCTGATGTGTTAGACCATCCAGCAGATGAGGCGGTGATTACGACAATTAAAGCTAAAGTACATGCATTAACGGCGCGTTTTCCTGTTTATGAGAATTAGTTGGCAGTTAGTAGTCGTTAGTGGCTAGTTAAAATCACACATCGTATGTGTTTGCCCTAACTAAAGTCTAACGACTACCAACTAACGACTACTAACTAACGACTACTAACTAACGACTAATTATGAAATGTCCCTTCTGTGGTGATGCCGACACGCAAGTGATTGATTCGCGGGCCAATGACGATGGCGATTCTATCCGCCGTCGCCGAAAATGCGGGGCCTGTGATAAACGTTTTACCACCTACGAAACAGCCGAACTACATATGCCGCAGGTGATAAAAACTAATGGTACGCGTGAAGAGTTTAACCGTGAAAAATTACGATTATCCTTTTCACGCGCTTTGCATAAGCGGCCTGTGCCTACTGAGTATGTGGATCGCGCATTGGATCGTATATCACAAAAATTACTAAGCTTAGGTGAGCGTGAGATTCCAGCACGTGCTTTGGGTGAAAGTGTTATGCATGAACTCAAGTTGATGGACAAAGTCGCTTACATTCGTTTTGCATCGGTGTATCGTAGTTTTTCCGACGTGGATGATTTTAACGATGCGATTCGGGATTTGTAAGCCCTTGCTTGTTCAGACCCTATTAATGATGAGGACGTAAGTGATGAAGTTTATTAACTGGGCCGCATTAGCATTCAGCGCATTTACGCTATTGTTAACCATTGTTTTCTTTAGTTGGTGGGCAATGAAAGACCGTCTTGTTTTTGGCAGCGAAAAATTTGACCAAGTGCAATGGATGCAGGCGACGGCTAGCCTACAAACTGATTGTAAACGCGGTGATATGGCCTATGATTTACAACAGCATATATTAGCCAAAGGTTCGCCAAAAGAGATGATTGCTATTCTTTTAGGTCGCCCGAGTTATGAAGATAGCAATAGTGTGGAATATGATTTAGGACAATGTATGCATGTTTATCATGGCTTACTTATTTTCTTTGATGAAAACAACCGCTTAATTAATAGTCGGATTTCATCGCATTAACGCTACCGTACAATCCACTATCATGACCAGTTTAATCACTGCATCTTACTTTGTTCTCAATCCCTGACCATACTTATATGGCGCTTGCCCTGCAACTTGCAGAGCAGGGCTTGTATACCAGCCAGCCCAATCCTAGAGTTGGCTGCGTTATCGTTAAGCACGATCAAATCATAGGTCAAGGCGCCCATCTTAAGGCCGGTGAAGCGCATGCGGAGGTGCTGGCTTTACAGCAGGCAGGGGCAAATGCAAATGAGGCGGATGTTTATATAAGCTTAGAGCCATGCAATCATTATGGGCGTACGCCACCTTGCGTGGATGCACTGATTAATGCTGGTGTTAAGCGCGTGGTAGTGGCGATGCAAGACCCAAATCCACTGGTGGCGGGTCACGGAATTCAACGGCTAAAAGCCTATGGTATTGTAGTGGAAATAGGCTTGTGTGAAAAAGAAGCGATGGTATTAAATTTAGGTTTTGTTTCACGCATGACGCGTCAATTGCCTTATGTCCGCAGCAAAATCGCCGCCAGTTTAGACGGCCGCACTGCGCTTAATAATGGCAAAAGTCTGTGGATAACAGATGAGGCGGCAAGGCAGGACGTGCAGCATTGGCGCGCCCAGTCTTGCGCTATCATCACAGGTATAGGTACAGTGTTAAACGATAATCCAAGCCTGAATGTCCGTTTGCAAAGCCAGCCTTCTGGTCGCGCCTTGCGCCAACCACTTAGAGTGATTGTGGATAGTCAATTGCGAACGCCAGTCGATTGTAAAATGCTAACGCTAGAACATTCGCAAGGCAGCCCGGTTGTGATTGCGTATGCCAAAGATGTCAATAATAGGGCGGCTGCATTTAGCGCAAGCGGCGCAGAATTGCTACATTTGCCAGAGATAAATGGCCGTGTTGACTTGCCGGCGTTGTTATCAAATTTAGCTGAACGTGGCGTGAATGAGGTTTTGCTAGAAGCAGGGCAGGGCTTGAATGGTGCATTTTTGCAAGCTAATTTAATAGATGAGTTTATTTTTTACTACGCGCCAAAACTGATGGGTGCCGATGCCAAATCAATGTTTGCCATTCCCGAATTAACCGAGATGCAACAAGTAACAGATTTGCAGATTGTCGATGTACGACATATCGGAGTGGATATTCGAATCCGCGCGACACCAGTGAAGCCTAAGTAACTTCTTTTAAACTTGTGCCCATGTTAATAGACACCCATTGTCATCTTGATGCAGTTGAATTTGATGCGGATCGAGACCTTGTTGCATTGCAAGCATTGCAACAAGGCGTGTCAACAATTGTAATACCCGCTGTGGCGCGTGCAAACTTTGATAGTGTCATTGCCTTATGTCAACAGCATCAACATTGCGCCTACGCGCTTGGTATTCATCCTATCTACGTTGATTCTGCCGCTGCCGATGACATTGAAACACTCAAGCATACGATTGCACACAATGATCCGGTCGCCATTGGGGAAATTGGCCTGGATTACTTTGTCAAGAATGCTAAAGAGCATCCGGAAAATAGACAGCGCCAAACTTATTTTTTTACCGAGCAACTTAAAATGGCCAAGCAATATCATCTGCCGGTGATACTCCATGTGCGTCATGCGATAGATGATGTGTTGAAATATTTGCGACATTACGAGGTTAACGGTGGTATCGCCCATGCTTTTAATGGTAGCTTTCAGCAGGCGGAGCAGTTTATCGCTTTAGGTTTTAAACTTGGTTTTGGCGGCGCAATGACTTATAGCCGCGCTTTAAAAATTCGTGAGCTTGCGCGCAATTTGCCACTGGAGTCCATTGTGCTGGAAACAGATGCCCCTGATATTCCGCCGGAATGGATAGGCCGGAGCGGCAGGAATAGCCCGTTAGAACTGATTAAAATCGCACAGGTTTTAGCCGATTTAAGGCAGCTAGAGCTGACCCAAGTACTTGATATTACTAGCGCTAACGCATTAAAAGCCTTACCAAAATTGGCCGACTTATACACATCACCTCATGTGGTACATTAAGAGTTGCTAAAAACCCTTATCAATCAATGGTGTTAATTTAAGTTATTGATTTTTAACATATAAAATATTAGATTAAAAAATAAGCGATATGAAAAAAGC
>SHXQ01000014.1 GCA_009693255.1 Methylotenera sp. | reverse complement strand
GCATGCAAATTTTTGAGCGTATTTTAATTGTTAAAGCCTTAGAGCATACCCATGGCCGTCGCATTGAAGCGGCCAATCAGTTAGGCATGGGGCGCAATACCCTTACGCGTAAAATTCAGGAGTTAGGTATTGAAGATTAAGCTTTAAATACGGATACTCAAATAAAATACCAGCCCACTTTAATCGGTGGGCTTTTTTATGCTCATCAACTGGGTAGGTAAACGACAAGCATAAAAAACGGCAACCGAAGTTGCCGTTTTTATTTGTAACTCAAAGCCCAATTGCTTTAGTCCGATTAAGCGGAAACGAATTGGCTTTATTAGCATCAATTTTATTAACAAAAAATACTTGGACGAGACGGGAGTCTTCTAAAGTTTCACCGAAGAAGTTATTGGCGGCATGGTAAATATCGCCTTCAAAAAGAATGAGCGTGTTGTAGGCATTATTCACACGCACCACTTCATCAAACATGCTGTGAAAACCGGTGTCCATAACAATTTCGCCGGTTTTAAACCGTTCGTCATTTTGATCGGATGCTTGTTGGTATTTTTCTTGAGTAAAGCTGGCATTTTTTCGATACAACGATGTACCAGCATCTAGCGGTGCATTGGGTGACAAATAAAGCACCCCAGCAAATATGGTGTTAGTGTCGGTATGAATAACGCCTTCCTTATAGATCTCTGACACACTCTGGAAGCTTGATGATATGGCCCAGCGCATTAGATCATGTTCTGGGATATGAAAAACGGAAACCAATTTCTTAAGTACGATGGCTTGCAATGAAGGATCCAGCGTATGTAAATCTTTCGTACGGCAGCCTGGGTAAACGTAATCCAGCCCCTCTTCTTCATGCCGAAATTTGTATTTTTGTGCCAAGGCAAATTGACGAATGGCATCAGGATTATCGTAAAAATCGTTGATGACGGTAACAGGGTATAAATTCATATTATTCTTTACAATGATTCTTTAACCAATAGCTTAATCTATAGATAAAAAACGGCAACCGAAGTTGCCGTTTTTATTTATTACTCAAAGCTTAATATTAAGCTTCTAAACTAACACAGGGTTAACCCTGCGGTAATCCTAGAAGAATAAGATTGCGCCTAGAGAAATTGTTTTACCTTTTGAAGATGTGTCTGTAGCAGTAACATAATCTACTTTAGAATCAAATTCCGTATACTCAGCCACCAAGTTTAGGTGTTTAGTAATTGGGTGGTAAGCACCAACAGTAATTTGTTCATTTGTTTTATCGTTAAAATTATCGTCTGAACCAGCAGTTACGCCGTCAAGTTGAGACTCACCGTATGAAACGCCTAATTTAGTGCCTACACCTGGAAGTGCGTAAGTAGCTTGAACGTACCAATCGCTTGAATCACGTTTAGCGTTGGCATTAGTATAAGCCTGGCTAAATTGAACAACTGTACCAGTACCTTTACCTTCGCCGTAGTAACCAGTCAAGCCAAAGCCAGCCATGTTTACATTAGCACCAAGATCCCATGCAGATGAAGTTTTATTAACTGAAGATGTTAATTGCATGTTTTGTGAGATACCAGAAGCCCATACTTTACCAGATACGTCACCGGCAAATGCGTAAGATGCTTTCGCTTCAAATGCTGGCTCGCCACCACCACGTAATGTAGTTGCAGCAGCGTCAACACCACCGGCTCCATCATGGTTCCAAGCTTGTGTAGCACCAAATGTAGCGCTGAGGCCATTGAAGTTTGGTGTGGTGTAAGCTGCTTGTGCTTTCCAGTCAGCATACATGAAACCACCACCGATACGACCTAGTGTAGTTGTGTTACCAGCTAAAACACCAGCACCACGACCCACACCTAATAATGTCATGTCGTTCAAGATAGCGTCAGAAGCGTAGATACCTAAATCTTTACCTAGTTTGATAGAACCCCATGAAGCATCACCGAATGTTAAGTATGCTTGACGGTTTTCTTGATGAGATGATTGTTTGCCAGATGCAATAGTTGACGCGCCTGGGTTGATTGAGATGTTGAAACCAACGTCTAAATCGTTTTGACGTGTTTTACCAGAAACCGCTAGGTAGTTAGGTAGCAAACCTGTAGTGATGTTGCTTACAGCTTGAGCACCAGCTGTTTTTGTAGATGTGTAGTAAGCGTTTACAACGCCACCAACGTCTAGAGTCCAATCACCAGCTACGATACCACCAGCTGCTGAAGCACTTGAAGCTGCAGCTAGTAAAGCTGAAGCAACTGCTAATTTAATTGTGTTATTCATCTAAATCTCCTAAAAGTTTATTGCTATTTGTACTTCTTAGATAATCTCACCTTGCGGTGAGAGAGTTTGCAAACTCTCTCAATGCCAACTACGAATAGTTTTTATCGAGAAGGTGAGTCAGTATGCCTAAACCAATTTCGCGAAACAACAGTTAATTGCACTTTTTGTAACAAATAATTACATTTGTTGTAAATTTGCAACATAATAACCATTATTTGCGGCTGAACCCTATGTAGGCGCGGTCTACGACCGCGAAAAGCGGCGTTTGCATGCTACAAATATTCTTCTACGGTAAACAACTTTCGGTGTTCACGAATAGCAAAGCGATCGGTCATGCCGGCAATGTAATCGGCCACGGCGCGGGCTTTATCTATTTCGGCGTAGGCTTGAAACTCATCGGGCAGTAAACCAGTATTTTCAAAAAAGCCGGTAAATAGCTCGCGCACTATGCGCGTGGCTTTGGCACTCATGCGGTTGACTTTGTAATGATGGTATAAATGCTTGCGTAAAAATTGCTTGAGTTTTTGATTTTGTTCGGCAATGGCACTGCTAAAGCTAATGAGTTGCGGCAACTGGCGAATATCGCTGATGTTTTTGGGGTCATGTTGGGCAATGATGTGTGCGCTGTGGGTACATAAATCGACTACCAACGTGTTAATCATGCGGCGTATGGTTTCGTGGATCAGCCGTTTTTGCTCTAATTTTGGGTATTTAGCTTGCACGATGGCTAGATTATTGGCAAACAATTCCACCTTGGCTAATTGCGCGATGGTAATTAAACCTGAGCGTAAGCCGTCATCAATGTCGTGGTTGTTATAGGCTATTTCATCGGCATAGTTGGTGAGTTGCGCTTCTAAGCTGGGGCTAGTTTTATCTAAAAAGCGCTGACCGACATTGCCCAATAGCTTGGCATTTTTAAGGGCACAGTGTTTGAGTATGCCTTCGCGCACTTCAAAACTTAAATTTAGCCCATCAAAATCTGCGTAGCGTAGCTCTAGTTTCTCTACCACGCGTAAGGATTGTAGATTATGCTCAAAGCCACCAAAGTCTCGCATGCAGGCATTCAATGCATCTTGCCCAGCATGGCCAAACGGCGTGTGGCCTAAATCATGTGCTAAGGCAATGGCTTCAGTTAAGTCTTCATGTAGGTTAAGGGTACGGGCAATACCGCGTGCCATTTGTGCCACTTCTAAGGTGTGCGTTAAGCGGGTACGAAATAAATCACCTTCGTGGTTTACAAACACTTGGGTTTTGTATTCTAGGCGCCTAAAAGCGGTAGAGTGAATAATGCGGTCGCGATCACGCTGAAAGGCGTTGCGCGTGTTAGACGGCGGCTCGTCAAATTCACGCCCTAATGAAAGTTCAGGCTTAGCAGCGTAAGGAGCAAGATTCAACATAGGCTTAATGTCGCTGTTAATTTTTCGGTATCGTAGTCACTGGTAATCACTGCCTTGCCTATGCCTTGCTGTAAGACTAGCCGGATTTTGCCATTTTCTACTTTTTTATCTAAACCCATTAAATCTAGATATTTTGTAGCCCCTAACTTGGGCGGATTAATGGGTAAATTGGCGGCGATAAAACTATTTTTAATTCTAGCGACATCAGCAGCGCTTAACCAAGCCATGCGCTGCGATAAATCAGCCGCCATCATAGTGCCGGCAGCTACGGCTTCACCGTGCAACCACACGCCATAACCCATGGCGTTTTCAATCGCATGGCCAAAGGTGTGGCCCAAATTCAGCAACGCACGTTCGCCTTGCTCGTGTTCGTCTTTCGCCACCACATCGGCTTTGCTTAGGCATGAGCGGTAAATCGCTGCGCTTAGCACTTGTTCATCTAACTGCATGAGCTTGGCCATATTCACTTCTAGCCAGTCAAAGAAATCAGCATCGCGAATTAAGCCATATTTAATTACTTCTGCCACACCCGCCGAAAACTCCCGTGCTGGCAGTGTTTGTAAGGTGTCAATATCGGCCAAGACTAATTGTGGCTGATAAAAAGCGCCTATCATATTTTTACCAAGCGGATGATTGATGCCGGTTTTACCGCCGACAGAAGAATCAACCTGTGACAGCAACGTGGTAGGAATTTGAATAAAAGGCACACCGCGTAAGTAAGTGGCGGCCGCATAGCCGGTTAAATCACCTATCACGCCACCACCGAGCGCAATTAAAGTGGTGCTGCGCTCACAGCGGTTTTGCAGCAACACATCGTAAATGCTGTTGAGTGTTTCGGTGTTTTTATAGGCCTCGCCGTCGGGCAAAATAATCGGGATGACCCTAACGTCGGCTGCCTCTAAGGTTTGCGTGAGCTTCGCTAAATACAAGGGCGCCACTGTGGTGTTGGTGACGATGGCCACGTGTTTACGCTTAAGGTGCGGCAATATCAGGCTGGCGTCTGCGATTAAATTGCGACCAATGTGTATCGGGTAACTTCTGTTGGCGAGTTCTACTTTGAGTGTTTGCATCTTAATGGTGGGCTTTAATGGGTTGAGTTGAATCGTATCGTAGTCGCTATTTTGGCGCATTCTCGGCGGCGTGATCGTTTCTGATCAATTGCTCAATGTGATGGCTAATCTCTGTCGCCGACTGCACGCCGGTATCCACAATAAAGTCAGCCAGTGCGGTGTAGAGAGGATTGCGCTCTAAATACAACTGCTCTAACTTTTGTTTGATATTGCTACCTTGCAACAAGGGGCGGGATTTATCATTGCGCGTGCGCTGCCATAAATCATGCACGCTGGCGCGCAAATAAATGATTTTGCCATTATTTTTTAGCAACTGACGATTTTCTGGGACTAGTACCGCGCCACCACCGGTCGCCAGCACGATGTTGTTGAGCTGGCAGAGATCCTCAATGGCGGCGGTCTCGCGTTTACGAAAACCAGCCTCGCCTTCTAATTCAAAGATCAGCGGTATTTTAACGCCAGTGTTACGCTCAATCTCATGGTCAGAATCATGAAAATCCATACCCATTTCCTTAGCGATTAAGCGGCCAATCGTGGTTTTACCTGCCCCCATCAATCCTATAAAGAAAATATTTTTCAAAGCCTCACCTAATCTTAATAAACAAAATGCCCATCGCGATGATGGGCATTTTATGACAATCTTGACGCGCTGTCATATTTTCTAATTTAAATCGTCTGAAGTTGAGCTTGCGCACATTAATGTAAGGCTAAGCTGTCGTCCATAATTTTTGGCGTGACGAATATCAGCAATTCTGATCTATCATTTTGCACGGTTTTACGCTTGAACAAATTGCCCAAAATCGGTAAATCACCAAAGAACGGCACTTTTGCAACATCATTACGTGTGGTTTGCTCGTAAATGCTGCCTAATACTGCAGTTTCACCATTACCCACCAACACTTAAGTATTAACGTTTTGTGTATTTATGGAAGGAATGTTATTAAACAAGATACCTGGGCTGTCTTTTTTCACACCTAGTTCCATGATGATTTTGTCGTCTGGGGTAATTTGTGGTGTGATCTCTAAGCTTAGTACGGCAGATTTAAATGCCACGGTTGCCGCGCCACTGCTACTTGCCTCTAAATAACCAATTCCAGCTCCTTGGGCAATTTTAGCTTTATGCTGATTGGCGGCGGTGGCGCGCGGACTAGAAACCACCTTGCCGCGACCATCTGATTCCATGGCGGTGAGTTCTAAATTGAGCAATAAACCCGCGGGTAACCTAAATAAGCTGAAAGCAAAACTACCGGATGCACCAGTCACGGCTAAGTTAGACTGCAAGCCATCCGTACCTGTAGGCAAGGCCAGTGTCACACGCTTCTCGCGTGAGCCTAGCAGTTTCCATGCAAGGCCCATTGCATCAACACTTAATTTGTCGCTGCTTTTAACTTAAAACTTTTTAAAGGTTTATTTAATTGTTTATCAGCAAGCATTGTCAGAGCAATTTATAATAAAGATATATTAATAAAAAGATTTTTAAAATACATGACTCCTACTAAATGGTGGCACTATGTTTTATTCGCACTGATGGTGAGTGTATTATCGGTAACTGCGCTAGTGACTATCGCTGCGGCACTTATTTACCCTTCATTACCTTCGCTAGAAGCGCTGACTGACTACCAACCCAAGCTCCCTTTGCGGGTTTACTCTGAAGATGGCTATTTAATTGCTGAGTTTGGAGAAGAGCGTCGCGCCTACGTTAAGATTGAAAACATGCCGCAAAATATGAAAGATGCGGTGCTGGCCATTGAAGATCGCCGTTTTTATCAGCATGGTGGTATCGATGCGACGGGGGTGCTGCGTGCCATTAGAAATAATGTGACGGGTAAAAGCCATGAAGGGGCAAGTACCATCACCATGCAGGTGGCGAAAAACTTTTTTACCGTGCCCAATGGCAGGCGCACGATGATTACCAAGATTAATGAAGCTTTACTCGCCATTAAAATTGAACATAATTTGAGTAAAGACGCAATTCTTGAACTTTATCTTAACCAAATTTACTTAGGGCAACGGGCTTATGGCTTCGCTGCCGCTTCGCAAATGTATTACGGCAAGCCGCTCGACAAACTCAATCTTGCCGAGACTGCACTATTAGCCGGCCTACCTAAGGCACCCTCAAACTACAATCCATTTACCAACCCGAAACGTGCGATAGGCCGTCAACAAGAAGTCTTGCACGACATGTTTCGCTTTGGCTTTATCAAACAAGATCGCTACCAAGCCGCATTAAAACAAACTTTACGCTTTAAAGCCTCTAAGCAATCTCGCGACTTGTCGGCAGATTACGTGGCAGAGTTGGTGCGCAACCAATTGTATGCGCAATACCAAGACGAAATTTACAGTAGCGGCATTAAAGTCTACACCACAGTCCGCAAAGCCAATCAAGAGGCGGCGAATGTAGCGGTGCGTGAAGGCGTTTTAGACTATGACTTGCGCCATGGTTACCGCGGCCCAGAGAAAGTGTTAGATCTTGCCGCGCTCGAGTTGTTGGAGGGCAAAAAGAATGCAATAGAATCAGCATTAGACGACATTGAAACATTTAATGGCTTCATGCCCGCCGTGATCACCAATATTTCAGCCAAAGCTGTTTGGTTGCATAGCAAAAGTGGCGATGATATCGAGGTGACTGGCTATGGCTTAAGTTTTGTAGAAAAAATGTTGCGCGATAAAGATCCCGCCAAGCGTTTATTAAAAGTTGGGGCGGTGGTGCGTATCATTAAAAGTGGCGATAGCTGGCGTATCGTACAGCTTCCTCAAGTTGAGTCTGCGCTGATTGCGCTAGACCCAGAAAATGGAGCAATACGCGCTTTGGTTGGGGGATTTGATTTCAATCAAAGTAAATTTAACCACGTCACACAGGCGCGGCGTCAGCCAGGTTCAAGTTTCAAACCCTTTATTTATTCGGCGGCTTTAGAAAAGGGCTATACCCCGGCCAGCATTGTCGAAGATGCGCCGCTCAATTTTTCTGCCAGCGCAACGGGTAGCAAAGAATGGTCGCCACAGAATTATGAGAATTCATTTGAAGGGCCTATCGGATTAAGAAAAGCTTTGGCGCATTCTGTGAATACTGTGGCCATCCGCGTACTAAAAAACATCGGTCCGGGTTATGCGCAAGATTACATTACCCGGTTCGGTTTTGCCGCGAAAGACCACCCGCCTTACTTGACGATGGCACTAGGAGCTGGTTCAACAACGCCTTGGCAAATGGCGAGTGCCTACGCGGTATTTGCTAATGGTGGTTATCGAGTAAAATCAAATTTAATTTCTAAAATAGTCGACCATGATGGCAAAGTGATTTTAACTACCCGGTTTGACCGCGCCAGTAATGGCGCGCCGCGCGTGATAGATGCTCGGAATGCCTTTATCATGAACTCGATGATGCAAAGTGTGGTGCAAAGCGGTACGGCAATGCGCGCATTAAGTCTGGGTCGTAGCGATATTGCAGGTAAAACCGGCACTACCAACGACCATAATGATGCTTGGTTTGCCGGTTACAGCCCTAAGCAAGTGGCGATTGCGTGGATAGGTTTTGATAAACCGCGACCACTAGGTAAAGGCGAAACTGGGGCCGGCGCAGCATTGCCGATTTGGATTAAATATATGGCAACGGCATTGCAAAGTGTGCCTGAAGTGGCGATGTGGATGCCAGACGGCGTGGTGGCTATTAATATAGACCCGACAACCGGCACGCGTGATAACGGCGGGGTGGTTGAATACTTCTATCATGAAAATCTACCACCACAGATTGAAGAGACTGCACCAGCACCATTGGATAGCAATGTGGCTGTTATACCTAACCAAGCACAGCAGTTGTCGCAGCCTGATGTGCTACGGCTTCCTTCAACAGTCAATAAAACGCCAACGGCGCCCAGCCCCAATAACCTATCACAACACACACCACCTGATTCGCAAAATAGCGTGGCCAAAATATTAGAGCCGAACTAGCAATTAAATATACTTTTGTGATGGCTAAAGAAAATTCACAGCAATTACGGCAGTTAATTGCCCAACAAGCGGCAAGGATGATGGCTGAGGATGGTATTTCTGACTTTGCCTATGCTAAAAAGAAAGCGGGCCGTCAATTTGATGCGATTGATTTTGGCGCTTTGCCTTCTAATGCGGAAATAGAGCAAGAGCTCAAACTTTATAATATGCTATTTTTAAGTGATGAGCATCCAGAAAATTTGGCTAATCTAAGAAAAAGCGCATTATTTACCATGCAGTTATTAGAGAGATTTAATCCGCATTTAACTGGTGCAGTACTAGATGGTACTGCTGGACTAGGTGCTGAAACGCACATTCATTTATTTGCAGATAGCTTGAAGGACGTGGAAATGTTTCTACTCAATCAAGACATTCCATTTGAAACCAATGAAAAGTTTTATCGCGTGATGAATGATGGCAAGCGCGATAATAATGGCTATGGCCGTAAAAAAGTTCCAGTTTTTTCACTTGAGATGGCGTCTGGCATCATTAAGTTAAGCGTCTTCGAAGTGGACGAAATTAGAGTGTCCACTAAACGGGCGGTAGATGGTAGCAATGCAGAGCGCGCTGATATTTCTGCGCTGAAAAGTTTGTTACAAGCCCCTTAATAAAAGTTTAAGGGCGTGCGTAAGCGCTAAAATAGATTTAAGTTTTTAACCAGCGCGCTACATCCATCGCAAAGTAAGTCAAAATACCATCTGCACCAGCGCGCTTAAACGCCAGCAAACTTTCCATGACACAGGCTTTTTCATCTAACCAGCCATTTTGTGCGGCCGCTTTAAGCATGGCGTATTCACCACTCACTTGGTAAGCAAACGTAGGCACGGCAAATTCATCTTTAACACGACGGACAACGTCCAAATACGGCATCCCCGGTTTTACCATGACCATGTCTGCGCCTTCTGAAATATCGAGTGCAACTTCTTGCATGGCTTCATCGCTATTAGCCGGGTCCATTTGATAAGTGTATTTGTTGCCTGTGCCTAGATTACCAGTGGAGCCAACTGCATCGCGGAATGGCCCATAAAACGCAGAAGCATATTTGGCGGAATAGGCCAAAATTTTAGTATGAATATTACGGGTGCTTTCTAATGCTTCACGGATTTGGCCAATACGGCCATCCATCATATCGCTGGGTGCTACAATGTCGGCGCCGGCATTGGCGTGAGAGATGGCTTGTTTGACCAATACTTCTATGGTGTCGTCATTGAGCACATAGCCGCTGGCGTCAATTAAACCATCTTGGCCATGGGTGGTATAGGGGTCTAAAGCGACATCGGTAATAATGCCCAGTGTTGGATACGCGGCTTTAAGCGCAGCGACTGCACGTTGCACCAGCCCGTCAGGGTTAAACGCTTCTGCAGCATCTAAACTTTTGAATTGGTTGTCGATCACTGGAAATAAGGCGATAGCAGGAATGCCAAGTTGCACACATTCAGCCGCAGTATTGAGCAACACATCTATGCTTTGGCGTTTTACACCTGGCATAGAGGCGACTTCTTCGGTACGATTTTTGCCATCCAGCACAAATACTGGGTAAATTAAATCGTTACTTGTCAGTACGTTTTCACGCATCATGCGCCGTGAAAATTCATCTTTACGCATACGGCGTGGGCGAGAATATGGGTAGCTCATTTTAGTTCCTCAATTCAAGAAATCGTTAGCTTATTTGATAAGTTAACAATTAAACACTCTTGCCAATTCTACACCTGGGTCAGGCTGACGCATAAAGGCTTCACCTACTAAAAATCCTTGCACATCATTGTCCATCATTAGCTTAACGTCTTCGGGTGTAAAGATGCCTGATTCTGTGACAACAAAACGGTCATCCGGCATTATTTTTAATAAATCTAAAGTGGTTTGCAAGGTCACTTCAAAAGTACGTAGATTACGGTTATTAATGCCAATGAGCGGTGTGTCCAATTGTACCGCCAAGGCTAATTCATCGGCATCATGTACTTCTACTAGTACTGCCATGCCTAGTTCGTTGGCTAATAATTCTAATGCCTGCATTTGCTTGAGTTCAAGCGCAGCCACAATCAGCAGAATACAATCAGCCCCCATCGCACGTGCCTCAAAAACTTGATATTCATCGATGAGGAAATCTTTACGCAATACGGGTAACTTACACGCGGCGCGGGCTTGTTTTAAATACGCAGCAGAGCCTTGAAAATATTCAACGTCAGTAAGCACTGACAAACACGCAGCGCCACCTTTTTCATAGCTCTTGGCAATTTCTGCTGGATTAAAGTCGGCGCGAATAATGCCTTTAGAGGGGCTGGCTTTTTTAATTTCAGCAATCACCGCTGGTTTATTGGCCATGATTTTTTTGTGTATGCTGCCTACGAAATCACGTGGCTCGCCTTGCGCTTCTGTCTGCTTTTGCAATTGACTTAGACTGACCGCCGCTTTGCTCGCGGCAATTTCTATTTTTTTAGAGGCTAAAATTTTATTTAAAATATCTGACATATTGTTTCCAGTGTATTGCGTTAGGTCGTTTTTTTAAGTGCGTTTAATGTGGCCAAAGCTAAGCCGTTATCAATCACTTCTGCGGCTTTGTTGATGCCGGTTTGCAAACTATCTACCACGCCAGCAACGTAAATTGCAGCGCCTGCATTGAGTAGTACAATATCGCGCGCTGCGCCTGTTTTACCATGCAACACCTCTAAAATCATGGCTTTTGATTGGTCTGCATTTTGAATTTGTATGCTTTTTAATTGATGCAATGCCATGCCAAATTGGCTAGGATTAATGGTGTATTCGGTCACTTGGCCATTTTTTAACTCGGCAATATGCGTGTCGCCGGTAAATGAAATCTCATCCATGCCATCTGCGCCGCACACCACCAACACATGCTCACTACCCAGTTGCTGTAATACGTGGGCTAATTTTTCGGTAAGCACTTTAGCAAATACACCCATCACTTGGCGCTTGGCATTGGCTGGGTTGGTGAGAGGACCTAGCAGATTAAACAAAGTGCGCACGCCTAGCTCGCGTCTTACTGGTGCGGCATACTTCATGGCGCTGTGGTGATTAGGCGCAAACATAAAACCAATGCCGATGTCATCCACACATTTAGCCACTTGCGCTGGCGACAGATTGACATTCACACCCAGTGCTTCTAATACATCGGCACTGCCACAAGTAGAGGATACAGAACGACCACCATGCTTAGCGACCTTGGCGCCTGCGGCAGCCGCGACAAATGCACTCACTGTAGAAACATTAAAGGTCTGTATGCCATCGCCACCGGTGCCGCAGGTGTCAATCAAATGCGTATCGTTGCTGATGCTGACTTTAGTAGAAAGCTCGCGCATGACGCTGGCGGCAGCGGCAATTTCATCAACCGTTTCACCTTTAATGCGCAAGGCGATTAATACGCCGGCAATTTGTGCCTGCGTTAACTCACCTGCCATCACTTGCCGCATCAAAGACTGCATCACGGTAAAACTTAAGTTTTGACCATTGATGACTTGATTAAGCGTTTGTGAAAATGACACGGATTTATTCTTTCAGGAAATTATTCAAAAGCGCATGGCCATGTTCGGTGAGTATAGACTCCGGGTGAAACTGTACACCCTCAACCCGTAAAGTCTTGTGACGTACGCCCATAATCTCGCCATCTTCGGTCCATGCAGTAATTTCTAAACAATCTGGCAAAGTCTCTTTTTCTATGACTAAGGAATGGTAGCGCGTTGCAGTATAAGGGTTAGGTAAGTCTCTAAATACACCAATATTATGATGGTAAATTAACGATGTTTTGCCGTGCATTAAAGTTTTAGCTTTAATAATACGCCCACCAAACGCTTGACCTATACTTTGATGGCCTAAACAGACGCCTAGCAAAGGAATTTTTCCGGAAAATTCTTTAATCAACGGTACGCTGATGCCCGCTTCATTAGGCGTACACGGGCCTGGCGAAACGACAATATGCGTAGGTTTGAGTGACGCCACTTTGGCTAAATCAATTTCATCGTTACGGTAGACCTGCACTTCTTGCCCCAGCTCACCTAAATATTGCACCAAGTTGTAAGTAAAAGAATCGTAATTATCGATCATGAGTAACATGTTAATACCCTACTTTCGGAACCGCTTCACTATTCAAATCCAAACCCGCTTGTACCAATTCAGCAGCGCGTAGCACGGCTTTCGCTTTGTTTTGCGTTTCATCCCACTCACTTTGGGGGACTGAATCTGCCACAATGCCAGCACCGGCTTGCACATAGAGTATATTGTTTTTAATCACACCGGTTCTAATGGCAATCGCTACGTCCATATCACCATTAAAGCCTAAATAACCGACTGCGCCAGCGTAGATGCCACGTTTGCTGGGTTCTAGTTCATCAATGATTTCCATGGCACGGACTTTAGGCGCACCACTTACCGTGCCGGCAGGGAAGGTAGCTTTAATCACATCAATTGCATCCATACCCGCTTTGAGTTTACCTTCAACGTTGCTGACAATATGCATGACATGCGAGTAACGCTCTATCATCATGTTGTCCGTGACCTTGACCGTGCCGGTTTGCGCTACTCGACCGACATCATTGCGGCCTAAATCCATGAGTTGCACATGTTCAGCACGCTCTTTTGGGTCTGCCAGCAGCTCCTCGGCAAGCGCGATATCTTGCTCGCGGGTTTTGCCTCGTGGGCGCGTGCCAGCAATTGGGCGCGCAGTGACGGTGCCATTCTCAAGCCGTACTAGAATCTCCGGTGATGCACCCACCACATGATGATCGCCCATGTCGTAATAAAACATATAAGGCGATGGATTTAAGCTGCGTAAAGCGCGATATAAGGAGAGTGGTGGCGCAGTAAACTTCTGTGACATGCGTTGTGAAAGTACTACCTGCATGATGTCACCATCTAAAATATATTGTTGCGCACGTTTGACGGCCGCTTTGAAATTATCTTCACCAAATTCTGAGCTAGCGACTGAGCTTGTTGTGGCAAGCGCTTGTGGTATCGCCACAGTTTTACGTAACATTTTCAGCAATTCAGTTAAGCGAGCATAGGCATTTTCGTAGGCATTGGCTTGGGCTGGATTGGCGTAGACGATGAAATAAAGCTTACCGCTTAAGTTGTCAACCACGGCAATTTCGGTCGACAGCATCAGCAGTACATCCGGTACGTTAATCGCATCCGGCTTATTCACCCCGACTAACCTTTTTTCAATATAGCGCACAGTTTCATAGCCAAAATAACCCGTCAGCCCACCTGTAAAACGCGGTAGACCTTGATAAGGTGGCGTTTTGAAGCGGGCTTGATAACCTTTAACAAAGTCTAAAGGGTTGGTGTTTTCTGCTGTTTCAACAACAATATCGCCTTCAAGTACTTGTACTTGATTGCCGTAGGCAACGATGCGCGTTTTTGCCGGCAGGCCAATAATTGAGTATCGGCCAAAACGCTCGCCACCTTGCACAGATTCTAGCAAGTAAGAGTATGGTTGATTGGCTAATTTTAAATATAGCGATAAGGGCGTATCTAAGTCCGCAAAAGTTTCCAACACCAGTGGAATGCGGTTATAGCCTTGTTGGGCAAGAGCGTTGAACTGTTCTAAATTAATCGTACTAAACATAATTTCCTTAGCTATAGCTTGGTTTAAATGGTGTCGTTTGGCGCGGCTATTCATCCGCTTTGCGCTACTTGGGGGCTTTAGGCCCGCCACCATCGCCAACTATATGTTTTGCTGTTACTGATGTTCATGTTAGATAGTTAGATTAAATAGGTTTAATTGTTAATGCAAGCAAGCGAGTGCATCACCGATATGCTTAATACGCGCATCTACCTCACTGGCTTTTGCGCGCTGGCCTTGATTATAGCCATAAGGCACGGTAAATACATAGCAACCTGCATTACGGGCTGCCGCAATATCCATTTTAGAATCGCCGATAAGTAAGGCGTCCGTTATTGAAATGCCGAGTTTTTCACAAATATAAAAAAGCTGATCTGGATCTGGTTTCTTTTTTGATAACGTATCCCCAGACACGACCAACTTAAAGTAGGACATTAAATGATTGGCTTCCAATAAAGGCAAGGTAAAGCTTGCCGGCTTATTGGTGACGCAGGCTAATGGGTAACCTGCGGCTTGCAAAGCTTGTAAACCTTCTAGCACCTGCGGATAAGGCTTGCTTTCAGTCACATTATGGGCATAAAACTCAAAAAATAACTTTTGCGCTTCTGCATATTCAGCAGCTTCAGGCTCTGCACCCAATTGCTCTGTTAAGCAGCGCTGAATCAGCGCATGCGCGCCTTCACCGATATATGATTCTATCTGCCGTGCATCTAAAGTTGATTTGCCTAGCGCAGCCAACATGCGATTTGACGCCCGCGCTATTTCTGGTGCGGTGTGCATCAAGGTGCCATCAAGGTCAATCATGATGGCTTTGACCTTGAACTTCTGATTAGGGGTACTAGGCAATGCTTGACCGTCTATTTTACTGTCGCTAATGATGCGCGCAACTCGCTGACAATAGTGTTGTAGCGATTTTTATCGGCGTCTTTACCTTGCGTGAAAATTGCATTGCCAGCGACAAAGGTATCTGCCCCTGCTTGGGCAATTTCAGCAATATTTTGTGCATTGACGCCACCGTCTACTTCTAGCCATATTTGACGGCCTGTTTTTTCATAATAGGCATCAATTTTAGCGCGCGCTAAACGTAATTTATTTAAAGTTTCCGGGATGAATTTTTGACCGCCAAAGCCAGGGTTGACGCTCATCAATAAAATCATGTCCACTTTATCCATGACATGGTCTAAATAACTGAGTGAAGTTGCTGGGTTAAATACCAAGCCGGATTTACAGCCTAAGTCACGCACCATGGCAAGGCTGCGGTCGATATGTTCAGAAGCTTCTGGGTGAAAAGTAATGATGTTCGCGCCCGCTTTAGCAAAGTCAGGAATGATGCGATCCACAGGTTTTACCATCAAATGCACATCGATAATGCCACCCACGCGCTTGGCGGTTTCACGAATCGCTTCACAGACTAAAGGGCCTATCGTCAGGTTAGGCACGTAGTGATTATCCATCACGTCAAAATGCACTAAATCTGTGCCCGAGCTGATGACATCATCAATCTCTTGACCAAGTTTGGCAAAGTTTGCCGAAAGAATACTAGGGGCAATTCTAAAAGTTTTATCCATGGCGAAAGTCCATTCTGTTAAATGTTAACTAAATTTGGTGCATTAAACCGCTATTTTAACCCTATTTCTTGCGTTTAAGATGATGCTTCTTGCTTAACATAAGGCAATCCATCAAAATTGCACCTATGCAGTTATATGTTATCGGTGTGAACCACACGACCGCCCCCATCCAAATTCGTGAAAATGTTGCTTTTAATAGTGAGCATCTTGGCAGCGCCTTGCGTGAACTGACCACACACGACGCGACTGAGGCGGCTATTTTGTCTACTTGCAACCGCACTGAGCTTTATTGCAGCACCGATAACCCGCAAAAGCCGCTCAACTGGTTGTCGCAATACCACAAGCTCGACGTCAGCAAGCTTCAACCTTATATCTATACTTTGCCCAATGATGAGGCGGTAAAACATGCCTTCCGTGTGGCTTCTGGCTTAGATAGTATGGTGCTTGGTGAGGCGCAAATTTTGGGACAATTTAAGCAATCGGTCAAAATAGCGCAAGATGCGGGTACGCTGGGTACGTTGCTACACAAGCTGTTTCAACGCACGTTTGAAGTGGCAAAAGAAGTGCGCACTAATACTGATGTGGGGGCAAACTCAATTTCGATGGCTGCGGCTGCAGTCAAGCTTGCACAGCGCATTTTTGGCGACATCAGGGAGCAAAATGTATTATTTATTGGTGCGGGTGAAATGATAGAGCTTTGTGCCGATCACTTTGCGGCACAAAAGCCCAAAAGTATGATGGTGGCCAACCGTACCTTAGAGCGCGGCACTAGTTTGGCGGCAAAAATTGGTGGCCAGGCCATTTTACTGAATGGCCTAACAGATTGTTTTGCTGAGTTTGATATCGTGATTACAAGCACCGCTAGCCAATTGCCGATTGTCGGTTTAGGCATGGTGGAAAGTGCCATTAAAGCACGTCGTCATCGGCCTATTTTTATGGTGGACTTAGCTGTGCCACGCGATGTTGAGGCTGAGGTCGCTGCGTTAGACGATGTATTTTTATACACGGTAGATGATCTTGCACAAGTGGTTAGTGACGGCGTCGTCAATCGCCAAGAAGCCGCGCTAGATGCGGAGTTGATTGTGACGGCACGCGTAGAACACTTTATGCAATGGCTCAAAAAACGCGATGCAGTGCCGACCATTAAGGCGCTACGCGACCAAGCTGAGGCCACGCGTCAAGCTGAGCTAGACAAAGCGCTTAAGCTTATACAAAAAGGGGAAGCCCCTGAAAAAGTATTAGAAGGCCTGAGTAATGCGCTGACCAACAAGTTTTTACACGCCCCTAACCATGCGCTCAATCACGCGCATGGTGAAGAGCATGCCAAGCTGGAAGATATGATTAAACAGCTTTACCGAATTAAGTCCTAATTTAAAGTTAAAGAATCCCCACCATGAAACCTAGCATGATTAGAAAGCTCGCTACCTTGAGCGACCGTTTAGAAGAACTAAACCGCCTGATGAGTTCTGAAGGAGTGACCAACAACATGGATAATTATCGGAAAATCACCCAAGAGCATGCCGAAATTACCCCTATCGTTGCGCAGTATCATGTGTTTGAGCAAACCGAAGCGGATATGGCGGAAGCACAAAAGATGTTGAGCGATCCCGACATGAAAGAGTTTGCCCAAGAGGAAATTGAAGCGGGTAAAGCAAAACTAGAGCAGGTTGAGTTAGAACTACAAAAACTACTACTGCCCAAAGACCCGAATGACGATAAGAATCTCTTTTTGGAAATTCGTGCAGGCACCGGTGGCGACGAATCGGGCTTGTTTTGCGGTGACCTGTTTAGAATGTATTCAAGGTACGCAGAGCGGCAAAAGTGGAAAGTGGACATCATGTCCGCCAATGAATCTGAAGTCGGCGGCTACAAAGAAATCATCGTTAAAATTGAAGGTTACGGCGCCTACTCAAAACTCAAATTTGAGTCTGGCGGTCATAGGGTGCAGCGTGTGCCCGATACGGAAACGCAAGGCCGCATTCATACTTCAGCGTGTACTGTTGCCGTGCTGCCGGAGGCGGATGAAGTATCAGATGTGGTGATTAACCCCGCAGATATTCGCATTGATACTTATCGTGCCAGTGGCGCAGGTGGGCAGCACATCAATAAAACAGATTCTGCCGTGCGTATTACACACGCGCCCAGCGGCATCGTAGTGGAATGCCAAGAAGGCCGCAGCCAGCATGCTAACAAAGCACAGGCCATGCAGGTGCTGGCGGCGCGCATTAAAGCCAAGCAAGTGGACGAGCAGCAAAGTAAAATTGCCTCTGAGCGTAAAAGTTTGATTGGTAGCGGCGACCGAAGTGAGCGCATTCGCACCTATAACTACCCACAAGGCCGCATTACTGATCACCGCATTAACCTGACGCTTTATAAAATTGATGCGATTACTGAAGGTGATATGGATGAGTTGATTGGCGCGTTGTCCGCCGAACATCAAGCTGATTTGTTGGCAAGCTTGGGTGATGATAATTAAAACGCCTGAGCAGTGATTTAATTACAAGCGTCGCCATGGAAATTAAGGTCATTATCAGCGTAATGGGGTTGCTTGTATTGGCGGCCTGCGCCCAACAGACCGCCAATGTGACCATGGTAGGCGTAGATGGGGACGCCCGTGGGTGCATAGGTTCTGCGGGCTACAGCTGGTGTGAAAAAACCGTACAATGTGAACGTCCGTGGGAATTGGCCAAAAAAGAAAATTTTGAGCTATCCGCCAATCAATTTTCTCAATTCTGTCAAAAGTAGCACTCTTTGATTGTGTTTAATATCCCCCTTAATTAAATGTCAAATCTACTATCCATCAAAGCAGCATTGCAAATGGCGAGTGCCCAACTAAAAACAGAGGAATCCGTTTTTGAAGTGCAACTATTGCTGCAATATGCACTAGGCGTTAATCGCACATGGTTGATTGCCCACGAACATGATGCGCTACAACCGAATATTCATGAGGTGTTTGAGGCATTGCTCAATCGTCGTTTAGCAGGTGAGCCCATGGCTCATATTTTGGCTAGTCGTGAGTTCTATGGCTTGGATTTACTGGTAACGCCTGATACTTTAATCCCACGACCTGACACGGAAACATTGGTAGATGCGGCTTTAGAGAAATTGCCTACCGGTGCTACACCATTGCCATCGTCATTCTCGCGAGACCGTGAAGGGCTTAGTATTTTAGATCTAGGCACTGGCACTGGTGCGATTGCCTTGGCGATTGCTCACAATTGTCCACAGGTAATGCTTGTGGCGGTGGATGCGTCAGCGCCGGCACTGGCTGTTGCCAAACAAAATGCCGCCCAGTTAAATATTCCTAACGTCACCTTTGTGTTAAGTGACTGGTTTGATGTTTTAGCCGGTAAGCGATTTGATCTTATCGTTAGCAATCCGCCATATATTGAGCAAAATGATGCCCATTTAGTGCAAGGCGATTTACGCTTTGAGCCTATCAGCGCACTAGCCTCAGGCGTAGATGGCCTGGATGACATTCGGCACATAGTTGAGCATTGTTTAATTTACCTAAAACCACAAGGCTGGCTGATGCTAGAGCATGGCTACAATCAGGCTGATGCGGTCACTAATTTAATGGCACAAGTCGGCTTAGTTGAGATTGAAACACGTAAAGATTTAGGCGGCAATGATCGTGTGACGATAGGGAAAAATCCGTTGATTGTGAGCACACATTGGGATTAAGTCGTATTTTCGGCTAAATACGCGTCTTTTACTTGCACGTAACTGCGGGCGGATTCCATTAAACTTGCGATTTCTTCAGCCGTTAATGCACGTACTTTTTTGGCTGGGCGACCCACATACAAATAGCCACTTTCTAATAAAGTGCCGGAAGGAACAAGGCTACCCGCGCCTAGTAGCACCTGTTTTTGTACAACAACTTTGTCCATGACGATACTGCCCATACCAATCAGGCATTCATCGGCGATGCTACAGCCATGCAAAATCACGGCGTGGCCGATGGTGACATTGTCACCAATGATGAGTGGCGAGCCTTCTGGGTCTTGCTCAGATTTATGGTTAACATGCAGGATGCTGAGGTCTTGAATGTTGGTATTTTGTCCGATACGGATAAAATTAATGTCGCCCCGAATTACTACACTTGGCCATATTGAGCTATTTTCACCGATATGCACTTGACCAATAATACTGGCTGTTTGGTGGGCATAAACACTTTTTGCCAATTGCGGGCAATGTTGTTTAAATGGCTGAATGTTGTTTGAACTTTCCATCAAAGCCCCCTTAAAATATCACCTAAAACTTTAAGCAAAAATATTTTTATATAAGCCATAGTATAATCACAAAATGCAAGAAAATAACTCAGTTGGCATTGTTGCCGCACAAACCGCACATTTTAATAGTCCACTGACACTTAAAAGCGGCGCAGTGTTGCCGCAGTTTGATTTGGTGTATGAAACATACGGCACGTTAAACGCCGACAAATCGAATGCGGTGCTCATCTGTCATGCGCTGTCTGGCACGCACCATGTGGCGGGCAAGTATAGCGGGGATGATAAATACCCGGGCTGGTGGGATAATTTAATTGGCCCCAATAAACCCTTAGATACCAATAAGTTTTTTGTGATAGGCGTGAATAACTTAGGTGGCTGTCATGGTAGTACTGGTGCCACCAGCATTAACTCTGCTACAGGCAATCCTTGGGGTTCACAATTTCCTGTGCTGACGGTGGAAGATTGGGTGACTTCACAAACTCTATTGGCAGATTATTTAGGCATACAGCAATTAGCTGCGGTGGTTGGCGGTAGTTTGGGCGGCATGCAGGCCTTGCAGTGGACCATAGCCTACCCAGCGCGCGTGCGTCATGCTTTGGTGATTGCTTCAGCGCCCAACCTCACTGCGCAAAATATGGCGTTTAACGAGGTGGCACGGCAAGCGATTATTACTGATCCTGAGTTTCATAGCGGCGATTATTATGCACATGGTGTAGTGCCTAGGCGCGGTCTCAGAATCGCCCGTATGCTAGGTCATATTACCTATTTAAGTGATGATGTGATGGATGAAAAGTTTGGCCGTAAACTTAAACAAGGCATTCAATATAGCTTTGATGCCGAGTTTGAAATGGAATTTTACTTGCGTTATCAAGGCGATAAATTTGCCGGCGAGTTTGATGCCAATACCTATTTACGCATGACCCGCGCCTTGGATTATTACGACCCGGCACTGGCTTTTGATGAGGACTTAAGCCTCGCCTTACGGAAGGTTGAAGCGCAATTTTTGGTGGTGTCTTTCACGAGCGATTGGCGTTTTTCACCGGCCCGCTCACGCGAAATTGTAAAAGCCTTACTGGATAATGAGCTTACCGTTAGCTATGCAGAGGTGACTGCGGCACATGGCCATGATGCTTTTTTAATGCCAGATGCACACTATCACAACATTTTGCGCAGCTACTTGAGTAATGTACAGGTATGACCATGAAGAAAACAGTGCAAAATAATGTAAATATTACAAATTTTCCGCAGAAATTTAGGCAAGATTTTGCGATTATTGCAGGTTGGGTAGGTTTGGGTTCAAAGGTGCTGGATTTGGGCTGTGGTGATGGTGAATTGCTACAATTCTTACGTAGCTGCTTAGAAGTAAAAGGCTATGGCGTAGAAAAAGATGATGCAAATTGGCTGGCCTGTATGCAAAACGGTAGCAATGTGATCCAAATGGACTTGGAAGACGGTTTATCCGTCTTTGAAGACCGGTCGTTTGATACCGTAATACTGTCGCAAACCTTGCAAGCCATGCATAATACCGAGGAGATTGTGCAAGAAATGTTACGCGTAGGCCGTGAAATTATTGTAACTTTCCCTAATTTCGGTTACTGGCGTAACCGCTTACAAATCACCGGTGGTCGCATGCCGGTCTCAAAAATATTACCTTATCAGTGGTATGACACGCCCAATGTGCACCTTTGCACCATTAACGACTTTGATGAATTTTGTAAAAATCACAAAATAACTATTTTAGAGCGCTGCGTCATCACTGATACTAAGGCAGTGAGCTTTATGCCTAATCTATTGGGTAATTTAGCGATGTACCGACTAAAAGCGCAATAGTGAATCCACCAACCCGTTCGCAGTCCTCTATTTGGCAATCGCTATTGAGCAAAAAAATGCTCATTTGCATTTTTACCGGCTTTAGTTCGGGTTTGCCGCTGTATATTTTAGTCAGTCTTTTACCGGCATGGCTTCGCAGTGAGGGGGTTAATTTAAAAGCGATAGGCTTATTCGCTTTAATTAATCTACCTTTTACTTGGAAGTTTTTGTGGGCGCCATTTTTTGATTGCTATATTCCTCAGTTTGGTTCGTTTTCTATGGGTCGTCGTCGCGGTTGGCTGATTATTTCGCAGCTCTTATTATTGATTTCCATTCCAATTTTTGGCGCGTTTAACCCGAAGCCAGATATTTTGACAATTGCTTATTTAGCCACCGTTGTTGCATTTTTTAGTGCCAGTCAAGACATTGTGCTGGATGCTTATCGGCGTGAGTTATTAATTGATCATGAATTAGGGTTAGGCAATGCTGTGCATGTTAACGCCTACAAAATTGCCGGTTTAATCCCAGGGTCGCTATCGCTTATTTTGGCAGACCACATGGCGTGGAGCAGCGTATTTATGATTACCGCACTGTTTATGTTGCCGGGTATTTTAATGACGTTTTTTGTCAAAGAACCGGCGCTTAATGGTGGCGTACCTAAGACCCTTAGGGCAGCAGTAGTTGAGCCTTTTAATGAGTTTATTAAGCGCAATGGTTTGCAATCGGCCTTATTTATTTTAGCATTTATTTTTCTTTACAAACTTGGCGATAGCATGGCAACGGCTTTAGCAACGCCGTTTTACTTAGACATGGGTTTTAGCAAAACTGAAATTGGGTTAATTGCCAAAAATGCAGGGTTGTGGCCTAGCGTGATTGGCGGCCTACTTGGCGGGGTGTGGATGTTTAAGCTGGGGATCAACCGCGCACTATGGATATTTGGCGTGGTGCAAATGCTGGCGATATTAGGCTTTGCTTGGTTAGCCACTGTTGGGCATAGTCTATTGTGGTTGGGTCTGGTGATTGGTTTAGAGGCGTTTGGCGTAGGCTTAGGCACAGCCGCATTTGTGGCCTACATTGCGCAGACCACCCACCCACTTTACACCGCCACGCAGTTTGCTTTGTTTACCAGCCTCGCCGCTGTACCGCGCACCTTTGCCAATGCGGCTACTGGCTATATGGTAGAAAGTTTAGGCTGGTTTAAATTCTTTATTTTGTGCTTTATGCTAGCCATTCCAGGCATGTTATTACTGATAAAAATTGCGCCTTGGCAATGCGATGGGCTGACAGCTGATACGAAAAGCGATTAATGAGCGGTATTTATTGCGCAGGAGTGCCCACTTCCTGCCAAATAGCGGCTGCTTCAGTTTTAGGTGTACTGGCATCCTCTGTACTGATTAAATCGTTGAGATGTTGCGTCGTAATATGTAAATCTTTTAGCCAGCCGTTGCTATCAGCAGCCTCTTCAAACTGCAGAATTCTTACCACAGAGCGCATATCCCAGCCTTGGGCAGTCAATAAATTAATAGCAATGTTATCTGCTTCAATCAACTGACTTGGTTTAATTTTAAAGAGAACGGCTTCAGAGCCTAAGTATGAGGTCGCGGCTGAAGCGACGCTGGTTGCAGCTGTTGTGGATGCTTGTGCCGCCACATTTGAAGCGCTGAACAGCGACATTGCCGGAAATAAGACGCTGGCCAATACCGATAATATTAGTTTAGTGGAAGTGTTTTTGTGATGATGAAGCCCAATCACATGGCCCATTTCTCGGGCTAGAATAAAACTGACTGCCTCTTCATTGAGCGCTAAACTTTGAATGCCACGAAAAACCACAATCTTGCCCGCATCATTGGACGCCATGCTAGGTTCTTTTTTATCCGCAACGATAAACGTAAATTTTCTGACGCTAGTGCTGAGGTCAGGATAGACCTTATAAGCAGTCGCGGCTAAGCGCTCGCCCAATTGCTGCACTTGTGCATCAAATGCAGTATTCAACGTACATAGCTCGCCTGTGCAGTCTTTAGCGTTAGCTTTTGTGGCTAAGCGCATACGCATATCAATATCTGAATAAATATTGCTAATCGTCGTGGGGGCAGCAAGGGCTTGTGCAGAGGCGTTATTGCCATGCAGTAGCAATAACGATAGGGCTAGGTGTATGAAAAATTTGTGGGTCATTAATTTTAAATTGGCAACATTTAAGCCCGAAGCGCACTAAAGCTAAAGTCAAATCATACCTGTTTAAGGCTTTGCTAGGGGAGTGATTTTTTAGGCCTTAGATTCAAGCCAGCTCGGCGCTGCGGGCAAGTTCAGAGTTTTGCTAGTTCCATTTTGTGGTATTAATTTCAGCGCTAATGCTGTATCGTTGCTGTTCGGTTAAGTTCGGCCAGCGCTTCATACGGGCTGGGGACTCACTTTACATTTATAAAACGTTTTTCTGCAATATTTAATCCACGAAGCGATTAAGCATTGCTGGCAATCAAGCATTCCAATGAAACTAAAAATTCACGAAATCTTCCATTCGATACAAGGCGAGTCTTCGCGAATAGGCTTGCCTACCGTATTTGTGCGCCTTACGGGCTGCCCGATGCGCTGTGTTTACTGCGATACTGCATATGCATTTAGTGGCGGTAGCAATATGGAAATTGCTAGTATTCTGGCTAAAGTGGCTGAATTTTCCACAAAATATGTCACGGTGACTGGTGGCGAGCCGCTTGCACAAAAAAATTGCCATGTTTTGTTAAAGGCACTGGGCGATGCTGGATATCAGGTTTCGCTAGAAACAGGTGGCGCTATTGATACTAGCCAAGTGGATACGCGCGTGTCCGTGATACTCGATGTGAAAACACCAGGTTCAGGCGAGGTGGCGAATAATGTATGGAGCAACCTTGATCACCTTAAGCCATCGGATGAGGTGAAGTTTGTGTTATGTAACCGTGAAGATTACGATTGGGCAAAGACTATATTAGATAAGCATCAGATCGTGAATAAATGCCCAGTATTATTTTCACCCGTGTACAGTCAAGTCAACCCTACGGCATTAGCTGACTGGGTGCTGGCCGACAAACTGCCGGTGCGTATGCAAGTGCAGTTACATAAAATACTATGGGGCGAAAAGTCTGGCGTTTAACTATGCACAATAAGCAACGAAAAAATGCGGTGGTACTACTTTCTGGAGGCCTAGATTCCGCGACCTGTCTTGCGATTGCCAAGTCGCAAGGGTTTGATTGTTATTGCTTAAGCCTTGATTATCATCAGCGCCATATTGCTGAGCTGGATGCCGCAAAAAATGTAGCTGCCATCATGGGGGCGGCTGCGCATAAAACAGCTAATTTAGATTTATCATTATTTGGCGGGTCGGCACTGACGGACGACGCCATTGCCGTGCCTGAGCATGAAACAGTCGGCATCCCGATTACATACGTGCCGGCGCGCAATACTATAATGTTGTCACTGGCTTTGGCATGGGCGGAAGTGCTGCAAAGCCAAGATATTTTTATCGGGGTGAATGCGCTCGATTATTCTGGCTATCCGGATTGTCGTGGAGAATATGTTAAGGCCTTTCAGGCGATGGCGAATTTAGCAACTAAAAGTGCGGTAGAAGGCCATGCAATTACCATACATGCGCCGCTCATTGATATGACAAAAGCACAAATTGTACAGTTAGGATCAAAGCTAGGTGTGGATTACGCGATGACTGTTTCTTGTTACCAAGCTGATAGTCATGGTGAAGCTTGTGGACTTTGTGACTCTTGCCGATTAAGGCGTGAAGGGTTTGCGGCGGCGGGTTTGATAGATCCAACGCGTTATAAAACCGTCGTGATAAGTGCGGATCATCATCAATTTAGCTAAATCAACGACTAAATACATAAAGGACTTGTCAAAACCACAACTAGTAGCGTAAAATCCGCGCCTTTCTGCGATAAATTTTTCAATAAAGAGAACAAAGATTATGGTTATTATTCGATTAGCTCGTGGTGGCGCGAAAAAAACTCCTTTCTACAACTTAGTCGTTGCTGATTCACGCAACCGCCGTGATGGCCGCTTTATTGAGCGTGTTGGGTTTTACAATCCATCAGCCAAAGCCGGTGCTGAAGCGCTACGTGTAGATCAAGAGCGCGTGACACATTGGCAAAGTCAAGGTGCGCAATTGTCAGATACCGTTGCACGTTTGGTTAAGTTTCATGCAAAAGGCCCAGAGCACGCAATTGCTGCAAAAGCAAAAGATGCTGCTAAAGCGGATGCTGCTAAAGCTAAAATTGCTGCTGTAGAAGCGGCTAAAGCAAAAGCTGCCGCGGATGCTGCTAAAGCTGAATTAGATGCTAAAGCTGCTGAAGAAGCCGCAGAGGCTGCAGCCAAAGCTGCCGAGGCAGAAGCCGCCGCTGCTCCAGTAGAAGCTGAGGCAGAAGTTGAAGCGCCAGCTGCAGAAGCTGCTGAAACGCCAGCTGCAGACGCTTAATTTATTTGCATTGGTGATAAAAATATCGCCAATGCAAAGATTTAAGTGTGTGAGTCATTTTGGCAGTCAGTAATTTAGCCGGCGACAATATGGTAGTCATGGGGCGCATTGTTGCGCCTTATGGCGTTTTTGGCTGGCTAAAAATTGTGCCCGACACAGAAGTGTTTGATGGCCTGTTTGACTATGACACCTGGTGGTTAGGTAAAGGTGATGATTGGCGTGAATTAGTGGTTGAAACTGCTAAGGTCCACAATGATGTATTGGTGGTAAAGCTGAAAGGTATTGATGACCGTGATGCGGCGCTTGCTTGCAAAGGTAAGCAAATCGCCGTACCAAGATCGCAATTGCCTGAGGCAGAAGAGAATGCGTATTATTGGTCTGATTTAATAGGTTTACGTGTTAAAAACAAGCAAGACCTTGATTTTGGTTTAATAGTAGATGTATTTGAAACGGGCGCCAATGATGTCATCGTAGTAAATGCGGACACAATGACAGCGGAAGATTCGAAGCAGGCAACAGCCGCTACTCAAGCAAAACCACAAGAAAGATTGTTGCCATTTACCGCGGATGTAGTCCTCGCAGTAGATTTAAAAGCTAAAACGATGTTGGTAGATTGGGATGCAGATTTCTAGTCATGGCATTTAGATTTGATGTGGTCACGTTGTTTCCGGAAATGTTTGATGCCATCAGTCAATTTGGCATTAGTAGTAGAGCCTTACAGCAAAAGATTTATGACCTACAGTTTTGGAATCCGCGTGACTACACCACGGATAATCATAAGACGATAGATGACAGGCCTTATGGCGGCGGTCCTGGCATGGTCATGCTGGTAGAACCTTTAGAGAAAGCCTTGGCGGCAGCTAAAGTGCAACAAGCAGCAGTGCAAATAGAAAGTTGGGTTGTTCATCTTTCACCAGCGGGTAAACCGTTGACGCATGAAAAAGTGATGGCATTAAGCAAAAAGCAAGGCTTAGTCTTGTTGGCGAGTCGCTATGAAGGGGTTGACCAGCGACTGATAGATGCGCACGTGGATGAAGAATTGTCGATGGGTGATTATGTATTAAGTGGTGGAGAGTTGCCCGCCATGGCGTTAATAGATGCCATAGTTAGGCAGTTGCCAGGTAGTTTGGGCGATAGTGATTCTGCAATAGAAGATTCATTTGTCGATGGTTTGCTAGATTGCCCACACTATACGAGGCCAGAAGAATATAAGGGTATGAAGGTTCCTGAAGTGTTGTTATCAGGTAATCATGCCAAGATTAAACAGTGGCGTTTGAAAATGTCATTGCACAGAACTCGGGATCAGCGTCCCGATTTATTGGCCGCAAGGCCGTTGACGAAAGAAGAAGCACGGCTGCTAGAGCAGGATTAACTAGCAGGAACAAGCTCTTCATAATTAAAAGGAACCCGCGAGGGATAAGAAAATGGCAGATATTATTAAAATGTTAGAAGAGGAAGAAATTGCCCGTTTAGGCAAAACGATTCCTGTTTTTGCACCAGGCGACACGGTAGTGATCGGTGTAAACGTTGTTGAAGGTACACGTAAACGTGTGCAATCTTACGAAGGTGTTGTGATTGCTAAGCGTAACCGCGGTCTGAATTCATCATTTATCGTACGTAAAATCTCATCAGGTGAAGGTGTTGAGCGTACATTCCAAACATACTCACCACTAATCGCTAGCATTGAAGTTAAACGTCGCGGTGATGTTCGCCGTGCAAAACTTTACTACCTACGTGAGCGTTCAGGTAAATCAGCGCGGATTAAAGAAAAATTATTCTCACGTGAAAAAGAAGTGATGGCACCAGCAGCAGCAGGCGACGCATAAATTTAGCGCAGTCTTAATGCACAACCCCAAAAGGCGAAAGTCATTTGGGGTTTTTTTACATTTGCATATTCAGCACATTCGTTTAACATCATGTGATGACAAATCATTTTTCCGCATTGATTAATACGCTTTTTGGTGCAATTGCAATTTCAATGCAAGCGGGTCAGCTTGTGATTGATTTATTAGCAACAGCGCCCATAACAGAAAACCAAACATCGGAAAATCCGCTAGTAGCTCAAACGTATCAGCAAATAATGCGATATTTGCAGCAGGCTAATAGCCCATTTAATTCACAGCCCCCTAGGCAAGACACCGCTTTTCAGCAGCATGTTTGGCAGACAATCGCTAGCATCCCGCATGGGAAAACACGCAGTTACGGCCAACTTGCCCAACAATTAAACTCAGGACCACGTGCGGCGGCTAATGCCTGTGGTGCGAATCGTACGCCCTTGATGATTCCCTGTCATCGTGTGCTGGCAAAAAATGATCTAGGCGGATTTATGCAGGGTAAAAAAAATGGCTTGAACATTAAGCGCTGGCTGTTAGCCCATGAAGGTGTATATGAATACAGAAAAGGCTAAGCGCGTGAGTGGGCAGGCACTTACAGTTACCGATGCAGCAGAACTTGATGTCTTTATTGACCATTTATGGTTAGAAGATGGCTTGGCAAAAAACACCTTAGAAAGTTATCGTTTAGATTTGGGTGCATTTTCACATTGGCTTACCAAACAAAACAAGCAATTATTAACGGTAGATCAAGCAGATATTCAGCAATATCTGGCCGTCAAATTTCCACAAAATAAACCGCGTAGCATCAGCCGACTCATCGCCAGCATGCGACGTTTTTATCGCTATTTAATGCGTGATAACAAAATTAGTCGAGACCCCACCATACAAATACAAGCACCCAAGCTGCCGCGGAGCTTACCTAAAAGCCTCAATGAGGATGAGGTGCTTGCGCTACTTGATGCACCTAGCTTAAGTGAACCGGTCGGGCTACGCGATAGAGCGATGCTGGAATTACTTTACGCTTGCGGTTTGCGTGTATCTGAATTGGTGGGGGTAAAAGTAACCGAAGTCAGCATCAACGATGGCGTGGTTAGAGTGACCGGTAAAGGTAGCAAAACCCGTTTAGTCCCTATGGGCGAAGAAGCGGTTGATTGGATCTCACGCTATTTAACTGAGGCTAGGCCAGACATTTTACAAAAGCGCTTATGTAATGCATTGTTTGTCACTAATCGCGGGGAGGCGATGACGCGCCAAGCTTTTTGGTATTTAATTAAACGCTATGCCTTGTTGGCGGGTATTAATAAGCCGATGTCACCGCACGTGTTGCGGCACGCTTTTGCTACCCATTTGTTAAATCATGGTGCTGATTTAAGGGTGGTACAAATGTTATTAGGCCATGCTGATATTTCTACAACACAGATTTATACGCACGTAGCACGGGAGCGCTTGAAGCAATTACATAGCGCGCATCATCCTAGAGGCTGAAAGCTTCTTTCAATGACTACGCCCAATGCCTTTAGACCTGGCAATATACCTGGTTTGGCGACTTTAATTTTGACATGTAGTACGCCAAACTCTTGTAAGATTAACTGGCAAACATGTTCAGCTAAAGCTTCAACTAATCGAAAGCTATGCTTAGTTAAACTTTCTCTGATGCGACTCACTACCGCACCATAGTTGACCGTGTCTGCAATGCTATCCGTTTTTCCGGCTTTACTTAAGTCGTAACGCATTTCAATGTCGAGCACAATGGTTTGTGGCAAAAGGCGCTCCCAAGCAGGTACGCCGAGTTTAGTTTGCACTTTGACTTCGCTTAAAAATATGACGTCCATAAAATAGTTTGCCTAAAAATATATACCTAGTATTTTGCTATGGTTTAGAATGTGATGCATACTATTTTAGTGCATCACAGGAGGGTTAGGCGAAATGAATGAATTAGGTTTTATTCCGGCGACATTGATTCCTGTTGTCGGGATTGTTGCTGCTTATCTATTGGGCTCGATTGCTTTCGGCATTATTGTGAGCAAGCTTTTTGGTTTGCCTGATCCGCGTACAGTGGGTTCCGGTAACCCTGGAGCAACCAATGTGTTACGCAGTGGTAAAAAATTAGCGGCCGCACTGACCTTGCTGGGAGATGTAGTTAAAGGCTGGTTACCCGTATGGTTAGCATTGCAATTAGACATGCTGATGTGGGAGGTGGCTTCGGTAAGCTTGGCAGTATTTATTGGGCATTTATACCCAATTTTTTACAAATTTAAAGGCGGTAAAGGCGTAGCAACTGCACTGGGCGTGATGCTGGCAATTTCTCCATTGCTTGGTTTAGCTGCAATGCTGACTTGGATTGCGATATTTGCAATCTCGCGCTATTCCTCATTAGCTGCCATTATTGCGGCAGCCTTAGCACCGGTTTATGCTTGGTTTTTATTATCTGCCTATAAAGATTACGTCATCGCGGTGCTGGTGATGTCGCTACTGCTCATTTGGCGCCATAGAACGAACATTCAAAAGTTGTTGGCAGGGACAGAATCTGGCTTTGCTAAGAAATAAATTGTGTAGGCGCGCAATTTATTGCGCGAAGGCGGCTAAGGTTTTTGTAATTCGGCTAAATCCCATCTTGGACGCACACTAAAGCCATAGCTCTGGTTGCCCTTGCCATGCATTGCCTTAAGGCGCATGGCGCCGGCAAAGGCAATCATCGCGCCGTTATCAGTACAAAACGCTAAACGTGGGTAGCTTACTTTGCAGAGCTTACGTTTAGTCGCGGCATTTAATTTTTCACGTAATTTTGCATTTGCGCCCACACCACCAGAAACCACCAGATTATCTAAACCAGTTTCACGCAAAGCATTCATGCATTTGGCTGTCAGAACCTCAGTCACCGCTTCTTGAAACTCCCACGCGATATCCGCTTTGCTGATTTCGTCTAAAGGCTGATGTTTATTGCTTAGGGTTAATACTGCAGTTTTTAAGCCACTAAAACTAAAATTTAAATCACCGCTATTGAGCAGTGGTCGCGGTAATTTAAAAGGTGACTTTCTTTCAGTTGAATGGGTGTGATTTGAATGAGAATGCTCAGCCAGTTTTGCCAGTGCGGGGCCTCCTGGATAACCTAAACCAAGTAGTTTGGCGGTTTTATCAAAAGCTTCCCCTGCGGCGTCGTCTAATGTGTCGCCTAATAGCGTATATTCGCCAATACCATCCACACGCATTAATTGGCTGTGGCCGCCGGAAACTAATAATGCAACAAATGGAAAAGCTGGCGGATTGTCTTCTAGTAATGGTGCCAGCAAATGCCCCTCAAGATGATGCACATTGATAGTGGGAATTTGTAAGCTAAAAGCCAGTGATTCAGCGAAGCTAGTGCCGACTAACAGTGCTCCAGATAAGCCGGGCCCTTGTGTATAGGCGATGGCATCGATGTCTTGCAATGTTTTATTTGCGTCATTAAGCACGCGCTCGGTGAGCGGTAACACGCGCCGAATATGATCACGCGAGGCGAGCTCAGGCACCACACCACCGTACTCAGCATGCATTTCTACTTGGGAGTGCAAGGCATGCGCCAGTAGTCCGTGCTCAGTATCGTATAATGCGAGCCCGGTTTCGTCGCAGGATGATTCAACGCCTAGAATTAACATAGATTGGAATACTTAAAAGATCGTAAAAGTTGAATTATTACGCATTTCAGCAATAAATGTACAAAACTAAGGGCAAATGCATAAAAGTAATTGAATAAAAACAATTATGCGATTAAAATAGTCGGCTTTTCTCAGTTTCTGAACCTTGTGCGTTTTAGCCGCTAGGTTAATTTTTAGAAATTTGAGCATAAACTATCAATATTGTTGTCGATAAGAGAGAATTAATGTCTAGTGTACGCGTAAAAGAAAATGAGCCGTTTGACGTTGCCCTTCGCCGTTTTAAACGTTTAATTGAAAAAACTGGTTTGTTAAATGATCTTCGCGCACGCGAATTTTACGAAAAACCAACTTGGGAACGTAAACGTAAAGCTGCTGCTGCGGTTAAACGTCAGTTCCGTCGTTTAATGAAACAAACGCTTCCAGCAAAATTATTCTAATAACGGTAGTTTAGTTATTGGTATGTCATTAAGAGCTTAGCGCTATGTTATTAAAAGCTAGAATATCTGAGGACATGAAGACCGCTATGCGGGCTAAAGATAGCGTGCGCTTAGGCGCAATTCGCTTATTGCAAGCGGCTATTAAACAGCGCGAAGTGGATGAGCGTATAGAATTAAATGATACAGATGTCATTGTGGTTATTGAAAAAATGCTTAAACAGCGCCGTGATTCAATTACGGCGTATGAATCTGCAAATCGTCAAGACTTAGCTGATATTGAAAAGTTTGAAGTCACTGTATTGCAAACTTATTTGCCGCAGCAGTTGACGGAAGCCGAAGTGTTGAATATTTTAGAGCAGGTGGTTATAGATACGGCTGCGAATGGTATTAAAGACATGAGCAAAGTGATGGCGGCCATTAAGCCGCTTGTTGTAGGGCGGGCCGATATGGGTAAAATATCGGGCTTGATTAAAACGCGCTTAGCTTAAGTAAGCAGTATGGCTAGTTTAAATAAGACAAAATAAAAGGAGCTCATCGCTCCTTTTTTTGATTAAGCTTTATACTCACGACTATGATTCCAGAAAGCTTTATCCAAGAACTTTTAAATCGCGTTGATATTGTCGATGTTGTTGACAAAAATGTGCCGTTAAAAAAAGCAGGGGCAAATTATTCTGCTTGTTGCCCGTTTCATAATGAAAAATCCCCTAGTTTTACGGTAAGCCCTACTAAGCAGTTTTATCACTGCTTCGGTTGCGGCGCGCATGGCACCGTGGTAGGTTTTCTAATGGAGTATCAAGGCTTAAGCTTTGTTGAATCCATTAACGAGCTTGCTAGAATGGTCGGTATGGTAGTGCCGCAAGAAACGCGAGATCCGGCCCAGCCTGTAGCTAAAGTCGTGGTCGGTTTGCAAGAGTCATTGCAACAAGCCGCGCAATATTACAAAGCCGCACTAAAAAAATCAGAACGTGCGATTGACTACTTAAAAGGCCGCGGGCTAAGTGGGCAAGTCGTTGCTAAATTTCAGGTGGGTTACGCCCCTGCCGGCTGGCAAAATTTACAAAGTATTTTTCCTGAATACGAGAATGAAGCTTTAAGTATTGCTGGTTTGGTGGTCGAGAATGAACAAGGTCGACGCTATGATCGGTTTCGTGATCGCATTATGTTTCCAATTCATGACCAAAAGGGGCAGGTCATTGGATTTGGTGGAAGGGTGATTAACCCGGAAGACACCCCCAAATACTACAACTCACCAGAAACACCATTATTCCAAAAAGGCCATGAGCTGTATGGTTTGTTTTTGGCGCGACGCGCGATACGCAGCGCTGGCCGAGTGTTGGTAGTTGAGGGTTATATGGATGTGGTCGCATTAGCGCAATACGGCATTAATTACGTGGTTGCGGCGTTGGGTACAGCAACCACGCCGTTTCACATTGCTAAATTAATGCGGCAAACAGATGAAATCGTATTTTGTTTTGATGGAGATAATGCAGGCCTTGCGGCTGCTTGGCGTGCGGCAATGAATGCTTTGCCTGCTTTGACCGACGGGCTAAAATTGACATTCTTATTTTTGCCTAAAGAGCATGATCCAGATTCTTACGTACGGGAATTTGGTCGAGAAAAATTTGAGGCGGAAATTAAAGTAGCAATGCCGCTCTCGCAATATATATTAAAGCATTTATGTGCGGATAATCCGTTGCAAAGCCAAGAAGATAAAGTACGCTTTCTAAATGAGGCTGAGCCCATCATGCAGCAAATCAATGCGCCTCGCAGTGCAATGTATTTGCGGAAAAAAGTGGCGGAATTAGCGCAGTTATCGGTGGATGAAATGCAAAGTTTACTTAAGTTGCCTAACCTGAATAAGGTGGCAGTGCAAGCCAAGCCTAAACTTACCCGCACCACAAATTCATTACATAAGCGCTTTTGTTTAACCATGCTAATGCATCCTGCGCTGGTGAGCGAAGCAGATTTATTATGGATTGTTGGCAATTCAGATAATGAGTTATTGTTGCAGAAGACTATTGAAACTTGTTTAAATCACCCCCAATCTAAACCTGTAGTTATCATGCGTGCGCTCGAAGATAAAATTGATGAAAGCGTCATGCGTGAATTAGAGCAGGCACTTAATGTGCTCGACGAAACCATAGATTTAGCGCAAGAACTAGTAGGGGCAAGGCAGCAGTTGCAGCAAATATACGCCAAAAAAAATGACAATGCCTTACTAGCAAAAATCAGTGAAAAACCGTTAAGTAGTTTGACGGAAAACGAGCGTAGCTTACTTAAAAGTTTTGGCAGTAAGCCTAAGTCAAAATAAGGTTTAACTCTGCTATAATAGAGGGTTGTAAAAATCACATTCACCATGTAAGAGAAGAACTTATGTGCATGGTGTGCATAAAATTAGAGGTGCGGCATGGCAAGACCGAAGAAAAGCGATCAGTTAGCTGACAAAAAGAAAGTGGAGTTTATTAGCCCGGAGCAGCAAGAAGCTAATGCTGACGAACGCCGTTCGCGCCTAAAAACGTTAATCATATTGGGCAAAGATCGCGGTTATTTAACTTACGCGGAAATTAACGATCATCTGCCAGATGACGTGCAAAACTCAGAACAGATAGATGGCATAATCGGCATGATTAACGATATGGGTATTCAGGTCTATGAAGAAGCTCCTGATGCAGAAGTGTTGTTAATGTCTGATGCACCGCCAGCCGTCACTGATGAAGATGCGGTAGAGGAGGCTGAGCAAGCGCTTGCAACCGTAGATTCAGATTTTGGACGAACGACAGACCCGGTGCGTATGTACATGCGCGAGATGGGTACGGTTGATTTGCTGACGCGTGAAAGTGAAGTGGAAATTGCGCGGCGCATTGAAGATGGTCTTAAACATATGGTGCAGGCGATTGCCGCCTGTCCAACGACGATTGCCGCGTTACTTGTGTTGGTCGACAAAGTTGAAAATGATGAGCTAAGTGTTGATGATTTGGTGGATGGCTTGATAGACTCAGATGTTGGCGCAGTTGAGCCAACGGTAGTAGAAGCCGATGAGGATGAGTCAGCAGATGACGTTGATGAAGATGAGGATGAAGATGAGGACGGTGCAAAAGCGGCCGCTATTTCAGCTGAAGTTTTAGAAAAATTAAAAGCAGAAGTGCTCAAACGATTTGCCGTCGTGCGTGCAGCCAACCTAAAAATGATGGCGATCTTGCCGGTAAAAGGGTCGCAAGACCCTGAGTATCAAATATTACTGGCAGAAATTTTAGTAGAACTCACTGCCTTTAGATTTTCACCAAAACAAGTCGAAGGGCTATGTGACCAAGTCCGTAACTTGGTTGAAACTGTACGCGGCCATGAACGCAAAGTGTTGGATTTTTGCGTAGAAAAATCAGGCATGCCACGTTTGTATTTCATCAAATCATTTCCGGGTAATGAATGTAATCAGAACTGGTTAGCTGAAGAACTTAAAGCAGATAAGCCGTACGTGGAAAAACTAACACGCTACAACCACTCTATTTTGGATCAGCAGCAACGTTTGATTGATTTGGAAACTAATGTAGGTATTCCAATCAAAGAGCTAAAAGAAATCAACAAGCAAATGACCACTGGTGAAGCGCGTGCTCGTCGTGCTAAACGTGAGATGATTGAAGCCAATTTGCGTTTGGTTATTTCGATCGCTAAAAAATATACCAACCGTGGCTTACAGTTCTTAGATCTCATTCAAGAGGGCAATATCGGTTTGATGAAGGCCGTGGATAAATTTGAATATCGTCGTGGTTTCAAATTTTCAACCTACGCTACATGGTGGATACGTCAAGCGATTACCAGATCCATTGCTGATCAGGCGCGTACCATTCGTATTCCAGTGCACATGATCGAAACGATTAATAAAATGAATCGTATCAGCCGCCAGATTTTGCAAGAAACTGGTGTAGAGCCAGACCCTGCGACATTAGCTGAAAAAATGGAAATGCCTGAAGATAAGATTCGTAAAATCTTAAAAATCAGCAAAGAGCCGATTTCAATGGAAACACCTATCGGTGACGATGAAGATTCACATTTAGGTGACTTTATTGAAGACGGCCAAACTTTAGCGCCAGTAGATGCGGCCATATATGCGAGCTTGCGTGATGCGACCAGTGAAGTGCTTGAGACGCTTACGCCGCGAGAAGCAAAAGTATTGCGTATGCGCTTTGGCATTGAAATGAATACGGATCATACGCTAGAAGAAGTAGGTAAACAATTTGATGTGACGCGTGAGCGGATTCGTCAAATTGAGGCAAAAGCCTTACGTAAATTGCGTCATCCAACGCGTTCGGAAAGATTACGCAGCTTTTTAGAAACAGGGCAGGATTAATAGTTAGCAAAAAGGTTACGGCCCCCTAGCTCATGCTTGGTTAGAGCAGCGGACTCATAATCCGTTGGTGCTGTGTTCGACTCACAGGGGGGCCACCAAAATAGGTTTGCATGATAATGTTATGTAGGCCCTTTCCTTTTCACATATCGTACATTAAGGAGTTTAATATGCATGCAACGCAAATCCTTCAATATTTGAAGAA
>SHXQ01000023.1 GCA_009693255.1 Methylotenera sp. | reverse complement strand
GGGTATCCGTAATACGTGGTTGATAACCCATTAAATATCACCACGTTCAATCATCCTTGCCAGTGTTGATAAGTCAGCCCCGTAGTTCTTTGCCTTTTCTACAATTCGTGTTGATGGCCGTGAATCGCCAATCGAGAACATTGCATAACTCATACTCATAGATTCGTCTCTCCGTTCAAATTTAGGTCTTGGTTGCATAACTTTATGAGCGCCTTCACTAAACAGAATCTTGGCTCTTAAAGCTTCAAAACTGTAACCACGACCTAAGCGATTTGTGACGCGAATTAAGTTATTTAATGATTCCGTATAAGCATTGGTAATTGGATGATTGAAGTATTCAACAATGCAAGGTTGCCAGTTCGACCACGCAGTAACAATAGGCAAAAAGTAACTGTATAACTCTGTTGGAATACTCTTCCGCCACGACTCATAGCGATGCATTGCTTCATGTTGTGTCTTGGCGTCATAAATGCAAAAGAACGCCTCTTTAAGCCTGTACGCTTCACCTAGTAGCGGATAATTCTTAGACCAACCATCCAAGTTAAAGCTCTCTTGGTCTGTAAGTTCATGTTGGCGACGTAGTAATACAAATCGGTCATGCATCAGGCCGCGCTTTTGTTTAAGCGTTAAATCTGCTTTCATTGATTTTCTGACACGCTCCATTGAATCATTCGCCATACGCACTACATGAAACTTATCAACGACAACTTTGGCTTGTGGTATTACGTCACCAACAGCATCACGGTATGGCTTCCACATATCCATTGCTACGTATTGCAGGTCGTCACGGTCTTTAAGACGATACAGATAATCAGCTACCGTTTTCTTATTGCGGTCTTTAAGAATTTCAACGGCAGTATTGTTACGGATGTTAGTATCACTCCACGCGGCTTAATCAGATGAATTTCATCTATACCCATCCATGTTGGCGTTTCAAATTTAATGGTTCTCTCAAGTTCACGGACGTAGTCATTGAAAATTATGCGAACTGTTCCTTCAGTGATCCCCACTTCTTCAGCGATGCTGGTAAATGTACGCTTAATTGCCTGCTTGCCAATCCATTCCAATAAGCGTTTAGTCATTGCGCGTTTATCGTCCACTTCTGGCAATACCTCACTAAATGTTTTCTTGCATGTTTGGCACTTAATGCGCCTTGTGCTGATATACAGTCCAACTCGCCTACCATGCATAGGCATGTCTTTAACCAATTGCTCGCGGCGACCAAATCCAACTAGATTCTTGGATTGACAATATGGGCAATTGCTAGGGGTTCTTTTTGTTTCGGCTTTGATGTGATAATCATGGTCTGTGTAATCTACGGCAGTAACAGAGTAATCCACCATATTTAATATATTAACTGGCATTGTTGTTCTTATTTAATTGTTAAGACTGAATAGTCTGACATTTAGGTATAAAATGCAACAATGTTGCATAATTGTCTTGTTTTTGCTAGTATTTCGCTTCTATTGCATTACACCCAATCTAAAATAGATGTAGCCATAATTAAATGCCAATTTAAGTGAATCAAAAAAATGAATTTTTCCGAAAGAGCTACGATTGAGCAAGTTGAAGAAGGTGCACAGCTTGCGCCAAAGTTTGATCAAGATGGCTTAATCCCGTGCGTGACTACGTCTTCTGAAAGTGGTGATGTGTTAATGCTGGGCTATATGAATCGTGAGGCGCTCGCTAAAACTATAGAGACAGGTGAGGCGCATTATTGGAGTCGAAGTCGAAAAGTGATTTGGCATAAAGGTGCCAGCAGCGGGCTGGTGCAGCATGTGGTTGAAATGCGTATTGACGATGATCAAGATGCAGTGTGGCTACGTGTATCTGTGGCAGGCAATGGCGCAAGTTGCCATGTTGGCTATAAATCTTGTTTTTACCGCCAAATTCCTGTGGGAACAGCTGCATCAGCCTTAGGTCATACGTCTGGTAATGCCCTTATTTTTACTGAGCAAACTAAAACCTTTGATCCGCAGGTCGTTTATGGCGATGTGCCAAATCCTACTCAACTTTAAATTAAAGAATAATTAACCGTGTCTACTGATTTGGTGCCTATCCAACTGCTGACTGGATTTTTGGGGAGTGGTAAAACAACTCTGCTGAACTATTTACTAAAACAAACCGAAATGTCGAGTACGCTCGTCATTATTAACGAGTTTGGTGACGTTGGCTTAGATCATATGCTGGTAGCGCATAGTGTTGACCGTCAAGAGGTGGTAGAAATCAGTGCGGGTTGCATTTGCTGCAATTTGAGAAGTGACCTGAAGAAAACATTGAAAGAGATTGGTTGGCGTTTTTCCCGTAATGGTAAAAAACATTTTGATCGCGTATTGATTGAAACCACCGGCCTTGCAGACCCAGCGCCAGTGCTACACACCATTATGACGGATGAATACATGACAGCCCATTATCGGTTAGATGGGGTTATTGCCACTGTCGATGCCATGAATGGCATGCATACCTTAAGCTCGCATTATGAAGCCATTAAGCAACTGGCTATTGCTGACTGCGTCCTTTTGACCAAAACCGACCTGATTTCAGCCGCTGAATTATCTAACATTGAAGCAAGGATTTTATCGATTAATCCTGCCGCTAAAAGATATGAAGTGCAACATGGTGTGTTAGCTTGTGAAAAGCTACTTAATTTGAGTTTGTTACAAAAACTATTAGCTAAGCCACTGACTGACAATCAAGACTATGCCCAACAAATTAACCATTGGTTGCGTCATGATTATTACCTGAATTTTAGTCATCCATTACAGCATGTAAGCGAACATGCACATCATGATGATATACATGCTTTTAGCTTCAATATAGAGACGCCAATTACACAAGATACATTCGAAGTATTTCTCGTGTTGCTAAAGGAGTTACAAGGGCAGGATTTGTTGCGTATCAAAGGCATCATCAACTTTAAAGATTGCGAACAGCCCATGGTGTTTCATGCTGTTCAACACGTATTTCACCCGTTGATTGCGCTGCCATATTGGCCATCTTCTGAAAGAAACACCCAGAACAAATTGACGCAATTGGTATTTATTACCCATGACATTGCTAAAGAGACGCTCGATAAGCTGATTGAGCGTGCATTTGGCAATGCACACACGGTTAACACAAGATTAAAGGTGGCTTGAGTTCATGGCACCACAGCTTTATTTACACAACAGCCTCACCAAACAAAAAGAGCTGTTTCAACCTGCAAATCCTACGCACGTCACCATGTATGTATGCGGCCCGACGGTTTATAACTATGCGCATATTGGTAACGCACGGCCAGCCGTGGTGTTCGATGTGTTATCTCGTCTGTTAAGACAGCTATACCCTAAGCTCACTTATGCGCGCAATTTCACCGATGTGGACGACAAAATCAATGCGGCAGCCTTATTTAAAGGCGTAGAAATCAGCCAGATAACATCAAAGTTTATTACTGCATATCATGAAGATATGGCGTCTCTTGGGGTAATGCCTCCCGATTTAGAGCCATGTGTCACTGCGCATATCGATGACATCATTGATATGACACTAAAGCTGATTGCACTAGGTCACGCCTACGAAGCGAATGGGCATGTGTTGTTTCATGTGCCTTCATTTGCAGATTATGGCAAGTTATCAGGACGTAATCGTAAAGAGATGATTGCGGGCGCACGGGTTGAAGTGGCACCGTTTAAGCGCGACCCTGCCGACTTTGTATTGTGGAAACCTTCGACTTTGGAAATGCCAGGTTGGGATAGCCCTTGGGGGCGTGGTCGTCCAGGTTGGCATATAGAATGCACGGCAATGATAGGAAAGCTATTAGGTAACAGCATTGATTTACATGGCGGTGGACAAGATTTGATATTTCCTCACCATGAAAATGAGATTGCACAAGGCACTTGTGCCCATGCTGGCGAACAGTATTGTCGCTATTGGGTGCATAACGGCTTTATCACCGTGAACGGTCAGAAAATGTCTAAATCACTTGGCAATGTGCTTTTGGTGCGTGATTTACTCAAAAAGTACGACGGTGAAGTCATGCGTTTTGCCATGTTGACGACACATTATCGGCACGCGTTAGACTGGACAGAGCCGTTGCTGCATCAAGCCAAATTAAGTGTGCAGCGGTTTTACCGTGCAATGGCAGCCGTGGATAATGTAAACGAACAACCTGCCGATCAAGACTGGCTACAATGGATGGATAAATTTTGCAACGACCTCAACACACCTGAATTGATTGCGATGATGCATGGTTGGGCTACTGAAGCTTTAGGCCAGGCAACTGAGCTAAGGCGCGGACAGTTAAAACTACTCTTTAAGCAAGCTGGGAATCTATTAGGCATATTGCTGCAAAACCCACTACAGGTTTTGCAAGAGCAACTCAACAACACCTATCACAAAGCACATATCAGTGATGAAGTGAAAGAAAAAATTGAAGCGTTGATTGAAGCGCGCCAACAAGCCAGAGTTGAGGGAAATTATACCCAGGCCGATGACATCCGCAGTGAGTTATCGCAAATGAATGTGCTATTAAAAGACCAACCACACATCACCAGTTGGGAAATAGCAAAATGACCATATTGAGTGATTTTTTTAAACGCATTTTTATTGGGATTATCAAGTTATATCAAATAGCCATTTCCCCCATGCTGGGGGCAAACTGCCGATTTACACCTACGTGTTCAGCTTACGCAGTTGAAGCCATACAAATACATGGCGTAATGCGCGGAACTTGGTTGTTTATCAAAAGAGTTGTACGTTGTCATCCGTATCACAGGGGCGGTTTTGACCCTGTACCCCAAAGCAAGCCACATCATTTAAACAAGGAGAATTAAAACGAAAGAACCAATACAAATATTAGAAAGCTGGATGCAAGCGGTTAACAATGCAGACCTTGCAGGATTGCTTTCTCTTTACGATGAGCACGCGGTGCTTATTCCAACCTTTTCTAATCGCATTTTAAAAGGTAGGGCTAATTTGCAACCTTATTTTGAAAAGTTAGCAAGTAAAGACGATTTAAGCATCGCATTGCATGAAAAAACACTGCATATTGAGCCCGCAGGAGAGCATCTCGTGACATTAAGTGGCATTTATAACTGGCGCTTTGCAGTTGATGGTGAAGTTTTAAATTTTGAGGCTAGATTTTCATATATTGTCGACCCGAGAAAAGAAGCGGCTATTTTGCATCACCATTCATCACAAATTCCACGCGCAATTTAAACAGTGATGATGTATGTTTTTTAGCATTTAAGGCGGGAGTAGATTATCAAACACGATGTTGATTTAGCGCAGTTACGTCATGACACTGCTCACTTGATGGCGCAAGCCGTGCTGGAGTTGTTCCCAGACACCAAAACAGCCATAGGGCCAGCCATTGAGCATGGCTTTTATTATGATTTTGAGCGCCATCAGCCGTTTACGCCTGATGATTTTTCCCTTATCGAAGCGCGCATGATGGAAGTCATTCGGCGTGCTGACGCGATTGTGCGCGAAGAGTGGCCACGTAAAATGGCGCAGACCTATTTTGGTGAACAAGATAATCGATACAAGTTAGAGATAATTTCGCAGATTTCAGCTAATGAAACCATTACGGTCTATCGTCAAGGTAGTTTTGTAGATTTATGTCGCGGCCCCCACGCTAGCAACACTTCGGAACTTTCACCCGCCTTCAAACTACTCAAGGTGGCAGGTGCCTATTGGCGTGGCGACCATACACAACCAATGTTGCAACGTATCTATGGAACGGCTTGGCTTACGCAAAGTGAATTAACGAGTTACTTACAACAATTGGACGAAGCTGAAAAACGCGACCATCGTCGGTTAGGCCGTGAAATGGATTTGTTCCATTTTGAAGAAGAAGCGCCTGGTGCTGTATTTTGGCACCCCAACGGCTGGCGCCTATTTCAACAGTTAATTGCCTACATGCGTGATCAGCAAGAAAAATCATGCTATGTGGAAGTGAATACGCCAGATGTCATGGATAAGGGTTTGTGGGAGATTTCTGGGCATTGGCAAAATTACCGTGAACACATGTTTACTACTCAAACCGAAGATGAGCGTGTGTTTGCCTTAAAACCCATGAACTGTCCTGGCGGTGTGTTGCTGTATAAGCATGGACTTAAAAGCTATCGCGATTTACCTATTCGCATGGCGGAGTTTGGCAAGGTGCATCGCTACGAGTCTTCTGGCGCACTTCATGGCTTAATGCGGGTTAGGCACTTTACGCAAGATGACGCCCATATTTTTTGCACCTCTGACCAGTTACATGCAGAGTGCCAATCGGTGATTGCTTTGGTATTAAGTATTTATGCCGATTTTGGCTTTAACGATGTCACCATTAAATTGTCTACTCGACCACAAAATAGAATTGGTGATGATGCAATTTGGGATCAATTGGAAGAAGCGCTATCACAGTCACTTAACACCTTGGGTTTGGCCTACACAATCAATGTCGGTGAAGGCGCGTTTTACGGCCCTAAACTAGAATTTGTATTACGGGATGCCATTGGTCGTGACTGGCAATGTGGCACATTACAAGTTGATTTGAACTTACCTGAGCGTTTTGATGTGCATTACATAAATGAGGCTGGTGATCGGTGTCGTCCTGTGATGTTGCATCGCGCATTATTTGGATCTTTAGAGCGCTTTACAGGTATTTTATTAGAACACTATGCTGGCCGCTTGCCATTTTGGCTTGCGCCTGTACAAGTGGTTGTTGCACCTATTACCAATGAAGTGGACGATTATGCGCTGAGGGTGGTTAGTCAGCTTAAATATGCTGGTTTGCGCGTTGCGTTAGATACACGTAACGAAAAAATAGGCTATAAAGTTCGTGAACACTCTGCTACAAAAGTGCCATTGTTCATGGCGGTAGGCAAACGTGAGGCAGCTGAAGATAAGGTTTCCATGCGTTGGCTGGGTAGTGCTACGCAGGATGTCATGACTTTATCTCAAGCAATTGAACTGTTAAGTGTTCAATCAAAAGCACCTCAAAATCAGGGTAAACAAAACTTATGATTATCCGTAAATTATTTTCATTTGAAGGGGCGCATATCGTACGTAACTGTACCACCCAACGTTGCGCACGCTCGATACATGGGCATTCTTACAAAGTAGAAATATTGCTGGAAGCCGATACGCTAGATAACGGCCAAATGGTGTATGACTTTGGTTTGATGAAAGCGGATATGCGCGATATCGTCGATGCCTTCGATCACACCTTGGTCTTTTGGAATGACGATGATCCTGACTACATTGCCGCCTGCGTTAAAAACTCTCTGCGCTGGATAGGTTTGCCCGTTTCGCCCAGTGCCGAACAATTATCACGCGTATTTTTTGTGCTAATTGAGCTTGCATTAAAGCAAGCGGAACTACTTAATGGTGAGGGAAACATTGTGCTTCACTCTATTATTATTCATGAAACTGCAACAGGCTATGCACAATGTTTTCCTCAGGACGCACACAATCATCAAATGGGCATCATTACGCGTGACAGCATTCATTTTTCAGACCAAGTGTTGCTGGAAACGCAATCAGGATTTTTTAAACAATGAACCAGACACACTTTAAATCAGTCACCTACACTGGGATCAAACCAGGCTTGCGCTTAATCGTACTTGGCGCGGTGCATGGCAATGAGTCATGTGGCACGCAAGCCATTGTAAAAATCATGCATGAGTTTGAAACCAGACAGCGCACTATAGTAAGTGGCAGCGTGACCTTTGTTCCTATCGCCAATCCTCTGGCTTATGCTAAAAAACAACGCATGGGCGATCGCAATTTAAACCGTAATTTAAACCCTAACCCGCAACCAAAAGACTTTGAAGATCATGTGGCGAACTGGCTGTGCCCCCTCTTGTCGCAACACGATGTTCTATTGGACTTACATTCTTTTCATACACCAGGTCAGCCTTTTGCTTTGCTTGGCCCGCTTGATAATACTGAAGCGTTAGAGCCTTTTAAGTTTGCTGCTGAAGAAGAGGCGCTTGCCTTACGATTAGGTGTTCATTTGTTTGTGGATGGCTGGCTAGACACCTATTCTCGTGGTGTGGCTCATCGTATTG
>SHXQ01000013.1 GCA_009693255.1 Methylotenera sp. | reverse complement strand
TTGGCGGCGCGCACGCCGGCAACCGTTGCGCTAAACACGACACGCTCGCCTGCCCATGTGTGGTTACCGTCAACAATCACTTTGCCATCAGCAATCTCTGTCACGGTGTACAAAATCACTTCACCCGTTTCATCTTCTCCTTCAAACTGCATCCCTACTTTTAGCTCATCTGCAGGAAAAGCGCTGGCAGGCTCAATTTGCACCAGTTCTTCATCATAATCACCAAAGGCATCAACGGGTTGCAAGTCAACGACCACCACGTCGCCAACGTTTTTGCCGTGCATGGCTTCTTCAACTTTTGGGAAAATATTATCGTAGCCACCGTGTAAGTAGGCCACTGGTTCTGTACTAGATTCCAGCACATTGCCATCGGTGTCCTTGAGTTCATAAGTCATGGTTACTACTGTGTTCATTGCAATTTGCATGAGGATTTCCTAACTGTTAAGGGTGTAAAATTTTGATGTTGATTATGTTAAGCTATTTTTAGCATTTGCTAAAATGCTAAAGAAAATTTAATGGGTTATCTACCTCGGCCACCGCTACGATATGGGCTATTGGAGTTGCCATTACTACGGCCAGAATTGCCTCCATTAGCATTGCCATGGTTGCCATTGTGTGTGCTTTTAGGTGAAAACAAAGCCGGTTGCGGCATGGCTTGATGACGCGCCGCTTCTGACATATTTTTAGGGCTTACATTTTGCGTATCGCCACGTGAGGTGTTGCCTTGATGGTCTCTAGGCGATTGGTTATTAGCTGGCCTTGGCGTACGTCTAGCATTGTTTTGCGCTGGTCTAGCTTCGGCGTTGCCTCTGGTTGAATTACCATTTCTATCAGCAGTTTGGCCATTGCCCGCGCCTTGTGCGTTACGCTGATGCCCGCGTGGTGGGCGACCGTGTGCTTGGCGTGGCGCACGTGGCGCTTCAGGCTCAGGGTTGGCGTTTGGGGTAAATCCTTCCACTTGCAGTTTAGGAATCTCACGCTTAATCAGTTTTTCAATATCTTTAAGTAACTTCAATTCTTCACGATCCACTAGCGATACCGCCGCACCACTAGACCCGGCACGACCAGTACGGCCAATGCGGTGTACGTAATCTTCTGGTACATTGGGCAATTCAAAATTCACCACTTGCGGCAATTGGTCGATATCTAAACCACGTGCAGCAATATCGGTGGCGACCAATACGCGCATACTGCCATCTTTAAATTGCGCCAATGCTTTGGTGCGCGCGCCTTGGCTTTTGTTGCCATGAATCGCCGTGGCTTGAATGTCATCTTTAAGTAGTTTTTCGGCCAAACGGTTAGCACCGTGTTTGGTACGGGTGAATATCAAGACTTGTTTCCAGTCGTGGTGCTTAATTAGGTGGCTCATCAACTCGCGTTTATGACTTTGCGCCACCATATGTACGGTTTGCTCTACCAGTTCAGACGCGGTATTACGACGCGCTACTTCAACAAAGCCAGGCTGGTGCAATAGGCCGTCAGCTAAGACTTTGATTTCATCAGAGAAGGTGGCTGAGAACAATAGATTTTGTCGTTGCTTAGGCAGCATGGCGAGAATTTTTTTAATGTCGCGGATAAAGCCCATGTCTAGCATGCGATCGGCTTCGTCTAGCACCAAAATTTCCACGCCGGATAAATCTACATTTTTTTGGTTGGCATGATCCAGCAAGCGACCTGGCGTTGCCACTAAAATATCGAGTGGCTTTTTCAAGCGGGCAATTTGCGGGTTGGCATTCACACCACCAAAAATCACCGTAGACGTCAGCGGTAAATATTTACCGTAAGTTTTGACCGACTCTTCAATCTGCGCCGCCAGCTCACGCGTTGGCGTCAGCATTAGGCAGCGCGGGCGACCTTTGCCTAAGCTTTCTAATGGCTTTTGGCTAAGTAAATGCAAAATAGGTAGCGTAAAGCCAGCGGTTTTACCGGTGCCAGTTTGTGCGCCAGCGAGTAAATCGCCACCGCTTAATACTTGCGGAATGGCTTTAGACTGAATAGGGGTGGGGGCGGTGTAGCCTGCGTCGTTAATCGCACGCAAAATGGCTTCGGATAATCCTAACTCGTTAAAGTTAAGTGTGTGTGTTTCAATGGTCAATGTAAAGCTCCAGCTTGGGTGTAAGCCGACCTATTACTTATATAGCAACACCAATCGAGGAAGGCAAATGTAATAATCATTCAGGTGATTAGAAAATCAAGAAGATTAGGGGTAAGGACCGCTACGCTGATTGGTTGGCATAGGGAGGTTGCATTATACGGCAGATTGGAATTAAAGCTAGCGATAGATTTTTTTCGACTTGATGCCTTAGTTAGTGTGGGTGAGCATGCCGCCAGTGCCAAGGTGCGATAGGCTGGCCATCAGCCCAAAGTCCAAGTCTTAGCGCTTGGGCTTTGGGCGTGGCGTTGGCAAGATCGCTATCATGGTTGAATTTTGCGCTATGCCAAGCCCAGCCACGTTCAAGCAAGTACAGACTTGCATCAACATGGTTGCATTGCAAGCGCCCAAGTGCGCGTTGGTATCGGTCTTCTCCGACAATTTGTGCCGTGACCAGCATATGTTCACCTTGGCAAAGGTGTATCAGGGCCAGACGCGTGCTTAGCCCGTAGTTTTGCTCGCGTTCTGGGCATCAATGGCAGTGAAGCGTAGTTTAAAATCAGATTGTGCGTTAGTTGCCTTGCTCGGTCGCAGTTTTACCGTGTCACCATCGTAGACGTAGAGCACACTATAAGCCTCATCGGCGTGGCCAGTTGCACTCATCAGTAAGCATAAGCTGGCAATGAGGGCGCGTATGATTAGCATGGATAGGCGTTGTGCGTTGGTTTAATGATGTGGATAGCCGCGGTCTAGCAAGCTGTAATAATTTAACGGCGCTAGCACGGTTGGTATTGGTTCCAGCTCAGTATTGGGGTGGTCTTTACTGTAATGCAAGCCGCGACTCTCGACCCTGGAAATAGCGCTTTCAACAATTAATTCGGCCACTTGCAATAAATTACGCAGCTCAATTAAGTCGTTACTGATTTTAAAATTGCTATAAAACTCATTGACTTCGTCGCGCAGCATATGAATACGATGTAGGGCGCGGCTGAGGCGTTTATCGGTACGCACAATACCCACGTAGTTCCACATAAAGCGCCGTAATTCATCCCAAGTGTGGGTAATTAGCACCTCTTCATCGGCATCGGTCACGCGACTTTCATCCCAATAAGGCAGTTGCGGAAATGGTTTTAGCGGCTGACTTAAAATATCGGCGGCGGCGGTTTGTCCAAATACCAAGCATTCCAGTAAGGAGTTGCTGGCTAAGCGGTTTGCGCCATGTAAGCCTGTGCAGGCGCTTTCGCCTATGGCATATAAATTTTTAATATCGGTGCGGCCTTTATCGTCAGTCATCACGCCGCCGCAAGTGTAATGTGCGGCAGGCACCACCGGAATAGGGGTTTTACTGATGTCTATGCCAAAGCCTAGGCAGCGTTTATAGATGTTAGGAAAATGTTCTTGAATAAAGGCTAAAGGTTTATCGCTAATATCTAGATAGACGCAATCTAGACCAAGTTTTTTCATTTCAAAGTCTATCGCCCGTGCGACCACGTCGCGTGGTGCCAGCTCTAAGCGGTCGTCATGCGCCAACATAAATCGTGTGCCATCAGCCAGTTTAAGTAAGCCGCCTTCACCGCGCACCGCTTCACTAATCAAAAATGATTTGGCATGCGGATGGAATAGGCAAGTGGGATGAAACTGGATGAATTCCATATTGGCTACGCGGCAACCTGCGCGCCACGCCATGGCGATGCCGTCGCCGGTGCTGACATCTGGATTGGTGGTGTAAAGGTACACTTTACCCGCGCCACCGGTAGCTAAAATGGTATTTTGTGCGGCAATGGTGATGACTTTTCCGCTTCTTTTATCTAAGACATAGGCGCCTAAGCATGCGTTGGTGTCGCTGTTGTAATCGGCGGCTGGAAATTGTGCCGCCGGTTCTTTTTCGGCAGTGATTTTTCTGGCGGTGATTAAGTCGACCGCAATATGATTTTCCATCACCGTGATATTGGGGTGTTGCTTCACTTTTTCTGAAAGCGTCATTTGTACCGCATGGCCAGTGGTGTCTGCGGCATGAATAATGCGGCGATGGCTGTGGCCCCCTTCGCGGGTTAAGTGATAGGTGGTGTCGTCATGCTCGCGCGTAAAGCCCACCCCTTGTTCAATGAGCCATTCAACCGTTTCTTTGGCCCGTTCAGCCACCATGCGGGTGACGGCTTGGTCGCATAATCCACCTCCTGCATTCAAGGTGTCTTGAATATGATTTTCTATCGAATCTTCATCGTTGAGTACAGCGGCAATGCCACCTTGCGCCCAGTCGCTGGCGCTGTCATTAATACTACGCTTACTGACTAAGCAGACTTTTTTATGGGTGGCCGTGCGTAGCGCAAGGGTTAAGCCTGCAAGGCCACTACCGATGATGAGTACATCAAATTGCTGCATACGGGCTTTAATCTTTTAAGATGAAATGTAAGAAAATGGGGTATCGATGCTGGAACTAATGAGAGTGTAGCTCTGTCCTCATAAAAGGCAATAGAAATGGCGCACAAAGCCAGTAAATAAACTCATAGTTTTTTATATTGTGATTAAGAATGGACGTCTAATGAGTCATTGCGATGAAATAATAGAATTTACGCAACTAAATTTAGTGCAAGCCACTGCGCAAGGTTATACTTCTGTGAGTGCAGAAAATAATAGTGGAAAATACACGCATGTACCGACCCAGACTAAGGTCACCGGAAATCTAAGCACAGTGACCGCTAATTCTTCAGCTGAAAATCGTGAGATAGACCATACGCTGGTTTTACGTGCGCAGCTTGGTGACAAGCGCGCTTTCGGCTTGTTGGTCGATAAGTATCAGCGTAAGTTGGCGCGCTTGCTGTCGCGTATGGTGCGTGACCAATCCGAAATTGAAGACATCGTGCAAGAATCCTTTATTAAGGCCTATCGTGCCTTGCCTAATTTTCGCGGTGATAGTGCTTTTTATACTTGGCTGTACCGCATTGGTATTAACACGGCAAAAAATTATTTAGTGTCCATTAAGCGTAGACCTAGCGTTAGCAACGGCATTGAAATTGAAGATGCTGAAAACTTTGAAGATGGTGATGAATTGCGGACCATGGAAACACCGGAGTCATCAATGATGACTAAGCAAATTGCACAAACGGTGAATGATACCGTGGTTGGCTTGCCTGAAGAGTTGCGTACGGCAATTACTTTGCGTGAAATTGAAGGCCTAAGCTATGAGGAGATAGCAACGGTGATGCATTGCCCTATAGGCACAGTGCGGTCACGTATTTTTAGGGCGCGTAACACGATTTCGCTTAAGTTAAAACCGTTATTAGATACGCCAGATAATAAAAGATGGTAGTTTGAATTTAGTCCAGCCATTGAACTAAACATTAAAGAAATAATCAATAAGACTTAGGAGTTGATGATGACTGAACACATATCCGCTTTAGCTGATAATGAATCTGCCTTAGCAGATGTCGAGCAATTGATGGTGACTATGCAGACCAATAACCATGAGGCTGAAGTCTGGGCGCGCTATCATTTAATTGGCGATGTGATGCGTGGTACGGCCCCGCTTAGCCAAAAATTCACACAACAGATCATGTCTAAAATTGAGCAAGAGCCCACTGTTTTATCACCAAATGCGGCGCTAACACGCCAAACTAGCACCCTACAATACACTGCTGATGCGCAGCATAAAATGCCTGTTGCTTGGTCAATTGCCGCGTCTTTTACGGTGGTGATGCTGGTCGGTTGGATGGTGTTACAAACGCAGCTGGCACATGATGTTGTCCCAGCAGAGTTTGCACAAGTCTTTACCGCGACAAAATCTACGCCGCTAGCGCTTAGTGAGCAAGCCGTCACACAAGTCATTCCAGCGGCATACCTGATGGCCCATCAAGCCTCTGCGCCAACTGCAAGTTCTTACTATATTCAATCAGCGAGTTATTCAGAATAATGGTTGCAGCTCGCATTGCATTGTTAGGGTTTTGCGCATGATTATTCAGCGTTTCATCAGTATTTTCTTACTCGCTTGTGCGGCGCTAAGTGCACAGGCAGCCAGCGATGAAGAGACATGGCAATTATTGCAAAAGGCGGCGGTTGCTGCCCATGCCTTAAGTTACCAGGGCATTTTTATCTGTCAGTCAGGGCAGCAATCTAAATCAGTACAAATCAAACATTTGTTTAATGGCCAGTATGAGTTTGCCCGTAATGTCGTGCTTGATGGATCACCGCGCGAAGTGCTCAGCCAAGGGAGTGATGTCGTCATCTACAACCCTAAAAATGAAAAAGTGGTGATAGAAAAGCGCTATGGCAATAATATGTTTCCGGCAATTTTGCCCACGGATTTAGACGCCATTAAACTGAGTTACGCAGTGCGTGTTGCTGAAACTGAGCGTGTGGCTGACCGCCAAGCGCAGATAGTATTGTTAGAGGCAAAAGATAATTTACGCTATAGCTACAAGTTTTGGCTCGATACTGAATATGGACTGTTGTTAAAATCGGTGATGCTTAATGCTAAAAATGAAGTGATAGGCAGTATTGCTTTTAATCAATTTGGCTTGATTAGTAATCTTGATTTAGATTGGTTTAAACCTAAAGTGGATGCTAGAAAAAATTATGTCATGGAGGATGAGCCGGCGGCTACCACCGATACCAATGCCAGCCCACATTGGAAACTAAAAGACTTGCCAGCTGGCTATGTGAAGGTGGATCAAATGAAGCGCATGGTGCGGGGTAAAGCTTTACCCGTCACCCATGTGATATTTTCGGATGGCTTAGCCTCAGTGTCTTTATTCATCGAACCGATAGAGAGTGGCGTGAAGCCTAGATTAGGGCATAGCGTCGTTGCTAATACTAGCTATTACGCTAGCGTCGCTGGTTATTTGCAAATTACGGTATTGGGTGAAGTGCCAGAAGCGACCGTGGCTAAAATTGCCAATGCGGTGGTATTTATCAAGTAAATAGGCCGTTAACGGCGATTCAAATTTATTTAAAAAGTCACAAATTACTGCCATGATAGAAGAATACGCGATTGTTACCGCTAAGATAGACGCTCAAGCCACCCTTGAAATAGAAAGGCGCACGGCGTGTGGGCTTTGTGGGCAAACGCGCGGCTGCGGCAATGCTGCTTGGGGTAAATTGCTAGGGCATAATCGCCATGCGTTTACTGCCGAAAACTTAATCGACGCCAATGTGGGCGACAGTGTGGTGGTCGGTATTGAAGAGCAGGCGGTATTAAATATGGCATTCTTTCTATACGTTGTGCCGCTGATGGCTATGCTGGTTGCGACGGTGGCGGCAGATCACTTTTTTAGTAATCAGCTTTACGTGATTTTAGCTGCTGCTTTAGGCTTGCTGTTAGGCTTCTTATGGGTCAAAGGTTATTTAATTGGCCAGAATAAAGCAGGTGTCGCTTACAGTAAAAAATATCAGGCAGTCATTTTACGTTTTGCCGATGACAAAGCGGGTCTTTAAAATTGCAGTACTGCCCCCCAATATAAAACACTAAAATAGTACAAATCGCTGGCATCAAATGCCTGCGATTAGATTTCAAAGTATTTCTAAAACTAGATGGAGTACATAGATGTTAAGAGCTTGGATGGTGGTCATTGGTTTAAGCTTAGTGGCTACGATAAATACCCCTATTTATGCAAAAGACCTACCCGATTTTACCGAGCTTGCTGAAAAGCATGGGGCTGAAGTGGTGAATATTAGCGTGACACAAAGCGTACGCGGCAATGTCGGTATGTCGCCTTTTCCAGGACTGGAAGGCGACGAACAAATGCAAGAGTTCTTTAAACGATTTGGTATTCCACTGATGCCTGGGCAGGGCGGTTCGCCACAACCGGACTATAAATCACAATCCTTAGGTTCAGGCTTTATCATCAGTAGCGATGGTTATATTTTAACCAATGCCCATGTGGTCAATGAAGCGGATGAAGTCATTGTTAAGTTATCGGATAAGCGTGAATTTAAAGCGCAAATTATAGGAATCGATAGGCGTACCGATGTTGCACTGGTGAAGATTGAAGCCAGCGCTTTACCCAAAGCCATTATTGGCGATCCAACTAAATTGAAAGTAGGCGAGTGGGTGGCTGCCATAGGCTCGCCATTTGGCTTAGAAAATACCATGACCGTCGGTATTGTCAGTGCGAAAGGCCGTGCTTTGCCGCAAGAAAATTTTGTGCCCTTCATTCAAACCGATGTGGCGATTAATCCTGGTAATTCGGGTGGGCCTTTGTTTAATTTAGCTGGTGAAGTGGTGGGTATTAACTCGCAAATTTACAGTCGTAGCGGGGGATCCATGGGTTTGTCTTTTGCGATTCCGATTGATGTGGCTATTGATGTATCTAATCAGCTAAAAGCCAATGGGAAAATTACCCGTGGCTGGCTTGGCATAGCCATACAAGAAATCACCAAAGAGCTTGCTGAGTCATTTGGCATGAAAAACACCAATGGTGCCTTGGTGGCGGGCGTAGAGAAAAATGGCCCAGCAGATAAAGGCGGCTTAGAAGCTGGCGATGTCATTACCAAGTTTGACGGCAAGCCGATTGCAATTTCTGCTGATTTACCTCGAGTCGTTGGTGCGACCAAGCCGGGTAAAATAGCGGCGGTAGAAATTTTGCGTAAAGGCAGTGCCAAAACCCTCAATATGGGAGTGGGGGAAATGCCGAGTGATGCCGTTGAAGTGGCGCAAAATAACAAAGCAACACCTAAAGCTGAAGCCAATAAAATAGGCCTAACGCTTAAAGAGCTCTCCTTGCAGCAAAAGAAAAAGCTCAACGGTAAAAATGGCTTGTTGGTGACAGAGGTTGCTGGTGCTGCAGCGCAAGCAGGAATTCGTCGTGGTGATGTGATATTAGGCTTAAATAATAGTGAATCTCAGAGTGTAGAGCAATTTAATAAGCAAGTTAATGCGCTGGCCGCCGGTAAAACCGTGGCGGTATTGGTGCAGCGCGGTGAAAACACCTTGTATGTGCCGATTAAAATAGCTAAGTAGTTTGAGGTGTGGTGCGTATAAGCCTGTGGCAGCACTTCATCCGCCACACAGACGCATTGCCAGTCAGTGGCGTCAATGTTTTTCTAGAATCACTCGTTGGATTGGCCTATGAGCCCTAAAAACAGTCTGACCAATCCATAAGCGAGCCATAACGAGGTTCGTTTAATGAGGTTGCCCTTGATCCATTGTTGGGGTGAAATGTAAAATGCGCCAACTTGTATGGAAGCGAGAATGTCAGCACGTAATGTTGTAGCAAATGCCGCATCTTGCACCACTACATTGGCTTCTCGCGCCAACAACAAACTAAATGGATCAATGTTGGATGACCCCACGGTTGCCCAATAGCTATCAATCACCGCCACTTTGCTATGCATAAAACTTTTACGGTATTCGTAAATTTCAATACCATTTCTTAAAAACCCACTATAAAAAGCATGGGTAGCAAACATTAAAGAATACGCCATGCGCCCTTGTAATAGCAGTTTAATGGCGACTCCGCGCTTGGCTGCATCTAATAACGCTTTGCGAAATTTCCGCCCTGGCAAAAAGTACGCGTTGGCGATGATAATTTCGGATTTTGCCGTATAGATTGCGGCTAAGTAGGCCGCTTCAATGTCGTGCCTATGTAGCACATTATCACGCAAGACAAAGGCGGCTTTTATGCCCATGCTAGTCGCGAGTAACGATGGTTCGGCGCTGGGCTTATGGGTAAGCCTTTTGACGCTGAGTAAGTGCGCCCAGGCCATACGGCGCCAAAGATGGTGTACGTTAGCAAGTATTGTTGGCAGTAGATTGCCTTCTATGCGAACTGCATAATCAATACGCGGCGGGATATTATTGGGTTTTTGTGTGGGAACATTGTAATCGTCGATAATGTTGATGCCGCCGACAAAAGCGATCGTGCTATCGATGACCACGACCTTGCCATGCAAGCGCTGCAAACGATTTTTTTTCAGTGACCAAGGGGATAATTGCGGCCGATAAAATAGAAGCTGCACCCCGGCTAGTCTTAGCGTTTGCACATAATCTTTGGCTAAATCTTGGCTACCAAAGCCATCCATGAGCACATTGACCAGCACCCCGCGTTGGGCCGCTTGTATGAGCGCATTGCCAATACGCAGCCCAATCACATCGGCTTGGAAAATATAGGTTTGTAGATAAATTTCGTGCTTGGCATGTTCAATAGCAAGCGCTAATGCCGGAAAATATTCAGCGCCACTACGTAATAACTTGATTTGATTGCCGCCAATAAAATGGATCATATTTTTGTTAAGCTGGCGGTGAGAATGACATGATCGGATAGTTTAAGAAACTGCGGCCCAGCATGTACCGCGACATGTTTGACATTAAATCCCCGCGCATAAATGCGATCTAAGCGCAGTATCGGCAGCCAAGCCGGAAAGTTGCGTGCTGACTTGCCAGTGTGATGTTCAAAGAGTTCATGCAAGCCTAAGCACTCTGCAAAGCCGCGTCCAGCTCGCATGCCCCAATCATTAAAGTCGCCAGCAATAATCAACGGTGCGTTTGCCGCTACATACTGCTCAATATAAGTGGCTACAGCGAGCAATTGCTGGCGTTGCCATTTGGCAAATAAACCCAGACGCAGGCAAATAGCGTGTAGTGGTTGATCCCAGTTGGGGATATTGATTTCACAATGCAGCATGCCGCGCCGTTCGGAGTCGTGTGCGGAAATATCTTGTTTGTGACTGGCCGTAATAGGGAATTTAGACAGCAAGGCATTGCCATGATGGTCAGCCGGATAGACCGAATTTTTACCGTAGCGATAGTCAGACCAAACCTCATCGGCTAAGAACGCCATTTGCCCAGAGGTAGGCCACGAGACAAAGCGTTCGGTATGTTGGGTGTGGCGATCTTGCATTTCTTGCAAAAAAATGACATTAGCTTGTAATTTTCGTAGCATTTCGCGTTGCAGATGTAAGGAGAAGGAGGCGTTAAAGTAAGTAAAGCCTTTGTGAATATTAAATGTAGCGATACGAAGGGTATTGTGCAAAATACGCTCAGATCATGCAGTTAGTCATGATACTAATCATACAACAATCAGCTTTTTAAGCAATTAATTACAAACTAATCAAGCATTTGTTGTAAAATCACGGCTATTGTGAAAAGGCGCTTATGGCGCCTTATTTGTTTGTATAAAAGCTTAAAGACTAAATGAAAAATATTCGTAACTTCTCCATTATCGCCCATATTGATCACGGTAAATCCACCTTAGCAGATCGTATTATTCATTTGTGCGGAGGTTTGGCTGACCGTGAAATGGAGGCGCAAGTCCTTGACTCTATGGATATTGAGCGCGAGCGCGGCATTACCATTAAGGCGCAAACTGCGGCGCTAGAGTACAAGGCCGATGATGGGCAGATATATCATTTGAATTTGATTGATACGCCTGGGCATGTGGATTTCAGCTATGAGGTTTCACGTTCGCTTTCGGCTTGTGAAGGCGCGCTATTGGTGGTGGATGCCAGTCAAGGGGTGGAGGCACAAAGTGTTGCCAACTGCTATACCGCACTAGATTTAGGCGTAGAAGTTACCGCGGTGCTGAATAAGATTGATTTGCCATCGGCCGACCCGGATCGTGTCATTCAAGAAATTGAAGACGTCATCGGCATTGACGCAACCGACGCGGTGCGCTGTTCTGCCAAAACCGGCTTGGGCGTGCGCGATGTGCTGGAAATGGTGATTGCAAAAGTCCCTTACCCTAAAGGGGATATGTCCGCGCCGCTGAAAGCCTTGGTGATTGATGCTTGGTTTGATAATTATGTCGGTGTGGTGATGTTGGTGCGCGTGATTGATGGGGTGTTAAAGCCGAAAGATAAAATTCGCTTAATGGCGACACGGGCAGAATTTTTATGTGAGCAAGTGGGTGTATTTACGCCAAAATCATTACAAAAAACGTCACTTTCTGCAGGGGAGGTGGGATTTATTATTGCCGGGATTAAAGAGCTGGCCAGCGCTAAAGTAGGGGACACCGTGACCTTGGTCAGCAAGCCTGCCGCGACGCCCTTGGTTGGTTTTAAAGAGGTGAAGCCGCAAGTGTTTGCGGGCTTATATCCGGTTGAATCCAACCAGTTTGAGGCGCTACGTACCGCACTGGAAAAGCTTAGTTTGAATGACGCTTCTTTGTTATTTGAACCAGAAAATTCAACGGCCTTAGGTTTCGGTTTTAGATGTGGTTTCTTAGGCTTGTTGCACATGGAAATCGTGCAAGAACGCTTAGAGCGTGAGTACGATATGGATCTGATCACGACCGCGCCAACCGTGGTGTATGAGCTGTTGCTTAAAGACGGCACTGTGGTGCAAATTGAAAATCCATCACGCTTGCCTGAAACTTCACGCGTTGAAGAAACCCGTGAGCCAGTGATTAGCGTTAATTTATTGATGCCACAAGATTATGTAGGCCCTGTGATGACCTTGTGTAATAACAAGCGCGGCATACAGAAAAATATGCAGTATATGGGTCGGCAAGTGATGTTGAGTTATGAAATGCCGCTTAATGAAGTGGTGTTAGACTTTTTTGATAAATTGAAATCAGTATCACGCGGTTATGCATCGATGGATTATGAGTTTTTAGAGTTCCGTGCCGCCGATTTAGTAAAGCTGGACATTATGGTCAATGGCGAAAAAGTGGATGCGCTCAGCATGATTGTGCACAGGGCAAACAGCGTGCATCGCGGCCGTGAAGTGGCGGCTAAAATGCGCGAGCTGATCCCGCGCCAAATGTTTGATGTGGCGATTCAGGCCTCTATCGGGGCTAACATTATCGCCCGTGAAACCGTGAAAGCCATGCGTAAAAACGTGATTGCCAAATGTTACGGGGGCGATGTCTCACGTAAACGTAAATTGTTAGATAAGCAAAAAGAGGGTAAAAAGCGCATGAAACAAGTGGGTAATGTGGAAATTCCACAAGAGGCGTTTTTGGCTATTTTAAGGGTAGAGGATAAATAATGTATTTTGCACTGTTTATGGCGGCCATATTGGCAGTCACAGGTTTTATTTGGCTACTAGATAGTTTAGTGTTGCGTAAAAAACGTGCCGATGGCACGCCTGAGCCGGTGCTGGTGGAATATGCTAAAAGTTTTTTCCCTGTCATTTTGTTGGTGTTCTTTGTCCGGTCTTTTATTGTTGAGCCTTTCAAAATTCCATCGGGTTCTATGATGCCCACTTTGTTGGCTGGGGACTATATTTTGGTCAATAAATTTAACTATGGTTTACGCGTACCCATTTTAAACACTACTTTTTTTGAAATGCATCACCCTAGTCGTGGCGATGTATTCGTGTTTCATTACCCGCCTGAGCCGTCAATGGATTATATTAAACGGGTGGTGGGCTTGCCTGGCGATAAAATTCGCTATCTAGATAAACGTTTGACCATTAACGGAAAATTGCTGGAAGTGCAAGATGGGGGCGATTATACCTATGTCAAACCAGGGCTGAATATGGTGACTGCCAAGCGCTATCGTGAGCAATTAGGCCAAGTGCAGCATGATATTTTGATTAATGAGTGGGTGGGCAATTATGACACTGATGCGATAGGCGCCAAGTTTGCCAATGATGAGGAGGTGGTGGTGCCTGCTGGACAATATTTGGCGATGGGTGATAATCGTGATGATAGCTCGGATAGTCGGGTGTGGGGCTTTGTGCCTGAGCAGAACTTGGTTGGCAAAGCCTTTTTTATCTGGATGAATTTTGATCAGGGCTCTAGAATAGGTGGTGCGATACATTGAAGCTAAGCGACTCAATTAAGCAGCAGCACTTGGTGCTTAACATGTGGTTTTCAAGATGATTAGCATGGGGGGATGATGCGTAAAAATTTAATGACTAAGCAAACTGGACCTAAAAAACAAGGTGGTTCCACCTTTCTCGGCATGCTGTTTGTCGGTGCGGCGCTGGTCTTTGTTGCACTGGTTGCCATGAAAGTTTTTCCGGCCTACCAAGAATATTTTTCGGTGACAACCGCGCTGAAAGGCTTAAATAAAGAGCCCTTGGCCACGATGAGTAAAAAAGAAATCCAGGATTCATTTAATCGACGCGCCAATACGAGTTACGTGACGGTGGTGACAGGGACCGACCTGACGATTGATAAAAATAGCGCAGGTGAGACGGTGGCTTCAGTACAATATCAAGTCATCAAGCCGCTATTTGGCAACGTTAGCATTTTAATTGATTTTGCTAGCTCAGCTGACGCTAAGTAGTTTAGCCAATTCTCAAGTTACCTATCGAATGACGCAGCAAGATTTAACCAGACGCCTGACTTATAAGTTTGTAGAGACCAATCTGCTTACGCAAGCATTAACCCATCGCAGCTATAGCGCACAGAATAACGAGCGTTTAGAGTATTTAGGCGATGGCGCGCTCAATTTTATTATTGCTAATCAGTTATACCAGCGCTTCCCTAGCTTAGATGAGGGGGATTTAAGCCGGCTACGCGCACAGTTAGTCAAAGAGGCGACTATCAGTGAAATTGCCCTATCCTTAGATGTGGGCGATGCCCTTAAATTGGGTGAAGGCGAGCTAAAAAGCGCCGGTTGGCGTAGACCCTCAATATTGGCGGATGCCCTTGAGGCGATTATAGGAGCGGCCTATTTGGATGGCGGTTTTGTCGCCGCTGAAGCGCTGGTTTTGCATTTGTATGCAGGAAAACTCGACACCATAGACCCAAAAGTCATTGATAAAGACCCTAAATCATTATTGCAAGAATTACTACAAGGCAAAAAAGTAGCGGTACCGGAATATGCTGTCGTGCACACTGGTGGTGAAGCGCACGCACAAGTGTTTATTGTGGAATGTTTTATACAGAAAATGGATATACGTACGGTTGGTGAAGGCACTAGCCGCCGTATTGCGGAACAGAAAGCAGCACAGCTTGCTTTGCAGGCCTTAGAAAAGATCGGCTTTGGAAAAAGTCGTAGCGCATCAATTTAGATTGGATAGTAAAAAATGACAGACATAGACCCGGATTCAGTAATAGCCTCTACCTTTAAATGTGGCACGGTGGCCATAGTTGGCCGACCGAATGTAGGTAAATCGACCTTACTCAACCATATTCTAGGCATGAAGTTGGCGATTACCTCACGTAAAGCGCAGACCACACGTCATCGCTTGCTGGGTATTCATACCACAGAGGATACGCAGTTTTTATTTGTAGATACGCCGGGTTTTCAGCAAAAGCATCTTAATGCCCTGAATAAAGGCTTGAATAAAACCGTGACGCAGGTGCTCACAGAAGTGGATGTGGTGCTATTTGTCATTGAGCCGATGAAGCTAGGTGAGGCGGACCGCAAGGTATTGCAATTGTTATCCGAGAAAACGCCGACTATTTTAGTGGTGAATAAATCAGACTTGATGGGGGATAAAGGTAATTTATTACCCTTGATTCAAGACTTTGATTTGGAATTTCCTTTTTCAGAAATCGTCCCCGTTAGCGCTAAAAAAAGTCTGCATTTAGATGAGTTGTTACACACCATACGAAAATATTTACCTGAGCAAGCGGCGATTTATTCTGAGGATGAACTCACGGATAAAAATGAGCGCTTTTTAGCCGCCGAGTTGGTACGCGAGAAAATATTCAGATTATTAGGCGATGAAATTCCTTATTCAGTTGCGGTCGAAATCGAAAAATTTGAAGTGATTGGCAATCTTCGCCGTATTTTTTGCGCGATTATTGTCGATAAGGATAGCCAAAAACCGATGCTGATTGGTAAAAATGGCGACAAGATGAAGCAAATTTCCACTGAAGCTAGGCAAGATATGGAAAAGCTATTTGGTGGAAAAGTCTATCTGGAAACTTGGGTCAAAGTTAAAGGTGGGTGGGCGGATGACGAAAGGGCGTTAAAAAGTCTAGGTTATGGATCTAGCTAATTCGTGATGCAAAACAACGTCTACAATATATCTGTTTATGGCAAACCTATCGAGCTGAACGATCAAGGGGTTTATTGTGCCATTAATCGTAAAACAGGCGAGATAAATAATGTATTTCAATTGCTTTATGAAGACGATGATTGGTATTTATATCAGTTAAAAAATACCGGTAAACAGGGTGAAATGGCTTGGGTGATATTGGCTGATCAAGGTGATTACTCATTAAAGCGCTTGCCTACAGAAGACATTAAGCAGCATTTTAGCAAGCCTGAATACGCAGAGCCCAAAGGCGCTTGGCAACTCATTCGCAACTCAAGATACGGTTTTGGTAAATTTACGCCTATGCACGCAGAAGAGAAAACCCGCTATGCCATGATTTTATTTTCAGGCGCAGAAATGCTGGTGCCACTATTAATTGTAAAAGCCGATGATACTGATGTACAAAATCCAGTTGAGCTGATTTAGCCGTGGCAACAGGGAGTGTGCAATCGCATCGGCAAGACAATCAACCAGTGTATGTGCTGCATACCTACCCGTTTAAAGAAACAAGTTTGCTGGTTGAATTATTTAGCTATGGCTTTGGTCGCGTAGCCACTACCGCCAAAGGCGCAAGGCGACCACGCTCAGCGCTGCGTGGCATGTTGCAGTCGTTTCAACCCTTAACCGCGACTTGGTCAGGTAAGTTGGAGCTCAAAACCTTACACAGCTTGGAGTGGGGTGGCGGCCTGTTATTGCTAAAGGGCGAGGCCTTGATGTGTGGTTTTTATTTAAATGAGTTATTGTTGCGCTTATTGCCACGTGAAGATGCCCATGAAGCGCTGTTTGAATATTACGCTGCGACAATCAAGATCTTAGCGAGCAGTCAAGATTTGGCGACGACACTGCGCCGTTTTGAGTTGAAATTACTGCAAGAGCTTGGTTATGCTATTCCACTGCAGCAAGATGTCAGTGCCGCGCCAATTGTTGCCGAGGCTCACTATCTTTATCAGGCTGAGCATGGCGCCCATCGATTAACTAAGCTATTAAATCGCACAGGAAATGGCGTACAATTGCGCGGTAAAACCTTGATAGATATGGTCAATGACGACTATAGCCAAGCGAAAACCCAGTTGCAGAGTAAGCAGTTAATGCGCTATTTATTGGCCCATTACCTTGGTGATCAGCCCTTGCACACGCGGCAGTTGTTGATTGATTTGCAAGGACTATAGCGTGAAGGCAAACTTCGCCCAGGACAGGGTTTCCTTGCTGATATCCCTTGCTGTCGTTCAACATACGGGCATCAGCACTTGGCTTGAGCTGCAAAGTAGCCGGCATACGGATTTTTTTAGGATTGAATAAATGATTAAACTAGGTGTCAATATAGATCACGTCGCCACCATTAGGCAGGCGCGTGGCACGAAGTATCCCAGCGTGGTACAAGCGGCGTTACGTGCCGAGCAATCCGGCGCAGATAGTATTACGCTACATTTGCGTGAAGATCGCCGTCATATGCAAGATACGGATGTGCGGGCGTTGCGCGGACTTTTACAAACACGCATGAATCTTGAATGTGCCGTCACCGATGAGATGATAGGCATTGCACTAGAAGTGGCGCCACAAGACGTTTGTTTAGTGCCAGAACACCGTGAAGAACGCACCACTGAAGGTGGTCTAGATGTCGTAGGTAATTTTTCTCAAGTACAACACGCTGTTAAAAAACTCAATGACGCCGGTATCCGTGTGTCATTGTTTATAGGCCCTGATGTGGCACAGATTGATGCCGCCAAAAAATCCGGCGCACCGGTCGTTGAATTACACACTGGCACCTTTGCCGATGCTGAAAATACCGTTGATCAACAACGAGAATTGCAACGTATCAAAGACGCTGTCAAATACGCCCTTAGCTTAGGTTTGGTGGTCAATGCTGGTCATGGCTTGCACTATCATAACGTGCATGAGATTGCCTCAATTGAGGGCATAGGCGAGCTGAATATTGGTCATGCTATTGTGGCGCACGCTTTATTTGTCGGCTGGGATAACGCCGTGCGCGAAATGAAGGCGTTAGTGAAAGAGTTTGCTTTTAAGTAGCCGCCAGATGATTTTTGGTATTGGTACAGATATTGTAGAAGTTGCCCGCATTGAGGCCTCTGTTGCGCAGTTTGGTGATGAGTTTGCTAAGCGCATACTGGCAGATAGTGAATGGGCTGTTTATGTGCAATCCGCCATTAAGGCGCGATTTTTAGCCAAGCGCTTTGCCGCAAAAGAAGCGTTTTCTAAAGCACTGGGCACCGGTCTTCGCACCCCCGCGACTTTTCAAAATATTGCCGTTTCGCACGATGCCTTAGGCAAGCCCCTTTTAGTATTGGCACCAGAACTACAAGCGTTGTTGCAGGCGAAACAGATTACGCAAACACACCTCAGTATTAGTGATGAGAGAAATCTTGCCGCCGCATTTGTGGTGCTAGAAACGTGACGGCCGTGACAGAGCAGATGGATGCCACCCGTCGTTTTGGCGGTGTTTCCCGCCTTTATGGCACAGCAGGGCTCAGCACATTACAAGCAGCGCACATCTGTGTCATCGGCATTGGTGGCGTAGGCTCTTGGGCGGCTGAAGCACTAGCACGCAATGCGGTGGGCACTATCACTTTGATCGATTTAGATCATATCGCCGAATCCAATGTGAACCGACAGTTGCACGCCTTGGAGGGTACTTTTGGCAAAGCTAAAGTCACCGCCATGGCCGAGCGCATTCGTAGTATTAACCCCAATGCAAACGTGCTTGAAATTGAAGATTTCGTGAGCGCTGAAAACGTTTATGCGCTATTAAATCAGTCTTGTGATGGTGTGATCGACTGCATAGACGACGCTAAAGCCAAAGCGGCCATTGCAGCTTTTTGCCGGTCAAACAATATCCCGCTAGTGATGACCGGTGCAGCCGGCGGGCGACTAGATGCTACGCGTATAAAACAGGCAGATTTAAGTGCAGTGAGTCATGACAAGCTGCTTGCCAAGGTGCGTAATGTATTGCGCCGTGACTACGGCTTTACCCAAGCCAGTACGGGCAAAAATAAACCAGAAAAACTAGCGATTCTATGCGTCTATTCGGATGAAGAAGTGGTCATGCCAGAGCGCCTCTGTGCGCTAGAAAGCTCTAGAGAAACTAGCGCGATCACCGGCTTAAACTGTGCAGGTTATGGCTCTAGTGTATGCGTTACCGCACCATTTGGCTTTGCCGCCGCAGGTTTGCTCATAGCACAATTATTCAATAGATCACTGTCTAAGCTGAGCGTTTCTGAGCAGAACGTTGCTTAAAATGACTGCTGGCGTATGATAAGGCTAATGTACGCTAGCGCACATTAGCGACTTAGCTTAGCGCGACTTAGCTCAAGCCACTTGGTTTTCATTAAACAGACATCAATTTGTCACAATAAACGTATAACATAGAATTCATTTAAAAATTTTATGATCCTATGCGCTCAACTTTCCCCCTTGAAATTACTTAATCGTGAGGCCAGTATTTTGGCGTTTAATGAGCGCGTGCTGAGTCTTGCACAAAATCCAGAATATCCCTTACTCGAACGTTTACGACTCCTCTGCATTGTGCCCTCTAATTTAGATGAGTTTTTTGAAGTGCGTGCCGCGCCCCATGTTGAAGCGATGCGCGATGGTGTGCATGGTGATATTAATGTGCAAAGTTACCTAGCTATTTCAGCCGCCGCGCACGCTTTAGCTGATAAGCAGTATCATATTTTTTAACACCGAGTTGATGCCGGCTTTGGCAGAGCAAGGCGTGCATTTGGTGCCGCATGGGGAGCGCACGGCAGCGCAACGACACTGGGTAGCACAATATTTTGCAACAGATGTCCGCCCATTGTTAGTGCCTGTGGCGCTCGATCCTTCACATCCTTTCCCGTTGGTTGCCAACAAAGCCCTTAATTTTGTTGTCTTAATAGTTTGAAAGTTTTATGACAATGCCATCTATCGCTTTCATCATGGGCTTAAGACCGTGAAAATTGCGCTTGAAAAATCCTGCGTCATCCCCATTAAAGATGTATTGTTTTTTTATTTCCACATTAGGAGCTTAATTTATGGCCAAAGACAGCGCTGCAAAACAGACCACACAAAAAGAATCCATGCCCTTTCAGGCGGAGGTGAAGCAGTTATTGCAACTGATGATACATTCGCTATACAGCAATAAAGAAATCGTCTTACGCGAGTTGATTTCTAATGCATCGGACGCGGCAGACAAATTGCGTTTTGAAAGTGTTGCTAACGGTGCGCTGTTTGAAGGCGATAGTGCGTTAAGCATTCGTATCGATTTTGATAAAGAAGCGCGCACTGTGACGATTAGCGATAACGGCATAGGCATGAGTCGTGATGAGGTGATTGCCAATATTGGTACGATTGCGAAGTCTGGCACTAAAGAATTTTTTAATGCGCTGTCTGGCGACCAAGCCAAAGACGCTAATTTGATTGGTCAATTTGGCGTGGGGTTTTATTCAGCCTTTATTATTGCCGACAAAGTTAGCTTGACCACACGCCGTGCTGGCGCAACAGAATCGGTGCGTTGGGAGTCTGCCGGTGAAGGCGACTTTACCCTAGAAGTGGCTGATAAAACGACACGCGGTACTGAAGTGGTATTGCATTTGCGTGACGGGGAGGATGAGTTTTTAAATGATTGGAAACTGAAAACCATCATTCGTAAGTATTCAGACCACATCACTTTGCCGATAGTGATGAAAAAATCAGCGTGGAAAGACGGCGAGCAAGTCACGACTGATGAAGATGAAACAGTGAATAAAGCCTCTGCCTTGTGGGCCCGCAATAAAAATGAGATTACAGAAGAAGAATATCAAGAATTTTATAAGCATGCTTCACATGACTTTGAAAACCCACTGAGCTATACGCATAGCCGTGTAGAGGGTAAGCAAGAATACATTTCTTTATTATATATTCCGAGCAAAGCGCCGTTTGATTTATACGACCGTGAGCGTCGCCATGGCATTAAGTTGTATGTTAAACGGGTCTTTATTATGGAAGATGCTGAAAAGTTGCTGCCACAATATTTGCGTTTTGTCCGTGGGGTGATTGATACAGCGGATTTGCCGTTGAATGTCTCGCGTGAGATTTTGCAGTCTAGCCGTGATGTCGATGCGATTAAAGCCGGTTCGGTGAAAAAAGTCTTGAGCTTGCTAGAAGATATGGCGGAAAATAAAGCTGAAGATTACGCCACATTTTATCAAGAGTTTGGCCGGGTATTAAAAGAAGGGCCGGGTGAAGATGCTGCCAATAAAGACAAAATTGCTGGCTTGCTAAGATTTGCCTCAACCAAGGCCGATACTGAGGTGCAAGACGTTGCCTTCAAAGATTATATCGCGCGCATGCAAGCTGAGCAAGAGGCGATTTATTACATTGCCGCCGAAAGTTTTGCCGCGGCACAACACAGCCCGCATTTAGAAATTTTCCGTAAAAAAGGCATTGAAGTCTTGTTGATGTCTGACCGTGTGGATGAATGGCTATTAGGCAGTCTGACTGAGTTTGAAGGTAAAAAATTACAATCGATTGCCAAGGGCGATTTAGATTTAGGTAAACTAGAATCAGACACAGAAAAAGAGATTCACAAGAAAATTGAAGAAGAAGCTAAATCTCTGGTGGAAAAAATTAAGGCTACGCTCGTCGATCAAGTCAAAGATGTGCGGGTCACGCATAGATTGACTGATTCACCGGCCTGTTTGGTGAGTGACGCACATGATTTATCAGGCAACTTGGCGCGCATGCTAAAAGCGGCAGGGCAAAGTGCACCAGAAGCCAAACCTATTTTGGAAATCAATCCGGCGCATAAGCTGGTTAAGCGCCTTGAGGCTGAAGCCGCCGATGCGGTATTTAGTGATTTAGCCTTGGTGTTGTTTGACCAAGCCTTATTAGCTGAAGGCGGTATGCTGAATGATCCTGCTAGCTTTGTAAAGCGCATGAATAGTTTAATAAGTTAAGCCATTGAAGCTTGATAAATCCCGCTCAGCGCAAGTTGAGGGGGATTTTTTTATAGGTATTTTCGCCCTGTCAAATACCATTCATTTTATAGCTAGCACATTATTTGCTAACATACAGCCTAACAACTATTTATATCGATGCAATTAAAGGTCAGCATGAAAACTTCTGAGAAAACTCCTCACAAAAAAATGACCCAAGCAAGCGCTAACATTGAAAGAAAAACGGCAGTAAGTGTAGCCGTCAAGCCTAAGAAAACTAGCAAAGCTAAAGTAGGCGGCGTGCCTAAGCTGCCGCCTATTGAGCAGGCGCTACAAAATCATTTGGTTTTTTCTAGCTTCAAAACCAATGCCACGGCAACGCCTAGAGATTGGTACGATGCGGCTAGTCACACGGTACGTGACCATGTGGTTGAGCGTTGGGTTAAAACGGCGGAATCTTATTATCAGCATGACCCTAAACGCGTTTACTATTTGTCTTTAGAATTCTTAATCGGGCGCATGCTCAGCAATGCTGCACTCAATTTGGGTATTAATGATGAGGTTAAAGATGGATTAGCCAGTTTGGGCCAGGATTTAGAGAATACCGTAGAAATGGAAACCGATGCTGCCTTAGGCAATGGCGGTTTAGGCCGTTTGGCAGCGTGTTTCTTAGACTCAATGGCAACGATGGCTATTCCCGCTACCGGCTATGGTATTCGTTATGAATACGGCATGTTCAAGCAAACTATAGAAAATGGGCAGCAAGTTGAAAACCCAGACAATTGGTTACGTTACGGCAATGTTTGGGAATTCCAGCGCCCAGAAGTCACATACAACATTAGGTTTTATGGGCAGGTCGTGAAGTATGAAACTGATGCGGTTGAAAGCCAGCATTGGGTAGATGCCGAGCATGTGGTGGCCATGGCTTATGATGTGCCAGTGCCTGGTTTTGCTGGCGACACGGTCAACAGTTTACGGTTATGGTCGGCTAAAGCGACGCGTGAGTTTGATTTGAGCCATTTTAATGACGGAAATTATGAAAAATCCGTGCAGGAACGTAATGACACGGAGAATATTTCTAAAGTTCTTTACCCGAATGACGCTTCGGTATTGGGCAAAGAACTGCGCTTAAAACAACAGTATTTCTTTGTCTCAGCGTCTATACAAGATATTTTGCGACGCTTTTTAAGTACGCATGACATGAAAAAGCAAGCCGACTGGAAAATACTGCCAGAAAAAATTGCTATTCAGTTGAACGACACGCATCCCTCTATTGGCGTGGCAGAAATGATGTATCAACTGGTCGATGTGCATGGTTTGTCTTGGAATTTTTCTTGGACATTAGTGGGTAAGATTTTCGCTTACACCAACCACACCTTAATGCCAGAAGCTTTAGAAACTTGGTCGGTTGACTTGCTGGGCCGTTTGTTGCCGCGCCATTTAGAAATTATCTATAAAATAAATTTTGAATTCTTGCACATGGTCAACCACCACTTCCCTGGGGAGACAGCCTTACTCAATCGGGTATCGATTATTGATGAAACGCATGGTCGGCGTGTGCGCATGGCACATCTGGCGGTGATCGGTAGTCACACCGTGAATGGCGTGGCGGCGTTGCATAGCAAGTTGTTAAAACAACACTTGTTTGCTGACTTTGATCGCATTTACCCAGGAAAAATGACCAATGTGACTAATGGCATCACGCCACGTCGCTGGTTAAATCAGGCCAACCCTGGCTTAACCGCGCTGATTGAAAAAGCCATAGGTGCAGACTTTAAAAAAGACCTGACCCACATCAAAAAAATTACGCCTTTAGCCAACGATGCTGACTTTAGAAAAGCGTTTGCGGCAGTTAAGCAGGCCAATAAAGTACGCTTAGCAGCGAAGATTGAGCAAAAAACCGGCATTAAACTGAATGTGAATAGCTTATTTGATGTGCAAATTAAGCGTATCCATGAATACAAGCGTCAGTTACTCAATGTGCTGCATGTCATTACTTTATACAACCGCATTCGTCGCGGCGAAGAAGGCATTACGCCGCGTACCGTCATTTTTGGCGGTAAAGCGGCGCCCGGCTATTGGATGGCGAAACAGATTATTCATTTAATTAATGATGTGGCCACCATCGTCAACGAAGACGTGACGATCGGTGACCAACTCAAAGTGGTGTATTACCCCAATTATGAAGTTTCAGCTGCGGAAATTTTATTCCCCGGCAGTGATTTATCTGAGCAAATTTCAATGGCAGGCACAGAAGCCAGCGGTACTGGTAATATGAAAATGGCGCTCAATGGCGCACTGACGATAGGCACCTTAGACGGCGCTAACGTAGAAATTATGGAAGAAGTGGGCGTTGAAAATATCTTTATTTTCGGCCTCACCACCACACAAGTGGCCGAAGTTAAAGCTAATGGCTATAATCCGCGTGATTACTACGCGGCTAACCCCGACTTAAAAGAAGTGTTAGACATGATTGCGAATGGCTTTTTCTCTATGGATGAACCTAATCGCTACCAAGCGGTGGTGGATAACTTGCTGAAAAATGGCGACCACTATTTATTGCTAGCCGATTATGCCAGCTACATTGAAACGCAAGATAAAGTAGGTAAGCTCTACCAAAATCAAGAGGAATGGACACGTATGGCGATTTTGAATGTGGCCAATATGGCTAAGTTCTCTAGCGACCGTGCCATTAGTGATTATGCCAAGCATGTTTGGCAGCTGAGCCCTAGCCACGCCAGCACTGGTTAATGCGCTTGGTTGCGACGTTTTTTTCAGTAAACCTGCACACACGCTTAGGCTAAGCGAATACTCTCTTTGAGTACCCAACTAAAGGGCTGGATTCAAGTGACAAACAAGTTGCCACCGCGCAAAAAACCGCAAGCGCCCATTAAAGTCGCTGTTGCAACAACCACGTAGGCTGTCATGACCAAGGTTATTTTGTTTGGTAAGCCCATCCCGACTGATCAGTTTGAGGCGGCTTTAGCTCAAATAGACCATCAGCAATTAGGGACTTAATTGCCGGCTATCTGTTAGAATTCAGCTTTCGCAATTGCACTTAATTTTAGCTGAATTTCAATGACTCCATCTAACACCAAATCTCAAATGCTCTGCCTGCGTGGCAGCGCTGCCTTATCTCTATTTCGGATTGAAAAAATTCAAAACGCCTTAAGTGCAGTTTGTCCCAATATTCAACATGTCTACGCTGAATTTTGGCACTTTATTTGGTTAAATCAAGCCGCCGCACTGACGGCATCTCAGCAAGACACGCTTAAGAAAATTCTCAGTTATGGGCCTAGCCTGCAAGTGGAAGAGCCTGCAGGGGATTATTTTTTAGTATTGCCTAGAATAGGCACCATTTCACCTTGGGCATCACGTGCGACGGACATTGTTCAACATTGTGGCTTAGCCGAAGTGCAGCGCGTGGAGCGTGGCATGGCTTATTATGTGCAAACAAAAAATGGCCAAACGTTAACTGAGACTGAGCGCTTAGCGCTTTTACCGCTGATACATGACCGCATGACCGAGGGCGTATTTGCTAATCTACAAGCGGCCGAGCAGCTTTATCATACCGATAGTCCTGCACCATTAACTAGTGTCGATATTTTGCAGGGCGGAAAGGCCGCACTGGTGAAAGCCAATGCCGAGATGGGCTTGGCGCTATCGCCCGATGAAGTGGATTACTTCTACGATAATTTTTCTAAAATTAAGCGTAACCCGACCGATGTCGAGCTGATGATGTTTGCGCAGGCAAACTCTGAGCATTGTCGCCATAAAATATTCAATGCCGATTGGGTGATTGATGGTCAAGTGAAGGACCTATCTTTATTTTCCATGATACGCAACACGCACAAGCTTAACCCAGGCCGTACGGTGGTGGCGTATTCAGATAATTCATCTATTGTAGCGGGACAAGCTGCTGGCGAAACCACCAAGCGTTTTTACCCGAGCGCCGATGGCGCCTACGGCTATATTGACGAAGAAATGCACTATGTGATGAAGGTGGAAACGCATAATCACCCGACGGCAATTTCTCCTTTTGCTGGCGCGGCGACGGGTGCGGGCGGTGAGATTCGTGATGAAGGCGCAACTGGAAGTGGCTCTAAACCGAAAGCGGGTTTAAACGGCTTTTCGGTGTCCAATTTAAATATCCCAAATTTCACTCAACCTTGGGAAACTCGTCCTTATGGCAAACCTAGCCGCATCGCTTCCCCTTTTCAGATTATGCTGGAGGGGCCATTAGGTGGCGCCGCTTATAGCAATGAATTTGGTCGGCCGAATATCGCTGGTTATTTCCGTACTTTTGAGCTGGCATCTGTCGATGCCAATGGAAAAGCGGAAATGCGTGGTTACCATAAGCCTATTATGTTAGCGGGGGGTATTGGTAATATTTCGGCTCAACATGCTCAAAAGAATCCAATCCCAGCTGGCGCAGCACTCATTCAGTTGGGCGGCCCAGCTATGTTGATTGGCTTGGGTGGTAGTGCGGCATCGAGCATGGATACTGGTAGTAACGTTGAGCATCTAGATTTTGATTCTGTGCAACGCGGTAACCCTGAGCTAGAAAGACGCGCGCAAGAAGTGATCGACCGTTGTTGGCAGTTAGGTGATCAGAATCCGATTTTAAGCATACATGATGTGGGTGCGGGCGGTATTTCTAACGCTTTTCCTGAGTTGGTGAATGATGCGGGGGTAGGCGCTACTTTTCAATTGCGCGATGTGCACAACGAAGAGCCGGGCATGACGCCCCGTGAATTGTGGAGCAACGAAGCGCAAGAGCGTTATGTGATGGCGATTGCACAAGCCGATTTACCGCGTTTTAAGGCGATCTGTGCGCGTGAGCGCTGTCCATTTGCAGTAGTAGGCATTGCGACCGCTGAACGGCACTTAACGGTGGCGGATAGCCATTTTGCTAACAATCCGGTAGATATGGAATTGTCGGTATTATTGGGTAAACCACCAAAAATGACGCGCGATGTCACCAGTATCCCTCGTCAGTTAACGGCCTTTGCCACCAGCACGATTGATTTAAAACAAGCCGCCGCCCGCGTGTTAAGACTGCCTGGCGTGGCTGACAAAACTTTCTTAATTACCATAGGCGACCGCTCAGTGACTGGATTAGTCGCGCGTGAGCAAATGGTCGGCCCTTGGCAAGTGCCGGTGGCAGACGTGGCGGTGACGCTAGCTGGTTATGAAACCTACCGCGGTGAAGCCTTTGCCATTGGTGAAAAAGCACCGCTCGCGCTGGTGAATGCCCCCGCATCAGGCCGTATGGCGATTGGTGAGGCGATTACCAATATTGCCGCATGTTTGATTGATGATTTATCTGACTTAAAACTCTCTGCAAATTGGATGGCGCCCGCCGGCCATGCCGGTGAAGATGCCGCTCTGTATGAAACGGTTAAAGCTGTGGGTATGGATTTGTGTCCGCAACTGGGCATCAGCATTCCCGTGGGTAAAGATTCCATGAGTATGAAAACGGTGTGGCAAGAAGCCGGAGAAAATAAGGCTGTCACCTCCCCCATTTCACTGGTGGTAACGGCATTTTCAGCCACGCCAGATGCGCGCAAAACCTTAACCCCACAATTGCAAACCGATGTGCCTAGTCAATTGATTTTGATTGACTTGGGCGCCGGTAAAAACCGTATGGGCGGCTCAAGCTTGGCACAGGTCTATGGCGCGCTGGGTAATGAGGCGCCTGATGTGGATGATGCAGCTGAGCTCAAACACTTTTTTAATTGCATACAGCAACTCAATAAAGCCGGAAAATTACTGGCATACCATGACCGTTCTGATGGCGGCTTATTCACCACCTTGCTCGAAATGAGCTTTGCCGGCCATTGTGGCTTGCAAGTAGATGTTTCAAGCTTGGCGGGTGATGTGGTTAGCGCCTTGTATAACGAAGAGCTAGGTGCGGTGATACAAGTGGCAGCGCATGAGGCTGATGCCATTGCTGCGCAGTTTAACGGACTAGCCCATGTCATTGCGGATGTGGTGACGAGTAATGCGATTGAAATTAAGCAGCATGGCAGGGTGGTGTTTGCCGACTCGCGGATTAATTTGCATCGCATGTGGTCTGAAACGACTTATCACATGCAAAAGCTACGCGATAACCCATTATGTGCGCAGCAAGAATACGACCGCATTTTAGATGAAAGCAATCGCGGTTTATTTAGCGCACTGACTTTTGAGCCTAGCGACAACATCGCGGCACCGTATATCAATACTGGCGTACGTCCAAAAATGGCGATTTTACGCGAGCAAGGCGTGAATGGTCATGTAGAAATGGCCGCTTCATTTGACCGTGCCGGCTTTGCCACCTTTGATGTGCATATGAGCGATATTATTGCGGGCCGTATCTCACTTAAAGACTTTGCCGGCTTTGTGGCGTGCGGTGGGTTCTCTTATGGCGATGTGTTGGGTGCCGGTGAAGGCTGGGCTAAGTCGATTTTATTTAACGCGCGTGCGCGGGATGAATTTTCATCTTTCTTTACGCGGCAAGATAGTTTTGCCTTAGGCGTATGTAATGGCTGTCAAATGATGAGCAATCTGCGTGAATTGATTCCAGGTGCGGGGCACTGGCCACATTTTGTGCGTAACCAATCGGAGCAATTTGAGGCTAGGTTAGCCATGGTCGAGGTTTTAGAATCACCTTCCTTGTTCTTTAATGGCATGGCCGGTAGCAAAATGCCGATTGCGGTAGCGCATGGTGAAGGCTTTGCGGAATTTTCTGCGAAACATACGGTCAATGATTTGTTAGCGAGTAAATTGGTGACGATGCGCTTTATTGATCATGCGTCAGCACCAACAATAGTTTACCCGTACAACCCAAACGGTTCACCACAAGGCATTACTGGATTAACCAGCACAGATGGGCGATTTAGTATTATGATGCCACATCCTGAACGGGTCATTCGCAATGTGCAAAACACTTGGCAACGTTGTGGTGAAGGTGAAGATAGTGCTTGGATGAGAATGTTCCGCAATGCCAGACGCCATATCAATTAGATTTAAAACGGTAAGTTCAAAATAACCTTGGAGAAAAGTAACATGAAATTAATCAGTACCTTGTTGGCGGCGCTAGTTTTAAGTTTTTCTATCAATGCCATGGCATTGTCAGACGATGATTCCCTGGACTTTGTCGAGGCAATTACCAGTGGCAATATGAAAATAGTTAAAAAATATATAGACGCTGACATTAAAAGTGCCAATTATAAATCGTTCGCTTGGTCACCCATACAAATGGCGGCGAATAAGAACCAAATTGAAATGGTTAAATATTTGGTCAGCAAAGGTGGAGATGTTAATTACATCCACCCGTTATCGCATAACACCGCTTTGCATTTAGCCGCATTTAATGGCTTTGACGACATGGTTAAACTTTTGGCCGCCAGTGGCGCTGATGTGAATATCAAGCTCAAAGCGGAGGTTTCTATTCTTCGCGCCGTGACCGATGCCGGTGACACCCACATGGCCGCATTGCTCACTAGCGTAGGCGTTAAAAATGATGGTTGCCAAGAGGAAAGATGTTTCTAAATAAGCCTAGACTAGGGCGGTAATTTAAGTCGTGCCGCCCTACTAAAATCATTTAAGATGCTATTTTAATTGAAGCTTAACCCTCATGAAAAATCGCCAAATCACATGGTTTTTAGGGTTATTACTGACAACCTCATTGCTATTGCCCGCTATCGGCAATGCCGATGAGGTTTTTGTTTTTACTGCCCAACAAAATAATCATATCCGGGCATTAGCCGCTTCTTGTGCGGCCTGTCACGGCACCATGGGCAATGCCGTGGTCAATAAAAGTACTACCAGTGCTGCCAGCAATGCGCAAGAGGGCAACGCAGTGCTCGCGGGCATGGATGTCGCAGACTTCAGCAGTAAAATGCTTGTCTTTAGAGATGGCAGTCGAAAATCGACGGTGATGCATCATCATGCGAAAGGTTTGAGCTTAGATGAAATCAAGCAACTGGCCATGCATTTTTCACAACAAAAACGCCTACTGGTCGTACCGTTCAGCGCGCAAGCGTTAAAGGCTGAACATGACCCACTTTAGCCGACGTGACTTCATTAAAGTGGCTGGGCTATCTAGCGCACTGTTAGCTAGCGGCCATGCTGCTGCCCGCGCCACTAAGCCGCCCATGGGCCGTGTGGTGATTATCGGTGGCGGTTATGCCGGCGCTACGGCGGCTAAGTATTTACGCTTGTGGAGCTTGGGTGCCATAGAAGTGATTGTGGTTGAGGCGAACCAACAGTTTGTGTCCTGCCCCTTAAGTAATTTAGTGTTAGGCGGCAGTAAAACCATCAACGACCTTACTTTTGGCTACGATGCGCTTAAAGCCAATCACGGCGTCAAGTGGTTACAAGATACGGTGACGGCAATCGATACGGACGCTAAAAAAATCAGCATGCTGCGCGGCGAACTCAGTTACGACCGCTTGATAGTTGCGCCAGGCATTGATTTTAATTACGATGAGCTGCCGATGTTGGCAAGCGCGGAAGCGCAGCAGCAAGTACCGCATGCTTGGAAAGCGGGTTGGCAAACGGTTAACTTACGCAAGCAGTTAGAAGCGATGGCCGATGGTGGTGTGTTTGTCATGAATGTGCCAAAAGCGCCCTATCGTTGCCCACCAGGGCCTTATGAGCGAGTCTGCCAAGTGGCAAGTTACCTCAAACTGCGCAAGCCAAAAAGTAAAATCATCGTGCTCGATGCCAATGCAGAAATAATTTCTAAAAAAGGCTTATTCACTAAAGTCTTTAAGGAAAACTACGCCGGCATGATTGATTACCGCCCAGATCACAGCATAAAAGGGCTAGATTTAGCGACAAAAACGGTCATCACCGATTTTGATAACGTCAGCGCAGATGTGCTGAATATCATTCCGCCACAACGGGCTGGAAAAATTGCACAAATAGCACATTTAACTGAAAAAGATTACCCGTGGTGTGAGGTTGACTTTTTAAGCTATGCCTCCAAGTTAGTCGAGCACGTCCATATATTGGGGGATAGCGTGGCGGCAGGATTGCCAAAATCTGCCCACATGGCGACCAACCAAGCTAAAGTCTGCGCCAATGCCATCGTGCAACTGATGGCTGGGCAGTTGCCTGACCCTGCACCAGTATTTGCCAATACCTGTTATAGCTTTATCAGTGATACCTCGGCCATGCATGTGGTCAATGTTTACCGCTATGATGCGGGTAAAAAAATGATGCTGTCAGCAGAAGGCGGCGGTGTTTCACTTAGCCCCAGTGAAAAAGAGGCGGGCTATGCGGTCGCTTGGTCGCAAAATATTTGGGCGGATACGCTGACTTAATCATCGAGAGCTCACATGAACATACATCTGCTTAAAATTTTCACAGTATTGGCTTTACTAAGCACTCTTAACGTTGGGGCTGAGCCGGATAGTGCCGCGCCGGCTTTGGCTAAAATGTTTATGTATATCCAGCCGATAGAATATAGCAACCCCATTTACCTGTGGCAACCTTACACTAGCTACTGGGTAGCCCAAGGTCCTTTGCTAGAGGCGCAGACGCTGCCTAAATTCAGTCAGGTTTACGGTGATGTTAGTTTGTGTGAAAGTAATCAATCCGGTCAAACATTGGTCTGGCTAAAGCCTAGAATTCTTTATAACCCGCAAGTGCAGATTTTTTATGGCAAAGTGACCGCTAATGTCTATAGCGGCATGGGGCATTTTGTCGCGCGCTATGTCGGTGAATCTAGTCTGCATGCCTATCTAGATTTCAAGGCAGACGATAGTGTTGCGCGCACTTATGCGCTCGCGCTCGATAGCCTGCTGAAGAAGATGCAAGCCGATACTGCTTTACAAGCGATGGTGACGAATGCTAATCCCATGTCTACTGAGACTACGCCCTGTAGTATGGTCACCTTGTTACCCGTACCAAAAATCCGAGTTATGTTTTTTAGGCAACAATCATGTTAAAGAAAACCTTGCAAATGGGGGTCATTATCACCCTGAGCGCCGCCATTATGGCTTGTCAAACGGCAAGTCAGGCTGTGCACTATGTGCCGCAAAAAGTGACCGGCTTAAAAACCCCTGAGTCTGTGCTACAGGCAAAAGACGGTAGCATTTTTATTTCTGAAATCAATGGTTTCGGTAAAGACGGTGATGGGCAAATTTCCGTGATCGATACACAGGGTAAAGTCTCTGTTTTTGCTAGCGGTTTAGATGATCCTAAAGGCTTGGCCATCATTGCCAACAACTTGTATGTGGCAGATAAAACTCAAATTATTAAAATCACTGCCGAGGGTAAATCCAGTGTTTTTGTGGCTGCCACAAGCTTCCCAACGCTACCGTTTTTTTTGAACGATTTAGAAGCAGACCCGCAAGGCAACTTGTATGTGAGTGATAGTGGCGACCTGTTTAATACCGGCAAAGGCGGCGCAATTTATAAAATTAGCTCAGACGGCAAGGTTAAGTTGTTAATCAGCGCTGTGCAAGATGCGCGTATCAAAGCGCCTAACGGTTTGTTGGCGGATGACACCGGCGATGTGCTGCTTTGTGTTGATTTTAGCTCGGGTGTTTTGTATCGTTTAAATACGCAGTCTGGCGAATTGACTGACGTTGCTGCGGGCTTTGGTGGTGGTGATGGCCTGGTCCATCATTCCAATGGCACGATGTACCTGAGTGATTGGAAAAACGGTAAAGTCTTTAGCGTCAATTTAGCCGGTGATGTGCAAGAAATTAAATCCGGCTACCAATCAGCAGCCGATATTGCCCTCACCAAAAATGAAAAATTCCTCATGGTGCCAGACATGAAAGCCGGCGAGCTAGATTTCATTCGCTTGCCCTAAGGCATGGTATTGACTCCTATTTTATTGGACATCAAATAATGGCGACCCCCATTTCTGCGACAGAACTGCGCCAGCTCGCCTTAAATTATTTGGCAGAAACAAATCCTGAGCTGAAGTCTAGCGCAGTCAGCTCACTGGCGTTGGCTTGGCAGCAAGGCACCATCAGCTTAGATCGCCATGCCAAACTCCGCGCTTCAGTCACCATCCCCGGCCATCCAGCCAAGCCCGCACTGATTGCCCCTTTATTAGTCAAGCGGCGAGCCATGAACACCGTGCAAGGGCGTGCCGCGTTAATTCATGCACTGGCACACATAGAGTTTAACGCCATTAATTTAGCGTTAGATGCCATATGGCGCTTTAGCGATATGCCTGAGCAATACTATGCCGATTGGCTTAAAGTGGCGAATGAGGAGACCTACCATTTCAATTTATTAAAAGACCATTTGCACGCTTTAGGCTTTCATTATGGTGACTTTGATGCCCATAACAGTCTATGGGAAATGGTCGATAAAACCAAAGGTGATGTGCTGGCGCGTATGGCCTTGGTGCCGCGGACCATGGAAGCCCGTGGTTTAGACGCCTTACCGGCGTTGCGCGCCAAGCTGGCACAGGCGGGCGATCTATTAGCCGCCGAAATTTTAGACATCACCTTACGTGACGAGGTCGGTCATGTGTTGATAGGCAATTATTGGTTTAATTTTTTGTGTGCACAACAGGGCTTAGCGCCTTTAACCGCCTTTGAGCAGTTATGCCGACAATATGTTGCACCCAAATTGCGCGGCCCGTTTAATTTAGAAGCTAGGCGAGCCGCTGGTTTTACTGAGGCGGAGTTATCTCGTCTAGAGGCAGTGGCTGCCCCAGCAATTAAGTCGTCAGTAAATAAATAACGCCATCTAGGCCGCTGTAATTGAGTGCATGCGTCGCTTGTGCTTGCACAATCGGTTTAGCGTGGTAGGCTACTCCAATACCTGCCGCGGTCATCATTTTCAAGTCATTGGCCCCATCGCCTATGGCTATGGTTTGTGCTGGCGCCAGCCCCAATTGATTGCGTAATTTAATTAATGCATCGGCTTTCGCTTGCGCGTCGACGATACTGCCTAAAATATTGCCGGTGAGTTTGCCGTCCATGATTTCTAAGGTGTTAGATATGGCGTAATCTAAACCCAGCATGGTTTTGACGCGGTCAGCAAAGAAGGTAAAACCGCCAGACACCAGCAGTGTGGTGAGGTTATTTCTTTTGCAGGCATCTATCCATTCCACGGCGCCGGGGTTAAGCTTAAGGCGTTCATTGAGCACCCGCATTAAGTCTGATTCTTTCAAGCCTTTGAGTAAGGCCACGCGTTCACGCAAGCTTTGCGCAAAATCCAATTCTCCCAGCATGGCGCGCTCAGTAATGGCGGCCACTTGCGGTTTAATGCCCATTATATCGGCAATTTCATCAATACACTCAATGCTAATCAGCGTTGAATCCATGTCCATCACACATAAGCCAAATTTCTTGAGCAATTGAGTGTCTGGCACATAACTGCAATCAATCTGCTGCGCGGCACAAAAGGCTTGCACTGCGGGTATTGGACTGGTTTGATTAGCCAAGTAATAAGCATACTGGCCGATTTGTACAAATTGTACACTGGTGCCACAGAGCTGATGGATGTGCACCAAATGTGAATGGCTGATAGCGGAGCCTTGAACAACTAAACGCATAACAATAACTTCGATTAAAAATAAGAATTATACACTTGGCATCAAAATACCCAGCCTAATGTTCAAGCAAACCAATAGAGGGTTTTTCATCAATCAAAATACAGCGCAATGATTGCCATAGCCACCATTCCTGCCTATGCGAGGATGACAACCTTAAATTGGATGACCACGTCGCGTTGCTCCACGCAATGACAGGCGGGGTGGTGTCATCACGAATGCAATGTGGCAATCCATTTTAATCAGGGAAAACTGCTAAGCACTACTAGGCCGGTAGCACTGACAAATATTGCTAAGCATGGCAAACTGATAAGCAAGCTATTTGTACGTGAAAGCGCTTGTAAAGTCGTATGCGAGGATGACAAGATAATTGTTCTTAAAGTTAAAATTTCTTTGTGCAAAGGACTCTGAGATAATATCAAGGCTAACAATATCAAGGCTAGTGCTAGCGCATTTGCCTGATTTGCGAGAAAATGGGCATAACCTTTATTTAGAATAATATTTTTATGAATTTGCATGAATATCAAGCCAAGACCTTGTTGCAAAAATACGGTATTCCCGTACCGCGTGGACAGGTTATTTCCGTGGCCAAACAAATGCCCACCGTCACCTCTGAAATAGTCAGTGAGGCTTGGGTGGTTAAAGCCCAAGTGCATGCAGGCGGGCGCGGTAAAGCTGGTGGCGTAAAGCTCGTTAAATCGACTGCAGAAGCGCAAAACGTGGCGAGTGAGTTGTTAGGCAAAACTTTGGTGACCTATCAAAATGCGCCCGATGGTCAGCCGGTCAATCAAGTGTTGATTGAAGAAACCTTACCCATCGCGCGTGAGCTCTATTTGTCCATGTTGGTCGACCGCACTTTAGAGCGTATTGTGGTGGTCGCTTCAAGCGCAGGCGGCATGGATATTGAAGAAATTGCCCAAACCAGCCCTGAGAAAATCTTGCAAGAAGTCTGCAGTCCATTGAATGGCTTGGTGGATTATCAGGCGCGTAATCTAGCGTTTAAATTAGACTTAGTCGGTGAGCAAGTGGCGGTATTTGCGCGAATACTAAAAGGCTTGTATCGTTTATTTAAAGAAAACGATTTGGCGTTACTTGAAATTAACCCCTTAGTGGTCACGACTGACGGCAAGTTGTTCGCGCTAGATTGCAAAATGAGCGTGGATGACAATGCGCTATACCGTCAAAAAGCTTTGGCGGAACAGCGCGACTGGTCACAAGAAGACAGTAAAGAGGCGGTCGCACATCATGCGGGCTTAAATTACATTGCGCTTAACGGCAATATTGGGTGCATGGTGAATGGCGCTGGCTTAGCCATGGCGACCATGGATCTGATTAAATTGCACGGCGGTAAACCGGCTAACTTTTTAGATGTAGGCGGTGGTGCAACAGCAGAAACGGTGACTAAGGCGTTCAAAATTATTTTGGCGGACCATCATGTCAAAGCAATTTTAGTGAATATTTTTGGCGGCATTATGCGTTGCGATATTATTGCAGAAGGCATTATCACGGCTGTGAAAGATGTGGGCATACAAATTCCTGTCATCGTCCGATTAGAAGGGACCAATGTGGATTTAGGCAATCAAATGTTGAAATCTAGTGGGCTGAATATTATTTCCGCTGAGGGCTTAACCGATGCCGCAGTGCAAGCAGTGAAGGCGGTCGCATGAGTATATTAGTCAATAAAAACACCAAAGTATTATGCCAAGGCTTTACAGGCAAGCAAGGTACTTTTCACTCTGAACAAGCGCTGGCCTACGGCACAAAAATGGTCGGTGGCGTTACCCCAGGCAAAGGGGGATTAGTACATTTAGGCTTTCCTGTGTTTAATACCATGCGTGAGGCTGTACGCCAAACGGGTGCCAGTGCCAGTGTTATTTATGTGCCACCAGCCTTTGCCGCAGATTCTATTTTAGAGGCGTGCGATGCCGGTATCGACCTCATTATCTGCATTACCGAAGGCATACCCGTATTGGATATGCTGAATGTAAAAGCCGCCTTAAAAGCCAACGGCACACGCTTAATTGGCCCCAATTGTCCGGGCGTGATTACCCCTGACGAATGTAAAATTGGCATCATGCCGGGTAGCATACATTTGCGTGGTAAAGTCGGTATCGTGTCGCGCTCTGGCACGCTAACTTATGAGGCGGTGCATCAAACAACGGCTTTAAAATTAGGCCAAAGTACTTGTGTGGGTATTGGTGGCGACCCGATTAAAGGCCTTAATTTTATTGAGTGTTTACAAATGTTTGAGGCCGATGATGAAACCGAAGCCATTATTATGGTCGGTGAAATTGGTGGCTCAGATGAAGAGGCGGCGGCTGAGTATATTAAAAGCTATGTGACTAAGCCAGTGGCGGCCTATATTGCAGGACAAACTGCACCAGCCGGTAAGCGCATGGGGCATGCTGGCGCCATTATTTCTGGTGGTAGCGGTAAAGCTTCAGACAAAATGCGCGCCTTAGAGTTAGCCGGCGCAGTCGTTGCAAGTTCACCAGCGGGGTTGGGTGAAGCGGTACTTGCTGCCATTCAGCATAAAAATGGCTAAGCCATATTCATTGAAAGCGGTATCGATCACCCTATGACCACGCGACATCAACGTTTTTTTGCTAGGGTTTGCTTATGTCTAGGCTTATCGCTATGGCTTGGCTTAACTCCAGCAATGGCGAATGAAGAAATTTATTATCTACTCACTGCCGCTTCCAAAGGCGATCTGGCGATGGTCACTGCTATACTGGAAAGTGGTGCAAGTGCCAATGTTAAAGATGAAGAGGGTATTAGCGTCTTAATGTACGCCGCCCGTAAAAATCAAGCCGACGTGGTATTGGCATTGCTGGATAAAGGGGCTGATATTAATGCTAAAGATACGGGTGGTTGGACGTCATTGATGTTCGCCGCGAAGAAAAATAATATTGCCGCGGCCAGCGCTTTATTGCTCAAAGGGGCAGATACTGCAGTGCGCGACACCGCAGGCTGGAGTGCGCTGGGGATAGCGGCAGCTTCTGGCTTTGCGCCCACGGTGGATTTACTCGTGAAGCACGGTGTAGATGTGAATACGCAAAGTGATGGCGGTGTCACTGTGTTGATGTACGCGGCAAAAAGTGGCGACATTCCGACCATTACCAGCTTGCTAGACAATAAAGCCAATATGTTGGCACGCGACCATTTAGGCGCGACTGCGCTCATGTTTGCAGCACGTGAAGGGCATGCGTCAGCAGTGACCTTGCTTGCTAACCGCGGCGCACTGGTTAATCAAAAAGACTTATCAAAGTGGAGCGCGCTGACTTGGGCGGTTAAAAAATCAAAATTTGAAGCTATCAGGGCTTTGCTAGCAGCTGGCGCCGATGTGAATAATTTAGATGCAGAGGGTACGCCCTTATTGCATGTGGCGGTAGATACTGGCAAGACGGACATCGTTAAATTGCTGCTTGAGCACCATGCAAAAGTGAAAGCTAAGGATCAGTATGGCTTAACGGCTTTGGTCTACGCGCTCAAAGGCCAGCGTAGCGAAATTGTTCAGCTCATTAAAGATGCTGGAGGCTCTTATTGATAGTTGCCATCGCGCAAATGAATTGCATGGTCGGCGACATTGCTGGCAATGTAGAAAAAATTATCGCGAGTGCAGTTCAAGCCAAAGCTCAGGGTGCCAGCTTACTGGTCACGCCTGAGCTGTCATTATGCGGATATCCCCCTGAAGACTTATTGTTACGCGCAGACTTTTCGCAGGCTTGCGCGGCGGCCTTGCAAAAATTAAGTGCGGCAATAACGGATATCACAGTTATTGTCGGGCATCCAAAGCTAGTGGGTGATGCTTGCTATAACGCAGCCTCAATTTTGCAAGCGGGCAAAATCATGGCAAGCTACCATAAACAGGTATTACCTAACCATAGTGTGTTTGATGAAAAGCGCTACTTTCAGGCCGGTGCTGAAGCGCTAGTTTTTGAGCATCAAGGCCTTAATCTTGGGCTACTAATTTGTGCCGATGTATGGGCGTCTGAGCCAGCCTTATTGGCTAAAGCGGCTGGGGCGCAGATGCTGATCGCCATGAATGCATCGCCGTTTCATATGGAAAAACAATCCACCCGATTAGCCGTCATGCGCGAACGTGTCGCAGAAACGCAATTACCGATAATTTACGCCAATATGGTGGGCGGGCAAGATGAATTAGTGTTTGATGGAGGCTCATTCGTGTTGGATGCTGAGGGTCATATCACGCACCAATTAGCGGCTTTTGAATCGGCATTAGTCACCGTTGAATTTTCTGGCGCACAACCACTATCCGGCGTAATCACGCCACATTTATCGCTTGAAGCTTCTGTCTACCGTGCCTTAACCCTCGGACTTGCTGATTACGTGCATAAAAATGGTTTTCCTGGGGTGGTGCTGGGCTTGTCTGGCGGTGTAGATTCGGCATTGACGCTGGCGATTGCGGTGGATGCCTTGGGCGCCGAGCATGTCCATGCGGTACTGATGGCCTCTGAATTCACCGCAAGCATGAGCGTGGATGACGCCATTGAAATGGCCAATAGGTTAGGGGTGAAGTACAGCGTCATGCCGATCAGCTCACTCTTTGACAGTTTTAGAAGAGCGCTTGCTAGCGCTTTTTCCGGTCTACCTTTTGATACCACTGAAGAAAATTTGCAAGCGCGTATTCGCGGCATGTTGCTGATGGCGCTATCCAATAAGTTTGGCAGTATCGTGGTGACCACCGGCAATAAAAGCGAAATGGCTGTTGGTTATTGCACGCTATATGGCGATATGGCGGGTGGCTTTGCCTTGTTAAAAGACGTGCCAAAAACATTGGTCTATCAACTTTGTCATTACCGTAATGCCCTCTCTGCGGTGATTCCGACACGCATCATGACACGCCCGCCCTCAGCAGAGTTGCGTGCAGATCAAAAAGATCAAGACAACTTGCCGCCCTATGCAATATTGGATGCAATTGTGGAGGCCTATGTAGAAGATGACTTGGGCCGCGCCGACATCATCGCCATGGGTTATCAAGCTGTTGATGTCAATCGGGTGATTGGTTTGATTGATAGAAATGAGTACAAGCGGCGACAATCGCCTGTGGGCGTGCGCATTACCCACAAAAGCTTTGGTAAGGATAGGCGTTATCCGATTACCGTGAAGCTAAATTTTTAAACTGCACTCAAGTATATTGACTATGATTTATTCACCCGCCGCGTTGGCTAGACCGGTAATCTACTGAAAAATCAACTATACTGATTAAAAACTTTAGCTACACATTTTAGGGGGGTTCGGCCAGCATGAAAAAAATTGAAGCAATTATCAAACCATTTAAATTAGATGAAGTGCGTGAGGCTTTATCCAATATTGGTGTGAATGGCTTAACCGTGACTGAGGTGAAAGGTTTTGGCCGTCAAAAAGGTCATACCGAGCTATATCGTGGTGCTGAATATGTGGTTGATTTTTTACCAAAAATAAAATTAGAGTTAGTGGTTTCTGATGACATTGTAGAGTCTGCGATGGATGCCATTATTCAAGCGGCACATACGGGTAAAATTGGCGACGGTAAGATTTTTGTTAGCGCAGTGGAGCAAGTGGTGCGTATTCGTACCGGCGAAACTGGTGAATCTGCAGTCTAAAATTTTTCGTAGGCAATTGACCGGCATGCCAACCCTCTTTAAAACCATTCTTTTATTGACCATTTCTAACGTATCCATGTCGTTTGCATGGTACGCACATCTTAAAAACCTCAGTCAAAAACCTTGATACGGATCGCCCCCAAGCAAGCGGTATAAGGCGCTTAGCCGACATAAAAAAAGAGCTCAAAATTCGAGCCCTTAACTATCCTTTGCCTTTAAAGCACCATGCCTATTTTGTAATATCTACTTTTGCTTTAGTGCGTAATTCAGCCATCATTTTTTCTAGACCATGCTGCTGTAGATTTTTTTGTAGACCTTCTTTTATTTTGTCGTAAGCGAGTGGTTTTGCAGAACGCGTATCGATTAACTTGATGACGTGCCAGCCAAATTGGGTTTGTGCTGGGCTGGCAGAAGTTACCCCTTTTTGCAGGCTAGCCACGACATCGCTGAATGGTTTGACCATGGTGGCTGGTGAGAACCAACCTAAATCACCACCTTTTTCTTTTGAGCCAGGGTCGATTGATTTTTCTTTTGCAATTTTAGCAAAATCGCCACCTTTGCCCAGTTGCGCAATGATATCTTTGGCTTCGGCTTCAGTTTTTACCAAAATATGACGCGCGCTAAACTCTTTATCGCCATAGGCTTTTTTGTAATCTTCATAGGCGGTTTTGGTGGCAGTATCTGAAATAGGATTCTTCTTCACAAAGTCTTGTAAGAATGTTGAAGTGAGTAGTTCGCGGCGGGATAATTCTTCGCGAGCAAGGTAATCGGCTTGTTTATCTAGCCCTAGTTTTTGCGCTTCTTGATAGACCAACTCAGAGTCTATCAGTTTGTTGGTAATGGCTTGCTTGACTTGTGCGTCGACGGTTTGACCGCGTGCGGCAGCATCTTTAGCGATGTAGTCGTAAACAGACTGTTTAATGGGCTTGCCATTTACAGTGGCGATGTTGTCTACCGCAAAAGCAGAAGGTGCTAAAGATAATAGCACTAGGGCGATGAAGGTTTGGGTAAATTTCATGCAAAAATCCTTGTAGTGGTTAATGTAATGTTGTTTAAATGAGCGGTTGATTAGGTTTTTTATAGTTCATCAGAGGCAAGCGCGTGGATGCTCAAGGCATGAATTTTACTCGGTATTAGGTCGGCAAGTGCTTGGTAGATAAGGCGATGTCGCATTATCTGTGATTTCCCACAAAAATGCGAGCTAGTCATGCTAAGTTTAAAATGACCGCCACCGGCATTGCCTGCGTGGCCAGCATGCAGGGCACTTTCATCCTTAATCTCTAGGCTGCTGGGGGCAAGCGTTTGCAAACGTGTGGTGATTTCTTCAATTAAAGTCATGGTTAAGTTGGCTAAGAGAGGGTGGTTAAAGTCTACTGCGGTAGAGTTTTTCTAAACGGCTTTACGGTCACGTGCTGATAAACGTTTGCGCTGACAAATGGATCATTGTTCGCCCAGTCGGTGGCGTCCGCTAGGTTAGCAAATTCAGCCACAATCAAGCTGCCAGTAAATCCGGCAGGGCCCGGGTCGGTGCTATCGATAGCCGGAAAAGGTCCTGCCAGTAATAAGCGCCCAGCCTCTTGTAGGGCTTGTAGGCGCTTTAGATGCTCAGGTCTAGCGGCTAAGCGTTTTTCTAAACTGTTGGGCGTATCTTCTGCCATGATTGCGTACCACATTATTTATTCTCGCTTTTGTCTTCAACCGGCTCAATCAAATATTTTTTTAAAGCCAAGGTTTGGGCGATGATGAAGACAAACATAATGAGCGTGACGCCAAACAGCTTGAAATTAACCCAAGTATTTTCGTCATAGTTAGATGCGACATAGAGGTTAAGTACGCCTAATAAGACCAGAAAAATCACCCACGCAAAATTGAGTTTATTCCAAATGGCGGTGGGTGCCTCTATCATTTTCGCCATCATCGGTTGAATATAATTTTTCTTAAAAAATAGGTTGGAGATCAGT
>SHXQ01000004.1 GCA_009693255.1 Methylotenera sp. | reverse complement strand
AGTTGTTAAATTGTTAAAGAACAGTTGACTCGTAAGTCGCTCATCAACGCTTTGCGTTAAAGAGGTGCGCATTATACAGAGCTTTTACGGCTCGTCAATCATAAATTTGAAATGTTTCGCATTTATTATTGATTGTAATTTTTGCTGCAAAATATTTGACTGCACCACTTCTGGTAGCTCAAAAATTTAAAGCGCTACGCACTTTGATTTGTTGGTTGCGGGAACAGGATTTGAACCTGTGACCTTCGGGTTATGAGCCCGACGAGCTGCCAGACTGCTCCATCCCGCGTCCGATTCGACATTAGTGCCGTCGAGAGGTGAAACTATAGCAAACCTAGCTATTTAGCGCAAGGACATTCACAGCTTTCTTTCTAAAAATAAGTGGGGAATGCGTCTGGGGTGAGAGATTGCTAACCGCCGGGGTGGCGGTTTATTTAAGAATACTGCGTACGCGATCTAAATCTTCTTGAGTATCTACACCAGTTGCAGGCGCATTCTTAGAAATAGTCACCGCAATTTTATAGCCCTGATGCAGCACTCTAAGTTGCTCCAAACATTCAACCTGCTCTAAGGCGCTTGGTGAGATGTTGGCGTATTGCTTCAAGAACCCTGCACGGTAAGCATAGATACCAATATGCCGGTACGCCGGAATGTTGACGGATAAATCCATCTCGGCAAAAGCATCTCTAGGGTATGGAATAGGTGCTCGACTGAAATACAGCGCATTTGATTGCGCATCTAAAACTACTTTTACGATATTGGGATTTAAGAAATCAGCTTTTTTATGTATAGCATGGCATGCTGTAGCCATCACTGCATCTTTACTATTATCAAGTGTGGCAGCCACTTCCACAATTAATGCCGGTTCTATCAAAGGCTCATCACCTTGCACATTCACCACAATGGCATCATCTGGCCATGCCTGCTTTAGCGCCACCTCAGCAATACGGTCTGTGCCACTTAAATGGCCTACCTTCGTCATCACCGCTTGATAGCCCTGATTCTTAAGTACCCCTAAAATTCGTTCGTCATCCGTAGCGACTACCACCTGCCTTGCACCACTTTGTTTGGCGCGCTCAGCCACCCAAACCACCATAGGCTTCCCAGCAATGTCTAGCAAGGGCTTGCCTGGTAGCCTAGTGCTGGCATAGCGGGCAGGGATCACCACATAAAATTCCGTAATATTTTTCTTATGGCTGCTGTCATTAGCCGCTACGCCAAGAGTCATACTATTCAAAGACTTCATCATCCGCCAACTTGCGCGCCTCATCCTCTAACATGACCGGAATGCCATCTTTGATAGGGTAAGCTAGTCGCGCCGATTTTGAAATAAGCTCATTATTGACCTTATTATAGATAAGCGGCCCTTTAGTCACTGGACATACTAAAATCTGCAGGAGCTTTGTATCCATTTTAATTTCTCAATTTTTGTAAAATAAGTGCCATAAGCGTGCTTTCAGTTGCGCTACCTACTGTTGCCGAAACGGGCAAGTACCAAGCATCCGCTGGGGCAAAGGCTAGACATTTTACGGCATCTTTTTCTGTCATTAATATAGTTTTATGTGCAAACTGCGCCAAATCTTCTGTTGAAAAAGCGTGGTGATCCGCAAATATCTTAGATTCAAATTGTAGTCCCAAACCAGACAATTGCTTAAAAAAACGTTCTGGGTTTCCAATTCCTGTCATCGCCACTAAATTTTTATTAGAGAAATAGCTGGCAGGCTGCCCAACTTGTAAGCCAACTAAAGACTCAAACATAACGCCCTGCAACTGCATACTAAATAGTACCGGGTTCAGCGTCTCTTGCAGATAGGATCTAAAATTTTCATCACTACCACTATCCACAAGGGCATCCACTGACTGTAGCCTGGAAATTCTTTCACGTAGCGGGCCAGCTGGCAATAAGTATTGATTTATGAACTGGCGATTTGAATCTACCAACGCAAGCTCAATGTCACGCTGCAAAGCATAGTGTTGTAAGCCATCGTCACTAATAATGACATTGCACTGTGGGTTAGCTTGCAATAAAGCCTGCCCCGCCGCCACGCGATCAGCACCGACAGTCACAGGGCAATGGCTACGTTTTGCTATTAACACGGGCTCATCACCTACTTGCTGCGGATTGCTATTTGCTAACACTGCAGTTGCTTGTTTAGATGTTCCTTTGTAGCCGCGGCTAATAATTCCCGGCTTAAAACCTGCAAACTGCAACTGCTCTGCCAGCCAAATGACTAAGGGGGTTTTACCAGTCCCACCCACACTAATATTGCCGACAATAATCACAGGCACACTCAAGCGGGTAGTCTTGAGCCAGGCCATGCGATATAGAAATCTTCTAAGGTAGATGGCGGCACAAAAAAACCAAGCCAGCGGTATAAGCAAGATATGCCACAAGGTGAAGCTAGCCCATTGTGTTTGAAACCAATTACTCATTTGGCGCACGCAAATAAAACCTTAGTCAAATCGCTAACTAAATTGTTTTTGATACAGTTTTGCATAGTGCCCACCCTGCTTAATAAGCGCCCTATGCGTACCACTTTCGATAATTTCACCCTGCTCCATCACCATAATACGGTCCGCATTCTCAATGGTGCTTAAGCGATGTGCGATAACGATACTGGTGCGATTTTGCATTAACTCATCCAATGCGGCTTGCACATGCTGCTCAGATTCGGTATCGAGTGCTGATGTTGCTTCATCAAGCAGAAGGATCGGTGCATTTTTTAGTATGGCGCGCGCGATTGCAATACGTTGACGCTGGCCGCCAGACAGGCGCAAGCCACGATCACCGATTTCACTCTGTAACCCATGAGGCAATTGCTGGATAAAATCCCACGCATGCGCTGCTTTCGCCGCGCTAATCACCTCATCTTCAGTAGCGTTACGCAACAACCCATAAGCAATGTTGTTAAAAACAGTATCATTAAACAAAATGACATCTTGACTGACCAGCGAAAATTGTTGCCGCAAATCCGCAAGTGATAATGAGCGCATATCTACGCCATCTAATAAAACTTGACCTTGCTGTAAGTCATAAAACCTTGGTAGCAAATTAACCAGCGTGGTTTTACCTCCACCAGAACGCCCCACCAAAGCCAACTTTTCACCTGGTCGTATCATAAAACTTACATTTTTAAGCGCATGGCGCTTGGCATTGTTATAAATCAGGGTTGCCTGCTTAAACTCAATCTCACCTTTACTGCGTGAACAGGCTTGATTTCCCACGTCCAACTCTGACTTGATATCGATCACGCCGAATACGCTTTGTGCCGCAGCCAGGGCTACTTGAACATCTTCATTCATCGCGGTTAAATTTTTAATAGGGGCGATTAACATCAATAAAGCGCCTACAAACGCAGCAAACTCACCCGCACTGAATCTGCCAACCGCATAGTACACAATTAAGCCCAGAGAAACTGCCGCCAACAACTCTACCGCCATACTATTTAAGCTCGTTAAGCGCGCCAAACGGATTTGCATCTGCCTGTTTTTGCCAACCACTTTTGCAAAACGTTCGTTCTCGTAAGCCTGTGCGCCAAATATCTTCACGATGCGTTGACCAGAAACTGCCTCTTCCGCAACTTTAGTCATTTCACCAATGGAAGATTGCACTTCTTTTCCAGCGCTGCGTAACTGAGGTGTCGTGGTCTTTAAATAAAACGCCATAATTGGTGCAATTAACACAAAAATCATGGTTAAGCGCCAATCCAAATACAGCATATAGGCGACGATGCCAACCGCAGTCAAGCTGTCCCGTACTAATGTGAGTAAGGATTTTGTAGCAGCATTCGCCATTTGCTCTACATCGTAAGTTAATTTCGAAATAACAATACCCGCCGACTGCTCATCAAAATAGCTGATGGGTAAGCGCATCAACTGGCGAAAAGTATCTATGCGCAAATCCCCAACAATGCGGCGAGCAATCCAGCGCATAGAAAAGCTGGAAATAAAGCCAAACAAAGCCCGCATGGCCAATAAACCAAATAACATAAAAGGCAGATAACCAACTTTGCCTGCTGACTGCTTAACAAATCCTTCGTCAGTTACTTGCTTAATTGTGGCTAAGAAGGCCGTGTTGGTGGCGGACAGCACGATTAACGCAAAAATACCACCTAAAAATACCACTTTGTATTTCCATGCGTAGCCAAATAGCCACATGTACAATATTTTGGAGCTAAAGATGTTTGCAGTGCTTACTTTTTGACTGGCTTGTTTAACGGTAGATTCCGGCATCAATGACCATCACTTGAAAATCTATGACTTACCAGTATAACCCGTTGAATTTTAAAGGAGCGGAGAATTTAAGCGCCTGCTTTTGACTGTGTTGCAAATGTAATGTGTGTATAACCCGCAGTGCGAGAAGCTTCCATTACGTCCACCACAGATTGGTGGGTACTTTTGGCATCGGCATTAATAATAATAGTCGGCTCCTTACCACCGTTAGCCGCCGCCTGCAGGGCTGCACTTATGCCCGCGACAGAAGCGTTTGCCAGAGCTTTGCCGTTCACCACGTATTTACCACTAGCATCAACGCCCACTTCAATGGTTAAAGACTTCTCTTGTGGTGCGCTGACTTCAGCTGTTGGCAAATTAATTTGCAGCTCACTGGTGCGAGAGAATGTTGCACTCACCACCAAGAAAATTATAATTACTAGTAGCACATCAATTAAAGGCACGAGATTCATCTCTAACCCTTCATGGTGTTTCCCACGCTGAAAATTCATATTAGGTTACTCAGATATCAGAAAAAAGTTAAACAGACTATTTACGCTCACCGTGAAGAATTTCAACTAATTTAATGGCCTGCTGCTCCATACCAATCAATAAGTCATCTACTTTTGAGCGGTAATAACGATAGGCGATCATGGCTGGCACCGCCACAACAATACCTGCGGCAGTGTTGTATAAAGCCACAGAGATACCACGTGCAAACTGGGCAATATCATGACCCGTGCTAGTAAATGCGCCAAACAGCTCCACCATACCAATCACAGTACCCAACAAGCCAAGTAATGGCGCAACCGTGGCAATAGTGCCTAAAGTTGGTAAGTATCGATCCAAATGATGCGCAACCGCACGCCCGGTTTCTTCAATAGCCTCTTTGGTCACTTCACGTGAATTTTTTGAATTGGATAAGGCGCTAGCAAACACTTGCCCCAGCATAGAATGCTGCTCTAAGCGGCTAATGGTTTCTTTAGTAATGCCGCCTTTAGTTAACCATATCTGCACTTCAGGCAATAAATTTTGTGGCGCCACGACACTCTCGCGCAAGGCAAAAGCGCGCTCACCGATAATCGCCAAGGCTGCGACTGACGCAATAATCAACGGCCAAATAGGCCAACCTGCTGCTACAATAATTTGCCACACAGTGCGACCCCCTAAAATTCAAAATATCTATTTAAGCATTTTTAAAAATGCGCTGGAATTTATCCCTGCGCTACTTTAGCCTCTCATACGCATTTGGGCAAGCTTCAACTGCATAGGGCACGCAAATTCCACAGGTCATTTGCCGTATTTTACCCGACTAAAAAGCGTCATGCCACGCTCAGTCTCCTCAGGCACACTAGCCACCACCCCTTCAATAGCAATGGCTTTTTGCTCCTAAGCTTGCGGTAGTTCGTCGCTCATGCGCCATAGCGCAAAACTACTCGCCCAGCAGACGCCAAATAAAAAAGCTGTCATGCTTAATAAACAAGGTTTTAAATATCAAGATGAAAGTAAATGGTTTGAAAAGCGCGGATGGTATTGTGCCGAAAAAAGCAATGTCGCCGCACTAAATGCACCTATCAGCCAATAAAGACTTGGTAGTTGCGCCATTTTCTGCACGGTCCAAGCAGAAAAAACAAACATCAGCGCAACTATCGTCATGGCTTAGACTAAAGCTCTTTTATTTAGAGTGACTGCAACTTACCGTCAACCAACCGATATTGACGTTGCATTTTTTTTGCAAGCTCTAGGTCGTGCGTTACCACCACCAAGCTTCTTTGCTGACTTTGGTTCACTTCTAACAACAAATCAAATACCGCATGGGCAGTATGACGATCAAGATTACCCGTAGGCTCATCCGCCAAAATACATTGTGGCTTGGTAACTAAAGCACGCGCTAGTGCCACGCGCTGGCGCTCGCCACCAGAAAGCTCACCGGACATATGCTCTAACCTATGCTGTAAGCCAACTTTAGCAAGCGTATCTGCTGCTAAAGTTAGCGCTTGATCTCTCGTCATGCGCCGAATTAACAAAGGCATGGCAACATTTTCTAGCGCAGTAAATTCAGGCAATAAATGATGAAACTGGTAAACAAAACCGAGTGAATGATTGCGTATATTTCCTTTTTTTGCTTCACTCAATGCGGCTAAGTCTTGGTTGAGTACGCGTACATCTCCATGGCTAGGCGCATCCAAACCACCGAGTAAATGCAATAAGGTGCTCTTACCAGAGCCAGATGTACCAACAATGGCTACTTGCTCGCCAGCGTTCACCGTGAGGTCAATACCGTTTAACACGGCAACTTCTAAACCGTGATAAGTTTTATATAGCCCACTACAAGATACTACGCTGCCAGATTCTTCTTTATTAGCGCCCATGTTATTTGCATCATTACTCATAGCGCAATGCCTCAGCAGGGTTGATTTTACTTGCTCTCCAGCTGGGATATAAGGTGGCTAGCAAACTCAATGTAATCGACATCAGCACAATAGTAATGACGTCTGACCAGATCAAATCTGAGGGTAGATCACTAATCGCATAGACTTCTTTAGACAAAAACTGCACATGAAACAAACCTTCAATAAACGGAATAATGGCGCCTATATTCAACGCAATGACTATGCCAAAAAAAGCCCCACACAGGGTACCAATTAAACCGATTAAGGCGCCTTGAATAATGAAAATGAGCATGATGCTATTTGGGCTAGCACCAAGCGTACGCATGATGGCAATGTCTGCGCGCTTATCAGTCACGGCCATCACTAGCGTAGAAACAATATTAAAAGCCGCTACCGCTACGATCAAGGTTAATATGATAAACATCACGCGCTTTTCCATTTGCACTGCTTTAAAAAAGTTAGCGTGTTGTTGCGTCCAATCGGTCACGTAATATTGTCCAGTAGAATTTAATGCGCCATTTAGGCTAGTTGCCATCGCTGCAGAAATAGTCGGCGCATCAAATAGATCATCTAACTTTAAGCGCACACCAGAAACATTATTGCCCATGCGATACAACTTGGCCGCATCATCCATATGGATCAAGGCTAATCCAGCATCATATTCATACATGCCGATTTGAAATAAGCCAACTACGGTAAATTGCTTTAAGCGAGGCACTACGCCTGTGGGCGTAAATTGGCCTTGTGGCGCCATGACAACCACTTTATCGCCAGTTTGTGCGCCTAAGTTATAGGCTAAATCAGCACCTAAAATAATGCCAAACTCACCCGCTTTAAGATCAGTCAACTGACCAACCTTCATATTGCGGCCTAAATCTGCCACTTTATCTTCGGCCACAGGTAACACACCCCGAATAATTGCGCCCTGTACGCCTTGGTCGTAACTCAGCATACCCTGCGCCATAATATACGGGGCACTGGCTAGCACATGCGGTTGTTTAGCTGAAGAATCAACTATATCCTGCCAATGACTCAATTGATTATTGCTACCGGTAATTTCTAAATGCGAAGCCACGCCCAAGATACGGGTGCGCAATTCTTTTTGAAAACCATTCATCACTGAAAGCACCACGATCAATGCAGCCACACCAAGCGCAACCCCTATCATGCTAGTCAGTGAGATAAATGAAATGAAATGATTTTTGCGCTTCGCCCGCGTATAGCGCATGCCAACGAACAATTCAAACCCAGCTAGCTTGCTGATTAATGATTTTATTTTTTGCAACATAAGCCAAATTCTAACAGGCTTAATAGAATTGCTTAAAAACAAATACATGATTAATCGACAGAATTAAGGCCGCCATTAGACTGCCCGCTAGCAGACGCATAAAATTTTCACTTCCGACCCAAAGCAGACGGTCATTCAAATAGCAATCTCGTAGGAATAAACTTTATTGCCCAAGTTTGTTTGGCTGAAATATAGTCTTGCGAGACTTGAATTAAGTATCAATTAGAACATTAGATTGATATACATCAAATAACTGATTCACCAAATCGGCCAATTTATTGCGACTCCAAGGCCGCCGACCTTGTTCCTGAAGACTTTTTTCATCAATGTCAATGATCACAATACGCTCATCGACCTTGCCTGGCATGAGCATATTAAGGCGTATATCGTAAGTGAAATATTCAAACCGACTAATTGCATCCAGGTTCAATATGCCTGTTGAATGAAGTAGCAATAGAAAAATAACAGCGCAACTAAACGTGAATCGCACAGCATGTTGAGATAATATTGCTAATATTTTCATCCGTATTTTTGAGGCGCCAAGTGATTTATATTGTGCTATTTTTTGGTTTTAGTTTTAATACAATGCTATGATTTCATTAATTTTATACAGCATATCGCATATCGCATATCTTATTTTTTGAATAGCAATGATGCGCTTGCTTGTAGTCAGCCAGCACCACACTTTGTTCCCCTATTTAAATGATTGCAGCCATGAACTACAAACCACCATTAGAATCATCCAGCAGCAACAATAGCAAGATTAATGCAAGCGTGATATGGCTACACGGTTTAGGTGCGGATGGTTATGATTTTGAGCCCATCGTACAGAAACTTGACTTACCCAATGTGCGATTTATTTTGCCGCACGCGCCAGACATGGCGGTGACCCGCAATAGTGGCTATATTATGCCCGCCTGGTATGATTTATACGGCCTCACCGGCAATAGCCAAGAAGATGAAAGTGGCATCGCCACTAGCCAAAAATATGTTAATGCACTGATCCAACATGAACTGAATCGGGGGGTTGCTAGTGAGCGCATTGTGCTGGCAGGCTTTTCACAGGGGGGTGCAATCGCGCTACATACCGCCATACGCTACCCAGAAAAATTGGGCGGTATTTTGGCCTTATCCACTTATTTGCCGCTTAACACCAAGCTCACTACTGAAGTACACCGTGCAAACGCTGGTATCCCTATTTTTATGGCGCATGGAGTGTTTGACGAGGTGATTAGCTTAGAGATGTGCAAGCGCTCACTCAACATTTTACAACACAATCATTATGCGGTGAATTGGCATGAGTACAATATGGCGCATTCCGTTTGTGTAGATGAAATTAACGATATTCGTCTATTTTTAAAGCATGTTTTGCTACAGGATTTGGTAGAATAGTGCATTAATGCCCTGTGAATTATTGCGATGACAACCTGTAAAACCAATACAAAATATTCCGCTGAACATTCGGCAGAAAAATCTATGGCACAGCCTGAAGATTTTGAGCATGCTTTTACCGAATTAGAAAACATAGTGGCGCAGATGGAATCAGGCCAAATGGCTTTAGAAACCTCGCTTGCCGCCTATAAACGTGGCAATACGCTACTACAGTTTTGTCAAAAATCACTCGCAGACGTTGAGCAGCAAGTGCAAATTTTGAATGCGAGTAATCAGTTGCTGCCGTTTAAATCCCAAGAAGACTAATGATGAATAATTTAGTGCTGGCTGATACAACCGAGCTAGATTTCTCGGCTTGGGCGCTAAGCAAACAAACCCGCCTCGAACAAATGCTCGACCTAGCCTTAGTCCCTGCCGATTTAGCCCCTAAAACATTACATAGCGCCATGCGCTACAGCGCCCTTGGTGGCGGCAAGCGCGTGCGCGCCCTACTCTGTTATGCGGTGGCTGAATTATGTGGCACCGACCTAAACGTTGCCGATGCGGCGGCCTGCGCAGTCGAACTCATCCACGCATATTCTTTAGTGCATGACGACATGCCGTGTATGGACGACGATGATTTACGCCGAGGCAAACCGAGTTGCCACAAACAATATGATGACGCCAGCGCATTGTTAGTGGGCGATGCCTTACAAAGCTTAGCCTTTGATGTGTTATCTAAACCAAAACTGCTGAATGACGCCAGTCTGCAATTGAGCATGCTACAAATTTTAGCCCAAGCCGCAGGTTCTAAGGGCATGGCAGGTGGGCAGGCCATAGACTTAGCCGCTGTTGGCAAACCACTCACGCAAGCTGAATTGGAATCTATGCATCACTTAAAAACCGGCGCGCTGATTCAGGCCGCAGTATTGCTTGGCGCAATCAGCGGCTCACATAAACAAATAGCGGCAGTCAGTAGTTTCGCCACAAATATCGGACTGGCATTTCAAGTGGTGGATGATATTTTAGATGTGGAGGCAGATAGCAGCACGCTAGGCAAAACTGCGGGCAAAGATGCAAACAGCAACAAGCCCACCTATGTCACTATTTTGGGGTTAGACCTTGCCAAACAGCATGCACAGCACTTGTATGCCAATGCCATTGCTGCCCTTGCCCCTTTTGGCGATAATGCGCAGCGTTTAAGTGCATTGGCTGCGTTTATTACACAGCGTAATTTTTAATACTAGCGTTAATTGTTAGTCCTCATTTTATTGATTCATTTTAGGCAAACTACATTGTGACTCCATTACTCGATACGATAGATAGCCCACTGCAACTAAGACAGTTAACGCGTAAACAACTTATGCTACTTGCGCAAGAATTGCGGGCGTTTTTAGTCGACAGTGTTTCTAAAACTGGTGGGCACTTAGCCTCAAATTTAGGCGTGGTGGAGCTCACGATTGCACTACATTATGTCTTTAATACGCCTGATGACCGCCTAGTTTGGGATGTAGGTCATCAAACTTACCCGCATAAAATATTGACGGGTAGACGTGAAGCGATGCAATCTTTACGCAAACCAAAAGGCATAGCAGGGTTTCCGCGCCGCACTGAAAGTGAATACGATACTTTTGGTACCGGACACTCTAGCACCTCCATTTCGGCGGCGCTAGGCATGGCTGTTGCCGCACAAAAAGCTGGTATTGGCAGACGCGTAGTGGCTATTATTGGCGATGGCGCGATGAGTGCGGGCATGGCTTTTGAGGCGTTAAATAATGCCGGCAGCATGGATGCCGATTTATTAGTGATTCTCAATGACAATGACATGAGCATTTCAAACAATGTCGGCGCGCTGAGTAATTACCTCACAAAATTACTCTCCAGTCGCTTTTACAATAGGGTACGCACCTCCGGTAAAAAAGTCCTTTCCTCCATGCCTCCAATGATAAAGCTCGTCAAACGCGCAGAAGAGCATGTGAAAGGCATGGTCTTACCTAGTACCATGTTCGAAGAATTTGGATTTAATTATATAGGCCCAATTGATGGGCATCATATCGACAGCTTAATTGACACCCTTGAGAACATCAAAGAATTAAAAGGGCCGCAGTTTTTGCATATTGTGACGCAAAAAGGCAAGGGATTTAATCCCGCCGAAGATGACCCCAATAAATTTCATGGCATAGGAAAATTTGACCCCTGCAGTGGTGATATGCTTGCCAACACCACTAAAAAAACCTACACGCAGGTATTTGGTGATTGGTTGGTAGACATGGCCGACAAAGATGAATACCTCGTTGGCATTACCCCTGCCATGTGTGATGGCTCTAGCCTAAATGCATTTTCTGCGAAATACCCCAGCCGTTATTTTGATGTCGGCATTGCCGAGCAACATGCGCTTACCTTTGCTGCCGGCATGGCATGTGATGGCTTAAAGCCTGTGGTGGCGATTTACAGCACATTTTTACAACGTGCTTACGACCAACTGATTCATGACATTGCATTACAAAATCTACCTATTTTGTTGGCGATTGATCGCGCCGGCTTAGTTGGGGCAGATGGTCCTACGCATGCGGGTAGCTTTGATTTAAGCTATTTAAGATGTATTCCGAATATCGTGATTATGGCGCCAAGTGATGAAAACGAATGTAGGCAAATGCTCTACACCGGTTTTCAGTACAAAGGCGTTGCTGCGGTACGCTATCCACGAGGTAGCGGCACAGGCGCAACCATTCAGAAGGAAATGCAAGCCATTGAAATTGGCACCGCGGATATTAAACGCAATATCATCGCAATTCAGCCTAAGCAGAAAATCGCTATTTTAAGTTTTGGCAGCATGCTGGACGCCTGCCTAGCCGCTGGTGAAAAACTAGATGCCACCGTCGTTAATATGCGTTTTGTGAAACCGCTCGACCAATATCTTCTTGAAAAATTATCCCAAGACCACACATTAATTGTGACCGTAGAGGAAAACTGTGTGATGGGTGGGGCCGGTTCGGCAGTCATGGAAGCGTTACAAGCCATACAAAATAAAAATAGGACCACTACAAATCTACAGCCAATAAAAACGCTAAGCCTAGGCCTACCCGACAAGTTTATTGAGCATGGCATCCATGAAACTATGTTGGCAGAATGTGGTCTAGACGCGGAAGGAATAGTCTCAGCAATTGCGAAGCTAATAACCTAGTGTTATACTCAACTATTGTTAGTAATTCGTATTAAGAAGTACCCGCTAAACAGGAAATATAATGAATCAAGTCACACTGCCAAGCAGCATTGAAGATGTACAAAACACGGTAGATACGCGCCATATTGCCATAGATAAAGTAGGTATTAAAGCCATTCGTCACCCTGTGGTCGTCAAAGATAAGACCGGGGGTGAGCAGCACACCGTGGCTATGTTCAATATGTACGTGCATTTGCCCCAGCAGTTTAAAGGCACGCACATGTCGCGTTTTGTTGAAATTCTTAACATAAACGAAAACGCCATATCCATCGAATCCTTTGAAACCATCTTGCGTGAGATGCTCAAGCGCCTAGAAGCTGAGTCTGGTCACGTAGAAATGGCTTTCCCCTATTTCGTGAATAAAGCTGCGCCAGTTTCTGGGGTTAAAAGTCTGCTGGACTACGAAGTGACTTTTATTGGGGCAATCAGTCACGGTAAAATAGAAATCACCGTTAAAGTATTGGTTCCGGTGACCAGTCTTTGTCCATGCAGTAAAAAAATCTCTGATTATGGCGCGCACAATCAACGCTCACACGTGACTGTCACCGCGCTCATTAACGACTTTATCTGGATTGAAGACATTATTGACCTAATCGAAAAGCAAGCATCCTGTGAGCTCTATGGCTTATTAAAACGCCCCGACGAAAAATTTGTCACTGAACGCGCATACGATAATCCAAAATTTGTTGAAGATATGGTGCGTGATGTGGCGGCTCAATTAAATGCTGAAACGCGCATTATTGCCTACACCGTTGAAAGTGAGAATTTTGAGTCTATTCACAATCACTCTGCTTACGCGCTGATTGAAAACGATAAACGTAAACATTAGCGGATGATTTAGCCAAACATTCCTTTTGTCTCTTGTGGGCGCTTTGTCAGCTTTAAGCCTAAGCCAATCACCAAAAAACCCAAAAATGGAAAAATTGCCGCTAACATAAAGGTTTGCTGACCGCCAAGATATTGCAAGGCATATCCCCCGGCAACGCCACCAATAGTTCCGCCTATACCATAGGCCACACTATTGTATATCGCTTGACCTCTTGCTTGATGCCGCCCACTAAAAAACTGGCTAATGACCTCCACTGAAGCCGCATGAAAGCTACCAAAAGTTGCTGCATGCAAGGTTTGTGCAAAAATTAATAACAGCAGATTGTCGACAGCAAACCCGATCATGCTAAATCGCAGCACGGCTAATGCTAAACTCACAAGCAAAATAGTTTTTAAGGAGTATTGCGCCATGATTTTTGGCATCCCAATAAAAATACCAATTTCACAGATCACCCCTACCGCCCAGAGCAAGCCTATCAGCCCTTTGCTGTAGCCATGATCACTTAAATAAATGGAATAAAAGTTGTAAAGCACGCCGTGCGCTGTCACCATCAGGGCGCAACCTACTAGCAAGACGATCACATTGGGCTGTTTAATCACCTGCCAAATTGAGTAGTGATCGTGCTCGTGCGCCACTACTTTTGGGTCTGGCAAGGTGTATGAAAGGATAAATAAGGACATTTGCACAATCAACAAAAACCACAATAAACTCTTAATGCCAGAAAAATCAATTAAAAATCCCAGTACTACCGAGGCTACTATAAAGCCCAAAGAACCCCACATGCGAATGCGACTGTAATGCCCACTGGTGTTGGCTAAGTGCGCTAAGGTGAGTGATTCTGCTAGCGGCAAGGTTGAACTGGTGAACAAACTTAATGCCGCCATGACGAAAAACAGCCAGTAAAATCCATGCGCCCAAAATACCGCGGTAAACCCACATAAGCCCAAAAAAGCCGTGAGCTTAATCCACTGTGCGCGCTTGCCGGTATGATCTGCCAGCCAACCCCAAAAGTTAGGCGCAAAAATTCGACTGATTTGAAATAATGACATGAGGATGCCAATATCTGCGGGGCTAAATTGTTCTGCTTTTAAATATAAGCCCCAATAGGGGACAAACGCCCCAACAAAGAAGTAATAAATAAAGTAAAAGCGAGAAAGTCGTGAATGAAGGTTTGAATGCATAATGAGGTGAAAAGAATATGGTGGTAAAAAAGTCGGCACTGGCCGACTTTTTTACCACCATATTCTAAGCAATAATTATCGCACAGAGCTGATCTTTTAGCAGTGCGCGCGTTTTTTTCTGTGCGGTTACCGACATTCCCTCGCCCTCAAGGTGCTTAACCTCTTTTGTGGCGGTATGGTAGACTTCAAACAGCTTTGAAAAATGTGTACTTCCCATTTTTAAGCTGTGTATTTTTTCACGATGCTCTGGAAATTCGTGTGCCAAATCGTGATGTTCAATATTCATGGTATTTCCCTATAAAATAAACAAAGCAAATTTAATAACCCAAAATTAACCTGTCAATCCTGCTAATTAATGCGCATCAAATTATAGTCCTACTATAAAACTGCTTTGCCATACCCGTTATGACATAGATCAATCATAACGATAAAAATTAAATAATTTTTGGTGTACTCGTCTGCACGTCGGCATTTTGTCCACGGTGCCGTAACGCGTGATCCATCAACACTAGCGCTAACATCGCCTCGGCAATTGGTGTAGCACGCACCCCAACACAAGGGTCATGACGACCTGTGGTTTGCATGGTGACTGCCTGACCATTTTTATCAATTGAGCGGCGCTCTTGCGGAATGCTAGAAGTAGGTTTTAGCGCCACATTCACGCGGATTTCTTGTCCTGTAGAAATGCCGCCCAAAATACCGCCCGCATGATTTGTCACAAAGCCTTGCGGAGTCATCTCGTCAGAATGCACACTACCGCGCTGCGCTATCGCAGCAAAACCCGCCCCAATTTCCACCCCTTTTACCGCATTAATACTCATCATCGCATAGGAAATTTCCGCATCCAACCGATCGAACACTGGCTCGCCCCATCCTACCGGTACGCCTTCGGCCACCACGGTGATACGGGCGCCTATAGAATCACGCTCTGCGCGAACATGGTCTAAGTAATTCGCTAATTGTGGCAATACATCAATATTGGGTGAGAAAAAATCATTATCCTTGTGATTAAGGGCATCCCAACTGACAAACGGGATGTCTAACTCTCCCATTTGACTCATATAACCACGCACGGTAATGCCAAAACGCTCTTTAAGCCACTTTTTAGCAATAGCCCCTGCCGCCACACGTACCGCTGTTTCACGCGCGCTAGACCGTCCACCACCACGATAATCACGGATGCCGTATTTTTGCGTATAGGTATAGTCTGCATGGCCTGGACGAAAGGTATCCATAATTTTACTGTAATCGTGGCTACGTTGATCGGTATTGCGAATCAACAATCCAATCGGTGCACCCGTGGTTTTACCTTCGAATACACCCGACAGTATCTCCACCGCGTCTGCCTCTTGGCGCTGTGTGACATGGCGCGATGTGCCTGGTTTGCGTCTGTCCAAATCAAGCTGCAAATCTTCTGCGCAGAGAGCTAAACCGGGTGGGCAACCGTCAACTACACCGCCTATCGCCGCGCCGTGTGATTCACCAAAAGAGGTGAAGGTAAAAAGTGTTCCGATTGTGTTACCCGACATTATGCTTTTCTCTAAAAAATTTGTTTAATATTAACATACTGGCGACCCTATCAATACACCAGCCCTTTAATCCACTGCCCATACACCTGCTTTGCCACTTTATTGAGAAAGAAACAATGCAAAGGCAGATTTTGCTGCATATCATTAGCCTGTTGCACAGCTGGACTTGTTGCGGATTCAGCCAATTCTGCTACACCATGCTCACACCAACTTTGCACCATTGCCACTGTGACTTCAATATGCGTTTGCAATGCCAAATGCTTTCCTAATGCATAAGCTTGATTTTGACAATGTGTACTTGCTAGCAAGCGGGTTGCACCTTGCGGCAGACTAAATGTTTCGCCATGCCAGTGAAACGCGTTAAAACTTTCAATGTCACCAAACCAATGTCTTGCCTGCGCATTTTGGCTAACCGTCACTTCACCCCAACCAATTTCTTTAACCTGATTTTTAGTCACCACACCACCCAAGGCCTGGCTAATAAGCTGACCACCCAAACAATGCCCTAGCAGAGGGATGTCTGCAGATATTGCCTGACGAATTAAATCTAGCACGGGGGCAATCCAAGGCAAGGTATCATTCACGCTCATCGGCCCACCCATCAGCACCACACCACTAAAGTCCAATAGCGTTATCGGCAAAGACTCTATTTCATGGCTGTTAATAATCTGCCTAGGGATATTGTGCGAGCTTAAAAACTCAGCGAGATAACCAGGCCCTTCATGTGCGGCATTTATAACAATCAGAACTGGCTTCATAAGCTAGTCATGCGCTTCTGTTAATGATAACTGTGTCAGCAATGGCAGTGCGCGCCGACTTACAGCTCGCGCCACTCACCTGATGTTAAGCCATCAATCGTGTACGGGCCAATGGCATAGCGAATCAACCTTAACGTTGGAAAGCCTATTTGAGCGGTCATGCGTCTGACTTGTCGATTTTTACCTTCACTGATTTTAATTTCCAGCCAACTGGTGGGGATCGCTTTTCGCTCGCGGATTGGCGGCTCTCTAAGCCACAATGGTTTTGGCGCCACAATTAGGCGCGCTTGCGCAGGTTTTGCTACAAAATCAGACAACACTACCCCTAACCTGAGCGGCTCTAGATCCGCATGACTAGGCACACCTTCCACCTGCACCCAATAAGTTTTAATTTCTTTATGTTTTGGGTCACTTAAACGGTGTTGCAACATGCCATCATCGGTTAAAATAAGCAATCCCTCACTATCGGTATCTAGTCGCCCTGCAGCATAAATATTTGGTGTTGGGATAAAGTCTTTTAACGTAGGGTGTCCAGTTTTGCCATTAGGCAGGTGGTGCGCACTAAACTGGCACACTACGTTAAAGGGTTTATTGAATAGAATAATCATTAAATAAGCTTAAATTCTTAGAAACGTAACGTTAGGAAATATCAATGGCTACAAAAAACAACATCACAGGAAAAATTATCGTTCCGGCAACGGGTGAAAAAATCACTGTCAACGCCGACAACTCACTCAATGTACCTAATCATCCTATTATCCCATTTATTGAAGGTGATGGCATAGGTGCAGATATTACGCCACCTATGATTAAAGTGGTGGATGCTGCAGTCAATAAAGCCTATGCACACACGCGAAAAATTTCATGGATGGAAGTCTATGCGGGTGAAAAGGCCACTAAAGTTTATGGTGATAACGATTGGTTACCCGCAGAAACAATGCATGCCCTTTGTGACTATGTTGTATCAATCAAAGGGCCGCTCACAACACCGGTAGGTGGTGGCATACGTTCATTGAATGTTTCACTACGCCAAGAACTTGATTTATACGTGTGCCTGCGTCCTGTGCAATATTTTACCGGCGTGCCTAGTCCGGTAAAGCATCCAGAAAAAACAGATATGGTCATTTTCCGCGAAAATACTGAAGACATTTATGCCGGCATCGAGTGGGCGGCAGGTACTGATGAAGTAGAAAAGGTGATTAAATTTTTAAGCGATATGGGTATGCGTAAAAAAATTCGCTTCCCTGAATCTTCAGCGATTGGTATTAAGCCAGTTTCAATTGACGGCAGCAAGCGCTTAGTGCGCAAGGCCATTCAATATGCTATTGATAACAATCGAAAATCAGTCACTATTGCCCATAAAGGCAATATCATGAAATTTACCGAAGGTGGCTTTAGAGACTGGGGCTATGAAGTGGCTAAGCAAGAATTTGGTGCCGTTGAAATTGATGGCGGCCCATGGTGCAAACTGTCCAACGGCATCATGATTAAAGATTGTATTGCTGATGCTTTTTTACAAGAAATTTTATTGCACCCGCAGGACTATGACGTGGTTGCAACCCTGAACTTAAATGGCGATTACATGAGTGATGCACTCGCTGCGCAGGTAGGTGGTATTGGCATTGCGCCAGGCGCCAACTTAAGCGATACCGTAGCCATGTTTGAAGCCACACACGGCACAGCACCTAAAATTGCCGGTAAAGACCTTGCTAACCCAAGTTCAATTATTCTTTCCGCAGAAATGATGTTGCGTTATTTGGGTTGGACTGAAGCCGCTGATTTAGTCATTCAAGGGGTTGCGAAAGCGATTCTGGCCAAACGCGTGACTGGTGACTTTTCTAGCGAAATGCAGGGTGCAACGCAAGTAGGCACCGCACAGTTTGGTGATGAAATTATTGCTCATATGTAAGGCCTATTTAGCCGCCATAAAACGACTCGTCGTGACCAACGAGTCGCTAAAATTAATGTTCCACTAAAGCTACTCGCCTGCATTAACATTTAAGCCCTTCTGAAACTCAAGTTCAGGTAAAGTTAACTACTCTTCATCATGCTAGGCATTAAAGGTGCGCCCTTGATATATAAATTAAATTTTGTATCATTTCTGCGCTCAAATATGCTCAGTAAAGTAGCCGATTTTTTTAAGCTGAAGTGGATGATGCCGTTGATGCCTTAGCAAGCTTAATGAAGCCTGTCATCATGGTGGTACTGGGCGCGCTGATTGGCGGCTTAGTCATTGCCATGTATCTACCTATCTTCAAGATGGGTTCCGTTGTGTAGCCCATATGCTTTAATCTACAGGCAGATTAAATTGCGCCTTCCAAACACAAAAAAGCGACTAATCCTAGTCGCTTTTTGTTGGATATTTTTTAGTACCGCTTACTTTTTAGCCGCCGCCGTCATTGCACGTTCAATTTCCTTGTAAGGTTGCGCACCTAACATGCGTTTACCATCTGAAAAAATCAGTGTTGGCGTGCTTGTTATGCCAATTTTTCTAGCTAATTGTCCAACTTTCTCTAATGGTACCTCGCAAGTGCCGGCTGTTTTAGGTAATTGATTATTAAAAATCCAATCTTCCCATGCTTTTACGCGGTTATTTGCACACCAAATTAATTTAGATTTACTTGCCGCGTCAGGGTGTAACTGTTCTATCGGATATAAAAAAGTATAAATCGTAACATCCGTAATGTTAGCCAATTCATTTTGCTCTAAGCGTTTACAATACGGACAATCCACGTCAGAAAACACCACTAATTTACGACTGCCATTGCCTTTTACCGCCTTAATGGCCTGCTCAAGTGGCAGATTAGAGAAGTCAATTTTTGTGAGCTCATCCATGCGTTCACCGGTAATGTCTTTTTTAGTCTTTGGATCGACCAAGCGCCCTTCCGCGATCAAAAAAGTCATTTTTTCATCCGTATAAATAATTTGTCCGCCCATGAACACCTCATATAAACCGGCATACGGGGTTTTGCTGACATTTTCTACCTTGATTTTTGGGTACGCGGCTTCAACTACCTTTTTCACGCCCGCTTCATCTGCTATAGCTAAAGATGTAAACACAGTGAATAGGGTGAAGCCAACTCGTTTCTTGATCATGAAACTCCTTAATGGTTTAACGTTTGTTTGATTGTAGCTTAATGTGAGGCATAAACTGTCATGCAAACCATTAAAGTGAAATTGCATTTGCAACTAATCGACGCTTAATTGCCCGTTGCTTAGTCGCCGACCAGCCCCAATTTCTGACTGTTTTAATGAGCTCATGATGACTTCCAAACAATTGAAAAAGACCGTCTGTCAGTAATAGCATATTTAATAAATCAGTTTTTCTAAGTCGCGTATAACGCTTTAGCAAAGCCCCATCATTTAAAGCTTGATATTGATTTTTATCTTTCAACACGGTGATGAGATCTATCACATCTCTAAAACCTAAATTCACGCCTTGACCTGCCATTGGGTGAATTTGATGTGCTGCATCACCCACCAACACAACACAATCTTGAACCGGCGTACTGGTTTTTTGTAGTGTTAAGGGAAACCCGACAGCCGGGCTAATTAGTTTCAATCCTCCTAGTGCAGTCGCACCCGCTAGCATCACTTGCCGAGTAAATGTATCTTCACTAAGTTTTAATAAGGATTCAGCTAGCTTGGTTGGCGCTGACCACACGATAGAAATCGTATTATCGGGCAGCGGCAGCCAAGCTAGAATACTACTGCCACCCCCAGCCTCTTGCGTAAACCACTGTCTTGCCGTATTTGCATGCGATTTTTCAATGTTAAAGTTTGCCACTATCGCCGTCTGCTCATATGACTTTTGTTGCATAGGCATATTAAGCTGTTGTCGCAGCCAAGACTGACTGCCATCTGCAGCTAGTAGTAGCGCACTTTCCACAGTTTTCTTATTTGCAAAGCGCAATGTCGCTTTAGTGGGTGTAGCACTGACGGTTTCACAGGGGCTATTAAATAAAGTGCGTATCGCTAAAGTCTCAACTTGCTTCAATAAAGCCTGCATCAAGGCTTTAGCTTCGACAACATAAGCTAAATTTTCCGCGTTCTCGTCGCTGGCAGATAAGGTTAAAGGGGCTTGAATATCGTCAGCAAATATTTCCATTACCTGAATTTCACCAGTACGCGCTGTATTTAATAATGGCCAAACCCCTAAACGATTTAACCATTGCGCATTTTTTGGACTGATGGCATATATTCTGGTGTCCCACGATACACTCAGCGCATCGTCGGTTTGAGTGGGATCCCTACTATCGACTAGCAACACAGAAAAACCGGCTTGATGCAAGGCTACAGCGGCGGACAACCCCACCAAGCCTGCGCCGACAATCGCAATATCAACAGATAAAACCTCATTACCTAGACGATGCATTTGGCCCATCATTTACCAAAACTCATTTTTCTCACCAAATGCTGTTTAATTGGTTTAATGACATCAAATAACCCTAAACCTGCGCTTCTTAAGCTAGATAACCCTATCAGATCATTAGAGAAAATATTCACTAAAAAATCCGTGAATAATAGTCCACCCTTGGTATCTGATTGGCGACTGTGTTGGTAAGCCTCTAGCATTTTCTTGCTGCCCAAGCTTGCCAAGTTTGACGATGCGACGCACTGCGCTAGCGATTCCGCATCCCGCAGACCCACATTAAACCCCTGCCCAGCCACCGGATGCATGGTTTGTGCAGCATTACCGATGACAACTAAGTGCGCGATATCTAGCGTTTTTATTTGTGATAACTTTAACGGAAAAGCCATACGCTTTTCTACGCTTAAAAACTGCCCCACCCTATCACCAAACTGTTGATGAAATTGCGTTAAAAATTCAGCGTCACTTAATGTCATCAATGCGCCGATATAAGCTTGTTTACCCGTCCAAACCAAGGAAAAATCTCGCTCACCATTCGGCAATAGCGCCATCGGTCCTTTCTCGGTGAAGCGCTCATAAGCAATATTATGATGCGGCAGCTTTGCGGATACTTTAGTAATGAGTGCATCATGGCCGTACGCTTTGGTTTCTTTACTTAAACCCGCAATGTCATCTAAGCTACGACCGCCATCGGCTAGCACTATCAACGCACAGTCTAGGCTATGTGATTCGCCATGATAGCGGTAAGTCACACTCGCTTGCCTAGCGTTATGCTGAATTGCCTCGGCGCTTGCTTCAAAAATAAAATTAACTAATGGTTGCTCAGCAAGAGCGCTATCTAGCGCCGCACTTAAAGCGCCATAAGACAGCACGTAGCCCAGTGCCTCTTGCTGATAGTCATGCGCATGCAATCGCGACCGACCAAGACTACCTTTTTGAGAGATGTGAATGGTATTAATGGCCGTGGCGCTTGCGGCCAAGCTAGCCCAAACACCCAATTTTTCAAGGATGCGCCGACTGCCAAAAGACAAGGCTAACGCACGACTTTCGCTGTAGGCTGCACCTTGCTTTCGCGCTTCCAGCACGGTAACTGCGGCACCCTGCCTGGCTAATAATAAGGCTAAGGTTGCTCCCACCGGCCCACCACCAACAATGATGATAGCGTTGCTCATTTAGCGCTGCATTACATCTTCGATATCTGCCACCGATTTAGCGGCCTTTAAAGTTAGCACATCACAACCATGCGACGTCACCAGTACATCATCTTCTATACGTATGCCAATATTCCAAAAGTGCTCTGGCACATTGTCCGCCGGCCGAATATAACAGCCCGGCTCCACTGTAAGCATCATATTGGCTTCTAACATTCGCCATTGAGCTGGCGTATCGTTAGATTTAGGCGCTTTATACTCCCCTGCATCATGCACATCTAAACCCAGCCAATGTCCAGTTCTATGCATGTAAAACTGGCGGTAATCGCCAGTTTCTAACACCGCGTCTTTACTGCCCTTGCAAAGTTTTAAATCAATAAACCCCTGTATCAGCACATCTAGTGCCGCCTCATGCGGCGCATTCCAATGATTGGCAATATTAACTTGTGCAATCGCCGCATGCTGGGCAGTCAGCACCAGTGTATAAATATCTTTTTGTGCGGCACTAAATTTACCATTCACCGGAAATGTACGCGTAATATCAGACGCATATCCATCTAACTCACAGCCCGCATCAATCAGCAACAAATCGCCATCATTAAGCTTGGCATTGTTCGCGCTGTAATGCAAAGTACAGGCATTCGCTCCACCCGCAACGATACTGGTGTAAGCCGGCGCTTGCGCACCTTTGCGATAAAACTCGTGCAAAAACTCCGCCTCAACTTCATATTCCATCATATTCGGCTTTGCAAATTGCATGGCTCGGTTATGTGCATTCGCCGCGATATTCGCTGAACGGCGCATCAAATCTATCTCGTAAGGCGATTTGTATAAACGCATTTCATCTACCAATTGACGAAGATCATAAACTTCAGCAGGCGCACTCACACCGCTTCGCGTTTGGGCACGCAATGCGTTTAACCAAGCCGTCACACGCGCATCCCAAGTAGCGCTCTCGCCTAAGCTAAAATATAATTTAGCTTGATTTGCCAGCAACTTCAAGACAACGGTATCTAATTCGTTAATAGAATACGCTTCATCAAAACCAAAGGTCTCGCGCGCCGCATCTGCCCCATAACGAAAACCATCCCAAATTTCGCGCTCTATATCTTTATCACGGCAAAATAGAATAGACTTAGGCGCGCTACCTGCAATCAATATCACCACAGATTCAGGCTCTTTAAAGCCCGTTAAATAATAAAAGTAACTATCAAAACGAAACGGGTAATGGCTATCGCGGTTACGGAAAACTTCAGGGGCCGTATGGATAATGGCAATGCCTTCCGACATACTGGCGATCAGTTTTTGGCGCCTTGCTTTAAATTCTGTAAGGTTAATATTCATTCACACACCTCAGTTAGTAAGCTGGCAAGTGCTGTTAATCGCTCCGGGGTACCAATATCATGCCACAGCCCCTGATAGTGTTCAGCTGTAGCTTGGTTTTGTGCAATAGCTTGGCGTAATAATGGCGCAAGTTTCGCAGGTTCTCCACGCACAACACTGGCAAATAAATCCGGATGATAAACACCTACACCGGAAAAAGTAAGTTTTTGCAAACCGTCATTTTTCAACAACCCATCTTCAATAGCAAAATCTCCATTGGTGTGCTGTGGCGGATTATCCACCAACACCAAATGGGCTAAAGCGGGTAATGACGTGTTGTGCGCTAACTGTAAAGCCGAAAAATCAATCTTAGTAAATATATCCCCATTGACGACTAAAAAAGGCTGATCCCCTAGCAAAGGCAATGCATTCGCAATGCCACCTGCGGTTTCTAAGGCAACTGCTTCAGGGCTGTATTGAATATGCATACCCCATTGACTGCCACCGCCTAAGGCTTGTTCAATCTGCGCACCTAAATGGGCATGATTAATCACCACTTCCTTAAAACCAGCTTTAGCTAAACGCTCTAAATGCCAAACAATTAGCTGTTTTCCGCCCACTGTTAACAATGGTTTAGGCGTATGGTCTGTGAGTGGACGCATACGCTCACCGCGCCCTGCGGCCAATATCATCACTTTCATGCAAAAGCCTCACCACAGAGGCGCAGTGGCGCAGAGAAAACCTTACCATCGTCATGCCTCATACAATATTCCATATTTAACTATTCCAAAATAATCTAAACCTTAGCGCCTTTAACCTTCTCCGTACTTCTGCGCCGCTGTGGTGAATAGATTTTTAATTCATGTTTAAAACGTAAAGCCTTCTTGTGGTTTTACATTTTCCAGTTGATTAAGCAGGCGCAGCATGGGTCTTAATTCTACATAGCGCTCACATACTTTGCGTAAATGCGTCATGACTAAAGGCATGTCTTTTAGGTAGGCCTCTTTCCCGTCTCTATAACCCAATCTTGCGAATATGCCCAGCACCTTAATATGCCGCTGCGCGCCCATCCATTCAAAGTTGCGGTAAAATTCACTGAAATCATCTGGCACAGGCAAACCGGCTTTTTTTGCGGGTTGCCAATAACGCACTGCCCAATCAATAATCTGCTCTTCTTCCCAACTGATATAAGCGTCTTTCAATAATGACACTAAATCGTAACTAATTGCACCGTATACGGCATCTTGAAAATCTAAAATACCAGGGTTATTTTCTGGCGCAATCATTAAGTTACGCGAGTGATAATCGCGGTGTACATAGACTGTACCTTGCGAGAGAATATTCTTGTTTAACACCTCAAAAGTATTTTTTAAGACCGCTTGCTGCGCTATATTTAAGTTGGCATTTAAGTGTTTGGCCACATACCAATCGGGAAATAGTTGCATCTCTCGTGTCAGCAAGACTTCGTCATAGACTGGCAACACATTGGCTTTGCTAGCCAGTTGCATCTTAATAAGTGCATTTGTCGCGTCTTGGTACAACTTAGGTGCGCTTTGTGAATCAAGTTGCGTCAAATAAGTGTCGTCACCCAAATCACTTAGTAATAAAAAACCATGCGCTAAATCTTGGGCGAGTACTTGCGGCACATTGAGCCTAGCATCCAGAAAAAGCTTAGCAATATGCACAAAAGGGGTGCAGTCTTCTTGTGCTGGTGGCGCATCCATAGCAATGAGTGTCTGATGCCCTAAATAAGGGGCATCCAAATGCACCCTAAAATAACGCCTAAAACTAGCATCTGCTGATGCTGTTGTCAGCGTAAAATCTGCTTGCTGTAAGGCCTTTTTTAGCCAAGTACTCAGTTGTTGCTGTCTATCATCCACGACGGTCTATCCAATGTTATATAATGTTGCTATGTGGCTGACTTAAAACCATCACTTTACCTATGATCCATAGCGTGTTAAAGGGCATGAAATACGATTTATTGATTGCCAAAAAGCCCAATTTATGAGATTTTATCACTGATAAAACATATCGTTAAAATAAAACCTTCACCCTATACACTCGTGCCATTCACTTCACTATCCCTACTGTGCATCATTGCAGCGGTTACTTCATGCTGAAAAACCGTTTTTTAAACGGTTTGGCTGCTATTTTATTGGCTAACAGCGCTTTAGTAAATGCTGGCGTAGAGACCCTGCTGGCTAGCGATGCATCTACTGAAACAGCTGATGTCCTGGTCATTAGTGGCGACAAACTTGAGTTGCATCTTGATAGAAAAATGCGCGTACTTGGCAACGCCTCTATTAGTCGCGGCAATCAAACCATACTTGGCGATGTGATTGACTATGATATGCAAAATGATGAATTACATGTCACGGGCAATAGCCATATCAACTTAGGTAATGCGCAATTAAGTGGGCCTGAGCTACGCATGCAAATGTCAACGAGCATCGGTGAAATGAAAGAGGCCACTATTACCATGTCTGAAAAGCTGGAGCCTAACAAAACGGACAATACTGAGGCTAGCCATTCAACAGTGCGTGGTGATGCAAAAACCATACTATTTGAAGGTCAGGATAAAAAGCGGCTCATAGATGCCCGCTACACGACTTGTGCGGTTGGTGTGGATGATTGGTATATTAAAGCCCATGAATTAGAACTGAATGATTACACCGAATCTGGCGTTGCTAAAAATGCTTATATAGAAATCAAAGGCGTGCCGGTACTTTATACGCCGTGGATTGGCTTTTCATATAGTAATCAACGCAAAAGTGGCTTACTTGCCCCCACTTACGGCACCACCACAAGAAGTGGCTTTGAAGTAGCCGTGCCCTATTATTGGAACATCTCTCCTAACAAGGATGCAACGATTACAACACGCGAATTGAGTAAGCGTGGCGTGCAACTGCAAGGTGAATTTAGGTATTTAGAAGACGCCTTTTCAGGCATTGGCAATTTAGAATATTTGCCTAGCGACAATCAAACTGGCGAAAATCGATATTACGCTGCTTTAAAACATCAGCACAACCTTGGTAAAGGTTGGTCTGCAGGCTACAGCCTTGAAAAGGTATCTGATGACCAATATTTTTCTGATTTATCCACCCACATTATCACGACCAGCCGGATTAACTTACCCCAACAGTTTAATCTAGATTACGCTGATGAAGCTTGGCGCTTTAATGTGCTGGCGCAAAAATTTCAAACCTTGGATAAGCTATCCTATCCTTATGAGCGCTTGCCGCAAATGACCTTATCTGGCAACCAGTATTTTGGAAATTTTACGACCAACGTCTATACGCAACTCGCCACATTTGACAGCAACATCAATGCTCCGGTTAAACCCACTGGCACGAGGCTCACGCTATACCCTAGCATTAGCCTACCCATGGATAAGCCTTACGGCTACATCATCCCGAAAATAGGGATTCATCACACGAGTTACAGCCTGAACAATGTCGCAAATAATCTAGACTCTCAGCAACGTACATTACCCATTACCAGTTTAGATGGTGGCTTATTTTTCGATCGCGACTTCAAAGTGTCGAATAGAGCCTACACACAAACCATAGAACCTAGATTGTTTTATGTCTATATCCCCAATACCCAACAGTCTGATATTCCTATTTTTGACGCCAGCATTTCGGACTTAAATTTCAGCACCTTGTTCAGGGAAAATCAGTACACCGGTAACGATCGCATCAACAATGCCAACCAATTAAGCTTAGCCTTAACCACGCGCTTAATTGAATCTGACACTGGCATTCAAAGATTTTCAGCTGCTGTTGGCCAGCGCCATTATTTTGCAGATCAAAAAGTAACGTTGAATAACACTGAACTTACCCGAAAAAACAATAGCTCAGATATTGTGTTTAGCTTAACTACTTATTTAAAAACCAACTGGAATGTTAATGCCTTCTGGCAATACAACACCGAGGATTCAAAATCGACACGAACAACACTGGCGAGTCGTTACAGTCCAGAGCCCGGCAAGGCGCTTAACCTAAGTTACAGTTATAAGCGTGAGACAGCAATCGCCCCTGCATCTAATGGTATTAACCAATTTGACCTCTCCGGCCAATGGCCACTAGGCCAAGGTTGGTATGGCATAGGACGGGCCAACTACTCATGGCAAGAGAAACATATCATCGAAACTCTGACTGGGATAGAATATAATGCGGGTTGCTGGCAAACAAGAGCGGTCATTCAGCGCGTGAGTACAGCGACGGCAAATGCCAATTACGCCCTGTTTTTTCAGATTGAGCTAGGCGGCCTCGCTTCAATTGGTACTGACCCATTGGATGTTATTAAACGTAGCATCCCAGGTTATGTGAGCACCGGGCTTATCCCTGACACTTATTAACAAACTTATTAAGAGTAACTATTTTGCGCCCCTTTATCAAACATCTGATTCAACCCTTATTTTTAGTTGTCATGCTAACCATGGTCGGTCAACTCAATGTGCACGCTGCAGAAGTGCTTAAGCTGGATCGCATTGTTGCCATCGTCGATCAAACAGTGGTGACTGAACAAGAGCTCGAAAGCCGCATCACTACTGTCACTGCACAATTTAAAAAACAAGGGACAGAATTACCTACAGAAAATATTTTACGCAAGCAAATTTTAGAGCGCTTAATTACCGATACACTACAAATTCAATATGCCGCTCAAACCGGCCTAAAAGTTGATGACAATCAACTTGATAAAACGATCGAGCGTATTGCTGAGCAAAACCAAATGACGCTGACAGAATTTAGTGAAGCGCTGGCTAAAGATGGTGCCAGTATGCGTAAATTTAGAGCTGATATTCGCAATGAAATCACCATCGCGCGTCTTCGTGAGCGTGAAGTGGATGGTCGCGTTAACGTCAGTGAGTCTGAAATTGATAACTTTTTAACTAGCCAAGCCGCCAACAATGACAATAAAGATGAATTTGAAATCTCACATATTTTAATTCGCACGCCAGAAGACGGTGCCACAGAGGATGTGCAAAAAGCCAAAGCAAAGGTAGATAGCGCTATCAATGAACTGCGTGCTGGTAAAAGCTTCGCTAAAGTCTCTGCTAGTTTTTCTGATGCGCCGAATGCCTTAGAAGGCGGTAATTTAGGTTGGAAAAGTGGCACACAAATACCCGCTTTATTTTTAGATGCTTTAAAAACCATGCAAGTTGGCGATATATCCCTACCCCTGCGCAGCCCTAATGGTTTCCATGTCCTTAAACTAAGCAATAAGCGCGGCGGCAATTCACCTTTGGTCATACAGCAGACCCACGCGCGCCATATTCTGATCAAGCTTTCGGAAATTATGTCAGAAAAAGAAGGTAAGCAGAAAGTTGACTCTATTAAAGAGCGCTTAGATAATGGCGAAAAATTTGAAGTCCTTGCACGTCAATACTCGAAAGATAGCACCGCTTCCAATGGCGGCGACTTAAACTGGATCAACCCTGGCGACACCGTACCACAGTTTGAAAAAGCCATGAATGAACTAAAAGACAATCAAATCAGCCTACCAATTCGCACCCAATTTGGCTGGCATATCATTCAAGTGATCGCGCGCCGCGCGCAAGATATGAGTAAAGAGGCGGCACGTCTAAAAGCCCGTCAAGAAATTCGCGCTAAAAAAGCGGACGAGGCTTATCAGGACTGGATTCACGAATTACGCGACCGTGCTTATGTTGAACTTAAGCTTGAAGACAAGTTTTAGTCGTCTGATTTTAAAACTGATCGCATTCAAACATCTAGCAATCTTGTGAGCCATTTATTACCGACTATCGCCATTACCGCTGGTGAGCCCGCAGGCATAGGGCCAGACCTATGCGTGATGTTGGCCCACAAAAAACTTAACGCCAAAATAGTCGTCATTGCCGATACAACGCTACTCAAAACGCGTGCTAAGCAACTTGATATAGCGCTAAAAATAAGTCCGTATCTAGCGAATGCAACACAACAACACCTGGGCAATGGTGGGTTAACAGTTTTGCATGAGGCCGTCAGTAGCACAGTGGTGGCCGGCACACTTAATACGCTTAACAGTCCATACGTCCTTAATACCTTAAGCACAGCAGGCTTAGGTTGCCAACACCATAGCTTCGATGCTATGGTCACAGCGCCGGTGCACAAAGGGGTTGTTAATGAGGCAGGCATTGCATTCAGTGGTCATACTGAATTTTTAGCGGCGCTGACCAATACGCCGCAAGTGGTGATGATGCTAGTTGGTGGCAACATGCGCGTTGCTCTTGCTACTACCCATTTGCCGCTCAAAGACGTTCCCGTGGCCATTACGCAACATAGCCTAGAAACCACTATTCGCATTTTGCACCATGATTTAGTCGAAAAGTTTGGTCTTAAAAACCCTCGCATTCTAGTAGCCGGCCTAAACCCACACGCAGGTGAAGAGGGTTATTTAGGCAGGGAAGAAATTGAAACTATTAACCCAGTCTTAGAAAAACTGCGTGCTGAAGGTATGCAATTGATAGGCGCACTTCCCGCAGACACGCTATTTGCAAAACATCATTTAAGTAATGCTGATGCCGTGCTTGCCATGTATCACGACCAAGGTCTACCGGTACTTAAGCATGCCAGCTTTGGTGAGGGCGTGAATGTTACGCTAGGCTTACCTATCATACGCACGTCAGTTGACCATGGCACCGCATTAGATTTGGCAGGCACCGGCAAGATTGAAATCGGCAGCATGCTAGCCGCTATTGAGCTGGCAATTTTTCTAGCCCATAGACAATCAAACAAATTAAGCACTTCATGAAACATATCGCAAAAAAACGCTTCGGCCAAAACTTCCTGACAGATCAAGGCGTCATTGCCAGCTTGGTCGAAGCCATTTCACCCCAAGAGGATGACCTCATGGTTGAAATTGGCCCAGGTCTGGGCGCACTCACCAAGCCATTGTTACAAAAATTAAAGCGTTTACACGTGGTTGAAGTCGATCGCGATATTATCGCTTGGATGCAAACTGAATACAGCAAGCCCGCTTATGCCAGCAGCGCCATACATATTCACAGCGCCGATGCGCTCAAGTTTGATTTTACCAGCCTAGGTAAAAACCTACGCGTGACAGGCAATTTGCCCTACAACATCTCCACACCTATTTTATTTCACCTACTCGATAACGTGTCCAGCATTACCGATATGCACTTTATGCTGCAAAAAGAAGTGGTGGAGCGCATGGTTGCACATCCCTCTACGCCCGCCTACGGCCGACTCAGCGTCATGCTGCAATACCGCTTACAAATGGATAACTTAATCACCGTGCCACCCGAGGCCTTTGAACCTGCTCCTAAAGTAGAGTCTGCTTTTGTGCGATGCGTGCCACACGCTACATTGCCATACGTCGCTAACGATATGGTGCTGTTTGCAAAAATAGTGTTAGCAGCATTCGGGCAGCGCCGCAAAACCTTACGCAACACGCTTAAAGGCCTGCTAGATGATGACGGGTTTACTGCACTGAATATCAATTCACAATTACGCGCGGAGAATTTAAGCGTGGCTGACTTTGTCACCATTGCAAATTACTTAAGTATTCGGTAGGAGCGACGCCTCGTCTTGAAAGCAAAGTTGCAATCGCGACGAGACGTCGCTCCTACCATTAAATTTTGACTACTTACAGAGATTAGCGGCAGTGAGTGCTGATATAATTCAAATCAAATCAACCATTAGGACTTTTATCACCATGCGTATCATCCTTCTAGGCGCACCAGGCGCTGGCAAAGGCACACAAGCCACTCACTTACGTGATAAATTCAATATACCGCAGATTTCTACCGGCGACATGCTACGTGCTGCAGTAAAAGCGGGTACCCCATTAGGCCTAGAAGCCAAAAGTTTTATGGATAGTGGCGGCTTGGTGCCAGATGCCGTCATTATTGGCTTAGTGAGTGAGCGCATTAAAGAAACAGACTGTGCTAACGGCTTTTTATTTGATGGTTTTCCACGCACTATTCCACAAGCTGAAGCCATGAAAAATGCCGGCGTTGGTATTGATTATGTCGTGGAAATTGACGTGCCTGACGAAGCTATCGTCGAGCGCATGAGTGGTCGCCGTTCACACCCAACCAGCGGCCGGACCTATCACGTAAAGTTCAACCCGCCAAAAGTAGCCGGTAAAGACGACGTCACGGGAGAAGACCTAGTACAGCGCCCTGATGACGCCGCAGAAACTGTAAAGACGCGCTTGGATGTCTATCACAGCCAAACCAAGCCATTGGTCAAGTATTATGTCAATTGGGCAAATAGTGGCTTGCAAGGGGCGCCTAAGCATGTATTTGTCAATGGTCTTGGCGACATGGGTGTGATTCGGGATAATATTTTTGCAGCGCTGAACTAATAACCCCTTACTGGATAGGTGCAAATTAAGCGCTATTTGCACCTATCCACCTGACCAAGATGCATAAAATCCAGTCGATTATTTTACGTGGCATGCCCTGTTTTTTTTGCATTGGCGTTGTTCTAACCACAATACTCGGCTTACTTCCTGGCGCCTCTGTGCCCAATATGTTTCAATTCTGGGATAAGGCGCAACACACTTTAGCCTTCGCCATCCTTGCCATCGTCGGCGGCCTAGCTTTTCCACAGAAAGTGAATCTCGTGGTTGTCGGCTTAATCATGCATGGGGCGCTCATAGAAATTTTGCAGAGCACACTGACGACAACGCGGTTTGGCGATCCACTTGACTGGGCTACTGATAGTATTGGAGTTCTGATTGGCCTCGTCATTTATGCCAAGCGCACTCACTTTTGATGCTAACCCACCGCACCTAGCTTATCTTGGCGAAATAAATGCCGCGCCAACAAAATGACACTCTCATTGCCAGCTTAGTTGCAATGAGAATCCAGCAAAAACAAGCGCTTCAAGGTATAATTTTGATATTGAATTTATATTAAAGAATACTTAACCATGCAGCAGCAGTACCCATTCAAAGACATTGAACAATCTGCCCAAACTTACTGGGAAACCAATCAAACATTTGCCGCAGCAGAAGCTGCTGATAAACCAAAATACTACTGTTTATCGATGTTTCCTTATCCTTCTGGTCGCTTGCACATGGGTCATGTGCGCAACTACACCATTGGTGACGTATTAAGCCGTTTTCATAAAATGAAAGGCTTCAATGTCATGCAACCCATGGGTTGGGATGCCTTTGGCCTGCCTGCTGAGAATGCTGCCATTAAAAATAATACCGCGCCGGCAAAATGGACCTATGAAAATATAGAACACATGAAGACCCAGCTTAAACAATTGGGCTTAGGCGTGGATTGGAACAGAGAAATAGCGACTTGCAAGCCAGAATACTACAAATGGGAGCAGTGGCTATTTACTGCGCTATTCAAAAAAGGGCTTATTTACAAAAAAACCTCTACAGTCAATTGGGACCCGGTGGATGGCACCGTGCTTGCCAATGAACAGGTCATTGATGGCCGCGGTTGGCGTAGTGGCGCGCCAGTAGAAAAGCGTGATATTCCACAGTATTTTATGAAAATTACTGCGTATGCAGAAGAGTTGCTCAATGATTTAGACAAACTTGATGGTTGGCCTGAGCAAGTTAAAACCATGCAACGTAACTGGATAGGAAAAAGTTATGGCTGCGAAATCGAGTTTCCTATTCAGTGGCTAGGGGCTAGGGACAAGGCGCAGGGAGATACCCTCAAAGTTTATACAACTCGCCCTGACACCTTAATGGGGGCAACTTATGTGGCCATTGCGGCAGAGCATGTACTTGCTACGCAAGCCGCACAAAACAACCCGGCCTTGGCTGAATTTATCGCCGAGTGCAAACGCGGCAGTGTAGCTGAAGCTGATGTCGCCACCGCCGAGAAAAAAGGTATGGCAACCGGTCTATTTGTGACACATCCACTGAATGGCGAATCACTGCCAGTTTGGGTGGCAAACTACGTGTTGGCTAGTTACGGTGAAGGTGCTGTGATGGCTGTACCAGCACATGATGAGCGCGACTTTGAGTTTGCCAATAAATATGGCTTGCTGATTAAAGCCGTCATCACACCGCTGACCGCCACCCTCCCACTAGATGGCTTACCCTTTACCGAGCATGGCATGCTATTTAATTCTGATGTGTTTAACGGCTTGGATTTTGATGCGGCCAGCACAGCCATTGCTGCCGCGTTATCCGCTAAGAATCTCGGTAAACGCCGCACCCAATACCGTCTGCGCGATTGGGGAGTTTCACGCCAACGCTACTGGGGTTGCCCTATCCCTATCATACACTGCGTTAGTTGCGGAGAAGTCCCGGTAGCTATCGAGCAATTACCTGTGGTGCTGCCAGAAAACGTAGTGATGGATGGTGTTGGTTCACCCATTAAAAAAGATCCAAGCTTTTATAAAACGAGCTGCCCAAAATGTGCTGGCCCAGCCACACGCGAGACAGACACTCTAGATACTTTTTTTGAATCTTCTTGGTACTTTGCACGTTATGCCAGTTTTGATAGTCATACGGCTATGGTGGATGCGCGCGCAAATTACTGGTTGCCTGTAGACCAATACGTGGGTGGTATTGAGCATGCGATTTTGCATTTACTCTACGCACGTTTTTTCAACAAACTCATGCGTGACGTCGGTTTAATTGAAAATGATGAGCCATTCACCAACCTACTGACACAGGGTATGGTGCTCAAAGATGGCACTAAAATGAGCAAATCTAAAGGCAATACGGTAGACCCGCAAGCATTGATTGATACTTATGGCGCTGACACCGCAAGGCTATTCATGATGTTTGCCGCACCACCAGAACAAAGTCTTGAATGGGCTGACAGCGGAGTCGAGGGTGCCAATAGATTTTTACGTAGGCTTTGGAAGGCCGTGTATGAGCATGTCGAATTTGGTGCTGTCGAAGCATATAAAACGGGAGCACTCACTACTGAACTCAAATCCATACGTTTACAATTACACTTAACCATTGAAAAAGTGACTGATGACTACGGTCGCCGCCATAGTTTTAACACGGCGATTTCATCGGTCATGGAACTGATGAATGCCTTGGCAAAACTAGAAGGGGGCGATGAAATGACGCGCCAAGTTCGCCAAGAAGTTTTGCAAAATGTCGCATTATTGCTCTCGCCTATTGTGCCGCACATCTGCCAAGCCATTTGGACAGAATTATGTCCACAAAGCCACATTTTAGAAGCTGCCTGGCCAGTGGCAGACCAATCGGCCATGGTACAAGATAGCGTTGAATATGTGATCCAAGTGAATGGTAAATTGCGTGGTAGCATGACCGTGGCAAAAACTGAAACTAAGGAAACATTAGAAAAACTAGCGTTACAACAGCCTTTTGTGCAAAAATTCATCGAACCACACATGTCTGTACTAAAAATTGTTGTCGTACCCAACAAACTCATTAACATTGTTGCGGCATAGCGATAGAGGAAAGTGAACATGAAAATTAGCCGCTCAACCATCATGCTACACGCGAGCTTAGTTTTAGCACTATTGACTAGCCTCATGCTGCCTGCGTGCGGTTTTCAGTTGCGCGGTACGACCGCACTATCTTTCAAAACGGTGTACATTCAAGGGCCGTCGCTGAGCGTTTCTAAAGAACTGGGTCAGTTACTCAAATCCAATGGTATTCAAGTGGTTGATAATCAGGTTAACGCAGAGTTATTGCTTGAAATGTTGAATGAAACCAATGAAAAACGCATCTTGTCTTTGAGTGGTGGTGGTGTAGTGCGTGAATATGAGCTGAATTATCGTCTAAGTTTTAGAACGCGTGAGCCAGCCAACCCCATTTGGAGCGCGCCACAAACCGTACAATCTCGGCGAGATTTCTCCTATAGCGATGACGCCTTGTTGGGCAAGCTTGATGAAGAAGCTAAATTAAACACCGATATGCGCAGTGATGCTGTGCGTGAAATTCTGCGCAGGCTATCCGCGATTAAGCTGACGCCTAAATAGTGAGCACCAATGCAATTAGCTCAAGAACAACTTGAAAAACATCTTAGCCTAGGCTTGCAATCCCTCTATGTGTTGGTCGGCGATGAGCCACTAACTCAACGCGAAAGTTTGGATGCCATTCGCGCTGCCGCACGTGCGCAAGGCTTTGATGAGCGCAATAGTTTAATCGTTGATCGCTATTTTAATTGGCAACAAATTCAATCTTACGGCCAATCCATCTCATTATTTGCTAGCCGTCGATTATTAGAAATTAACATCCCCACAGGAAAGCCTGGAGTGGATGGCGGTAAAGCACTTCAAGCCTTGGCGAGCAAAGCAATCCCAGATACTAGCGTGGTGATTATTCTGCCAAAATTAGAGCGTGAGGCTAAAAGTAGCGCTTGGTTTACTGCGCTTGAAAAACAGGCGGTAACCATTGTAATTAATGAAGTCAATGCCGCACATTTAGCCAAATGGGTTGCTAGCCGACTGGCGCAGCAAGGTCAGCAAGCCAGCCCGCAAACACTAGAATTCTTAGCGCATCAGGTAGAAGGAAATTTGCTGGCGGCGAATCAAGAAGTGCAAAAATTGGGACTTTTATACCCCCAAGGTGCGTTGACCGATGAATCAGTACGTGATGCCGTGCTCAATGTCTCGCGTTATGATGCATTTCAGTTAGGCGATGCCGTGCTTGCTGGCGATACTGCGCGCACCGCACGCATTTTGCAAGGTCTGCAAGACGAGGGTGAAAATGCAGTCGCGGTAATGAGCCCACTAATGTGGGTGCTACGGCCATTAGTGGGCATTAAGCAAGCTGAAATGCGCGGCGAAAATGTGCTGAATGCCATGACCAACGCCCGTATTTACGGCGACAAGCAAGCAGTAGTCAAGCGTGCCTTAGGCAGATTAAGTTTGCGCCAATTAGAAGCGGCGCTGCAAAAGCTCGCTGATATCGATAAAACAGCCAAAGGCGTAATGCTTGGGGATGCTTGGCTGGAGATTTCTCGGCTTTGTTTTGGACTCGCGCGTATACGCGGACGCTAGCAGATTCGCGCTATCAAGCTAATTGCTAACGCCTTACTAATATAAAAAGTATAATCAAGCATGGATATAAAAATTATGGATATTAAAAATTACATGCAGCACATGGGCTTAGAGGCGCGCAAAGCTTCACGCTTGATGGCAAGCGCCGAGACTAACATCAAAAATATTGCGCTCCACCATATTGCAAAAGCCATTTTGCGTGAAAAAACCACCCTACTCGCTGCCAATAAGCTTGATCTAGACGCCGCTCGGACCAACGGTCTGGACGAGGCGATGTTAGACAGACTCACTATTACCGAAAAATCCATCAACGGCATGGTCGAAGGCTTAACGCAAATTGCTAATCTTGCCGACCCTATCGGTGAAATGACCGACTTTAAATATAGGCCTAGTGGCATCCAAATTGGCAAAATGCGCGTGCCGCTTGGTGTGATTGGCATCATCTATGAAGCAAGGCCAAATGTCACGGTAGATGCTGCTGGCTTATGTATAAAATCTGGCAACGCCGCCATATTACGTGGCGGCAGCGAGGCGATACATTGCAATCAGGCCTTAGCCAAACTAGTACATGAAGGCTTAGCCGCAGCAGGCTTACCAACGACAGCGGTACAAGTGGTAGAAACCACAGATCGCGCCGCGGTTGGTGAATTAATAACCATGAAGCAGTATGTAGACGTCATTGTCCCGCGCGGAGGTAAAGGCCTAATTGAGCGCATTAGCCACGACGCACGTATTCCGGTAATTAAGCACTTAGATGGCAATTGCCATGTCTACGTGGATGACGATGCGGATGCGGATAAAGCCTTAGACATTGTTGAAAATAGCAAAACACAACGACTCGGGACTTGTAATACAGCAGAGTCCTTATTGATTGCACGTTCTGTCGCCCAAACCATGTTGCCTAAAATAGCCGGCATGCTAACTGCTCATGGCATTGAAATTCGCGGTTGCGCAGAAACTTGTGCTTTAGTTAAACAAGCTAAACCAGCGACTACTGAAGATTTTTATACTGAATACTTGGCGGCAATTATTTCTTGCAAAGTAGTGGCAGGGCTAGACGAGGCGATTATCCATATCAACCAACACTCCTCGCAACATACTGAAGCAATCGTCACTGAAAACTACACCAGCGCCCGTAGATTTTTGCGCGAAGTAGATTCTAGCAGTGTCATTGTCAATGCCTCGACACGATTTGCTGATGGTTTTGAGTATGGTTTAGGTGCCGAAATTGGCATCTCTACCGATAAACTTCACGCCCGTGGTCCAGTTGGTTTGGAAGGCTTAACTTCGCTCAAATATATTGTGTTGGGTGATGGGCAGGTAAGAGCCTAAGCAGGCGAGATGGATACGCTCAGTCATGCGCTTTGGGGCTACGGTCTATTTGGTTATGCGCGCTATACGGCGCTGGCCATATTCTTCGGTGCGATGCCAGATTTAATTTCATTCGGCGCCTTTCTCTTCATGCAAATTATTCATGGTAGTTGGCATCTAGGATCACCACCACTAGCCACTATCCCGAGTTGGCTCATGATTAATTACGCATTGGGTCATAGTTTTGTGATCTGCCTGCCTATCATCATGCTGGTGGCGTTGTGGCGCAAAGCCATTGCCTTTGTGATGTTGGGCTGGCCGTTCCATATCCCATTAGATTTCCCATGCCACTCGCTTAAGTATTTTCCAACGCCAATTTTTTGGCCAGTTGCTGACTTTAAAATGAATGGTATTCCATGGTCGCATTGGTATATATGGCTGCCAAATATCGCCGGCATCATGTTGTTATTTTATTATCGCAGCCATCAACGCAAAAGAATAACTTAGTGAGCAATCCTTTAATCGGCATTTTAGGTGGCACATTTAACCCCATTCATTTTGGGCATTTGCGCATGGCGCAAGAGCTCGCTGAATCACTTCAATTAAATGAAGTTCGGTTTATTCCATCGGCCAATCCACCACTTAAACTCGCGCCATTAGTTTCTGCAAAACACCGCGCCGCCATGGTGCAATTAGCGATTACCGGCAATCCCGGCTTTAAATTTGATGATCGCGAGCTATATAGGGTAGCTGCAGATAATCTGCCCTCCTACACGATAGATACGCTACTAAGCTTGCGTCAAGAGTTGGGGGGAAGTGCTAGCTTAATATTATTCATGGGTAGCGACGCCTTTAGCAAATTCAATACTTGGCATGCTTGGGAAAAGATTATCCAGCTTTGCCATATCGCGCTAGTGCAAAGGCCAGCAGCCTCAATCAATGTGCCTTTACCTAAAGTGCTAGAGATTTTTTTGCATAATCACTACACAGAAAATGCCGATGACTTACGTGAGGCTAGTGCAGGCTATGTGACCATGCAAGCAATCACGCCTCTCGATATTTCCTCCACCGCCATTCGCAATCGTTTACAAAACACTCATTCCGCGCGTTACCTAATGCCTGATAGTGTGCTTGATTACATCCAAAGCAACAGGCTCTACAGTGCCGGGACTGGCTAACTTTTACTTTTAGGCAGACTAACGGTGATCAGCGCCTCCATGTTGTGGTGCTATGCTTTTACCAATAGCAAAGGAATATCATCGTGTTGAATCAAACCTACTCTAGCACCTTAACGCTAGTCTTGCTGACAGCAATCACCCTATTAAGCTCAGCCTGTGGCACAAACCCTGTCACTAAAAAAAGAGAATTCCATATTGTTTCCGAATCGCAAGAAATAGCAATAGGCAAACAAAATTATTCCCCTACCCGACAATCTCAAGGCGGAGACTACATTATTGATCCAGAGCTGACCGCCTATGTACAAAGTATAGGCAACAAGCTTGCGGCTGTTTCGGACCGCCAATTGCCTTATGAGTACACCATCATCAACGACTCAACACCAAACGCTTGGGCCATGCCCGGCGGGAAGATTGCTTTTAACCGCGGACTGCTTTATGAATTGAATTCTGAGGCTGAATTAGCCGCAGTCATGGGCCATGAAATGGTGCATGCTGCCGCAAGACATGGCGCCAAAGATATGGAGCGGGGGCTATTTTTACAAGGTGCGATGATTGCGGTGGGTATAGGTGCACAAAATACTGATTATGCAAATCTAATCGTGGGTGGCGCGCAAGTAGGCGCGCAACTAGTGAGTAGTAAATATGGTCGTGATGCTGAAAGTGAATCAGATTTATACGGCATGCGGTATATGAAAAAAGCTGGCTATGACCCCACCGCAGCGGTGACTCTACAAGAAACTTTTGTGCGTTTAAGTGCCGATCACAAAAGCAATTTTATTAACGGCTTGTTTGCCAGTCATCCACCATCCCTTGAGCGCGTAGCAGCGAATAAGGTCACGTTGGCCCAAGTCGGTGCTGGAGGGGACTTAGGCAAAGAAGTGTATGCACAGAAAGTGGCTAAACTTAAAGCCACACAAGCGGCATATAAAGCCTATGACGATGGCGTGAAGGCGCTCGTCGCTAAAGATGTCGCGAAAGCCAGCCTGTTGGCGAAACAAGCCATTGCGAGCGAACCGCGTGAAGCGCGTTTTCAAGAACTATTAGGTGACATTGCTTTAACGCAGAAAAAGCCAGAAGAAGCGTTAGCCTTTTATGATAAAGCCATCAAAATGCAGCCAGATTACTTTAAGCCGCATATACAAAGTGGCATTACGCTATTTAATATGGGCAGAAAAGCAGAAGCCGAACCCTATCTTAAGCGGGCCAATGAACTGCTTCCTACCGCACCTAGTCATGCTTTGCTTGGTCAAATTGCTGAAGACCGGGGCGAGACAGCGCTGGCGTTGCAACATTATCAAGTTGCCGCCGGCTCAAATTCAGACATCGGCAGAGAAGCCGAAGCACGTGGCGTGCGCATAGATTTACCACGCAACCCAGCTAAATATATTCAAGCTGGAGTGCAAGCCGATAATGTTGGCAATTTATTTGTAGTGGTTAAAAATGGCAGTCCTATTCTGCTAGGCCAGGTGCAGGTTCACGTTGTCAAATATGACGCAAAAACAGGTCGCGCAGTGGCACAAAGCGGGTCTTTAGTGATTAAAGGGGGTATCGCCGCAGGGATGCGCAATCAAGTTGCCGTCGGTCAAAAGGTAGCCACCCCACAAGAGGTGCAGCTCTATAGAGCGGTGGTTGAATATGCTGAAATCGTCAAGTAAGTGGTAACTTTTGCGCGCTTAGCGTAAAACTTGCTTGGCCTTGCCAGCGCACCACACTTAGGCATGGCGCAGAAATGCGCTGTTGCAAACTCGTTAAATTATCCTCAAACATGCCCATATTAGGATCAATTTCATTGGCCACCCAGCCGGCAAGCGTTAATCCTTTGGCTTTAATCACATCAACGGTTAGCAACGCATGATTAATACAACCTAAGCGCATGCCTACCACTAAAATAATAGGGACATTCAGTCGAAAAACTAAATCAGCCAACGTTTCAGTGGCGTTGAGCGGGACTAGCAATCCACCTGCACCTTCAACAATCACCACTTCAGTCAAGTGAGTGAGCGTGTGATACGCATCAGCGATAAGATCTAAGCCCATCGTGATGCCCGCTTGTTCAGCGGCAAGATGAGGTGCGATGGCAGGCGCGAAACGATATGGATTAATCGTATCTAAAGTGGCGCTAACATTGCTGACCTTCTCCAAAGCGATCACATCGTCATTAATGAGCTCACCCTTATCATTGCGCTGGCAACCTGAGGCTATCGGCTTCATGCCGATGACCTTGTATCCGATCCGCACAAAATGCTGGACTAGGGCGCTAGCAACATAGGTTTTACCTACATGGGTATCGGTGCCGATGATAAAGTACGATGGGGGCATTCGTTTTATTGAGGTCTAGATATAAATGTGATGGGCGATACGCCATCAGCAAATTTTGGCTTATCTTGGCCACGCCAGGCATGGCCATAAACCACTTCAAAAGTGGCAGGAAGCTTTCCGGCAACTCTGAACTGTTCATAACGCGCCTCTATCTTTGCAAAAAATCCACGGCCTAGCAAGCCGCGCGCACGACCCGCTGTAGCGTTATGTGCGCCTATACTTTTTAGATCGCGCATGACGCTTTTTACATTAGCGTAAGTTAGCGTAAACCGTTCTACATCTAACACTGGCGCACTAAAACCGGCCCGTACTAATGCATCACCGATGTCATGCATATCTAGAAAACGGCTAACACTTGTCACACCGTCTTGCCCACTGGTGGCAACGCGTAATTCTTTCAGCGTATCGGGTCCAAAGGTGCTGAACATGAGCAAACCTTCTGGCTGCAATACGCGATGAAACTCTTGCAAAGCCGCATCTAAATCATTACACCATTGAATAGCCAAATTAGACCAGACCAAGTCTACGCTAGCATTGGTCAATGGTATAGATTCAATATCGGCACAGACTAAATTATGTTTTACACCACCTAATAAGCTTTTAATTTGCTGTATTAAGCCAGAGTTATTGCTACTGCTTCGTATTCTTTGCAGCATGGCTAACGCAAAGTCGAGTGACACCACCTGCGATTTTACAAAGCGTTTTTGCAAAGCATCACTGGCTGCGCCAGTGCCACAACCTGCATCCAATATAGCGCGTGGATTTAACTTGACTAAATCCAATCGACTTAGCATTTCCTCGCGCACTTGTTTCTGCAAAATTGCAGCCGCATCGTAGGTGCTGGCTGCGCGCCCAAAAGAAGCACGCGCGCGCGCTTTATCGATGTGATAACTATCCATTACCTTAGCTTCCATCACTTAAAGTTGGTCGGCTCTAGAAATTGGACCAGCGCACCAATAAACTGCTCTTGATGCGATAAGAATGGTGCATGCGATGCCCCTGCCATCACCCGCAAAAAACCTAGCGGTAAATTTTTCATCATCCAATGCGCCGCCTGCACTGGGGCTAACGTATCTCTGTCACCGTGTATAAGTAAAGTCGGTTTTCTTAAGTACTTCACTTCAGCACGCAAGTCAGTATCTAATAATATATCGAGCATGCGGTATAGCGTTTGTGAGGTAGGTGTTGGTCGCTCTGCAAATTTATGCCGCAACAACTTGATGGTACTTCTGGCATCATTAGCACCCATGCATTGCAAGGCTAAAAACTGCGTCATGGTTTTGTGATATTCTTCATTTACATTATCTGCAAAGTTGCCGAACACTTCAGGTTCGATCCCCGCATCCCATGTTTTTTTGTACTCAACATTTTCCTTATCAAAACTTTTATTGACAAAACAAGGCGTAGCCCCGACCAGCACCAGTCGACGAACCAAGTCTGAGTAGTCCAGGGCAATGCGCATCGCGATTTGTCCGCCTAAAGACCAGCCAACTACATCGGCATTGGCGGGCATGATCTCGGCAACTTTCTCGGCCAAAGCGTGCAAATGAAAAGGCTCTATTGGACGACTTAAACCCATGCCTGGCAAATCAATAATATGCAGGGTAAATATCTTGCTCAGTCGTTTAACCAAAGGCTGCCACACGGCACCATTCATGCCCCATCCGTGAATGAACACCAAGTTAGGGCCTGTGCCGATAGTTTCAATATGAAGATTATTGGGTGTCATGTTCATAAAACATTTTCCGCTTGATGAATCGCTGCTAGCAATTTTTTTACATCGTCTAAGGAATGCGCAGCTGAGATTGAAATGCGCAACCTAGCCGACCCTAACGGCACCGTTGGCGGACGTATTGCTGGCACTAAAATGCCACAAGTTTGTAAATATTCACTTAAGGCCAAGGCCTCTTGATTGCCACCTACTAGCAAAGGCTGTATCGATGTTTCTGACGACATCAATGTCCATTTTTTACAATTTAAATTATTTTTAAAATAAGCAATCAAGTGATGCAAATGGCGACGCAATACATCACCATGCGCAATCAAACGAATCGACGTAGAGAGCGTAGCAGAAAGCGCAGGCGGCGCAGGTGTTGAATAGACGTAACTTTTTGCAGTTTGAATGAGATAGTCTATCACCACTTGCTCACCCGCCACAAAAGCACCCGCCACACCAGCGGCCTTACCTAAGGTTGCCATCATAATAATACGTGGCGACTTTAACTTGAGATGATTGAGCGAACCTTCACCATGCTCACCTAGCACACCAAAACCATGGGCGTCGTCTACATAAAGATAGGCATCGTATTTTTCGCAAAGTTCTAGGTACTCAGCTAATGGTGCAATATCACCATCCATACTAAATACGGCATCAACAGCAATGAGTTTATGTTTAGCGCTAGAAGCTTTAAGTAAGTTTTCCAGCGCCATAACATCGCTATGCGCAAAACGGTTGAATTCTGCAAGTGAATAATAGCCTCCGTCATTTAGGCAAGCATGGTTCAATCTATCGGCAAAAATTGCGTCGCCGCGCCCGAGCAGCGCACCTAATACGCCGATATTTGCCATATAACCGGTAGAAAACAATAAAGCTGCTGGCAAGCCTACAAACTTTGCTAATTGTTTTTCTAAATCATCATGGTAACGATGATGTCCAGTAATTAAGTTAGATGCGCCACTGCCCACGCCGGAATCCCCTACTGCTTGTTGCATGGAAGCAATTAATTTAGGGTGATTAGCTAAGCCTAAATAATCATTACTGCAAAAAGACAGATAGGGTTGATTGTTCGCAACAATATGCTCTGCCTGTGGAGAATCCAACAAACGACGCTGGCGTAGCAAGCCCTCTTGTTTGCGTTTATCTAGCGCTAATTGGAGTGATGCGAGCATTTTAAATGCGGTTAATGCCAAGTTTAGCGAATAATTTTTTATCTTCTGAAGCTTCAGGATTGGCTGTCGTTAATAATTTTTCACCATAAAAAATACTATTCGCACCCGCTAAAAAGCACATCGCTTGTATGCCTTCATGCATGCTTTGACGCCCTGCAGATAAACGCACAAAGCTAGTTGGCATGGTGATGCGGGCCGCGGCAATGGTCCTTACAAATTCCATGGGATCTAGCGCATCGGTACCATGTAATGGCGTGCCTTCTACTTGTGTGAGTAGATTAATCGGCACACTTTCAGGCGGGCGATCCATATTTGCCAATTGCGCCAATAAGCCAGCACGCTGATTACGCGATTCACCCATACCGACAATGCCACCGCTACACACGTTGATGTCGGCACTACGCACGCGATCTAGCGTTTCGAGACGATCTTGGTAAGTCCGCGTGGTAATCACTTCACCATAAAATTCTGGCGCGGTATCTAAGTTATGGTTGTAATAATCTAAACCGGCCGCTTTAAGCTGTTCGGCTTGACCTTCCTTTAGCATCCCCAGCGTTGCACAAGTCTCTAATCCCATGGCTTTTACTTCAGCAATCATTTTTAGCACCGGCTCTAAATCACGTTGCTTCGGACCACGCCAAGCAGCGCCCATGCAGAACCGACTAGCCCCATGATCTTTAGCCTCCTGTGCCGCTAGCAAAACGTCACCAAGCTTCATCAGCGGTTCACTTTCAACCTCAGTATGGTAACGCGCCGCCTGCGGACAATAGCCACAATCTTCAGAACAACCACCCGTTTTAATTGACAACAAGGTGCTGACTTGCACCGCATTCGGATCAAAGTGCGTACGGTGTACGGTTTGCGCTTGATATATTAAATCACTGAAAGGTAACTCGAATAATGCGACAATATCTGCAACACTCCAACGGTTGACCATATTGACATCTCCCGCCTGAGCTAAAGTTGTGTTTAAGTTCAATTTAAGGCCATCCGTATTGATGACGGCTTGCTTAGCTGATTCGAGCATGCGTAGTTCCTTTTTAGTCGCTTGATTTATATATAATTATACATTGTCAATGAAAAGTAGCGTAAACTTTGAACATTAGATTAAAATTTAATCACCTGTTTTTTAATGGCTTATTCAAGCAGCATTGCTTATTGTGTGCAACACATAATGGTGGTGAACTAGGCACGCGTCATGATTGCTTAAACGACTTGCCCTGGCACACTGCGCCACAATGCAGGCAATGCGGCTTACTTACAAACGGGTCGATCTGTGGCAGTTGTTTGAGTACACCACCCTATTATGAGGCGACCTACAGCTTATTTACTTACGGTTTCCCCATCAATACATTGGTTCAGTGCTACAAATATGTCAGCACGCTCAATTTAGGCCGAATTTTTGGTCAACTACTCGTGACAAAAGCGTCCCTGGAAACAATAGATTTAGTTATCCCCATGCCTATGCACCCCACGCGCCTTAAAGAGCGCGGCTTTAATCAGGCATTAGAAATTGTAAAAGTGTTGTCCAAAGATTATGCTGAAAAACTAGGCTATGCCTCAGTAACTCGTCAAAAACTGACACCACCACTAGCCAGTCTGTCACTGAAAGATCGTATAAAAAGCATTAAGGGCGTCTTCATGGTGACTACCAATTTATTACCGCAGATTAAGAACAAGCGCATCGCCATTGTGGACGACGTAATGACTACCGGTGCCAGCTTGAATGAGTTAGCCAAAACATTAAAGCAAGCCGACGCCATCCATGTAGAATGCTGGGTCGTGGCGAGAACCTTGCCTAAACCTTAAACTAAGCCTTTATGCTCACTATCGTATTATTTGAACCCGAAATTCCACCCAACACAGGCAACATTATACGGCTGTGCGCCAACACAGGCGCGCAATTACACTTAGTAAAACCTCTGGGGTTTAGCTTAGACGATAAACAACTCAAGCGCGCCGGCTTAGATTATCACGAATATGCCAATCTACAAGTGCATGAAAACTGGGCGGATTGCAAAGCTAGCCTCGTAGGAAAACGACTATTTGCCATCACGACCAAAGGCAGTTCACGCTATAGCGATATGCGGTTTCAAGCCGGTGATGTATTTGTGTTTGGCCCAGAAACGCGTGGTTTGCCCGAAGATATTCGCAATGAGTTTACAGTGGCACATAGGTTGCGATTACCCATGCTACCTGATAGCCGTAGCTTGAATTTATCCAACTCGGCCGCGGTGTTACTCTATGAAGCTTGGCGGCAGATTAGCTTTGAAGGTGGTATTTAATTTGCCGTGCTGATGCAGATTAATATGAGCAAGATTTAATCAAGTCATCAAGATTGGGAAGTCCGCCAAAAATGACCACACTGACACTAAAATCCTTCGGATTTTTGCTCGCGCCCTAACAAATCGACCACCGCATCTTTCGCACTTTTACCATGCGACAGCGCTTGATCCACCTCGTAAGTAATAGGCATATCTACCTGCATCGCATGCGCGCGGCGCATGATTTCAGCAGTGGTATTAACGCCCTCTGCCACATGCCCTAAGCCTTGCAGAATATCAGCCAACGCCTTACCACTAGCTAACTGTAAACCCACTTCCCTATTTCTAGAGTATTGGCCTGTGCAGGTTAAAATTAAGTCCCCAGCGCCAGCCAACCCCATAAAAGTTTCAGGGCTAGCCCCTAAGGCCACGCCAAAACGCGTCATCTCTGCCAAGCCACGGGTAATCAGTGCGGCACGGGCATTATTACCAAAACCCATGCCATCCGATATTCCAGCGGCAATTGCCATGACATTTTTAACTGCCCCGCCTACCGAGACACCAATTACATCTGTGGAGCTATAAACGCGTAAATTAGCACCATGTATGAGTAGCGCAGCTTGATTTGAAAACGCTTCATTGCTCGCCGCCAAAGTCACTGCTGCGGGTAAACCGCGAACTAATTCAGCCGCAAAACTAGGACCAGATAGCGCACCCCAATGCTGTCCTGTCACTTTTGGGTCGCCCAGCTCTTCCAATGCAACTTCATAAGGTAACCTTGCGGATAATGGCTCCAAGCCCTTGTTCGCCCAAATAATAGGTAATTTGCAGCCCAACGCTTTAATGTCTTGGAGTATGGCCCTAAAGCCTGCGGTAGGTACAACCGATAAAATTAAATCGGCTCCGCTAAGCGCTGCTTGCAAGTCATCTTCCACCTGCAGCTGCGCATTAAATTTAAACTCGCCTAAATACAATGGGTTTGCGCGCGCTTTACGCATACCAGAAACATGTCCGGCATTGCGCGCCCATAACGACACATGGTGACGCTGGCTGATATTCATGGCTAGCGCCGTACCCCAAGCACCTGCGCCTAGAACCGCTATCTTTGCCATCTAATGAAATCCCTGTATTTAATACAATCTACCACTTACTCAAAACCCCAGATGGATGAAATTAAAATGTAACCCATAGCGCCATCCCTATGCTTTACCTTCAACCAGCCATTATTCAGTTTTACATCTGCCACTTCTAGCACCACATCTTTTTCTACACTGGCTACCAAACTAGAAGCAAGGTCTGCAGTTTGTCTGATTTCCGCCTTGCTCGCCGTCACCATCACGGTACGCTTGTTAGACAACTGCTTTGCTTCGACCCAGTGCAGGCTGCCTTGGGCATCACGAATTTTAAGCCAATCTCCCAAGTTAACGACTATTTCGACGGGGTAATTTTGACTGAGTAACCACACTTTTTTAGCCGCATTGGACGGCGCATCATAAAGCACTGCTTTAGGCACCGCTACTGAACGAAAATCTAGCGCTAGCACCATCACCGGCATTAGCGCTAGCCATGTCACTACACTAATCTTTTTGCCTAAATCTGGCATGAAAGCTAGTGTTTAGCAGCAGTTTCTGCAGATTCAGTTGGCTGTTGTTTTTGTTGCGCAAATAACGCTTCAAAGTTAATCGGGTTCAACAACACTGGCTGGAAGCCTGCACGCACCACTAAATCAGATACCGTTTCACGCGCGTAAGGGAATAAAATATTAGGGCAAGTAATGCCGACTATCATCTCGATGTTTTCTTCTGGCACGTTACGAATTTGAAAAATTCCAGCTTGCGTCACTTCTACCAAAAATACCGTTTTGTCTTCGATTTTAGAAGTTACCGTCACTTTAATCGCCACCTCAAACACGTCCGCCTCTAACTGTTGAGCGAAGTTACTTAATTCAATACCCACTTGTGGTTGACTACGGTCCGTGAATATTTGTGGCGCGTTAGGAATTTCTAATGACGCATCTTTCACATAGATCTTCTCAATACTAAAACCAGCTTGTTGTGGCTGTTCTTCTGCTGCTACTTTGTTATCTTCTTTTGCCATGATTTTCTTTGGTTTCTAATTAAATAAAAGGTTGAATGAATAAATTGTTACTTGATAATAGTGTCATTTTATCAGAGATTAGCAGTCAGATTTCAACTTGCCCAATCTTTACTTAACTAGTAAGGGATCTAATCCGCCCGCTAAATCTAGCGCACGCAAATCATCGAAGCCACCAATATGACGGTCACCAATGTAAATTTGCGGCACCGTACGACGGCCCGTTCTTTGCATCATTTCATCCCGCTTTTCGGGCTGCAAATCAATCCGAATTTTATTAATTTCAGTAACCCCTTTACTTAATAGGAATCGTTCTGCATTGATGCAATAAGGGCAAACTGCTGTGCTGTACATCATGATATTAGGCATTAAATCACCTCTTTTTCTACCGATTTTTTAAGTGTGGCTTCTACAATTTCAGCATCAATAACCGTTGCTTTAGCCGTTTTTTTTATTGCCTTGCTTTTACTTGCTGCACTTTTTTCCGTACTTTTATTGGCGGTAGTCTGCGTCACAACAGGTAACTTAGCTTCTACCCAAGCAGTTAAACCACCCTGCAGATTATGTACTTGCGTAAACTCAGCGCTACGTAAAATATCACACGCCTTGGCAGAACGCATACCACGCTGGCAATTGACCAAAATGGTTTTATTTTGCTGTTTTTTGAGCTCCCCTAACCGAGCCGCTAAAGCCGCCAACGGAATATGTGTTGCATCGGCAATGTGCCCATTGGCAAACTCAGCAGCATCACGCACGTCTAATACGAAAGCATTAGAACGATTGATCAATGTCACAGATTCAGCGGGGCTTAGGTTGGGTACGCCACCAGCGCTTTTTTTAAGCGTGGGCAACAACAACATAAATCCTGAGCCTAAAGCCAGACCAATTAACCAGATATTACTTTTAATAAACTCCACAGACTTCCCCTTAAATTTTCATTGATTGAATATGGGGTTATTGGCCTTTAAATTCAACACCAGAGTATTACAAATTTTATAAGCGAATTTTACGTGTAAATACGCTAAAATAGTGACATTACACTCACAAACTACAAACAAAATTTTAAGGCAATCTATTATGTCTGCGCCATTAAAACTCACCACCGGCAATACCACCCCCGTATGCCTACTTATCCTAGATGGTTTTGGTTATCGTGAAGAATCTGTCGATAACGCCATTGCCCTCGCCCATAAACCCAATATAGATAGGCTTTGGAACAGCTATCCTCACAGTTTAATTAACGCCTCTGAGCATTACGTGGGCCTACCAGATGGGCAAATGGGTAATTCTGAAGTGGGGCATCTCAATATTGGCGCAGGACGCGTGGTGTTTCAAGATTTTGAACGTATTAACAATAGTATTTCCAGTGGTGAATTTTTTAAACATGCCGCGTTAAAAGCGGCATTACTCAACCTCAAAAATAACAATAAAGCTTTACATATTTTCGGCCTTTTATCAGATGGTGGCGTACATAGCCATTATTTGCACATTCACACCATGCTAGAAATGGCGGCTCAGCTAGGCTTAACAAAAGTATATGTGCATGCTTTTTTAGATGGCCGAGATACGCCACCTATTAGTGCAGCGCCCTATCTAGCTGCGCTTGAAGCAAAAATAAAAGCATTAGGTGTGGGTAAAATTCTTTCAGTAAGCGGTCGTTTTTATAGTATGGACCGTGACAAGCGATGGCCACGCGTAGAGGCTGCCTACGCACTCATTACCGAAGGCATAGGTGAGTTTTGCTACCCGACAGCAGATCAAGCATTACAAGCCGCGTACGCACGCGGTGAAAATGATGAATTTGTTAAATGTACCGCAATACGAGGGGCGAAGGAAGCGCGCACACACCTAGAAGATGGTGATTTAGTCGTATACATGAATTTTAGATCAGACCGTGCGCGTCAACTAAGTCACGCGCTGTTAAGTGAAGCGTTCGATGGCTTTCACCGTCGCCACGTGGCCAAATTGTCCGGCTACTTCACTCTCACCATGCACGACACAAAAGAAAGCAAAGCCACCGCTATATTTCCGCCGTTTGCCGTTAAAAATACCTTTGGCGAATATTTATCTGGCCTAGGCCTAACGCAATTACGCATCGCAGAAACTGAAAAATACCCCCATGTCACTTTCTTTTTTAATGGTGGTGAAGAAACGGTATTTGCCGGTGAAGACCGTATTTTAGTACCATCACCACCTGTTGCCACCTACGACATGCAACCTGAAATGAGCGCATTTGAGCTCACAGACCGGCTTGAAGAAGCTATTTTAGCCGGCAACTATAATGTCATTATTTGCAACTACGCCAATGGCGACATGGTGGGGCATACAGGCAGTTTAGAGGCCGCTATCAAGGCCATTGAAACCTTAGATACTTGCGTTGGCCGCGTTGTTAAAGCCATGCAAAGTATTGGTGGTGAAGTTATCATTACCGCCGACCATGGCAACGCAGAATTGATGTTTGACGTTAAAAATAATCAACCACATACACAACACACCACCAACAAAGTGCCGCTTATTTATGTGGGACGCGAGGCCGAACTGGTAGCAGATGGCGCGCTATCCGACTTGGCGCCAACCTTACTGCACATGATGGGTGTAGCCCAACCCATTGAAATGACGGGCAAAAATCTTGTTATCTTTAAAAAATAAATAGTTGATTTTAATTTCCACCTCACTAGTTAAACTGATGAATCACACCTATTTTAAGCACCACAGCACTTGCACAGCTCTACTGGTGCTATTGCTGGCACTGGCACCTTTGGCCCATGCGACAAAACCATCTGACCAATCAAAACAAAGCTCAAAAGAAAGTTTAAGTGATGTACAGCAAAAATTAGAATCCCTAAGAAAAGAACTCAACAACTCTCAAGAAGCGCATAAAGATGCTGCCGATGCATTAAAAGAAAGTGAAGTAGCCATTAGCAAGGCCAACAAAAATATTTTTGATATCAACCACAAGCAACAAGAAAATAAAGAAATACTGGTTAAATTAGCCTCTGATTCTATGACAACTAATCTAGCATTAGGTGACCAACAAAAACTGCTCGGCAACCAACTTTATCAGCAATACATCCACGGACAGCAAAGTTACGTACAAATTATTTTGCAAAACGAGCATCCGAGTACAATTGCGCGTGATGTCCAGTATTTTTCTTACATAGCCAAAGCGCGCACTGAATTGATTAATAAAATGCAGGATAACCTAAGGAAAATCAGCAAGCTCAATGATGAAACCACCTTGGCACTAAAAGAAGTTGTCGAGCTTAAGCGAAAGAAAATCGATGAGCGCCTCATTTTACAAAGCCAAAACCGCGCTAAATCTAAAGTAGTTCGCACACTTTCTCAGCAGATTGCCATGCAACGTGGCGAAATAAAAAAGCTAAGTCGCGATGAAAAACGCCTTTCTCAACTAGTAGAACGCTTGGCAAGAATCGTTCTACCCAGCGTCAAAAAGTCACCAACACCACGCGACAATTCATCAAAAACAAATCAGACCGAGTCTGCTAAAAACACGCAAGCAGTAAAAGAATCAGTAAACAAGCTCTCGAACAATGTCGAACCAAACGCAGAGACTGGCTCAGGAAAGTTTTCTATGCTTAAAGGGAAACTTAGATTGCCGGTGCGTGGCGACGTGCGCAACCGGTTTGGTAGCAGTCGTGAAGATTCCGGCATTTCTTGGAAAGGTTTATTTATTCGGGCCAGTGAAGGTGCAGAAGTTAAATCCGTGGCAACAGGTCGCGTGGTGTTTGCTGACTGGCTGCGCGGTTTTGGCAATCTAATCATCTTAGATCACGGCGACGGCTATATGAGTTTGTATGGCAACAATCAGGCCGTATTAAAACAAGTGGGTGATAATGTGCATGCTGGCGATGCTATTGCATCGGTCGGCAACAGTGGTGGTAATGAAACGAGCGGCCTCTATTATGAACTTAGGCGACAAAGCCGCCCTTTTGACCCACTGAGCTGGAGTAAATTAAATTAAGCCTACTGATGGCATTAGACTAACCAGTGCTTAAATGATCATTAAATTAAGCGCTCAAATCTATTCGCCAATCAAATGTAAAATGACTTTACGCTGACTATGCACATGGCGGTGCTCATACAAGAATACGCCTTGCCACCGCCCTAAAGCGGCCTTACCCTCAAGCAGAGGAATAGACAAATGTGTTTGCGTGAGGGCTGTGCGCACATGGGCTGGCATATCATCTTGCCCCTCAATGGTGTGGATAAACAAGGGGTCGCCGTCTGGCACCAATCGATTAAAGAATGATTCAATATCAACCAATACATCTTGGTCATAATTTTCGTTAATCAACAAGCTTGCTGAGGTATGTTGAATGTACAAGGTGATTAAACCGGTACGTAAACCGCTACCTTGAACACACTCGCTCACTTGTGTTGTAATATCATAAAGCTTACGCCCTTGCGTGCTAATGGTAATTTTCTGTGTTATTTGTTGCATCTATGGTTCACTCAATGTTAGATAAAGCGATCGACTTAGCTAGGATGCCTAGCATTACCGGTCGTAAATAATGGAGAAGGGTCGGCAATATCAGCATCATAGGCATGCATTTTAAATGGATAGCGCGCCAGCACTTTTTTAACATACTAACGAGTTTCAGCATAAGGGGCGCGCCTTTGTATTTATTCACGGCACCCTACCCAGCATTATAGGCCGCCACGGCAAGCGTCACATCCCCTTTAAAGTAGGCTAATAACCAACGTAAATACGCCACGCCACCTTTGATATTCTGGCTGACATCAAATGCATTTTTAGCATTAAAACGCTCCGCCGTTTCGTGGGTCAGTTGCATCAGTCCACGCGCCTCTTTATGCGACTTTGTCGCATTCACGAAATTCGACTCCACCGAGATAATAGACAACACCAATTTTTCATCTACTTTATACCATTTTGAAATGGTATTCACTAGCGTCAATACCCAGCGCTTATTTTTGGGTAAATTAGCAATGTATTGATCAATTTCAGGTGCGTTTTCTGCAACTGCCGTTCTTAGCATTAAAGATTTTTCAGGAGCGGCATCCTCAATCACGCACGACGGTGCATCTGCAGTTTTGATTTGAATCGTTTCTAGCATTTGCTGCGCTTCATAATACCCATGCGTTGAGGCAATGCCAAACAAGCTTGCGGCATAGTCACGGTTTCAGATACACCCCGCCCAAACGCATACAGCATACCTAGCCGGTAAGCCCATTCAGCACTGCCATAGCGCACAGCTTTGCAATACAGATCGCGGCCTTCCAAGCCGCCTCTATATCATCAGCTAGCAACACATTCGCACGCACCAATAAATCTTTGGTGATGGGTGGTTCGTTGTCAAAAACGTCTATTTGCTACGCATTAAATTCAGCATGGACAGAACCAGTCGTCGTTAAAAGAACAGTCAGAAATACCAAAAAAACTTGTTCACTAAAGCCTTTTTTAACAAATAGCCTCCTGTCGCACTCGCTAAAAATCAAATAGTTTATTTTGAAAACACTAACTTACCTGCCTTAACATCCACTTTAATCCTATCTTTTGCCACAAAATTACCTGTTAGTATTTCGCGTGCTAATGAATTTTCAATCTCAGATTGAATCGCGCGTTTGAGTGGTCGCGCGCCATATATGGGGTCAAAACCTGCACTGGCAATTTCAGCAATAGCCGCATCAGTAATTTCCATCTGCATATCCATCGCAGCAAGGCGTTTAGCTAAGTACTGCAATTGAATCGCCGTAATTGATTTAATATTGGCTTCATCTAGGGCATGAAAAACCACCACCTCATCAATACGATTCACAAACTCCGGCCTGAAGTGTATTTTAACTTCGCCCATGACCGCCAATTTCACCACCTGGTAATCTTGATCACTCATGCTTTGTATCATTTGCGACCCTAAATTACTGGTCATGATAATCACCGTGTTTTTAAAGTCTACCGTGCGCCCTTGACCGTCAGTTAAACGGCCATCATCCAACACTTGTAACAGCACATTAAATACATCTGGATGCGCTTTTTCTACCTCATCCAGCAAAATAACACTGTATGGTTTACGGCGCACCGCCTCGGTTAAGGTGCCGCCTTCTTCGTAACCCACATAGCCAGGAGGCGCGCCTATCATGCGTGCCACCGAGTGCTTTTCCATAAACTCGCTCATGTCAATGCGAATCAAGTGATCCTCACTGTCAAACAGAAAGCCTGCTAACGCTTTGCATAACTCGGTTTTACCCACCCCTGTCGGCCCTAAAAATAAAAAGCTACCATAGGGGCGAGTAGGGTCACCTAAACCAGAACGTGAACGACGAATGGCATCCGACACCAAACGCACAGCTTCGTCTTGCCCCACCACACGTTCATGCAATTTGGTTTCCATGGTGAGTAACTTGCCACGTTCCCCCTGCATCATTTTAGCCACCGGAATGCCCGTGGCACGACTGACCACTTCAGCAATCTCGTCTGCACCCACTTCAGTACGTAACATTTTATTTTTAGCTTGCGTTGAACTGGCTTCAGTATTTGAAGATTGTTTTAATTGCGCCTCAAGTGCAGGCAATTTGCCATACTGCAACTCTGACACTTTTTGCCACTCCCCTTTACGGGTAGCATCTTCCATCTCAAATTTTATTTTTTCAATGGCTTCTTTGATATTTGAAGACCCTTGAACTTGTGCTTTTTCAGCTTTCCATATCTCTTCTAGGTCCGCGTACTCTTTGCCCAGCTTTACAATTTCTTCTTCTATTAGATCAAAGCGCTTTTTACTACCCTCATCTTTTTCACGGCGCACCGCTTCACGCTCAATTTTGAGCTGAATTAAACGGCGCTCCAGTTTATCCATAATCTCTGGCTTAGAGTCTATTTCCATCTTGATGCGTGAAGCCGCCTCATCAATCAAATCAATGGCTTTATCCGGTAAAAATCGATCTGTAATGTAGCGGTGTGAAAGCTCTGCCGCCGCGACAATCGCCGGGTCAGTAATTTCTACACCATGGTGCAATTCATACTTCTCTTGTAGCCCGCGCAAAATAGCAATAGTGGCCTCAACACTTGGCTCATCAACGAGTACTTTCTGGAAGCGACGCTCTAAAGCTGCATCTTTTTCAATATACCTGCGATATTCGCCTAGCGTGGTTGCCCCCACACAGTGCAACTCTCCACGTGCCAATGCTGGTTTTAGCATATTGCCCGCATCCATGGCGCCTTCCGCTTTACCAGCACCGACCATGGTATGAATTTCATCAATAAAGAGAATGGTTTTATTCTCATCTTGCGATAACTCTTTCAGTACAGATTTCAAGCGTTCTTCAAAATCACCTCGGTATTTGGCACCAGCTAACAAAGCGGCCATGTCTAAAGATAAGACTTTTTTACCTTTGAGTGAATCTGGCACTTCGCTACTAACGATACGTTGTGCTAAACCTTCAATAATCGCAGTTTTACCCACGCCAGGCTCACCAATCAGCACTGGATTATTTTTAGTGCGACGCATTAGCACTTGAATCACCCGGCGAATTTCATCATCACGCCCAATCACGGGGTCAAGCTTACCTAAAGCCGCTCTTTCCGTCAGGTTCACTGTATATTTTTTGAGTGACTCACGATTAGACTCAGCATCCGAGGCATTCACTTGCTCGCCACCACGCACCTCATTAATCGCCTGCTCCATGGCTGATTTAGATAAACCATGGGTTTTAAGCAATTTACCTGTATGGCCTTTGTCCTCAATCAACGCTAACAAAAACATCTCGCTGGCAATAAACCCATCGCCGCGTTTTAAGGCTAACTTGTCGGTGATATTAAGTAGATTATTAAGGTCGCGCGATATCGCCACCTCGCCTGCGCTATCTGATGATTTTGGCAAGTTGCTGATAGCACTAGCCAACCCAGCTTTAAGAGGCGCTAAATGTACCCCAGCGTGCGCTAATAAAGAGTTAGTCCCGCCATCTTCTTGCTTAATTAAAGCATCCAGTAGGTGTAATGACTCAATCGTGGGACTGTCATTGGCAACGGCCAAACTTTGCGCATCATTAAGTGCTTGTTGAAATTTAGTCGTTAATTTGTCAAAGCGCATACTTAACTCCATTTCAATTGATATAACGCCAGCATGTGGCTGATTACTAGGTTTTCAATATATAATTACGTCTAGAAACCACTCTAAACTTCTGACATAAATATGCAATCATCTTGTTACATGGAGTGAATTTTTGCTCTCCAACACTTTCACTACTGAGGCTGTTTCACCGAATCCATCTTGGTCAATTTTAGACACCCAAGATCAGTGGCAACGCTTTAGCCAGCCATTTGGTGACGACCCTGCTCGCCCCCTCGTACAATCTAGCTTACTGCTAAACGAATCTAGTCGAACCCTATGGTATGCGCTTAGCCGGCCTATTATTAAGTGGCGCCAGTGCATGGGCTATTTGGATGGCGCTAAGCCACAATGCAAAAGTGTGGTGCATGTAGCCCTCTGTAAAACTTATAATGGCATTAGTTGTAAGCCGTCTTTTAGGGTGTTCCAAGCTAAGTATGCTTGCCTCTCCTTAGTAATGAGTTGCGGGTAATCAGCCTGATCAGCAGTACGAAAAATTATTTTAACCTCACCCCAACTTCTACCCCCATCGCCCGAAAACGTGCCCATAATCATGTTAGTTTCAGTTTCAGTTTCACGCCAAACTAACCATACATTTTCATTGAGACTGAGTAAGGCAGGTTGGCTAGCCTGATTTTTTTGGTTGCCAAATTTTTTAGCAGGAGACGAAACCCAAGCCTCTCCATCCATACGTGCATAAAACAAGCTGGCTTTTTTATTGGCGTCTTCATTGCCATGATCAAACCATGCCATGTGGTAGCCCCACCAATCCTTAGCCTCGCCACCACTGGCTAATGCAGCACTATGATGTGAGCAATCATCTATTTTCCAACGGCTAAATGTCGCGCGTTGAATCACAGGGACTTGTGCAGCACTATGAGAAATTTCGGCAATCATATAGTCTCGCTCGCCGTCTTTAAATACATGACGCCACATCGCAACTACCTTGCCATCAGGCTTATTGGTAAGCGCAATATGGCAACATTCACTACTACCCTCGATAAGTTTTTTTTCTGGTGCAAAACTCACCCCATTGTCTAATGATGCGGCATAATAAATTGCAGTATCGTTATAAGATTTGGTGGTAACTAAATCTGAATTATCTACCCAAGCGACCAGCAAACTGCCATTTTGAGAAACATTAAGTGCATTAAAGTGGTGGGCAATTTCCACGCGGTCTTGGTGGATGATATAAGGTTTTTCAAAGGCCTTGCCTTGATTGATAGACCGCGCAAACCAAATATAGTGAGCAGAGGGCTTTTTGATATTTTCTGTCCATGTCAGATAAATATTGCCTTCTGGGCCAAAGGCAATCTTCGGTCTGATATCCTCGTTAGGACGCATTATTTTTGGTTGTGCATTCACTTGCACCGGCTTAGAAAAAGTTTTGCCTAAATCACGACTGGTATCAACCCAAATGAGGCCCCCTTTTTCTGAAACTCGCCAAAGGTTACCTTGTGCATCAAAAGCTACACTGATGGCCAACGTAGGTTTAGAGGGTTGCATATGTGCTTCATGCGCATATGCAGGAAGTTTATAAAAACTAAGGGATAGTACAACCGTTACAAATAAAACACGAATCAATATAAGTAAGTTTTGCATGCCATCAATACTAAACGATGACTTTGCCTAAATACAAATATATTTAAAATTGTTTGCTTATCCCAGCGGCGATAGACCAATCAACTGCGAGTTGCGTACCATTCACGTGCTGATAGATTGGTTTTTGTAAGAACCCATAAAGTTGGAAATATTTAGCCACGCGATAGCTAGCACCCGGCGTCAAGAACGCACTATAGCCACCGGAATCTGCCGACTCAGCATTTGCCCCGGTATCACGATTTTTATGCTGTAAATTTAATTGGGCCATTAAGCTTAAATCTGGGGTAACTGCAAAGTTTAAGCCAATATCCGCCGAAAGTTGACGACCCGGGCGAAAGTTATCTTTGTCATTAATTGTTTGCTGCCACATTCCTTGCGCAAACCAGCCTGCACCACTTAACTTTCCGTGATAATAAACACCTACCAATGCATCTGTGCTGCCGGTGCCAGGCTGTAAGCTGCGCTCGGCTAACTCACCTGCACTATTTTTTTGTGTGGTATTCCCTGTAGGTACCTTAATGCCAAGACGAAAGCCACCTTCTCCAGCACTTGATTGATAAGCGGCATAGCGAGCTATTGCCTGTAAGTCACCCCACTCGTTAAATTTCCATGACTCTGGTTCAGCCTCAACTCCACCAGCACCGTCGCTTATATTATGGATGTGATTGTGAGCCCGATTAACCAGCGGGGCACGAAAAGTCACGCCCCAGTCATCGTTAATACTCCAATCCAGAGTGCCTACAAAATTTCGGTTCAATGTTCGTGTTTCATCATGCGTATTGAGTAGGCCTGCAGGACTAACATTTTTAGTACCGGCTCGTAGTTGATCAAGATTAATAAACTCGGCACGTAAATCAAGGCGAATGCCTGGTTTATCCCAAACACCTTGTACATCCCAGTTAGTGTTCATGGTACAAAAAGCACCGCCACAATAAGAAAAGGCTGCGGGAGAAGCAACACCGGTAAGGACTGCAAGTAGCGTCGATGCTAAGATGGACTTATTCATAACGATTCATTTCATTTAGAAATTATTAATGCATGCGATTATAGGTGAAATGAAAATGCTAAGGAATGTGACAAATTGTCGCAGGTAGGAATTAATAATTATTTTCGCGTAGGCTTTATAATGTGGCTTAATTACCTGCCATACTGACGACCCATAACATGCTAGCCAACCAACCATCACTTTTTAATGCAACACGCTTAAACATGCAGCGTTTAATCATGCTCCGCAGTGTGGTGATGGTGTGTTTAAGTTTGGTCATTTTTATTTTGCGCCAGACCTCTGTGCCTTTGCCTGTGTTGCCTTTGTCACTGGCGATTGTGGCGTTAGGCTTATTCAGCTTGGTGGCATGGTGGCGACTCAAGCACACTCAGCAAACGCACCAAGCCATCACGCAGCAGGAATTACTGCTGCAGCTGTTAGGAGACATTGCCGCGCTTTCCGTGCTTTTTTATTTTAGCGGCGGTTATAGCAATCCATTTATTTGGATGTATTTACTGCCGGTTACTGTTGCGGCAGTGGCTTTACGAGCGGCTTACGCTTGGGCAGTAGCAAGTTTAAGCATTACTTGTTATACCTTGCTGATGTTTTACCATGTGCCGCTTTCGCATTTGCATTTACATGCGCATGTGGATGGGCAAAGTGCCGTGCAGTTAGATATTCATTTAGTTGGCATGTGGATAGGCTTTGTCGTAAGCTCAATTATTGTGGCCATTTTTATTGCGCGTATTGGACAAAACTTGCGTGACTACGATAAAACCATTGCTGCAGTGCGTGAAAAAGCGTTAGAAAGTGAACGCATGCTGGCCTTGGGCACCTTAGCCACCAGCGCCGCCCATGAGCTAGGCACACCACTCGCCACCATGGCGGTGGTGAGTAAAGAACTTAGCCAAGAATATGCAAGCCAACCTGAACTTTTAAAGCAACTTGAGATATTGCAAAAACAAGTGTCGCGCTGCAAAGAAATTTTATCGTCTATTACCCGTAACGCTGGCCAAACAAGGGCGGAATCAGGGCATGGCTTGCCCATAAGCGAATTTATATTAGAGGCTATTCAGCGCTGGCGCGATACGCGGCCAGCGACAGAATTGCTAGTGACTATGCCTAGCAGTGGATTTGACCCAATGATTTTAATAGACAGAACCCTCACCCAAGCGATTTTAAATTTGCTGGATAATGCCGCCGATGAATCACCTGAGCGTATTGTATTTGAGGCTGATTGGACTGAAAAATTGCTCACAATACAGATACGTGATTTTGGGCGCGGCTTAAGTACAGAAACCAAGAGACAATTAGGCACGCCATTTTTTACCTCTAAAAATGAAGAAGGCATGGGACTGGGCGTCTATTTAACGCAAACCACATTGGCGCGTTATGACGGTGAGTTAAGTTTGAACAACCACGCAGAAGGCGGTGTACTGACCAGCGTCAAACTGCCATTAGCCAAATTGAAGGTTGCACAATGAGTACAGCGACAACAGACGAAAAACCTACGCTACTTTTAGTCGATGACGATACCGATTTTTTAAGCGTGCTCGCCCCAGCCATGACTAAACGCGGCTTTTTAGTCACCACGGCTAATAGTGCCGAAACTGCATTTGAGTTGGCGCAGCTAGAAGCACCAGAATATGCCGTGGTTGATCTAAAAATGGCGGGTCATTCAGGGCTGGTATTGGTCCGTCAGCTCGCCAGTTTACAAGCCGGTATGCGCATAGTGGTGCTGACTGGTTTTGCTAGCATTACAACAGCAATAGAAGCTATTAAATTGGGCGCAACGCATTACCTTGCTAAGCCAGTAGATGCGGATGAAATTGTGGAGGCGTTTGGCAAAAAATCCGGTGATACCGACGTTGAATTATCAGCCAATCCACTTTCTATTGATCGCCTAGAGTGGGAGCATATTCAGCGTGTATTAACCGAGCATGATGGCAATATATCGGCCACCGCACGTAGCTTAAATATGCATAGACGCACATTGCAAAGAAAACTAAACAAAACCCCATTAAGGACTAAATAAAAACATGGCCGCAGGCAGTTTATTAGCACTCTTAGACGACATTGCGACGATACTCGATGACGTGTCGGTGATGACACAAATTGCCGCCAAAAAAACAGCGGGGGTATTGGGTGATGATTTAGCGCTTAATGCTCAACAAGTCTCAGGTGTACATGCTGAGCGTGAGCTACCGGTAGTATGGGCGGTGGCTAAAGGATCATTTCTCAACAAACTGATATTAGTCCCTAGCGCACTCGCAATTAGCTATTTTGCACCCTGGGTCATTACACCATTACTCATGGCGGGTGGCGCTTATTTATGTTTTGAGGGTTTTGAAAAGGTCGCGCACAAACTACTGCATAGCCCACAGCAAGCGCTGTCACACCATGCTGAGCTAGCCAAGGCTATCACAGATGCCAAAGTAGATTTAGTCGCCCTAGAAAAAGAAAAAATCCAAGGCGCTATTCGTACCGACTTTATTTTGTCCGCAGAAATTATTGTGATTGCGCTGGGCACAGTAGCAGAAGCTAGCTTTAACCAGCAAGCTTCTGTAGTCGCTATCGTGGCGATGGTGATGACGGTGGGGGTATATGGTTTGGTTGCGGGCATTGTTAAGCTAGATGACCTTGGGCTATATTTAATGCTAAAAAATGGCAAAAGTTTGTACCGTCAACTTCAACGTAACGTCGGCAAATATCTATTGGCTTTTGCGCCTAGGTTAATGCGCACCTTGTCGGTTGTCGGCACGCTTGCCATGTTTATGGTGGGCGGTAGCATTATTGGGCATGGCATACCTGTGCTACATCATTGGGCTGAATACGTTGCCGCCATAGTGCAAGGCTTGGGCTTAATTGGTGAGGCATTAGCGCTGATAACGCCACTAGTAGTCGATGCGATTATTGGCTTAATTGTTGGTGCAATTTTCCTGCTACTGGTTGAATTGACGCATAAAGTGTTAGCTAAAAAGCACTAAAATACAGGCATCTTAGTGTTGCCTTTATTTTTTATAGCCGTTTAAGCCACAAACTTTTGCCGATGAAAACTGCTACCATGGCATTTACCACAAGGGGGAATATGCCCAGATTTGTGAAAATTTAAGGCAGCCTGGCAATGATCACAAATTAAAGTACTTAAGCCAATAATCTCACCCGTGTGATACTCGGCATTAGCCGCAATATTTTTCAGTTTCAATAGCTCTAGCGTAGTTTTATCGGTAGCTTCTGTGAAGTTTTTCCACAGTTCATTTTTAATGAGCATCAAATCAAAGCCTAGCCAATCTTTCAGCTCTTTGCCAGTTTCATTCATATGATGTGCCGCTTCAATCAAATCTCGCTTAATAGACTGCTCCAGTCTAATCGCCCCATCAATAAAGCCTAATGTACTTGGCGGTTTTTGCCTATCAGCGCTACTAAGTAAATCGTGTGGGCTGGCGTCAGTTTGCTTGGATTTTTTTAAGGCATTTTCTAAGGATGGCTCGTATTCTTGATCTACGGCATCATTGGCTTTTTCTGGGGTTTGGCTACTGTTCATGATAACGGCCTTTTCAATCGAATTGAAGATGCAATATGAATGACTGCTTGTAACTCACTAACACTAGAAACGCACTGAATTGAATTCAGTGCGTTAATCATACTACAGCCCAAAACTTAATCCAGTTTTTCTATGCCCATCGCTTTAAGGACATATTTTTCATAGATAGGCTCAGAGCTACCTTTTTTCATTTTATAAATGAAGTATTTCTCAAAGGCAATTTTAGCCAAATGTACCCACTTGCCTTTTTTAATCCAATTCCAATTGCGTGGTGGGATTTGTGGCAATGCGACAAATACAGCGCCGGTATCCCCCATATCTGCTAGGCAAATCGCATTCCAAGTACCTTTGGCATCCGCATCTCGCCCATTAATGTCAGCCACAATGTTATGCACAAGTGCGGCCACCATCGATTCAATCATATAGCCTGTTTTAGGTGCACCGGTAGGCACCGGCGTCACTTCTACTGGTGGAATTGCCACACATACGCCGGCTGCGAAAATGTTTTTATACTTCTTGCTGCGTTGATGCTCGTCAATAAACACAAAGCCTCTTGGGTTACATAAACCATCTACTGCAGCAACAGGATCAACGCCCTTAAATGCGGGTAGCATCATAGAAAATTTGAATGGTAATTCATGTTCTTTAAGGATAGCGCCATTCATATCGTGCTCAGTAACAAACATCATGCCCGCTTCAACTTTTGTCACTTTTGCATTGGTAATCCACTTAACGTCATTATGACGGTACTCTGATTCCAACATACCTTTAGAATCGCCCACACCACCTAAACCCAAGTGGCCAATATAGGGTTCACTGGTCACATAAGTAATCGGCACTTTGTTGCGGATTTTTTTCTTACGTAAATCCGTGTTCATAATAAAAGTAAACTCATAAGCTGGGCCAAAGCAGCTTGCCCCCGGCATGGCGCCAATAATCACTGGGCCAGGGTCTTTAACGAACTCCTGATAAGCTTCCCAAGTTTTTTCTGCGTGATCTACCGAGCAGATCGAATGCGTGTGTCCGCCATTAGGCCCAGAACCCGGCACCTCTTCAAACGATAGTTTTGGCCCAGTGGTGATGACCAAATAGTCATAATCTAAATTATCGCCATTGGCTAATTGCAGTGTATTGTGCTCTGCATCAATTTTACTCACCGCTTGAGCAATAAAATTGATGCCTTTTTTCTCTAGATACGGGCGAATCGGAAAAGTGATTTTTTCACGCGTACGCCATCCAACAGCCAACCATGGGTTAGAAGGCACAAACTGGAAATAATCCACCGTATTAACAACGGTAATTTGGTGATTTTTACCAATTTTTTCTTTTAATTCATAAGCCGCCGGCATGCCGCCAACGCCAGCCCCGATAATTACGATATGTGCCATTCTAATTCTCCCATTACGCTGCTTTTAATAAAGTTATTGACTGAGTGCTTGATTAATCTCATGTAAACGGGCTTCGTCTAACTCGCCAGCCGCCGCTGAAAGATTAAGCAAAGCCTGTAATACTTGATATTTACTACGATAAAGTGCCAATCGGGTAGTGTGCAGCTCTTGCTCGGAATTTAGCACATCCAGCGTAGTGCGGTCGCCTACATCACGGCCTAAGCGGGTGGAATCTAGTTTAACCTCAGCCGAGTGCTGTGCCTGTTCTAAAGCCTTGACCTGCCCTTGCCCAACCGTGACCGCCATCCATGCTGATCTTGCCGCTTGCACGGCACGCTGCTTAACCACATCGGTTTGGCTGCGCGCCTGATTTTCTAGGGCTAAAGCTTCTTGGTAACGTGCATCACGCATGCCACTGCTATAAAGGGGAATAGTCAACTGCACCCCTAGGCTTAACTGTCGATTAGTCACATCGGCATCACTACCCGCTAAGCCTTGTAAACGCTCACTCCCCACCTGCGCCACTAAATTTAGCATAGGTGCGTATTTAGACTGCAACTTACCACTTTCGAGTTGCGCAATATCGTGCTGCAATTGTTGCACCTGTAACTGTGGGTTATTGGTTTGCACTCGGGTCAACCAGCTTTGTAAATCGCCGCCCGCATACTGCTGAAAATTAGCCTTATTAGACAACTGAGATAAAGACGCCTCTTGGTTGCCAGAAATATCCGCCAACGCCGCACGCGTGAGATGAACATTACTTTCAGCTTCCAATACTTGTGCGCTCAGCATATCGGCCCGCGCTTGGGTTTCATGCGTATCAATAATCGCCGCATCGCCTTCTTTAAAGCGGGCTTTTGCGCTAGCGAGCGCTTCGGCTAGTGCTGTTTGTTGCGCCTTGAGGGCTTGCAGCGCGTCTGTCGCCAGCAATACATCAAAGTACGCCTGTGAGACCCGTAACATTAACTGTTGTGCTTCTGCTATTAACTGGACTTCAGCCAAAGCCGCTTGTTTATTCAGTTGCGATGCGGCGCTGATTTTGGCTACATCATACAAGGGCATCTCAGCACGCAGATTGACGTTTAAATCAAGACCGCCATCGGTTTTAGTCAGAAAGTCGGTCGTGCCATTTGTGCCTGTCGCGCCACCAGCAAATTGTGCATTAGAAAACTGTGCATCCGTAATCTTATTGTCATTGCTCACCCCTGCCACGCCCGCATTAAGCGTGACTTGCGGGCCTTTAAGCGCCGTAGCTTGCAAGATTTTTGTGCGCCCAACCCTCGCTGCTGCGCGCGCTGCCGCAAACACTGGGTCTTGGCTAAGCGCCGCCTGCCATGCCCCCAATAAATCCAAGGCATGCGCTTGCCCAACGATGAATAATAGTGGCAACATCCAATAACGCATCGAGCGTCTAGCGCTTAGCATGCGAGTGCCCATCGTTAGCAACCTGCGCGAACGCCTAATTTACGTAAGATGCTTTCCATCAAACACCAATTGGTCAAGCCACTTTGCAGCAAATTAAGCCCAATAAAAGCGGTAAAATACAGCCAATATTTGCTTACAAAAAGTGGGTTTTCAGCCACGCCTAACGCTAGCGACAGCAGAATTAACAAACCGGCGAGGATACGGACTAATTTCCATGAAGTCATTTTAAAACTCTCCTAATTAAATTTATGTTGATAAGCGACAAAGTAAAGCAAGGGAATCACGATTAAGGTCAGCAGTGTTGACACCAAAATACCAAATATCAAGGAAATGGCTAAGCCGTTAAAAATGGGGTCATCCAGAATAAAAAAAGCTCCCAGCATGGCTGATAAAGCCGTGAGTACAATAGGTTGTGCACGAATGATGGCAGAGTTCACCACCGCCTCTTTAAATGGCTTGCCTGCAGCGGCTTCTAAGTTAATAAAGTCGACTAATAAAATAGAATTTCTGACAATAATTCCAGCCAAGGCAATCATACCGATCATCGATGTCGCGGTGAATTGCGAACCCAGCAAGGCGTGTCCTGGCATGACGCCAATAATAGTCAGCGGGATAGGCGCCATAATAATAAGCGGTGTCAAATATGAACCAAATTGTGCAACCACCAATAGATAGATCAATATCAAGCCGATGGCATAAGCGGCGCCCATGTCGCGAAAGGTTTCATAAGTCACTTGCCACTCACCATCCCATTTGATGGCATAGCCACGTTGGTTGTCTTCGGGCTGACTAATGAAATACTCACCCAATTGACTACCGCCAGGCACTTGAATTTTACTCACTGCATCACGCATGCTGAACATCCCATAAAGCGGGCTATCCAGTTTTCCGGCCATATCGCCCACCACATAATTCACCGGTAGTAGATCTTTATGAAAAATCGGCTGTTCACGCAAAGTGTCTGCTATCGCGACTAATTCACGTATTGGTACTAATTTTCCGGTTGCGCTAGCCACAGATAGCTTGAGCAAGGCATCAAGATCGCCTTGGGCCGATACTGGCAGACGTAAGCGGGTACCCGCCGGGTATTTGCTAGCATCATGCAGATAAGTCACGTCTTCGCCCGCCAAACCGGTACGTAAAGTACTCACAATGGTCGCTTGTGAAACGCCGAGTAATGCAGCTTTTTTCTTATCAACCACCAACTCAATTTTTCTCGCATCGGCGATGCCGCTATCATCGGTATCTACAATGCTAGTGCTATGATTGAACACTTGGCGCACCTGCCCTGCCAGTTTTAATCTACTCGCATCGTCTGGGCCGTAAATTTCAGCCACTATCGGTGAAATGACCGGTGGGCCAGGCGGCACTTCAACCACTTTAACTTTAGCGCCCATGGTTAGCGCAATCTTTTGTAATGCCGGTCTCACACGACCAGCAATGGCATGACTCTGTTCGCTACGATGGTGTTTATCGACCAAATTCACCTGTATGTCGCCAACCTCATCGCCACTTCTAAGATAGTATTGACGCACCAAGCCATTAAAATTAATCGGCGCGGCAAGGCCCACGTAAGCCTGATAATTTTTCACCTCAGCTACGCTAGATAAATAAGCGGTCATGGCATGCAAGACGCTGGCAGTGGTTTCTAGAGGCGTGCCGGCCGGCATATCCACGATGACCTGAAATTCAGATTTATTATCGAAGGGTAGCATTTTCATCACCACCAACTTGGTCACTGGCAGTGCTAGCGAAATAACAATCAGCCCGACTATCGCCAAGCCTAATTTACGCCTATTCTTTTTGCCCTGTGTTTCATGCAAAAATGGGCTAAATAGCCGTGTAAATAGTGGCGCTATTTTTGCGCTAAGCGCATCTTCATGCGATGCATGGCGTAGCCAAAGACCAGATAACCAGGGCGTGATCATGAATGCCACCGCCAGAGAAATCAACATGCCCATGCTGGCGTTAATCGGGATCGGGCTCATATACGGCCCCATCAAGCCGCTGACAAAAGCCATAGGCAACAATGCCGCAATGACCGCCAAGGTCGCTAAAATGGTGGGTCCACCCACTTCATCTACCGCCAATGGAATAATTTCCGTCAGGCTCGCTGTTGGTGTTAATTTCATATGCCGATGAATATTTTCAACCACCACAATGGCGTCATCTACCAAAATGCCTATAGAGAAAATTAAAGCGAATAAGGACACGCGATTGAGGGTGAATCCCCAAGCCCACGAAGCAAATAATGTGGCAGTTAAGGTCAATACCACTGCCGTTCCTACAATTGCTGCCTCACGACGACCCAATGCGACAAACACCAACAGAACCACCGCTGAGGTAGCAAAAATTAACTTTTGGATGAGTTTTTTGGCTTTTTCATTCGCAGTCTCACCATAATTTCTAGTGATATTGACTTCAACACCGGCGGGAATCAGTACATTTTTTAAGCCATCAATTTGCTTAATCACCGCATCAGCCACGGCTACTGCATTTTGGCCGGGCTTTTTGGTAACGCTTAAGGTTACGGCCGGATATTCAGCGCTGCTATTACCAGCTTCGCTAAACCAAACATAGCGCTCTGCAGGTGGCGGTCCATCATTAATGCTCGCCACTTCACCAAGATAAACCGGTTGGCCTTGATGTAACCCAACCACTAATGCGGCGATATCTTTAGCGTCGGAAAAATACTGACCTATTTCGACCGCAATAGATTGATTAGCATTCGTCACTTCACCCAGTGGCGCACCCAGATTTGCCGATTGCAGGGCGCGGCGCATATCCGTAATCGTGATATTCGCTGCGGCCATTCGCGCTGGATCAATATCAATATTTACCGCACGACCTGGTCCACCTAGCGTCACAACCTCGCGAGTCCCTTTTACATGCTTGATTTCAGCCTCTAAGGCATGGGCTACGCGCTCAAGCTCATAAGCCCCTTGCTGACTATTTTTGGTGTATAAAGTGGCGGTTAAAATAGGCACATCGTCTATGCCCTTAGGCTTAATAATAGGATCCCCTACGCCAAGATTTTTGGGTAACCAGTCTTGATTAGATTGAATGATATTGTATAAGCGCACCAAGGCTTCAGTACGCGGCACACCCACTTGAAACTGCACGGTAATCACCGCCATGCCAGGGCGTGAAACCGAAGTCACATGTTCGATATCGGCAATTTGTGACAACGCTTGCTCTGCCGGCACAACCACCATTTGTTCTACATTTTTTGCCGATGCGCCAGGGAATGGAATCAGCACATTGGCCATGGTCACGTTGATTTGCGGCTCTTCTTCACGCGGGGTGACCAGCACCGCAAATAGGCCTAACAACAATGCCACCAAGGCAATCAATGGCGTAATTTGCGCCGATTGAAAATACCGAGCGATACGTCCAGACACCCCCAATGACCGTGGCGCTAGCGCCTGATTATTTATTTTTTCTTGATTTAGCGTAGTCACGAAAATGACCTTACTTAAAATTCGCTGCGGCGATTGGGTCTAGTGCGACTAACTCGCCCACGTTCAAGCCGGCAAAAACTTCAACATTTTCGCCTTGCTGACGACCTAGCCGAACTTGCCTTAACTGCGGACGGCCTTGTTGATCAACCACATAGATCGCCACTAATTCACTACGTCTAATGACCGATTTGGCGGGCACAAGAATCTGTCCTGCACCTTTTACAGCTTCAACTGGCAACATAGCGCGGGCGAACATGCCAGGGCTAAGGCTAGTTAAGCGCTGCGGCAAAGTAAGGCGTACCTGCACCATATTACTCACCGGGTCCACCATTGGCAGTATCGTCATATGCGTACTGCTTAATTTTCTACACGCTTCTGCGGCAGCAGGAATCTGCACTTCTACACTAGCGCCTGCCTTTAAGTTGGCTAATTGGCTTTGTGGCACATTCACCGTAACGCGAAATTCACTGGGATCATAGATGGCTAGCAACGGCTGACCTGGCATGGCCATGCCGCCCACTTCGGTCATCACTTCGGCAATGACACCTGCATAAGGCGCATTGATGGTATGTAAGCCTGTCTGCACGTCAGACAACCCAGTTTGCGCAAGTTGCGCTTTAGTTTGTGCTTCCGCTGTTTTGTAATCTGATTCAGCGCGTTCCAGCGCTGCTTGGCTAATGTATTGCTTTTCATAAAGCCTATTCTTGCGCTCATACTCTTTGCGGGCCGCACTTAGCTGCGCTTGCGCTGCCATGACTTGTGCTTGGTTGGTTATGGCTTGCTGCGTTGCCATACGCGTATCAATCCGTGCTAGTAATTGACCCGCTTTAACATGATCGCCCACTTTAACGGCTAAGGCAGTAATGCTGCCAGGCACCTGTGGCGCAATCACACTACCTCTAATCGCCTCAACAACACCTTCTGCGGTAAAGGTAGGTGCACTGTTTAATTGCTTAACCATTGTTGTAGCTAAGCTAGCCGCAGTCGCTGGCGCTGATAACGCCAAGCTTAAAAAGGCAACGCCAGTACAGCGCAGCATCGAAACAAATAACCACTGATATTGTTTAGTCAATCCTATTTTCCTCACCACCACGCCAAAGCCAACTTTACACCTACCAACAACTAACTATATAACCATACTGTTATATAGTCAATACATATCTAGTGTATAATTAATTTAACTAGACCATAACAGGTATTAAGATATGAGTAAACTTGATGATAAAGTACTACAGCATATAGCTAAATACTTTAAGGCACTGGCTGAACCTACGCGACTAAAAGTGCTGAATGCACTGCAAGATGGTGAAAAAAATGTCAGCCAACTGACAGCATTATCAGGCGGCACGCAAGCCAATATTTCTAAACACCTCTCTTTGCTTGATCAATATGGCCTAGTTAAACGTGAACCACGTGGCAACTGCGTGTTTTACAGCATTGCCGATCCGAGCGTGTACGAACTTTGTGAATTAGTGTGCGGGAAGATAGGCACGCGCATGACTGAGCAAGCAAGTATTGGCAAGCTATTTACTGCAGAAGAATAAGCTACTCACTGTGATTTACTTTTTTACCACTAAGTAATAATCACTTGAATAATTCAATACGTTTTAATAACCTTAAAACCGCGACTCAAGCTAGAGCTGACCGAAAGTATGTTGCTAAATAATGTCGACGACATCATTATTAAAATGGATGCGCTCAGTAAAATAGGGGTTCTCTTTTTATTAGATGACTTTGGTACCGGCTATTCCTCTTTGCACTACCTCAAGAAGTTGCCCTTAAATGAATTGAAGGTAGACTAGTTATTTGTGCGTGACATTGTGACGGATAGTAGCGACAAAGTGATTATCCATGCCATCATTAACATGGCGCGTAGCTTGGGCCTCACTGTGATTGCTGAGGGGTAGAAACGGCGGAGCAACGACAACACCTGTTAGCGTGTGACTGTACGCATTACCAAGGATATTTGTTTAGTAAACCCGTGCCGATTGAAGTGTTTGAAACTTTACTTAAAAAAATCTAATGCTATTGGATGGCTAGCGGGCAATTAGCCACGGGCAATCCGCCCAGAAAAGATTGCGCTGAATGAAAGGGCAACGTCATCAATGACTATTCATCCGAAAAGCGCTGCTCTAGCCAAGGGTCGGCATCGTTATGATAACCACGTACTTCCCAAAAGCCAGGTTTATCTTCCGCATGCAGCTCAATACCTTTTAGCCACTTTGCACTTTTCCAAGCATAGCGTTTAGGCACGACCATGCGCACCGGGCCACCATGTTCACGTGTGAGTGGTGCCCCTAACACTGAATGCGCAACTATCACGTCATCATCCAGCAAAGCTTCTAGCGCAATATTGGTGGTGTAGCCATCGTAACTATGTAAGGTAACAAATTTAGCTGAATCTAACGGTGTGGCTAGCGCCAAAATAGTTTGCGCACGGACGCCTTGCCAATCCATGTCTAATTGACTCCACCGTGTCACGCAGTGAAAGTCTGAGGTATTGATGACTTGTGGCAGTGCTTGAAAAGTAGCCCAGTCGATATTGAGCTCTTTTTCTACCAAGCCAAATACCCGTAACGACCATTCAGTTTGAGTGATATTCGGTTTGATTCCCATATCAAGCACCGGGAAATTTTTAACTTGTGTTTGCCCCGCAGGAATACGGTTATTGGCTTTGGCGCGACTAGGCGGTGCGCCTCGTTTAGCGAGGGCAATTTTTCCTTCTATGAGCTTTTTCCAATCTGGCATACTTGATTCCCGATCTTGTCAGAGGGCTACTAACTACTTTGGTTTTTTAAAACTATCCAGTAGCAACAAGCCGACCCCAACACAAATTGCACTATCCGCCACATTAAACGCTGGCCAATAGTAACTTTGATAGTGAAAGTTTAAAAAATCTACCACATAGCCTAAGGTGAAACGATCATACAGATTGCCGACTGCGCCACCTAACACTAGAGCCAAACCTAAGCAGAAAAGTTTCTCCGTATGATATTTTCGAATAAGGTAAGTGATCACCACAATCGCCACGATTGAGATGGTACTAAAAAACCATTTCTGCCAACCGCCGGCATGGGCTAACAAGCTAAAAGCGGCGCCTTCGTTGTGATAACGTACCAGATCAAAAAAGCGGTTGATAGTGCGGATGTCACCATAAACAAAAACGTCTTGTATTAAGTGCTTGGTATAGAGGTCGATTACGATCACAAGCGCACTAATGGCTAGCCATTTACGCATGACTACGCGCCTCTCCAGCACCAAATAAGTTATTCACACAGCGCCCACATAGTTGCGGATGCGCAGGATCTCGGCCAGTGTCTGCACGATAATGCCAGCAGCGGTCACATTTAATATAGCTACTTGGCGTCACTAGAATTTTTTGCGCTGTGTCACCAGGCATCCGATATACCCGAGCACTTGAAGTAATCATCACAAACCGTAAATCATCGCCTAGACTATTGAGCGCTTCATAGCTTGCATCTGTGGTATAAAAATCTAACTCTGCTTGTAGCGATGAGCCTACCAAGCCTACGGCGCGCAACAGCTCAATTTCTTTTGCCGCCTGCCCGCGCGCTGTGACAATTAAGCCCCATGCACTTAGGCGCTCCGCAGTTAAGCCGTGCTCTGGCAATGCATACCAAACATCTTCAAATACTGTTTTATCCGCATCGATGGCTAGCGTTTGCCAAATCTCGTTCGCCGTAAAGCTAAGAATCGGCGCCATCAAGCGCATCATGGTCTGCGTAATGTGATGCAATGCGCTTTGTGCCGCGCGTCGTGCATGTGAGGATTCACCGGTAGTGTAAAGGCGGTCTTTTAAAATATCTAAATAGAATCCACCTAAATTTTCTGAGCAAAAGCTGACAAATTTTTGTACCGCCAAATGAAATTCATAGTTATCGTAATCTGCCAAAATTTCTGTTTGCAGTTGATGCGTTAGATACAAAGCATATTGGTCAATTTCCAACCACTCATTCACGGGCAACATATCTGTATTGGTATCAAAATCGGCGATATTAGCCAATAAGAATTTCATGGTGTTGCGAATACGGCGATAACTTTCTGCCACGCGCTTTAAAATCTCATCTGAAATCGTTAGTTCGCCAGAGTAATCCGTCGAGGCGGTCCATAAGCGCAAAATATCTGCGCCATAAGTATCCATCACCTTTTGCGGTGCCACAACATTACCTTTAGATTTACTCATTTTGTGGCCAGCGCCATCGACCACAAAGCCATGCGTGAGCAAAGCTTCATAAGGCGCACGACCATCAATTGCACAACCGGTGAGTAAGCTTGATTGGAACCAGCCGCGATGTTGGTCTGAGCCCTCAAGATACAAATCCGCTGGGAACTGTAATTCAGGACGACGCTTCAAAACAGACGCATGCGTAGCGCCAGAATCAAACCATACATCTAATGTATACGTGACTTTCTTATAATCCGCCGCGTTTGTTGCCGCATGCTCGGCTAAAAAGGCTGCGCCATCCAAGCTAAACCAGGCTTCTACGCCACGCGCCTCGACTAGCAGCGCTGCCTTTTCAAGCAAGTCTGCAGTTTTCGGGTGCGGTTCACCGCTCTCTTTATGCACAAAGAATGGCATAGGTACGCCCCAATTACGTTGGCGTGACACACACCAATCAGGACGATTTTTAATCATCGCCTCTAAGCGCGCCCTCCCCCAAGAGGGGAAAAATGCAGTGGCATCCACCGCTTTATTAGCGTAATCACGCAGACTAATGCCAGCGGCGTCTTGCGCATACATGCCAATAAACCATTGATGGGTCGCTAGTTGCATGAGTGGCGTTTTATGCCGCCAGCAATGTGGAAAGCTGTGATTCATCCGCGCACTTGCTAGCAAGTGTCCACTTTCTTGCATCGCCGCCAGGATAAGTTTATTCGCCTCCTGCCTTGTTAGGCCGCGTATCGCCGCAAACTCAACCAACTCACTATTAAAAAACTTACCATCACCACCCATTAACACACGCGGCTTTTCATTAGGGAAATTAGCGCGCATCACCAACCAGTCGTCGTTACCATGCGCAGCAGCGGTGTGCACCAAACCAGTACCGGCCTCGGTAGTGACGTGGTCACCACAAATCATAGGCACTTGGCGATTGTCGAATGGATGTTGCAAAACTAGTACTTCTAAGTCTGAACCTTGGCAACTACCCAGTAGTACCGTATCCACTTCACCATACCGATCCAAGGTGGCTTTCACTAAATCATGCGCCAAAATCAACACACCGCGACTCGTTTTAATTAAATCATAAGTGAGATTAGCATTGACCGAAACGGCTTGGTTAGCCGGCAAAGTCCATGGGGTCGTCGTCCAAATCACGGCAAATGCGTCGTCTGTCACTTGCGTGCCAAATGCTTGACTTAAGGCCGCGTTATCGAGCGCCTTAAACCCGACATCTATCGCAGGTGAGTTGACATCTTCATACTCAACTTCAGCCTCAGCCAAGGCTGAAGCGCAATCTACGCACCAATGCACAGGTTTACTGCCTTGGTACAAATAGCCATTTTTATAAATCTCACCAAGCGCACGCATGATGTCAGCTTCAGTTTTAAAATCCATCGTTAGATATGAGTTATGCCAATCGCCCAACACACCTAGACGGATAAAGTCTTTCTTTTGACGCTCAACTTGTTCAGCGGCGTACTTACGACAAAGCTCGCGAAATTTAGCGGGATCAATGTTTTTACCGTGATTTTTTTCTACCACCAACTCAATGGGCAAGCCATGACAATCCCAACCTGGTACATAAGGGGCATCAAAGCCACTCATGGTTTTAGATTTCACAATAATGTCTTTAAGAATTTTATTCACAGCATGGCCAATATGAATGTCACCATTGGCATACGGTGGGCCATCGTGCAGAATAAATTTTGTTTTACCTTTGCGCGATTGACGAATGCGCTCATAGAGCTTCTTGTCCGTCCATTCCTTTAGCCATGCAGGCTCACGCTTAGCTAAATCACCCCGCATAGGGAAAGTAGTTTCAGGCAGGTTTAATTTATACGGGCTATTTTCTTCAGTCATTTAAATCTCAAAAAAATCTCTATGATCATTCCGACAACACGTCGGAATGATCTATTCAAAAAAATCTCTTGCAACAGCTACATCTTTGGCAATCTGCGCTTTCAAGGCAGTCAAACTGTCAAACTTCATTTCATCACGTATTTTATGTAGAAATTCAACGTGCACGTGCTTTCCATACAAATTACCATTAAAATCAATCACATGCACTTCAAGAATCAATTTAGACAGCCCGGAAATAGTCGGTCGTACGCCTAAATTAGCCACACCATTCAATCTGTCTAATTTTACCGCATACACGCCTGTTAAGGCTGGACGCTCATGCCACATGTGCACATTGGCGGTGGGGAAACCTAATTCTCGACCACGTTTTGCACCATGCACCACTTTTCCACTAATGCTGTAAGGACGGCTTAATAACTGCGTCGCCACTGGCAAATCACCTGTCGCCAAGGCGTTACGTACACGCGTACTAGACACTCTGACAGCATTTAAATCCACTTGCGGCAAACTCACCAGATTAAATTTAGCCTCGATAAAATCAGCAATAGAACCCGCTCGCATTGCACCAAACCTGAAATCATCACCGACTAAAATGGATTCGGCATTGAGTGAGTCTCGCAAAATAGTTTGCATAAATTGTTGTGGGCTCAGGTTTGCCAGACCCTGATTAAAACGACACACATACACTTTTTCAATCCCTGCTTCGGCAAAATACTCCAGCTTTTCACGCAAAGAACTGAGCCGGGTTGGTGCGCTTTGTGCGGCAAAAAACTCACGTGGGTGTGGCTCAAACGTCATGACCGCGGCACTGATATTAAGCGCTTTGGCGGTTTCGACCAATTTATGCAATAGCGCCTGATGCCCTAGATGCATTCCATCAAAATTACCTATCGCAAGTGCACACGGCAACTGCTGTGCTGTTGGAAAGTGCCTAAAAACCTGCATTTAATGCATCACCTTGCGGATGAAATCTCGCGGCCTAAAGCCTAGTAACATTAATGTGGCAAAATAACTGATTGCACCCAACGATACTAGGCCGCTGATATACAGCAGCCGTTTTATCAAACTAAAATTTAGCCATGCCTCGGTGTCGCCCTTAGCCAAATAAAGGGCAATAGCCATCACCATTAAGGCCAGCGCTAATTTAGCTAAAAACATCAACCAGCCAGCTTGCAATTGATAGATGCCGGCTTTACGCAAATGATAATACAACAATGAAGCGTTAATACAGGCGCCTAAGCCAATGGCTAACGCCAAACCGGCGTGCTTCAAATCCAAGCCAAAAACAAAGACTAAATTCATCAACTGCGTTGTCACTAGGGTAAACACGGCGATCTTAACCGGCGTTTTGATGTTTTGCCGTGCATAAAACCCTGGCGCTAAAATTTTAACCAAAATTAAGCCCAATAAACCTAGGCTGTAAGCGACCAATGCTTGCTGCGTCATGAGTACGTCTAATCCGGTAAATTTTCCGTAATGGAATAAAGCAATCACTAACGGTGCAGACAGTACCGCTAAAGCAACGGCTGCAGGCGCGGCTAAAATAAAGGTTAAGCGCAAGCCCCAATCTAACAACTGCGAATATTCGCTATCGTCTTGGCTGGCATAAGCTTTGGATAAACTGGGCAACAATATCGTACCTAAGGCCACACCTAGAACGCCGGTGGGGAACTCCATTAATCTATCGGCGTAATACAACCAACTGACGCTGCCTGTTTTTAAAAAGGAAGCGAAAACCGTGTTGATAATCAGTGAAATTTGCGCCACTGAAACTCCTAGCATGGCGGGCCCCATGAGCTTTAAAATACGAGACACGCCTTCATCATGGCTACCATCCGCCCGCCTAAGTTCAAACTTGGGCAATAAACCAATTTTCTTTAAAAATGGAATTTGAAACATCAACTGTAAGAATCCGCCAAAAAATACCGCCCAAGCAAGCACTTTAATTGGCTCTGCAAAATAATCAGCAAAAAACAATACGCCAGCAATCATCGAGACATTGAGCCAAACCGGGGTAAAGGCTGGAATGCCAAATTTGTTATAGGTGTTGAGAACGCCACCTGCCATTGAAACTAGCGAGATAAAGAAAATGTAGGGGAAGGTAATACGCAACAACTCAACCGTAAGTTGCATCTTGGCATGGTCAGCAGTAAATCCTGGCGCAATTAAGGCGACAATCAAAGGCGCAGCCAACATGCCTAATAAAGTCACGCCCACCAGAATCAAACCCAACCATGTGGCCACGCGATTAATCAGGCCGTGCGTTTCATCAAAGCTACGCTGGCTTTTATATTCCGCCAATATGGGCACAAAAGCCTGGCTAAAAGCGCCTTCAGCAGAAACCCGACGTAATAAGTTGGGGATTTTGAAGGCCACGATGAACGCATCGCTTAACATGCCCGCACCAAATACCCGCGCAATGAGTGTATCTCGCACAAAACCTAATATGCGAGACATAAAAGTCATGCTGCCGACTTTAGCCAGCGCTTTGAGTAAATTCATGCGAGATTTCTTCTAAAATTACAATAAAATTGATGGATTAACCACATATTGTGAGATTTTAACATGCCAGCAACTCTCCCGTAGTAAATGCCAATGATATTTACGCTATTTTAACTTGCAATAGTTTTATAAAATCGCTATTATTATGGGCTTCGTATTTTGAATAGCTTTTAGGAAAAATCTCAGATGGCAAATACCGCACAAGCAAGAAAACGTGCTCGTCAAGCAGTTAAGCAACGCGCTCACAATGCAAGTTTGCGTTCTACTTTGCGTACCGCGATTAAAAAAATTATTAAAGCAGTAGAAGCTGGTGATAAAGCAGCAGCTACGGCAGCTTACAGTGAAAACGTAAGCGTGATCGACAGCATTGCAGACAAAAAAATAATTCATAAAAACAAAGCTTCACGTCATAAAAGTCGCTTAAATGCAGCTATTAAGGCAATGTCTGGTAGCGTACCAGTAACGGCAGCAAAAGCTGCGCCTAAGGCTAAAGTAGAAGCTAAGGCAGCACCTAAGGCTAAAGCAGCGCCAAAAGCTAAAACTGTATAATTAGCCGTCATATTAAAAAAGCCGAACAAATGTTCGGCTTTTTTATTGCTTAATTGAATGCAATCCCACTCAATTTAGAAAAATACTAGTCCCCAATATTTAACTCCGCACGGATCTGCATTGCCTGCTTAAGCGCCTCATCACGACTGACGTTAATCATGGTAAAGTGTCCCATTTTACGTCCTGAACGTGCCTCATGCTTGCCGTACATATGCAGTTTAAGTTGCGGATTATTTAAGGCCAGTTGCCACTCTGGCGCCGCGGCGTCATCCGCAGGCCATATATCGCCTAACAAATTAACCATTACGGCTGGGCTATGTTGTCTAGCACTGCCTAATGGCAACCCAGTCATCACACGCACTTGCTGCTCAAATTGATTGGTCACACAGGCATCTATCGTGTAATGGCCAGAATTATGGGGGCGCGGCGCCATTTCATTGACCAGCAATTCGCCATTACAGACAAAAAACTCCACCCCCAATACCCCGGTGTAAGCTAATTTCTCTGCAACCATCACTGCTAATTTTTGCGCTTGGTGGCTAATGGTATCACTACCTCGCGCCGGCACAATGGAAACATCCAGTATGCCATTCAAGTGGCTATTCTCTGCCGTAGGAAACGTCGCCACATTGCCACGCACATCGCGTGCCAGTACAACAGAAACTTCGTAATCAAGCTTGAGCATTTTCTCTAACACGCATTCTTCACGTTCAAAGGCGACAAAAGCCAATTGTGCTTCATGCTGATCTTTTACTCTGGTCTGGCCTTTGCCATCGTAGCCAAAACGCGCAACCTTTAAAATGGCTGGATAAATATCACTAGCATCATCAGGTAAATCATCTATTTCGTTAATCACTGCATATGGCGCCACAGGCAAACCAGCATGCTTAAGAAAGTTCTTTTCACTCACGCGATGCTGGGCAATGGCGACACTATAAGCACTCGGCAGCACAGGTTTAGTTTGCGCTAAAAATGACAGCGAATCGGCTGGCACATTTTCAAACTCAGTACTGATGGCCGCACAAGCATTCGCTAGCTTTAATAAAGCGGCTTTATCATCAAATGCCGCACAAATATGCGCATCCGCAATTTTACCTGCTGGGCTATTGGCATCTGGATCTAACACCGTTACTTTATAACCCATTTCATGGGCAGCGATGACGAAGAATCGACCCAACTGGCCGCCACCCAACATGCCCAGCATTGCTGGTGGCAAAATTACTGTGTTTTGATGTGCAGTTTGATGGGTCATAGATTGAATTTATATTGGATTAATGAATACGACTATTGAGGCTGATCACTTAACACCATTAACTGTACTTTATCGGTTTGTTTCGCACGGAATTCTGCTAGCTTTTGCGCTAATCCGGCATCTTGATTTGCCAATATAGAAGCCGCAAACAAGCCGGCATTAGCAGCACCTGCTTCACCAATAGCAAAAGTAGCCACAGGAATGCCTTTGGGCATTTGCACAATAGATAGCAGTGAATCTTGGCCTTGCAAATGCTTAGAAGGGATAGGCACACCCAAAACCGGTAACGTTGTTTTAGCTGCCACCATGCCCGGCAAGTGCGCTGCGCCGCCCGCTCCAGCGATAATGACTTGATAGCCTTTTTTAGCCGCACCGTCGGCAAAGCTAAACATTAAATCGGGCGTGCGATGCGCTGAAACGACTTGTGCAGTATAGGCAATATCAAAGTCAGCTAGCATTTGTGCTGCCGCCTTCATAATAGGCCAGTCGCTATCTGATCCCATAATAATGGCTACTAATGGTTGTTTTTTCATCGACATTCCTTATACATTTCTTTTAGCACCATGCTTATAAATAACCAATGCTAAAACTATAGTAATACCAAATTATCTCTATGTATGAGTTCTGCCTCTTCTACATAGCCCAATATTTTTTCAATCTCAGCACTTGGCTTACGCATAATACGTAACGCCTCGGCTGAAGAGTAATTCACTAGCCCACGGGCAATTTCAGCGCCATCGGCATCACAACATGCCACGACTTCTCCGCGCTCAAAGTTACCTTCAACAGCCGTGACGCCAATCGATAATAAACTTTTACCTTCTTGCTGAATCACTTTTACTGCGCCCGCATCTAAGCTTAATTTGCCACGGAGTTGCAAATGATCGGCCAACCACTGTTTACGCGCCGTTGTTTTCATCTCGGTTGCTTGCAAATGGGTACCAATGATTTCACCCGCGGCCAGTCGAACCAGCACATCCTTTTCACGCCCTGAGGCAATCACTGTATGAGCACCACTGCGCGCAGCCCGTTTAGCCGCCAGTATCTTGGTTAACATACCACCGGTACCGACATTGCTACCTACCCCACCGGCCATTTTTTCTAGCGCACTATCACCGGCGGTAGCGTGCTGTATGAATGTGGCCTCTTTATCTTTACGTGGATCTGTGGAATAGAGCCCTTGCTGATCAGTTAAAATCACTAAGGCATCAGCCTCTATCAAATTTGCCACCAATGAGCCTAAAGTATCGTTATCCCCAAACCGAATTTCATCGGTCACCACCGTGTCATTCTCGTTGATGATGGGAATTACTTTTAAGTCTAATAATGTACGCAGCGTACTGCGTGCATTGAGGTAACGTTTTCTATCGGCTAAATCATCATGTGTCAGTAGCACTTGCGCCGTATGCAATTGATGTTTGCTAAAGCAACTTTCATACATTTGCACCAAACCCATTTGACCGACGGCTGCCGCAGCTTGCAATTTATTGACTGCGGTCGGACGTTTTTTCCAGCCTAAACGCTGCATGCCTTCAGCCACAGCGCCACTTGAAACTAAAACAATTTGCTTACCTTGACGCGCCAATGTAGCAATTTGCGTTGCCCATGCGGCAATAGCCACTTGATCTAAACCATTGCCATCATTGGTGACTAGGCTAGAGCCTACCTTAACTACAATCACCTTTGTATCTAAAAGCAGAGATTTGAATTCGAAAGACTTCATTTTAGGCGTCTTTGATGTCCACAGTTTTACTGGCCGCGCTTTCATTGATGAGGCCGCCGTCTTTTAAAGCGCCTTTCAATAAAGCGGCTAAGGCCTCTTCTTCTAATAGCACCTGTTTATTTTCATCAATGTGCTGCATGATGGCGTAGGTAAGTTCTTTGCAACCAATGCCGCTAATGGCTGATATCGCAAACACAGGGCCTTTCCAGCCATAATCTTTAACAAATTGTTTTACCACTTGCGCTGATTCCGGCAACATATCAATCTTATTCAGCACCAACCAGCGTGGCTTGTCATATAAAGCTTCATCGTACTTTTTGAGCTCGTCAACAATTGCTTTTGCCTCATGTACTGGATCAACCGCCTCGTCAAAAGGCGCAATATCCACCAAATGCAACAGCAAAGATGTGCGCTGAAGATGGCGTAGGAACTGATGCCCAAGCCCAGCACCCTCTGCCGCACCTTCAATAATGCCAGGGATATCAGCAATCACAAAGCTACGCTCGGTATCCACTCGCACCACCCCTAAATTTGGATGCAATGTGGTAAATGGGTAATCTGCCACCTTGGGTTTTGCGGCAGAAACTGCACGAATATAAGTTGATTTGCCGGCATTCGGCATGCCAAGCAGCCCCACATCAGCCAACACTTTAAGTTCTAAATAAAGCTCTAATTCTTCACCAGGGTCACCTTTGGTACATTGACGCGGCGCACGGTTTAAGCTGGACTTGAAATGCACATTGCCTAAACCACCCTTACCGCCTGCTGCCATTTGTGCACGCTGACCATGCTCACTTAAATCCACCAACATTTGTCCGCTGGCTTTGTCTGAAATCACCGTGCCTACTGGCACACGCAACAACATTTCCTCACCTTTTGCACCGTAGCACTCAGCACTACGACCATTTTCACCTCGCTGCGCTCTGAACACACGCGAATAACGATAATCTACCAAGGTGTTGATATTACGATCGGCTTCTATGATGATAGAGCCGCCACGACCACCATCACCACCACTTGGCCCACCTAATGGCTCATATTTTTCACGACGAAACGTAGCAACGCCGTTACCACCGTCGCCTGCGTATATTTTAATTGTTGCTTCGTCTATAAATTTCATACTTTTTTACCTTCGCACGAAGGATTTTAACCCTAAAAACTTAACTTATCCCATCATTCTTGCAAGACCGTCAAGGCCTTAGCTGTGAATAACCGGTACTAAAGCCCCATGCTCACATGTGACATGTTTACCAAATAAAAAAGCCCCATCAAACGATGAGGCTTTGAATATAGTTACTTTAACTTACGCAGCAACAATAATGCTTACAGTATGGCGCTTTAATGCACCTTTAATTGCAAAAAACACTTTACCATCTGCTTTTGCATACAAAGTATGATCTTTACCCATACCTACGTTTTCACCAGCATGCATTTTTGTACCGCGCTGACGCACGATAATGCTACCTGCTGTCACGACTGTTTCGCCAAAGGCTTTAACACCAAGTCGTTGTGAGTGGGAGTCGCGACCGTTACGTGAACTACCGCCTGCTTTTTTGTGTGCCATGATTTAATCCTTAAGTCTTATTTATTGCTGCAATTATACTGCAGCTTTAGCAGCTTTATCTTTTGCTGGTTTAGCAGCAGTTTGACTTGCAGCTAAAATTTCACCGATTTGAATTTCAGTAAAACTTTGGCGATGGCCTTGTGTTTTACGATAATGTTTACGACGACGGAATTTGAAAATCATCACCTTGTCGCCACGGCCATGTGAAAGCACAGTAGCTTTAACGGTTGCGCCGTTAATAATGGGTGAACCGATGGTCGTTGTGCTGCCATCTGAAACCATTAAAATTTGATCTAGCGTAACAGTACCGCCAACTTCAACTTCTAATTTTTCAACTTTTAATCTTTCGCCTGCAATGACGCGATATTGCTTACCACCAGTTTTGATTACTGCATACATGATTGAGCCTTAAATTACGCTTTCTAAAGAACTCGGCATTATACGCATATAATCTAGCAAAGCAAACCATAATCGCAAGCTAAATCAAAAATTATGACGCGATCTGCAATTCATCACAACTTTAACTAATTAATGTGCTGACAGTTAGCTCCTGCTACTATAAACAAAAATTGCTTATGTTAAAATATCGGTTAATTATTAAGGTTTACTATAGCGATACCAAGCATGCTTATACAACATAACAACCCAGCCGATTCTACACCACTAGAAGCCATACAATCTTGTGTATTAGCAGATATTGAAGTGGTTAATGGTGTTATTCAACACTCGCTATACTCAGAGGTCACTCTGGTGAATCAAGTGGCGCATTACATTATCCATAGCGGCGGAAAACGTTTGCGCCCTATGCTGGTACTACTCTCTGCCGGGCTACTTGGTGAGATTAAAGTTGAGCACCACCAACTTGCCGCCGTGGTTGAGTTTATTCATACCGCCACCTTGCTGCATGACGACGTGGTCGACGAATCATCCAAGCGGCGCGGGAAAAATACCGCTAACGCTTTGTTTGGTAATGCCGCCAGCGTGCTAGTCGGCGATTTTGTCTATTCACGCGCATTTCAAATGATGGTAGCCGTACGAAATATGCGTGCCATGGAAGTGCTGAGTCACGCAACGAACATCATCGCAGAAGGCGAGGTTTTACAACTGCTCAACGTGCACAACGCTGATATTTCAGATGACGCCTATCTAAAAGTTATTCATTACAAGACCGCCAAATTGTTTGAAGCCGCAGCACAGCTGGGCGCCATTATCAGCGATGCCACTGCAACAGACGAAAAAGCATTGGGCCTATACGGTATGCATCTAGGCACTGCTTTTCAGCTGATTGATGATGTCTTAGATTTAAGCGGTAATAGCCTTGAAATTGGTAAAAATCTAGGCGATGATTTAAGTGAAGGCAAACCCACCTTGCCGCTATTGTACGCCATGCGTCATGGCACCTTAGCTGAAACCGCATCCATCAAGCATGCTATTGAACATGGCGGCCTAAATGACTTAGCCGCGGTGCTGAATGCTGTTGAGCGTACTGGGGCGTTACTGCATGTGCGAAAAGTTGCGGCAACAGAAGCTGACCTAGCCTGCGCCTCCATTGCACACTTTGCAGACTCTCCCTACAAACAAGCCATGCTAGCCTTGGCAAAATTCGCCGTGTCGAGAAATTATTAACCCTTATCGCGTGGTTTAGTCATTTAATTCAGTGTAATCTTCTCGCCACTATCCGCGTGGTAATACGTCAAATGCGCGCAATCGTTGGCGCCTGAAGTGAGAGAACCGTCAAACAAGAATCTGCCATCTACATCCACAATAGCATAACCATTATGATACAAAGTTACTTCAGCGAGCTTTGACGTTAACTTAGATCCTTGGCGCATGGCAAAGCTAATGCAAGTCTCCTCCTCGGCCTCTGAGTAGACTTCCCAATCACGACCCCCGGCCAATTGAGAGAGCCATGCAGGCAAATCAACCTCAACGCGACAAACAATAGGTTCGTCCCACTCAGGTCGGTTTAATTCTGTTGTTAATAGCTCAATTGCATTTTGTCGATTGGTATTAGTCATTTTGCTTTCCTACTTCCTTATTGTGCTCATTATATCTTGCTGCGTTAAATATCTACTTGAGTATTTGCGGCTGTTTGCAAAATTTTCAAGGGCTTATCTGTTAATTTTATTAGCTTAAACCTTAAGCGCGATCAAGCAAGCACCAGTTGCCACAAACATTTAACGATGCGATGATGCGTTTAGTTGATAACTTAACCCGCATCAGCCTATCAACAGGCTAAATTTTAAGGATTGCCATGTTCAGCGGATTTACTGATATTTCTGTCGCATTACAGCAAAGCACGATCATTTTCATTGCCTTGTCCGTTATTTTTGGCTTAATGGTCGGTAGTTTTTTGAATGTTGTGATACACAGACTCCCCAAAATAATGGAGCGCGAATGGCACAATAACTGCCTTGAACTGCAGGGCAAAGATACACCTAAAATCAATCACTGCACGCTCGCTAAGCCACGCTCAGCCTGCCCTAGCTGCGGCCATAGGATTACCGCAGTAGAAAACATCCCAATCATCAGTTATTTATTTTTAAAAGGCAAATGTAATCACTGTCAGGTCACCATAAGCCTCCGCTACCCATTGATTGAATTGCTGACAGGCGTGTTAATCGGCTTAGTAAGCTGGAAATTTGGTTACACCAGCACGACACTTTTTGCTTGGGTATTGTCCTTCGCACTCATTGCACTTACTTTTATTGATTTTGACACGCAACTCTTACCGGATGACATCACCCTACCCTTGCTATGGCTAGGCTTGCTCTTCAATCTAAATCATGGCTTTACTGACTTAAACTCTGCCGTGATCGGTGTGATTGCAGGGTACTTAACATTATGGTCTATCTACTGGCTATTTAAGTTAGTCACAGGCAAAGAAGGCATGGGCTACGGTGACTTTAAATTACTAGCCGCCATTGGTGCTTGGTTTGGCTGGCAGTTGTTGCCCGCAGTCATTTTACTCTCCTCTATTTTAGGTGCCACCATCGGCATAAGCCTCATTGTATTCGCTAAGCGCGGCCGCGATATACCGATGCCATTCGGCCCATTTCTGACAATCGCTGGAATCGCGGCGCTGTTTTTAGGGCCTCAACTTGCTAGCTATTATTTAGCTTAATTTCATGACTATCATTGCACTCACAGGCGGCATAGGTTCTGGCAAAAGCGAAGTCGCAAGGCAATTTTCAGCCCTAGGGGTGCCTATCGTGGATCTAGATGTGATTGCACATGCACTCACGGCAACTGGAGAACCCCTGCTGACAGACATTGTAGGTATTTTTGGTGGCGATTTCCTAAATAAAGATAACACATTAAACCGCATAAAGTTACGTGAGCATGTACTGCAACATCCGCAAGAGCGGCTAAAACTTGAAGCCTTACTCCACCCAGCGATCTATCAACGCGCGATAAAACAACTGCATGACAATGAAATTAATTTACACCCTAGCTACCAGATTCTGGTCATCCCACTTTTTTTTGAAAACAATCGCTATGACAGTGTGGTAGATACAGTTTTAGTCATTGACTGTGACGAAGCCAAGCAAATTAAACGCGCTATGGCGCGAAGTCAAATGACTGAATTGGCCGTTAAAACAATGATGGCAGCGCAGGTAAGCAGAACCGTTCGACTATCTCTTGCCGACGCAGTTATCTTAAACAATGGATCTCTGGCAGAATTACAAGCAAATGTGACTAAAATTCACAAAAAATTCATTAAAACTTGCATAGTTAGTAAATACATTTGATAATTCAGCTTAACTTACCACCGCCTCTTTATTCATGACACATAGCGCTGCTTGGCTAATAATTTAGTGATCCTCATCATCCAACATGCCTAGCTATGATTATCCCTTTAACGAGCGTATACGCACATTACTTCGCATAGAGGATTTGTTTGCCAAACTTTTATACAATATTGAAGCGGGCCACGAATATCATCATCACAATGCACTCATTGTGCTGTTACAAATCTTAGATGTTATTGACCGTGCAGAACTGAGATTAGATCTATTGCATGAGTTGGATCGACAAAAAAATGCCATGCGTACACTGCTTGGCAATCCAGCCATTGCTGCGAATACACTAGAAACGATTTTGCAGGATATTGAGGTTGCCGCAGAGGTATTACGCAGCGAAAACACTAAATTAGGCCAAACGTTGCGGGCCAATGAGTGGCTAATGAGCATTAAACAGCGCGCCGGCATTCCTGGAGGCATATGTGAATTTGATCTCCCTTCCTATCATTACTGGCTTAACCTTGGTGAAGGCAGTCGCAGAGCTTATTTTAAAATCTGGCTTAAACCACTATTAGCGATGCATGATGCTATCGGCATTATTTTGCATATTTTGCGCGGCAGTGGCATCTCTAGCAAATTGATTGCACCAAGTGGCACTTACCAAAAAATGCTGGCTGGTGCCAAACCAGCACAAATGTTAAGGATTGTGTTGGACGACAACCTCAACTGCTTTCCAGAAGTAAGTGCCAATAAATACGCAATAAATATCCGCTTCAACGCCCTTGATTCTGCTCAAAAACTACAAAAATATGATGATGATGTCAGCTTCTCGCTAACCCTTTGCAACTTATAACGGCAAGTCATATGCAACCTGTAAAAAAACGTTTAGTGGCTTGTCCAAAGTGCAGTAATTTATCGGAATTTTCGCCTAGCAATGCTTTCCGGCCTTTTTGTAGCGAGCGTTGCAAGCTCATTGATTTAGGCCTGTGGGCAAGCGAAGGCTACACCATTCCAGAAGAGATCAAACCTGAACACCTGACTGACGAATTCTAGAATGACGACCTTTAACAAAATAAGTTGAATGATGAAAAGTCTTAGTTCCCCCAATTTAAATTATTACGCATTATTTTTACTGCTCTGCTTAAGCGCCTTTTCTGTGCAAGTTTTAGCGCTCGCCTCAAGCAAAGAACTGGTCTTAATACAAGACGCATGGGTGCGCCCAAGCAGTCCTGGGCAAGATGTAGGCGCGGCTTATATGACTTTTTTAAGCCGGCAGGATGTCATGCTTATTAGCATAGAAAGCGACGTCACCAATAGTATAGAAATTCACAATATGTCGATGGAAAATGGCGTAATGAAAATGCGCATGCTAGAGACTTTAGCGCTCAAGGCTGGCAAACCTTACCAGCTCAGCCCTGGCGGGTTTCATTTAATGTTATTTGACCTAAAAAAGCCCCTCAATGCAGGAGAGCAAGTAAAGTTTGTGCTCACTTTTAAGAAAAAAAATAAAGCCTTTTTCAAACAAAATGTGAGCGCGATGGTGCAAGCCGCGTATTAACGCCAAATGTCGCGCAGCATGGCAATCCCATGTGCACCATGCAATCTAGCGGTATGCAAATCAGTCGCCTGCATGCCCCCTAACGCATAGACTGGTAATGGGTAATCTGCAATTAATGCGCTAAATTTACCCCATCCCAGGGGAATAGCCTCCGCATGACTTTGCGTGGCTTGCACTGGTGACAAAATGACATAATCCAGTCCCAGGGCGGCTGCTTTTTCCAGTTCCTGGCTGTTATGGCAAGAGGCGCCGCTCAAGACCCCTTCTGGCTTAACTTGCAGTCGCATCAAATCTTGCGCAGTAAAATGCGTCCCCGCTGCTGTTAACTCCTGCGCTGAGTCCGCATTTAAATATGACATACCTGAATTTAGCAAAACCTTAGCTTGGTATGCAGTTGCCATTTTAATGACCCGCGCAACAAATAGCGGTAAATCTGCCAACGTAAGCTGCTTTTCACGCAGCTGTATCATCCTCAAGCCCCCATCCAAAGCGGCTTTTAATCGCGTAAAAAACAAAGCATCGCCCAATGCACTTAAATGACTAATGGCATAGATTGAAGGTAAAGTCAGCGCCTTGAATATAGGGGCGTTAGCGGGGAGCAAGGGAGAAACCGTCACCATGTCAGGGCGTTGCCAACTAATGGCTTGATTTTCTAGACCGGCTGGCTCGCCTAGCCATTCAGTGATAACAAAAAAATGGAGTTTGACCGTTTTCGCCGGTGACTCCAAGTGGCCAGTCGCCGCATATTTCTCTGGATAATCGAAAGACCGTGTGAGCCACGGATAAGAGGATCTTACGGTGATACCTAATTCTTCTTGCAACTCACGATTTAGCGCCTGCTGTGGGGTTTCCTCATCTTCTATCTTGCCGCCTGGAAATTCCCAATAGCCCGCCCAAGTCTTGCCTGATGGCCGCTCAGCCAGTAGCACCAAGCCGTCGCTACGCTGGATAACGCCTACTGCGGCATGCGTGATAGGGCTTGCTAACAAGGGCTTTACCGTATCAAGATCGATAATCTGCGTTAATTTTGACATAATCATAAGAAAAATCACACGTCCATACTGTGCAACTAGCGTGACCTCTTGCCAAATCAACACGCACTAAAATTTCCTGCTCTTTCATCACGGCAGATCCTTGTTCTTCTTGGTAAGCTAGCGCTCGCCCCCCATTTTCAGCCACCAACACCTCGCCTAAATAGAGCTTGAGTGCATTCACGTCTAATCGCTCAACACCCGCATAACCAATTGCCGCCAAAATACGCCCTAAATTAGGGTCAGATGCGAAAAAAGCAGTTTTAATCAAGGGCGAATGTGCGATCGCATAAGCCACTTTTCGACATTCAGCGACATCACGCCCCCCTTCAATAGTGACCGTCATGAACTTTGTCGCGCCTTCGCCATCACGCACAATCGCTTGAGCCAGCTCAATCGCCACCTCAGTTAACGCATCGCGCAAAGTGATAAAGTCCTTGCTAGCTTCCGTAATTTCAGCATTAGCCGCAAGATTAGTTGCCATCAGAATCAAACTATCATTGGTTGATGTATCGCCATCCACGGTGATGCAATTGAATGACTTGTTGACCGCGTAATGAATAATACTCTCAAGTGCAGACTGGCTAACGGCGGCATCGGTTGCAATGTAACCCAGCATGGTCGCCATGTTGGGGTGTATCATGCCAGAGCCTTTGCTAATCCCAGTAATGGTGATGGTTTTTCCGCCAAGTTGAATTTGGCGCGAGGTCCCCTTAGCAACAATGTCCGTGGTCATAATCGCTTCAGCGGCATGCAACCAATTATCTTCTTTTAAATTAGCAATGGCGGCAGGTAAGCCTGCAATCACTTTTTCTACGGGCAAGGGCTCTAAAATAACCCCGGTAGAAAAGGGCAATATTTGATTGGCTTGCAAGTGTAGTAAATTGCCCAAGGCATCACAAGTTTGCTTGGCGCGATTTAAGCCATCTTCGCCTGTCCCCGCATTTGCGCAACCGGTATTCACCAACAACGCTCGAACGCCTGGTTTTTGCGCAAGAAAATCTTTACACAAAATCACAGGTGCCGCGCAAAACTGATTCAAAGTAAAGACGCCCGCCACTTTACTGCCTTCTACCAATGTCATTACCAGCACGTCTTTACGATTTGCTTTGCGCATATGCGCTTCAGAAAATCCTAATTTAACACCTCTGACAGGCAGTAGGGACGAGGCTTGCGGGGCAGTTAAGTTCACTGGCATAGCTAATTTCCTTCTATCTATTTTTTATTTTAAAAATTATGCACGGCGCCATGTCGTACCTTGTGGCGTATCTTCTAGAATAATCCCTGCCTCAGCCAGCGCCTTACGGATATGGTCCGCTTCTGCGAAATTTTTAGCTTTTTTTGCGGCTATACGCTCTAAAATTTTACGATCAATCACATCGCTATCGAACGGCTGATTCATTTCAACAGCATTCGACTGGATATTGCTAACCTGCCCAACGCCCTGCAAAAATTCATTCGCATCACGTTGCAATAGCCCCAAAATAGCCGCCAAATTTCTGAGCAATGCGGCTACGGCTACAGACTTGGTCTTATTCACTTCATTGGCCAAATCAAACAATACCGCCATGGCCTCTGGCGTATTAAAGTCATCATCCAGTGCCGCTTTAAATCGTGCCGCCTGCGCGTGCTGCCAATCAATGGCTTCAGCGCTGACCATATGATGACCGCGCAAGGCGGTGTACAATCGGGTGAGCGCTAACTTAGCATCATCTAAATGTTGGTCCGAATAATTAAGCGGGCTACGATAATGGGCCCGTAAAATGAAGAACCGCACCACTTCTGCATCATATTTTTCTAGCACAGTCCGTATGGTAAAAAAATTGCCTAATGACTTAGACATTTTTTCATCATCCACACGCACGAAGCCATTATGCATCCAGTAATTCACCATTTGGCAGGACTTACCATCGTGGCTATGCGCCGCTTCTGATTGCGCAATTTCATTTTCATGGTGTGGGAACTGCAAATCTTGGCCACCGCCATGAATATCAAAGCGTTCGCCAAGATGATGTGAGCTCATGGCAGAACATTCGATATGCCAGCCTGGGCGACCTTTTCCCCAAGGCGAATCCCAACTTGGCTCATTAGGCTTTACCGATTTCCACAACACAAAATCCATGGGATCTTTTTTATGCGTATCCACTTCCACACGCTCACCAGCGCGCAAATCCTCTAGCGACTTTCCTGATAACTTACCATAGCCATCGAAGTTCTTGACCGCATAAAATACATCACCGTTATCTGCCGCATAAGCAAAGCCTTTTTCAACCAAGGCAGATATCATGCCTATCATCCCCTCAATAAAGTCTGTCGCTTTAGGCTCAATATCGGGCCGTATTACCCCTAATTGAACTGAATCTTCGTCCATCGCATGGATAAAACGCTGCGTTAATTGAGCAATGGTTTCCTTGTTTTCGTTAGCCCGCTTAATGATTTTGTCATCAATATCGGTAATATTACGCACATATTTCACAGCATAGCCAGAAACACGCAACCAACGACTGACCATATCAAACACCACCATCACGCGAGCGTGACCTAAATGGCAGTAGTCATAGACGGTCATGCCGCATACATACATGCTCACTTTTCCGGCAATAATTGGCGTAAATACTTGCTTTTCACGCGCGAGAGTGTTGTAAATTTTTAGCATAATCTAACGGTAGTGTAAGGGTTGAATGGTTAATTATATTAAATACTAATTAAAATGCGGATGATTTAGAAAATTATTGCGAAATATAGTGCATTACACCTAAATAAGCTATTGGAGGTTGGCTAGGCTATTGATAGAATGACACTTTGTCAGTTAACAAAAAAGTATATCACAATGAATAAATTTATTACCTTGCTAAAGTCCATAATGACCAAGTCACTACTGATTTTGTCTGTTAGCCTATTAATGTCCCCTGCACATGCAGATGAGCTGAAAGATATCTCACAAATGGCAGACCAAGGCCAAGCTGCCTCTGCCATAGAGCGATTAAATACTTACATTACTGCTAACCCAAAAAATGCGCAGGCATTGTTCATGAAGGGTGTTTTATTGGCTGAACAGGGTCACCGCGATGATGCGATTAAAAGCTTTCTAGATGTTACTGAGAAATTTCCTAACTTGCCAGAGCCATACAACAATCTAGCTGTACTTTATGCAGACCAAGGTCAGTTTGATAAAGCCAGAAAAGCCCTTGAAACAGCCATTAAAACCCACCCGACCTATGCAACTGCCCATGAAAACCTGGGTGACATTTATGCCCGTATGGCGTCTGAAGCTTACGACAAAGCGTTACAACTTGATACCAGCAATACCCGCGCTCAAAGCAAATTGTCGCTCATCAAAGACTTGTTTGGTACCGGCAACAAAACCACCATTGCCTCCAAAGAGCCGGCTAAAACAAGTTCAAAAGCGACCAGCCCTGCGCGTTCAACAGACGTGAAAAAAGTGGATGACCCAACAACAAAAGCGAGTGTTGATGTTGCAAAAAGCAGTGAAGATAGTTTAACTTCAGCGGTCAATAACTGGGCGCAAGCTTGGTCATCAAAAAATCTTGACCAATACTTTGCTAGTTACGGCGCTAATTTCCAGCCGACCAAGGGTGAAAGCCGTAAACAATGGGAACAACAACGTAAAGAGCGTATTACTAAGCCCTCCAAAATCAGCGTTAATTTATCCAGCCTTAATATCAACACTATAGATGGCAACAACGCTAAAGTACGCTTCAAGCAAGCCTATCGTGCTGATGGCAAGCCAATTTACACCACTAAAACGCTGGTCATGAAAAAAGAAGGTGATAACTGGTACATCCAACAAGAGCTTGCAAATAATTAAGTTGTAAGAAATTTGGCTAGCTAAGGCAAAGTGCCATAACAATGTTTTAATTTTAGCTTAACCGCCGCTTCTTAATTTCAGCATGTAAGTTTTTAAAAGGTAATCTGTTAATTGATGTTTCTGAATAAAGTTTTAACCTACACACTTTTAGCGGCGATTACATTGATGCCGTGGAATGCTACGGCAATCAACAGCTACAGCTTGAGCAACTTATTGCACAAACCCAAGCTTAGCCAATTGACGGCGCTAAGCGAGAACTTGCTCGCAAAAAGCTTGTTGGAAATAACGCAAGGTAAAAACCAGCAAGCTTTAAACACCGTAGATGAACTCATTAGGACGATTCCTAATTTCAAACTGGCTTATCTAGTGCGTGGCGATTTACTCATGGCGCAAGCTCAAAACTTGCAAGCTTTTGGTAATGCAAACGCCGATCAAACTGAAGCCATTAAAGACCTGCAAGCTGAAGCGCGGGTCCGTATTGACCGTTATTTATCGGATGAAAATTTAGATAAAGTTCCCGAGCTACTTTTATCCCCAAATGAACAACAAAGCCATGTCATTGTGGTTGATACGGATAAATCGCGCTTATATTTATATAAAAATAATGGCGATAAATTAAGTTATGTTGCTGACTACTATGTCACCGTAGGAAAAAATGGCGTCGATAAAAAATCTGAGGGTGATAAACGTACGCCTATTGGTGTTTATTTTGCCAAACAAAAACTGACGCAGCCCTTAGCCGACATGTATGGGGATGGTGCTTATCCACTCAATTACCCCAATGAATGGGATGCGCAACACAATAGGAGTGGCTCTGGAATTTGGGTGCATGGCACACCTAGTGGCACTTATAGCCGTCCGCCAAACGCCAGTGATGGCTGTGTAGTATTGACTAACCAGGACTTAAAAGCACTCGCCCCGATATTGCAAACAGGTAAGACACCGGTCATTATTGCTAACCATTTAAAATGGTCAGATGCAGATCAATCTAACGCTGAAAAGCAAACCCTACAAGCCGCAATCGACACCTGGCTGGCTGACTGGAAATCGCAAAATACCAGTCAATATCTATCGCACTACTCCCACGCATTCTCCAACGATGGCATCAACTATCAACAATGGGCAGCGCATAAATTTAGAGTGCAAGAAAACAAACCAAAAGTAGATATCTCATTAAGCAACATCAGTATGTTTGCCTACCCAGATACAGATAAAAAATTGGTGGTGGTTGATTTTACACAAGACTTCAGAAGCCCAACATTAAGCAATAAAATGCAGAAACGCCAATACTGGATACAGGAAGATAATACTTGGAGAATCATCTCCGAAGGCTCAACTTAAGTCATTGGCAACAAGTCCGCCCGCTATTAATCATCTCAAATTAGAATGCACTTCAATTCTATTGTTTAATTTTAAGGAATAACATGCGTCACATTCACTATGTTTTAATGTTGGCCTTTATAGCTAGCGCGGGGCTTATCAACGGGGCTGCGCTAGCCGCTAACCCGCAATTTACCTTTGAAACCAACCGCGGTAATTTTGTCGTTGAGCTTTACCCAGAAAAAGCACCTAAAACAGTGGCTAACTTTATGAAATATGTCGACTCTGGTTTTTATAAAGAGACTATTTTTCACCGTGTGATTAATCGATTTATGATTCAGGGCGGCGGCTTCTCAGCAGATATGTTAGAAAAACAAACCTTAGCACCAGTGATCAACGAGGCCGCTAACGGCTTACTCAATGAAACTGGCACCATTGCCATGGCAAGAACTAGCGATCCTGACTCAGCTACCGCACAATTTTTTATTAACTTAGAAAATAATATACCGCTTAATTTTCAAGGTTCAGACCCTGAGCTGATTGGTTACTGTGTATTTGGCCGCGTCCTGAAAGGCATGGATGTTGTGCGCGAAATTGGCGCTGCTCCAACCAAGAATGCGGGCCCTTATTCTGACGTTCCAAGATTAACAATTCTAATTCACCAGATTAAATTAAATAATAAGCCCCTATAAATTAGGCTTATTTTCTTTGATGCTTATCATTTACACTTTAATAAATTAAGGATATTTTGTGGTTAAACTACTTACCAATTTTGGCGAAATTACTTTAGAACTTGACGCTACTAACGCACCGATTACCGTTGCTAATTTTTTACATTATGTAGACGGTGGATTCTATGATGGCACTATTTTCCACCGCGTCATAGATGGCTTTATGATTCAAGGTGGCGGATTTGACGGCACTATGAAACAAAAAGAGTCAGCCGATGAAATTAAGAATGAAGCGGATAATGGTCTGAGTAACAACCAATACACCATCGCCATGGCACGAACATCAGCACCACACTCGGCTAGCAATCAATTTTTTATTAATGTGGGCAACAATGACTTTTTAAACCACAGCGCGCCAACCAGTAGTGGATGGGGTTACTGCGTCTTCGGCAAAGTAACGGCTGGGATGGATATCGTTGATAAAATCAAAAAAGTGACCACCACCACGCGCAATGGTCACCAAGATGTCCCAGTTGAAAATGTAGTGATTGAAAGTGCTACGCGCAGCTAAACAAGCATTATTAAGTCAATAGTCCCCACTACAATAATGTTCAATATACTCACTTTCTCTTGAAAAACCTCGGAGATAAATCAGGCTCAAGCACGACAAGGCCAGACCTATTTATCTCTGACTTACATCTGTGCGCAAGCCGTCCGCATATTACTATGGCCTTTTTAAGCTTTCTAAAAAACACCGCTGCGCAAGCCCATGCCCTCTATATTTTGGGCGACTTATTTGAATACTGGGCTGGCGATGACGAGCTTGATAACGTCGATCATCAAGCGGTTGTTGCTGCTTTTCGTGCACTAGCTAATGCCGGCGTGAAACTCTATTTTTTGCATGGTAATCGTGATTTTTTAATTTCATCTAAATTTTGTAGCGCCGCTAATATCACCTTGCTACAAGACCCTAGCTTAATTAATTTGCATGGTAAACCGGTACTTTTGAGCCATGGCGATGCCTTATGTACCGATGATCTCGCCTACCAGGAATTTCGCCTACTCGTCCGTGACCAAAAATGGCAGGCCGACTTTTTAGACTTACCATTGGCATCAAGAAAAACCCAAATACAATCGATTAGAGCACGTAGTACGCATGAAAAATCGCAGAAATCAGCAGAGATTACGGATGTTAACCATGACGCTGTTACACAGGTGCTGAAAAAATATCATTACCCAGAACTGCTGATTCATGGGCACACACACAGACCCAATCAACATAGCATTCAATTAGATGGGCATCACATCACACGCTGGGTATTAGGTGACTGGTATGAACAGGGTAGCTATTTAAGTTGTGACCAGTTCGGCTGTAAAAGCCATGCCATAACGGCAACGGTCGATTAAGGCTGATAGCCTGGGATTTTTTCTTCATCCACATCATCTATTTTCTCAGGCTCCAAGAATCGATGCGCATATTTTAAATAAATTTTGTCGCGGATAAAAATATCAAATAGGTCTGAATCTATATGATGATCCAACTTCATCTTACCTAAAATAGATAATGACTCCGTCAGCGTTTTTGCTTTTTTGTAGGGTCTATCTTTTGAGGTAAGCGCCTCAAAGAATGTCGGCAATGTCCATCACCCGGCTGGCACGAAATACCCACCCCTGTCGTACCCCCCCATGGCAATGTTGAGTGTTTTATTACTCATGATTGCAAACTTGAGATGCTTATCGTCAGTCACCGTGTAAATGGTGCCGCCATCGGCATTGGTGATTTCTTTCGCCCCAAATAAAATAATTCCCAATAGGCGGTTATTATCACGCTTTGCTGACAATGCTACGCCAATTGAATTGTGTCGCTCAAGCTGCTTGAGTAAATAAGAGAGTTATGGTCCATTATGCTATTTATTTTTTAATATTTTTAACCTCAGCAGTCCTCACATCAAGCGCCAGCTTATCTAAAACACCATTGATATACTTGTGCCCATCTGTGCCGCCGTATATTTTAGCCAACTCCACACCTTCATTAATCACAACGCGATACGGGATGCTCATATCAAACATCAGTTCACAACCAGAAATGCGTAATATTGCATGTTCTACCGGACTTAATTCAGTAATTTTTCGATCAATAAAGCTGGCCATCTTCTCATCAAGCGCATGCACATGATTGGTCACAGACTCCAGCAGGAATTTAAAATAAGCCTCATCCGCCTTGTTGTAGTCAGGATCTTCTGCCATGTCACGGAAAACTGAAGCCAAGTCAGATGCATTCAACATGCCACGATAAACTGCTTTAAGTACTAATTCACGTGATTTTCTACGATTCTTACCGGTATTTTTCTTAGCTACCGGTTTCTTGCCTAGCGTTTTTTTAGTTTCATCGCTACCTGCAACTAAGCTAGTCAGTTTTTGCTTTACGTCTGTTAACTCACGATTAGCCATTATAGCGCTCTAATCAAATTGACCATTTCAATAGCCACTTGTGCCGCTTCGGCGCCTTTTACACGCATGCGCGCTATCGCTTGATCATCGTCTTCAGTAGTTAATACGGCATTAGCAACAGGAATGCCAGTGTTGAATTGCACTTCAGAAATTCCTCGCGCAGATTCGTTGGCAACCACCTCAAAGTGATAGGTTTCGCCGCGAATAATTGCCCCCAAGGCAACAAGGGCATCAAACTTCTCACTCATCGCCATATGTTGTAACACTAATGGTGTTTCTAATGCACCTGCTACAGTCACCACAGTAATCGCCTCAGTGGCGACACCTAGCGTTAAAAGCTCGGCTGTGCATGCACTAAGTAAGCCATCGCCAATATCACTATTAAACCTTGACAGCACCACACCAATGCGTAGACCTGTCCCATCTAAATTCTTTTCAATCTCTCTCACACTTTATCCTTAATCGCTACGGCATATGACATAAAGCCGTATTTTACCGCATATCTGCCACATGCTTGCGTAAAAATGGTCTAGCGAATAAGGTTTAATGAAACAGGCCCCACGCTTTTTGCATCGTACTCCAAACGCCATAACTGATTGGAATGAACACCAAAGCCCAAGCCATAATCACTAACATGGGGCGCTTCGCCGCCGAGCTATCGTTATTAATTGAGCTATTGCCACTACTTGTGGTGGCTAATTTTTCATGGGCAAGACTACGTTCCGCTGCCAGCTCTGCATCGGTCATGTAAAACTTTTCAGCGACCGGTTTTACTAGCGCGTTAGCAATAAAACCAACCACCAGCAGACCTGCTAACACCACAAAAATAGGGGCATAAATTTGATCAAACGGTACCCCTGCATCTAAGCGCGTATCGTGCATATAATTCACCACAACCGGCCCTAAAATTCCTGCCGTAGACCATGCAGTCAGCAAGCGCCCGTGAATCGCACCGACAAATTGCGTGCCAAACATATCCGCCAAATAGGCGGGAATTGTGGCAAAACCACCCCCGTACATAGAGGCAATGACACAAAAGCTAGCCACAAATAAAGCCAGTGATTTGAATCCGGACACATAAGTGGCGGTGCAATACATGATGGCACCTAGCACAAAGAAAATGTAGTAAGTGCGCTTACGGCCTAATTTATCCGATGAAGTCGCCCAAGCAAAACGACCAAAAATATTAAATAATGAAATCAAACCCACAAAACCTGCCCCCACAGCGGCGGCGGCGGCAGTCAATACTTCATCTTTTTTAATATCCGCAAAACCAATATCAGGCAAACCTAGCAACGCCCCACCGAATGTCTCTTGTAGCATGGGCGCAGCCGCACCAATAATGCCTATCCCTGCAGACACATTCATACATAGCACCAACCATAATAGCCAAAACTGTGGGGTTTTATGGGCGTTTTTAAGATGCACATGCTTAGATGAAATCATGGCATTGCTTTGTATTGCTGATGGCGTCCAATTAGCAGGCTTCCACGCTGTTGGCGGCACGCGATAGCCTAAGGCACCGCATAGCATAAATACAAAATAAATAGCGGCAAGCGCTACAAACGTTTGCCAAACACCGACACTACTTGGTGTTGCAAAATAAGCCATGAGTTTAGTCGCTAGTGGTGAGCCTATCATCGCCCCTCCACCAAAACCCATAATCGCCATGCCTGTCGCCATACCGCGATGATCAGGAAACCATTTAATCAAGGTCGAAACAGGTGAAATATAACCCAAACCTAGGCCAATACCACCAATCACACCGCTACCTAGCCACATAAGCCATAACTGGTGCGTATATACGCCATAGGCTGAAATAAGCAAGCCACCACACCATAACAACATCGAAACCAAGCCGGCCTTACGTGGCCCCTCACGCTCTAACCAGCCGCCCCATAGCGCTGCCGAGCAGCCTAGCAAAACAAAAAATAAGGTAAACATCCAACCCAAGTCAAACTGCGTCCAATTACAATCGGTAGCAAACAAGGCTTTTGCCGTGCCGCTTAATTTATCTGCAAATGTTGCGGCTCCAGCTGCACAAGCCTTAAGTGGTGTACCATCTTCTCCCATCAGCACTTTACCTAAGGGCTTCCAAAACACACTAAATCCATACGCCATGCCGATGGATAAATGCACGGCCAAGGCAGCCGGTGGAACTAACCAGCGATTAAAATGAGTATTTGCTGTAATGTGTTCTTTAGATAAAAAGTTTGCCATGCCACCATCTTTAATGAAGTATTATTTTTTATATATTATTATTATGTTACATAGTGTAACAAATAAAAAAAAATGGCAATTTACTTATGCATGCATTTAATATTTGTCATAAATATTTCACATTTAGGCCATAAACTCACTTCTTATAAAATGTAGATGAAGTGACATAAGGGAAAATATGCCAGCCAATATACTCGTTGTTGAAGATGAGCCAGCAATTCAAGAGTTGCTTGCCCTTAATATTACACAAGCTGGGCACAATGCCATACGGGCACTCAGTGTGGAGATTGCGCAAAACTTGATGCGTGAAACTATTCCTGATTTAATTTTGTTAGATTGGATGCTGCCGGGCATGAATGGCTTGGAATTTGCGCGTAAATTGAAATCTGATACGCACACAAAATCCATTCCCATTATTATGCTCACCGCAAGGGGTGATGAATACGATAAAGTTCGCGGCTTAGAAGTTGGGGCTGATGACTATGTCACCAAGCCATTCAGTCCGCGTGAACTTAACGCTAGAATTAAGGCGGTACTCCGCCGTCGCGCGCCACAAATGACTGACGATCCGATTGAAGTCAATGGCTTATGCTTAGACCCAACGACACATCGCGTGACTGGCAACCAAAAAACCCTCGATTTAGGTCCAACCGAATTTAGGTTATTGCATTTTTTCATGACTAATGCCGAGCGCGTGCATACACGTAGCCAATTATTGGACAAAGTATGGGGCGACCGCGTATTTGTTGAAGACCGTACCGTAGATGTGCACATTCGGCGTTTACGTAACGCACTGTCCCTTTCAGGTCACGAGGATTTGATTCAAACTGTGCGCGGCGCTGGTTACCGATTATCAAATAGAAATGATTAAGTTTTTATTGTGCTTAATTCAGCTATAAATATCGTCTAGGCTTGCAATTCCTAGCTATAATTAAGCATGTCAATTTATTGAAAATCAATCAGTGCTAGATATTCGTTGGAAAGCTGGCTTATTTGTTTGCGCACTTATTGTCATTAGTCTCTTTTTATGGCTAATCAGTGGCGCGACAGCGGCATTGCTGGTGTTTTCTACCGGCCTTTTACTCTATCTCAGCAGCCATATTTTTTGGCTTCACCAATTACGAATCTGGTTTAAAGCCCCCGATCTTAAAGTAATCCCTGAAGGGTTTGGTTTATGGGAAGATATTTTTACTATGCTCCTGAAATATGAGCGTAATAACAAGTTAATCCAGACCAAATTAAATTCGTCATTAGAACTTTTTAACCTTGCCACCAGTGCCATGCCAGATGGCTTGGTGATACTCAGTGCTGGCAACGCTATTGAATGGTGCACACCGAATGCGGAAAAGCAGCTTGGCCTTAATTTAACTACCGATAAAAACCTACCTATCGTCAACTTAATTCGTGACAGCCATTTTATTGCCTACTTATATAACGGCGAATACGACCTCCCTTTTAAACTACAGTCTTGGCGAAATCCTGAATTGATTCTGGAACTTCAGCTCGTCCCCTTCGCTAACCAACAAAAATTATTAATTAGTCGAGATATGACGCAACTCGAAAAAGTAGATATCATGCGCCGTGATTTTATTGCCAACGTTTCACATGAGCTACGCACCCCATTAACGGTAGTGGGTGGGTTCTTAGAAACCCTTAGCGATATGGATGGTGCGGTACCAGCAAGCCTGAAGCACTACTTTGCCCTGATGGAAGAACAAACCATACGCATGCGCCGAATTATTGAAGATTTACTCACCCTGTCGACCATAGAAAGCAATACCGGCAATCCTGACGATAGCGAGATTGATATTGCCCAATTGTTAGAAGCAGTACAAAACGATGCCATAGGTTTAAGCCAAGGGCTAAAAAAGACCAAACACAAAATTCACCTTGATGTCGACGCTACACTCAACTTAAGCGGTGCAATTGATGAACTGCGTAGTGCCTTTAGCAATTTAGTGAGTAATGCAATACGTTACACCCCAGAAAATAAAACCAAGGGGCACGGTGAGATATTTATTAGCTGGGGCTTACGTGATGGGGAAGCTGTATTCTCAGTGCGCGACACCGGCATTGGCATTGAATTGCAACATATTGAGCGCCTTACCGAGCGCTTTTATCGTGTCGATAGAAGCCGTAGTCGAGAAACTGGCGGCACCGGCCTAGGGCTATCTATCGTTAAGCATATTCTCATTCGCCATCAAGCCAAGCTGGAAATCTCGAGTAGATTAGGTTTGGGTAGCACCTTTAGCGCGGTATTTCCTAAATCAAGAATTGTGCACGTTGCATTGGCCACCACAACATGAGAATCATTGTTACCCTTTTAATGGCAGGCGGCTTAGTCGCCTGTGCACTCAATAGCCCAGTAGAAAATAAACCTGTTCCCGAGCGTAGTGATAAAAGTTCGGGTAACCAATTAGCCAAGGGAGATTTTGACCGCATGACTGATGTTGAAATATCAGAAAACATGCAAAGTTTGCGTCATTTAATGATCAAGCTCTACAAGCGCAACCCGCACGAACTGGCAAAAAGCACCTCTGATAATGCCGAGAAAATGGCGATATGGGTTATTGATGGCGAACAACAACATCACAATTTATTTAAAGAGATTGATAATAAACAAGGCACTGAAGCTATCTTCTTAGCGTTTAAGCCTGAATATAGTGGCGATCGCGTGCTGCCTTTTATTGTTGGGCTACAAACAATGCTACTGCAAGCGCATGACGGTAAAAGAGACTTTTACCTCACCGACACAGTAAACCCACAACATATCTATAACGTCGCTAGAAACATAGAAATAGCGGCATGGAAACTGTCGAACGCGCGCGATGAAGCGGGGACACTCTATTTACTAAGCAATGAAATCAACGATAAAGATAGGAATTTATCTTTTGAGCGTGAGTTTGGCAAGATGATAGGCCGTACCGACTTATATGCCATTACTTTAGCAGAAAAATCTGAACGGCTTATTGCACGGGTGATGCAAAATTTGGCAACGGCTATATTCTTGCCTTTTTAGCCAGTCGCTCCACTTTCGTTAATGATTGAAGGCTATTGATGACTACAATAGCACCTTCTCAATACCACCCTTATTCACGCGCTCCACATACTCTTGCATCCAATTTTCACCCAGAATATGCTTCGCCATTTCAACCACAATATAATCCGCTTCAATTCCGGTATCTTCGCCATAGCGCGCTAATCCTTGCAAGCAACTTGGGCAGGAAGTCAGAATTTTCACTTTCTGTTCTGGCGCACCTACCGTTAGACCTAGCTTATCCATGCCTTTTTCCAACTCTTCTTGCTTACGCATTTTTACCTGCGTGGCAATATCTGGGCGCGCTGCCGCAAACGTACCGGCTTCGCCACAGCAACGATCGTTCAATTGCACGTCTTGCCCCATAAGCTTGTTGGTCACTTCCAGCGGCTTGTAAGTCTTCATCGGCGTATGGCATGGGTCGTGGTACATATACTTAGTCCCAGTAATGCCGCTGAGCTTCATGTCTTTTTCCATGAGATATTCGTGTATGTCCAACAATCTGCAACCCGGAAATATTTTCTCGAATTCATATCTTTGCAGCTGATCCATACAAGTGCCGCAAGACACAATGACCGTCTTGATGTCGAGGTAATTGAGCGTATTGGCCACGCGGTGGAACAGCACACGGTTGTCTGTGGTGATTTCTTGGCCTTTATCATGATTGCCACTCGCCGTTTGTGGGTAACCACAACATAAATAGCCGGGTGGCAGCACCGTAATAGCGCCTACTTCATACAACATCGCTTGTGTGGCTAAGCCCACATTTGAGAACAAACGCTCCGATCCACAACCCGGAAAGTAGAATACCGCCTCAGAATATTCCGTCACTTTTTGCGGATTACGGATGACCGGAATCATGCGGTCATCCTCTATACCCAATAATGCCCGTGACGTTTTAGTCGGCATTTTTTTCGGCATAGGTCGGTTAATGAAATGAATGACCTGCGCTTGAATATTAGGTTTACCTACGGTTGCCGGCGGTCTAATTTTATCTTTTAGCAAGCCAAACTTTTTAGCCAAACTGTGTGCAAAACCTTGCGCTTTATAGCCAATGCCAACCATGAAAGTGCGAAGTAGCTTTATCGTTGCAGGGTCAGTTGCATTCAAAAAAGCCATCCCCAACGCCGTGCCTGGGTTGAATTGTTTTTTACCTTGCTCGCGTAAAAAATTACGCATGGCAACAGAAACATCACCAAAATCAATATCCACCGGGCACGGATTTAGGCATTTATGACAGACCGTACAATGATCGGCGACATCATTAAACTCATCAAAATGTTTGAGCGAAATGCCGCGCCGCGTTTGCTCTTCATATAAAAAGGCTTCAATCAACAATGATGTGCCTAAGATTTTGTTGCGCGGGCTATACAGCAAGTTTGCCCGTGGCACATGCGTTGTACACACCGGTTTACATTTACCACAACGCAAACAATCACTAATCGAGTCTGCAATCTCACCTATGGCAGATTGCTCCATGATGATAGATTCTTGCTCAAGTAAGCCAAAGCTGGGGGTATAAGCATTTTCTAGGCCAGACCCTGCCAATAGCTTACCTTTATTAAAGTGACCGTTGGGGTCTACTTTATTTTTGTACTTAGTAAACGCCTCAATAGTAGAGGCCTCCACAAATTCCATTTTGGTAATACCAATACCATGCTCACCTGAAATCACGCCACCCAAACCTTTTGCCAGCGCCATAACCCGCGCCACAGCGTCGTGTGCGGCGTGCATCATCTGGTAATCATCAGAATTGACCGGAATGTTGGTATGCACATTGCCGTCACCTGCATGCATGTGCAAGGCAATGAATACGCGACCTTTAAGTACGGTTTTGTGAATCTCATCACAATGATCAAGTATTTTCTGATACTCGCGCCCAGCAAAAATATCGGCGATTGGCCGCTTAAGTTCACGCTTCCAAGAAATGCGTAAATCGTAAGATTGCACGGCACGGAATACATTCTCGTATTGACTAAGTTGACTGGTCGCGTCACCAAGACTTGAGGCAAGCACAGAGATTGGGGCATCTAAATGATTTAAAATTAAACTCCAACGTGCGCGCAGCTCGCTTAATAGCTGTAGCGCCATCGCTTGCTTGGATTTCACCATTTGCTCATCCGCATTACCATCTTCATCCGCTTGCAAAGGCAAATCGCCCTGCATAAAGACTTCTAAAGCATCCAGCAACTTGAGTTTATTTTGAATCGAAAGCTCGATATTAATGCGCTCAATTCCATCAGAATAATCGCCTAAGCGCGGCAATGGAATCACCACATCTTCATTGATTTTAAATGCATTGGTGTGTTTGGCAATGGCCGCTGTACGGGCGCGATCCAACCAGAATTTTTTGCGCGCCTCTTGCGACACCGCAATAAAGCCCTCACCGTCACGGGCGTTACATAACCGCACGATGTGCGACGCAGCTTCGCCTACCGCGTTTTCATCATCAGAAGCAATATCAGCGATCAATACCATTTTGGGGCGCTGTTGACGTGCCGCTTTAGTGGCATAGCCCACCGCTTTAATATAGCGCTCATCCATGTGCTCTAAGCCTGCCATCAGCACTAAGGGGTCTTTTTTTGCCGTGGCATCTAAGTAGTCTTTTATCTCGACGATGGCGGGCACCGCGCGTGAAACATTACCAAAAAACTCTAATGCAACCGTACGCACATGCTTAGGCATGCGGTGCAGAATAAAGGTAGCGCTGGTAATTAAGCCATCACAGCCCTCTTTTTGTATGCCAGGTAAGCCAGATAGAAATTTATCCGTGACATCTTTACCTAAGCCGACTTTACGAAAGCTCGGCCCAGCAATTTCTAATATTTCGGGCTCACCTAACAAGGTTTTCATATCCATGTCGTAACGGCTTATTTTAAAGCGCGCCATCGCTATATCATGAATTTTTCCCAAGTTGTGATCTAAGCGTTCGACTTCAAGCCACTGTGCATCTGGCGTCACCATGCGCCAAGAGGCGAGATTATCTAGGGCAGTACCCCATAGCACGGCTTTTTTGCCGCCGGCATTCATGGCCACGTTACCACCAATACAACTCGCATCAGCGCTAGTTGGATCGCAAGCAAACTCTAAACCAGCATCGCTTGCCGCTTCCATTGCACGACGCGTCACTACCCCTGCGCCACATTCAATGGTGGCCACTTGCCTAGCCACGCCAGGCAGTGTGCGCATTTGTACGCCGGTATGTCGATCTAACTTTTCGGTGTTAATTACAGCCGACATAGGCGTGAGCGGGATCGCTCCACCGGTATAGCCGGTACCACCACCACGCGGAATCACAGTGAGCCCTAACTCAATACAGGCACGCACCAATGCGGCAATTTCTTTTTCATTATCGGGGTTCAGCACCACAAACGGATATTCAACACGCCAGTCGGTTGCATCAGTCACGTGCGAAACTCTGGCTAATCCATCAAACTGCACGTTATCTTTTCGGGTAATTTTGCTTAACTTACTCAATGCTTTCTTACGCAAATCATAAGTTTGACGGAAATCTTCGGCAAATTTATCCACCGCCTGCTGGGCAGCGACCACCATTTTCTGTACTTTTGCATTAGACGTACCGCCCGCATTACGCTCGTCAATGGCGGCAATACGATGCTGCAAGGCGTCAATTAAAGCTTTGCGGCGCTTTGGATTTCCCAGCAAATCATCTTGCAAGTAAGGGTTCCTAGAGACCACCCACAAATCACCCAACACCTCAAACAACATGCGTGCACTACGACCCGTTTTACGCTCACTGCGCAATTCATTTAACGCCTGCCAAATATCTTCCCCTAAGAAGCGGATGACGATTTCACGGTCTGAAAATGAGGTGTAATTGTAAGGAATTTCGCGCAAGCGCGAAGCAGGTATCGACTCTGCGTTCTGAATATCGCTAGGTAGAGGTGCGTTCATTTTCTTGTTTTGATAAATAGCTTAACTATTGATGGTCAGATTATAACATGATGAAACCCTACAAATAAGCGCAATAGCTTTATGGTTACTGACAAAAATACTTTCGCAGCCCTTGCCAACTCTGCAAACCTAGTCATGCCCATCATGCATGCCTCATTGGCGACACCAAACCTAAAAAAATCAATGGGCTGGTTAATGAAATTGATAGACTAATCAATTGAACGCGATACACTGCACAGATGTCTGATTCTCTGAAAAAAACACTGTTAGCAATAGTTATTATTGGCTTACTGGCATTTTTTGCTATTCAACTGCAGGCTAAAAATAATTTACCTCATGTTGTTTTTACCACGCTCAGCGGCAAAAAAATTGCTGCGGCAGACTTAAAAAGCAAAGTGCTGTTGGTAAATTTTTGGGCTACTGATTGCCTGAGTTGCATTAAGGAGATGCCGGAATTAGTGCGCATTTATAATGCTTACCATGCCCAGGGGCTTGAATTAATTGCCATCGCCATGCCTGACGACCCGCCGGCACAAGTGCTTAATTATGTGACCAAAAAAGAGATTCCATTCCCAGTGATGCATGATGGATTGTCGGAAATGGTTGAAAAATTCGGCGGGGTAAATTTAACGCCAACACTGTTTATTTACGATAAACAAGGTAAGCTTTTGCAACGCTCGGTAGGGGCATTAGATTTTGTTAAATTAGATCAATTGCTCAGCGCTGCGCTGCGCTGATCAAAACGGAGACGCTCAATAATGCTTTGGATTAAATCACTACATATTATTTTTGTGACCAGCTGGTTTGCTGGGCTATTTTACTTGCCCAGATTGTTAGTCAATCACGCCATGGTAACGGACACTGCCACCTCTGACCGGCTAAAACTAATGGAGCAAAAACTATACTGCTTTATGTTGCCACTGGCTATATTAGCCCTTGTATTCGGGCTTTGGTTGTGGCTTGGCTATGGTATTTCTGGTCGTTGGATGCACCCAAAATTAACACTTGTTGCCGTGCTCATTGGTTATCATTTTTATTGCGGAAAACTGGTCAATGACTTCAAACACGATAGAAATCAGCGTAGCCACGTATGGTACCGCTGGTTTAATGAACTGCCGGTCATGGTACTCAGCATTGTTGTCATACTGGTTGTTGTTAAGCCTTTCTAAGCGCAGACCTAGCCAACATTTAATGATATGGATATCTTTGATTCTCAATGGCTCATTAATATGCTGGAGAAATCTAGCAACACGCCACAAGGTCGGATACTCAGCCTATTCGACATTTTGGAGGACTGGTTAGCCGCACCTGAAATTCAGGTGAAAATGACACCGCACACCACGCCCAAGCTGCAACTGATTAGCTATTGTGCCAAGCAGGCGACTGCATTGGGGGCGAGCCAGCCAACCGTGCTGGCTGAGCATATTGTGTTCATTGCACTTAACGCCGCCCAACAAGAGATTGATCATCCCGGGGGCGGAAGTTTAGCGCATGCAAAAAAAGCGGCAAATGCGCTAATTTTGACGCAAACGCAAAAACAATGGTGCCTGTTAAAAACCTTCCGCACGCAATCTTCCATTTACGGCATTGCGGCAAGTTTAGTCTTACTTATTGGCATCGGCATGGCCTTGTTGCCGATACTCACGCAAAACAATCCTCAAAAAACCACATGGGCGAATACCGGCCGTGGCGGCTATATAAGATCAGTAGCAGTTACAGCGCCACTAAACAGCAAAAACTTGAGCGCGCAAGATGCATCCACCATGTATGCCAAATATGAACAAATGCGCAATGGCACTTGCCAATTTCTAGAAGCACTGCAAATTCCAGACAAAGATAAAACGATTTATTTAGAGAATGTCGTGGGTGGCAAACTACCGACCAATCTCAGTGATTTAGCGACGGCGAATAGTTATCTAGAAAAAGTGCGCTGCAATTTCACCCCTATGTTAATGGCTAATTCTAAAAATTAGCCAAAAAATAATGATTGCAAGCCTGTATACAGATTAGTATAATAAAACCATGTCTATCCTACGTGCAAAAATACTGGCAACTGCCACCACTTTATTCCAAACACAAGGGATTAACTCGACCGGTGTCGACACCATTGTTGCGGTAGCTGGCACCACCAAGATGACGCTCTACAAATACTTTCGTAGTAAAGAATTACTGATTCTTGAGGTGCTCACCCATAGCCATCAAGATTTTCAAAATTGGTTGAACGATAAGCTTAATAGCCAAGCCAAAAAACCTAGCGACAAAATACAAAAGCTTTTTGACTTCATTGAAGAATGGGTCACCTCGCCCGACTTTATTGGCATGGGATTTATTAAAGCCTCTGCCGAGTTTCCCAATGAAGATAACCCCGTGCATCAATTATCGTCTAAGCAATCACGCCAATTTAGGCAATATATCAGCAACTTAGCAAGCGAAGCCCACATCCAAGATGCGGATGGTTTAGCCCTACAACTTTCCTTGTTATTTGAAGGTGCAGTACAAGCCGAGCAAATGAAGCGCGGTTCTGGCGCCATGACTTATGCAAAAAAAGCCGCCAAAATATTGATTGACGGCGCACCAACGCAATAAACTCAACCCGCAAATTTGCCTCTAAGTTACTTGCCTGCCATAGGCAAAAAATAAGATAATGTTCTTTTAACCCCTAGCCTAGCTCTCATGCATACCCTTATTTGCGGCTCACTCGCCTTCGACACCATTATGGTGTTTCAAGATCAATTCAAAAACCATATTCTGCCGGATAAAATTCACACCCTAAGTGTGGCATTTTATGTGCCAGAAATGCGCCGTGAGTTTGGTGGCACCGCGGGCAACATTGCTTATAATTTGCAATTACTGGAAGGTAATCCATTGATTATGGCCACCGTGGGTGAAGATTTTTCTACCTACTCAAAGTGGATTAAGCATAACAATCTAAATGCAGCCCATATCAAAACTATCCCCAACAGCTTTACTGCACAAGCATTTATCACCACTGATATTGATGATAACCAAATTACCGCCTTCCACCCTGGCGCGATGATCGCCTCACATCAGAACAGTGTCAATGATGCTGCCAATGTCACATTGGCAATTATTGCACCTGATGGTCGTGATGGCATGTTTCAACATGCACGCGAATGTTTTGATACGGGCATTCCATTTTTGTTTGATCCTGGCCAAGGTCTGCCTATGTTTAATGGTGAAGAGTTGCTGCAATTCATTGACATGGCTGATTACTTAGCCGTCAATGACTATGAATCACAAATTATTCAAGACAAAACTGGCTTATCGTTAGATCAACTGGCGCTGAAAGTAAAAGCACTCATCGTTACGCTGGGCGGCTCTGGCTCGCAAATTTATGCCGATGGTCAACGCTTTGATATTCCCTGCGTTAAAGCCATGAGCATCGTTGACCCTACCGGTTGTGGTGATGCTTACCGTGCTGGCTTACTTTACGGCATAAGCAAAGGTTGGGATTGGCCAACCTGCGGAAGATTAGCGTCAACCATGGGCGCGATTAAAATTGAAAGTCGTGGCGGCCAAAACCATAAACCGACCCGTGCTGAGATAGAAGCCATTTACACACAAGCCCTAGTGAATGAAACTAAAGTTGAATAAGTCCGCATTTAAAGCTTAATTAAAGATACCTTTTTTAAAGGATAATCAAATGAAAACGACACAATTATTGACCATAGGCTTACTCAGCTTAGTGCTCGGCGCTTGCGCCAGCTCTAACTCTGGCGCCGTTTACAGTCGCGATGAAGCGCGCAGAGTGCAAACCGTTAAAACAGGCGTAGTAGAAAGTGTGCGCCAAGTAAAACTTGAAGGCACTAAAACACCGATAGGCACAGTAGCAGGTGCAGCTGTTGGCGGCGTTGCGGGCAGCTCGCTTGGCAATGGTGATGGCAATATCGTTGGCGCCGTGATAGGCGCTGTAGTGGGTGGGCTGGCGGGCTCAGCCCTTGAAGAAGGACTAACGCGCAAAGACGCCTTAGAAATCACCGTGAAAGTTGATGGTGGTGCTTTAGTTGCCATCGTACAAGAGGCTGACGAGCAATTTAAAGCCGGCGATAAAGTCCGTTTAATAGAAAGTGGCGGCACAACACGCGTATCGCATTAAATGCATTTACCACAGCTAACCTAAGGCGCTTAACACCAGAGAGGTTAACCACAACATTCTGGGGCTGACCTTGTAAATTTCAGCCTACTGTAAAAATACTGTCAATAAACAGTCATATTTCTGTCACTATAATTTAATGTTGAATCATTAAAGTCTCCTTAATTTAAAAGGAGATATCCAATGTTAAGCAAAAAGTTGCTATCAACCAGTGATACAATTGAACACAACCGTAAGCACCTTGACCTATCCGTACCCGACCAAAGACGCCTAAGCATTAGTCTGGCACGCACCCAAGTTGAAATTGAAGAAGCGCAACGCTTACGCTACAAAGTATTTGCTGTAGAAATGGGCGCGCAACTTTTAGGCACCGGCGCCTTGGATGTTGATGGCTTTGATCAATATTGCGATCACCTGATTGTGCGTGATAGCAATACCAATCAAGTGATAGGCACCTACCGCATTTTAAGCCCATCAAGCGCCAATGAAGCGGGCGGTTACTACTCTGCTGGCGAGTTTGATTTAAGCCGGTTAACGCATCTGTTTGACCGCACCGTAGAAGTTGGCCGTGCTTGTGTACACCAAAATTACCGTAATGGCGGCACCATTACTATGCTGTGGGCTGGGTTGGCTAAATACATGCAAATTCACAACTACGAATACATGATAGGTTGCGGTAGCGTGAGTATGTCTGACGGTGGCCATGCCGCAGCAAGCTTGTATCGCAGATTAGCAGAGGATTATTTATCTCCCCTTGAATACCGTGTTTTTCCGCGCAATCCATTACTCAACGACACGCTACGCACCGATATGCAGGTAGCCTGCCCGCCTTTAATTAAGGGTTATTTACGTCTTGGCGCCTATATTTGTGGTGAACCTGCATGGGATCCCTATTTCAACACGGCCGATATGCTGGTAATGTTACCGCTATCTAGAATCAACCCCAGATACACTGCACACTTTTTTAAATAAGCAGATTATTTCTGAGAGCATGCGCTGTATCGATGGACACTTTGCCATTAGTTAACAAAAATAATATACGTACCAACCAAGCCACGCGCTACTTTAGAATTAGTCGCGTGGCTGCGCATACCTTATTTGGGTTGTTTGTCGTAACTTTAATGTTTCCTGTGGGCACCAAGCATTTCAAATTAGGCCTCATTAAATGGTGGTGTACACATTTACTGGATATTTTTAACGTCAGCGTGATTAGCTTGGGTCACAGTCCGCCATCATACAAAACGGCAAGTAACCACATGATTATCGCCAACCATATTTCGTGGGTCGATATTCATGCTATCAACAGTATTTTACCGCTCACTTTTCTCGCTAAATCCGACATTAAAAGTTGGCCCGTGTTTGGTTACCTCGTCAGCAAAGGCAATGCAATCTTTCTAGAGCGTGGCAAACGACATCATGCAACACGCATTGTCGACATCACTACACGCAGTTTAAAAGCCGGTGACAACCTGTGTCTGTTTCCAGAAGGCACCACCACCGACGGCACTGCAATCATGCCCTTCAAAGGCAGTGTGATTCAGTCTGCCATAGACGCACACTCGATCATTTGGCCGGTTGCCATTCGCTATCCGCGTACAGATGGCAGCATCAATACCGAAGTGGCTTATGCTGGTGATACAACGATGGCGCAGTCAATACAACAAGTGCTATTACAAAAAAACCCTGTCATTGAACTACATTTTTTGGCGCCAATTGTTACGGCTGAATTAGCCGATCAAGATAAAAACCGCCGTGACTTAACGCGATACATTCAATCGCTCATTACTAAAAAATTAGCCCTTTAATTTGAGGGGCTTATCCAGCGGGTGCGACTGCACTTGCATGATTTCTTTTGTCTGTAGGTTCATCGCCGTCAGTTGTCTGCCCCATAAACAGCCGGTATCGAGCGCATAGACATTGGATCTTTGTTGCAGTCCCACTGCAGACCAATGGCCAAAAATCACTTGTACATCTTGCGCTGCACGATTAGGTACATCAAACCAAGGAGTAAAGTCTTGGGGTACATCGGCTAATTCCCCCTTGAACTGAAACTCCATTTTACCTTGTAAAGTACATACGCGTAATCGCGTCATGGCGTTGGTAATCACCCGTAGCCTGTCAATGCCAGTTAAGTCATCATGCCAACAATTGGGCAAGTTACCATACATATGCGCTAAAAAATCTAAGTGGCTTTCGCCTTGTAGCGCAGCCTCTACTTCAGCGGCATAGCGCATAGTTTGTTTCGTTGTCCATTGTGGTAGTAAGCCAGCATGGACCATTAAATAGTGCTCGCCCGGTGTTGGTTCCGCTTGATAAGCCAGTCGTTGATGGCGTAACCAAGCTAGCAACTCATCTTTATCATCTGCTTCAAGCAATGCATCTAGAGTGTCGCCTTTGTGTGCTCTAACAAAACCCGCCGCCACAACTAAAGCATGTAAGTCATGATTGCCCAACACCACTTTTAAATTATCTTGATGTGCATAACACCAACGCAACACCTCAAGTGAGCCATTGCCACGGTTGATTAAATCGCCGACCAGCCAAAGCTCATCGATTTCTGGATTAAACTCAATACGTGCTAGCAATGCCTGAAAAGCATGGTAACAACCTTGAATATCGCCGATTGCATAGATTGCCATTAATGTGTCGCCTGCAATAAAAAACCACTTATGAGACTAAGTGGATTTTTGATTTTTGTCATGCTTTGTATTAAAACGAGCGATTAATTTAAATGTGACTAAAACCTACACTCGTCTCATTTAGCTTCTATTTCTCTGCTGCCGGCATAGCTGGTTTAGCTTCAGCTGGCGCTGCAGTTTCTGCCGCCTTAGGCGCTGGTGCTTTAAAACTAGCGCCACTGGCATTGGCCATATGAGCCACTGCACCGGCAATTTCACCATCGGTCAATGCTGGGTTACCACCACGTGCTGGCATCGCACGAATACCGTTAATCGCATGATTGACTAGCACATCATAGCCTTGCGCAATACGAGGCGCCCATGGACCTTTATCACCAATTTTAGGAGCATTCATTAAGCCTGCTGTATGGCACATACCACACACTGCTTTCACCACTTCTTCGCCACTTTTATCTACGTGTGGGCCAGCATCTGCGGCTGCAACTTCAACCGTTGCAACAGGTTTAATGTTTTCTTCAACTTGCGCCGTCGCAGCAGCTGACTCCACAACCACCTCCGCAGGTGCACTAACGACACCAGACGTTTTAGCAATTAAAGAAATAATTAAAGTGAAGGCTAAAATAGTACCTGGAATAACCAGAATTAGTTGCCAAAACGTAGAACCTTTATATTCATTACTCATATCAGTTAATTCCTAAGGGTGGTTTTATATTGGCAAGATTATACCCGCACTTTAACTGAAGGTAAAAGGACTTACCCAATGTAAAAGGGCATAACACGCAATGGTTTGGTATAATGCCGAAATTAATTGCGCCCGTAGCTCAGCTGGATAGAGTGTTGGTTTCCGAAGCCAAAGGTCGTGGGTTCGACTCCCGCCGGGCGCACCAGTTAAAAATTCAGCAGCAGAATTGCTACTGAATTTTTCATTTAAATTGAATTATGGCAACATCTGATTGATTTCAATATTTACCGTCATACCATTAGGTTTAACCGCGGTAGAGATACCCTGCAAATCACCCGCTTTCGCTTTGGCATCACCACCTTTAGAAATTCTTGCTACCACCACTACTTCGCTCGCTTGTGAAAGCTTGATGTCTGACATGAGCGTAGTGCTATCATCTAGCCGATAAGTATATGGCAACTCTTTTACGGTGGTGCGGGCAATAGCAAGTGGCATTGGTACGCCTTGTGTAGCACGGGCAAAAATAAATACCGTGGCTGCCGGGTCTATGTTACTGGCTAATGCCGGCGCTAAACTGATAATGCCACGAATATTGGCCGCACTAGCAGGAGAGGCTTTTGGTGCTACTGGCATAGTTGTCTCTAGTGCAACAGCAGGCATGCCGGCAGCCGGAATCATCGCCATGGGGCGACCAACCACAAGGTAAATATAAATAGCAAGAATAGGGATGATGATGATAAGCGTAAAGGCCAGTCGTACGTCTGGCTTAGCCACCGCGGCTACTTTTTCTGTGCTGCCCAGCTCATCCAACATACGACGCTCTAGCTCAGTTTTTGCAATATTGTATTGATCCGTATCGAGCATACCGGTTATTTTATCTTGCTCAATCTCATCAAACTGTTGACGAAAAATATCTCGTTTCGCGGCATTGCCATCAGTTCTTACCACCGCACTGGGCCACATTAAAGGCCGCACCATAAAAGTGAGCACCATGACCAGTAACAAAATGACTATCGCAAAAAATACCAACATTCTGAATCCTTAATTGACTTAAATTGACTTACTTTAATAGCTCACTCACTTGTCGCGCTTCATCTGCACTCAATGGTGCATCAGTCGTCATTGTTTGACGTCTGCGCAACATCACAAATAAGCCAAAGCCACCGGCTAACAATAAGCCGAAAGGGCCTAACCATAACAAAGAGGTGACTGGGTTAAAGGGTGGTTTATAGCGTACAAAGTCGCCATAACGCGCTACCAAATAATCAATAATGGCTTGATCTGTCATGCCTTTGGCCGCCATGGCACGTATTTCTTGCTTCAAATCTTGCGCAAGCTCCGCATGCGAATCGGCAATGGTTTGGTTTTGGCAAACCAAGCAGCGCAATTGTGTAGAAAGCCGTTCTACCTGCACCTCTACTGCCGCATTAGCTTGCAATGGTTGGGCTTCTTGCGCCCATAAACTTACCGATTGCAATAAGCCTAAAATAACGATTAAGCAAACGACGGGGGTTAACTTCATTGTGCTTGCAACCTTTTCACTAAAGGAATAATTTTGTCTCGTAAAGCATCATAAGTCACTGGGCCAATTTGCTTATAAGCAATCATCCCCGCCTTATCAATCACATAGGTTTCAGGCACGCCATACACGCCATATTCAATCCCCACGCGTCCATCGGCATCTACCGCAACCAAGTTATATGGATTGCCGCCCTGATCTAACCATTGCTGCGCTTCTGGGCGCGTATCTTTGTAATCCATACCGATAACAGGCACAAACCCTGTTTTAGCTAATTCCACTAAAATTGGATGCTCATCACGACACGCGCCGCACCATGAGGCCCACACATTAAATAGCCATACTTTGCCCAACATCTCTTTAGGCGAAAATATTGTTGCTGGGTTATCTAAACGTGGCAGGCTAAATTGTGGCGTAGGCTTACCCACCAGTGGCGAAGGCACTTCACGGGGGTCAAGGAACAAGCCCTTGAAAAGAAATCCCACTACCACCAAAAAGATTGCAAAAGGGATCAAGCCGCGTTTCATATTTTGGCCGCTTTACTACTGTTGGCCGCTTTACTAGGAGCACGTCTTTTTAAACGGTAACGTTTATCAGTCAAGGCCAAAAACCCACCGAATGCCATCATTAAACAACCAAACCAAACCCATTCCACCATAGGCTTATGGTAGATTCGCACGCTCCAAGCACCACCTTCTAGCGGCTCACCCAATGATGCGTATAAATCATGAATGAGGTGCGGGCTAATACCCGCTTCAGTCATCGGCATATTGGTCACAGTATAAAGTCTTTTTTCTGGTTCTAATATAGTGCGCAACACACCATTCTTAGTGACATGAATTTGACCGTGACTGGCTTCGTAATTTGGCCCTTTGTGATCAACTACACCATCAAAGGTAAAGTCATAACCCGCTAAATGCGCCACATCACCTGGTAACATTTTGACGGCAATTTCAGATTCAAAGCCTTTGACGATGGTCAGCCCTAACACAAACACCGCAATGCCTAAATGCGCAATCACCATGCCCCACCAGGAACGTGAATTAGCTTTAATGCGGCCCATCAATGGCAAATCTGATTTAGCTAAACGCTGATAGACCAACTCGGCACTGCTGGCAAAAACCCAAAAAGCTAAAAATAAACCCAAGCCTATCATCGGCGTGAAGTTACCTAGCATCAAAGGTAGAATCACTGCTGTCGCAAGACTAATGCCAAATGCCCAACGTAAACGCATGGCCATTCCTGGTAGTGATGCGTCTTTCCAACGCGCTATCGGACCAACGCCCATTAAGAAAATGGCCGGTGCCATCAGCGGTGCAAATACCGCATCAAAATAGGGAGGACCTACTGAAATTTTGCCTAAATTAAGCGCATCTAAAAATAAGGGGTAGAGGGTGCCGAGTAGCACAGACATTGCCGCTACCGCCAGCAGCACATTGTTTGCTAGTAAAAAGCTTTCGCGTGACACTACGTCAAACTTACCACCACGGCCGACTGTTGAAGCGCGCCAAGCAAACAATAATAATGAGCCGCCAATGACGATCACCAAAAATGCTAGGATAAAAATACCCCGTCTAGGGTCTGTGGCAAAAGCATGTACCGAGGTGAGCACGCCTGAACGCACTAAAAAAGTACCGAGTAAACTTAAAGAAAAAGCGCAAATCGCCAACAACACTGTCCACGCTTTAAAGCTGCCGCGCTTTTCGGTGACCGCTAATGAGTGTATAAGCGCCGTACCGACTAACCAAGGCATGAATGAGGCATTTTCTACCGCATCCCAAAACCACCAACCGCCCCAGCCTAATTCATAATATGCCCAGTTACTGCCGGCCATAATACCCACAGTCAGAAATATCCATGCCAGTATTGTCCAAGGGCGAGACCAGCGCGCCCAAGCCGCGTCTAACTGGCCACCGAGCAATGCCGCAATTGAAAAAGCAAAGGCCACAGAAAAACCCACATAGCCCATATATAACATCGGTGGATGAAAAATCATGCCGGGGTCTTGCAATAGCGGGTTGAGATCACGCCCATCTAAAGCAGCAGGAATTAAGCGCTCAAAAGGATTAGACGCCATCAGCATGAATAACAAAAAGCCAACGCTGATGAGCCCCATTACGCCTAAAATCCGCGCACGCATGTCATCGGGGAGGTGCTTAGAAAATAGGCTGACCGCAACAGTCCAAATACTTAAAATAAGCGACCATAGTAATAATGAACCTTCGTGACCACCCCACACCGCGGCGATACGAAACTGCAAAGGCAGCTTAGAATTGGAGTTGTTGGCAACGTATAAGACTGAATAGTCCATAAATGCAAATGCGTAGACCAAGCAAAGAAAAGCAAAGGCTATCAAAATAAACTGAACGCTCGCTAACGGTTTAGCCAGCCCCATCCATACCGCATTGCCACGGGCAGCACCAATAATAGGAAAACTGCCTAATATTAGCGAAACTAGCAACGCTAAAATTAGAGAAAAATGACCAATTTCGGGAATCACGTGTACATCCTTTTAATAATTTTGCTGTCTTTTAATTTTACTTACTTAGGCATGACCAAAGTTTTACTTTGCTCTTGAGCGCTTTTTAAGGCGGCGGCCGCTTCTGGTGGCATGTAATTTTCATCATGCTTGGCCAATACTTCACTGGCCACAAATAAACCATCCGTACCCACCTTACCCTGCGCAACCACACCTTTACCTTCTTTAAACAAGTCAGGCAAAACGCCTTTGTAGATTACAGGCACGGTCTTGGCAGTATCGGTAATCACAAAATTAACCGTTAAGCCATCGTCACCACGCTTAATGCTGCCGACCTCAACCAAACCGCCGATGCGAAAGCCGATATTATGCGGCACTTCACCTTTGGCAACTTGCGTAGGCGTGTAAAAGAACACCATATTGCTTTGAAATGCATTCAAAATAAGCATGGCGGCCAAACCTATTAATGCCAAGCCAATGCCAATTAATACAAAACGTTTGTGTCGTGCTTTTAAAGCCATTCTTGATCCTTAATTCTGTGCCAATAATTGAGATAAACGCAAAGCCTGTTGACTACGTTTGCGCAGCGCTAGGACCTCCCAAACCACACATAGTGCGGTAAGCCCAAAAGAAAACCACACATAGAATGCATAGCCACCCATATTGAAAAACGCTGACCAACTCGCCCACTGCATTATGCTTGTCCTCCTGTTGATAATTCTTTAACCCAGTCTGTACTGCACTCACGCTCCAATATAATGCAACGCACCCGCATCAATGCTACTGCAACGGTGTACACCCAAAAAGCCAACGCCATGAGCAACATACCAAGCAACATGGTAGCGGCCATTTTAGGGGCTACGCCCATATTAATAGTTGACCCTTGATGCAAGGTATTCCACCATTTCACTGAAAAATAAATAATCGGCACATTGACCACGCCCACCAAAGCCAATAATGCCCCAGCGCGATCTGCCCGACGCGGGTCATCAATAGAAGACTGCAAGGCCATAAAGCCTAAATATAAGAATAATAAAATCAGCTCAGAAGTTAAACGCGCATCCCATACCCACCACGCGCCCCACATCGGTTTACCCCATAATGATCCTGTTACCAATGCCAGCAGCGTAAAAATGGCACCGGTAGGGGCTAAGGCTTGCGCCATCATAGCAGATAGTCGCGCATTCAGCGCCAAACCTACTGCCGCCCAACCCGCCATCGCAATATAAATCACCATCGACATCCACGCCGCAGGCACATGCACAAAGATAATGCGATAAGCCTCACCTTGTTGAAAGTCAGTCGGCGCGATGGCAAAACTCACATATAAACCAGCCATCGCCAACACCACCGCTAACCAAGTAAACCAAGGAATCATTTTTCCGGCTAAGGGGTAAAAAGTTTGTGGAGAAGAATATTTAAACCAGTTAATGTTCATATCAAATTTACTCTACAGAAATACGTAAGGCAGCTGCGGTCGCTAAAGGCGCCAACACTAAGGACAATAAAGAACAGGCTGCCAACAATGAAAGATGTGCTTCTGCACTCATGCCATGCTGGCTAGCCGCCACTGCACCAGCGCCAAAAATAAGTGCAGGGATATACAATGGCAACACCAACAACGCCACCAACAAACCACTGCCCCGCACGCCTAGCGTAAGCGCCGCGCCAATAGCGCCAATTAAACTTAAGGCTGGGGTACCGAGCAATAATGAATAAACCAATACCAATAGCGCCTCATTAGGCAAGGCGTATTGCAAACCAATCAACGGTGCCAGCAGTACCACCGGCAAGCCACACACTAGCCAATGCGCTAGAATTTTTGCCGTCACCAGTAAGGCCAGTGGTTGAGGCGCAAGCAGAATTTGTTCTAAAGTACCGTCGGTAAAATCTGCTGAGAATAATCGTGAAAGAGATATCATGCCAGCCAATAATGCCGCCACCCATAATACGCCGGGTGCAATACTACTTAGCACCGCCGCTTCAGGGCCAATACCTAACGGGAAAAGACTAGAAACAATCACAAAGAAAAATAGCGTTGTGGCAATATCAGACCGTCTACGTAAGGCCAACAAAAGATCACGCTTAAGTACCGTGAGCCACGCGTTTGTCCAAGCATTTTTTTTGGCCGTTTTCAAACGCTAAGCCTTAAAGTTTGAGTGGCGCGTGCACTAATCGAAACATCTTGGTGCGTGGTGATAATCGTCATGCCACCATTGGCCATATGCGCCCCAAGTCGCGACGCTAACACCTCAGTGGAAGCGACATCCAGCGCGGTAAAAGGTTCGTCTAAAATCCATAATTGACTTTGCGTTAACCAAAGCATGGCCAGCGCCACACGCCTTTTTTGCCCCTGCGAAAGCACGCGTACGGGTAAGTCTGCGCAACGCGCTATACCTATCGCCGTAAGTGCGGCTAACGATTCTTGGCTACTCACATCATTGCCCGCCAAACGCGCTGAAATTTGCAAGTTTTCCAATGCCGTGAGGTCATCTTTAAGGCCATTTAAATGGCCAATATACGTTAAGTTCGGCAAATAATTTTCGGCATCTTCTTTGATTTTTTTGTTGCCCCAAAACACTGCACCCGCTCCTGGCATTAATAGCCCACACAACATGCGCAATAAACTACTTTTACCACTGCCGTTCTCACCTAACACATACAGCAAGCCGCCCGCTTTCAGTTCAAAGCCAACGTTTTTAAATAGCAGGTGGTCACCACGCAAGCACGCTAAGCCCTGCGCCATCAGCATGATTAAATGCTCCGAATCAGATGAGTGAATTTGGAATCAATGGCGCTAGGATAACAGCCATAGATTAAGGGGTTCTTAATGATGCTTTTGCAAAACAAATGACAACAATTCATATTTTCCAGCATTGCTATAGTGTTGGTAGGGCGTGCGAGGGTCGAACTCGCGACAAACGGATTAAGAGTCCGCTGCTCTACCAGCTGAGCTAACACCCCATAAAAGTTGATTCTAAACAACAGGTGGAAGTATAGCAAAATACAAAAGCACCGTCTGCTAAAGAAATTAATGCAACAAAAAGGTCATGTAAAACACATGGCTACTAATTATTTACAGCAAGAATTACCTTCAGTGCCAGAGCTTTCTTTTTTGCCATTACAGCAAGAGCAACCACATTTTCCTTTTATTAAATATTTAATTAATGCTGCGATTGATAACACCAAAGCAACATTCATCAAGATGCACATTGCAATAGCGTGCATAGGAATTGTTCCATTAAAAACTTCATGCATGATTTTCTTCTAAGGTTAAAAACTTTATAACGACAAACTCTTAATACTTAGTTTGGATTAGTCGAGCCAATAAGGCGCAACAAAAGCAAACCAAGACCCTACTGCAAAAAATAGTAACGAGATGCCATAAATCACATTCAACATCTTTCTTGCTTTCATACAAGCTTCAGCCAATTGCTTATCTGCAGGGCAAGGTAGCTTCGAAGAACGCCACTGCATCAGCCCTGCCAGCACTAATAAAGTACCTGCAATACCAAAAACAAGAGGCTTATGCTCACTAATCCAAATTAGCTGCGGCACGTTGCTAACCAATCCAATCAATACCGCTCCTAAGCCTAGGCTGACTAACAGAGCTGGAATAGCACAACAAATAAGCGTTGCACTGCTCGTAAAAAGAATTAACCAGTTCACCGCCAGCATTTTCTTCATCGATAACATTCGAGGGTTAACACTCATTACTTCACCTCTTTCATACGGGTATGATCAGACTTAATTTCAACGAGCGTCTTGTTAATATATTCAACACTTGTGACATCGTATCCAGCGTCTTTAATTAACTTTGTGAAAGCCTCTAAGCTCATCGTCTTTTGGTCTTTAATTTCAACCACAACCATACGGCTTTTTAAGTCTACCCAAACATCTTGAGTAGAATCCAATTCACGCAATTTCTTATTAATACCTTTTGCACAAAATGCGCAGACCATACCCTTTACCTCTGCGTGAATAGAAGTTGCAGCGAATGCTGTGTTGGTAAAAATTGCTAATACTGCGATAACAAATAGTTTCTTCATGATGATTCCTTATTAAAAAGTAAGCATTAAATTGAGTTTGGGTGTGCGTAAGTCTCTATCCCATGGGTTTGTAACACCCAACTCAACAAAATAGTTTTGATTGATTAATCTAAGTGCTGGCGTAATCTCATTATGTGTCGACATGTTTTCTGTTGTGCGTGCTTCGATGACAAACCAAGGCTGAGTCTCCTCAAAACCTGTTTCGTAAAAAGAAAAACCACCTTGGACGCTGTAGGTGTCATATTGAATATGCGGGGCACGTACCATTCTGGCTTTAGCCAAGAAATAGAGACGTGTCGTTTCATAATCAAACTGAACGCTGGGTGAATAAGAAAATCCACGAGAGTCCCCAGAAGCTTCTCCTATACCAGTCATAAACCATAAGTTGGCTTGACCCTTAGGCATATTCCAGCGTTTGATGAGCCCTGTGTAATTGACGTTAGTAATGAGATTAGTTTGCTTCCCTCCTCTCATCCACATAGTTTCAATGCCAAAGGCATGACCCACTGCGGGGGAATAGTTCAGCATGAGTTCTTTTTTATCTGTCGAGAACTCACTCATTAACATTGCGCTATCTTTGAATCCCATTAAGGCAGCTGCTTGAGCTGGAAATGTGATCAATAGCAACAATGCAAGGGATAGTGTTGCAAGCATGATGCCTCTCATTTAACTTCCTTTTAGTGATTTCAGACATTATCAACTGTCTACTAAATCGGGGGAAGTCCAGCCTAAAGAATTCAGAATGCTCTGCTAGACTTCATTATTAAATTTCTTTGTATCTGATGGTCTATATTAATATCACTTATACCATGAAAACCACCGCTAGATCGACTAATTGCTTGTGTAGTCTATGCGTAGTCTGTGAGACTATAAAATGAAAGCGGCCTCTAAGGATATGCCCTAGAAGCCGCTTGTGTATTGGTAGGGCGTGCGGG
>SHXQ01000012.1 GCA_009693255.1 Methylotenera sp. | reverse complement strand
CCTTACCAAAATTGGCCGACTTATACACATCACCTCATGTGGTACATTAAGAGTTGCTAAAAACCCTTATCAATCAATGGTGTTAATTTAAGTTATTGATTTTTAACATATAAAATATTAGATTAAAAAATAAGCGATATGAAAAAAGCTTTATAGATTGGCATGTTACATATTGAAGTCACAGTTATTCACAAAGTTATCCACAGATATTGTGGAGAGTATTTTGCGCTTTACGGCACTTTTTGAAAGTCAATTTTTTTATCATTTGTTTTTTTACTATTTGGCTATTTTAACACTAGGGATTTGGATTTTTTATGCTAGTAAAGTTTCAACAATATCGTACTATTTGGCCTAATTCATTGCCAGGCAATGGTTTAGCTACAGTGTCAATTATCGACCAAACAAAGTTGCCGCATATTTTTGAGATTGCGCGCATTGAAAGCTTGCAACAAATGATTGTTGCGATTAAAACCATGCAGGTCAGAGGCGCACCATTGATTGGTGCTGCAGCCGCTTATGGCCTTGCGTTAGCGATGCAAGAAGAGGCAAGTGATCAACATTTGCAGGCTGCAGCGGCTCAGCTTATTCAAAGTCGTCCCACCGCAGTCAATTTGAATTGGGCGGTTCAGCGTATGCTGAATAGATTATCGCCGCTGACAGGGCTTAATCGCATTCAAGCCGCATGGACAGAAGCCGCCAGAATTTGTGATGAAGATGTATTGCTTAATCAAGCCATAGGCCAGCATGGCTTAAGTTTGATTGAGAAGGCCTACCAACAGCCAGATCAAAAAAAACAGTTTAATATTCTGACCCACTGCAACGCGGGTTGGCTCGCTACCGTTGATTTTGGAACTGCACTTGCGCCTATCTACGCCGCGCATAATGCCGGCATTAACGTGCATGTCTGGGTAGATGAAACCCGACCGCGCAACCAAGGCGCAAGTCTTACTTCGTGGGAATTAGCTCAGCATGGCGTGGCACATACGATCATTAGTGACAATGCTGGTGGGCATTTGATGCAACAAGGCTTGGTCGATATGGTGATTGTCGGTGCCGATCGTGTCAGCAGTGCTGGCGATGTGTGTAATAAAATTGGTACCTACCTAAAAGCCTTAGCCGCCTTTGATAATCAAGTGCCATTTTATGCGGCCGTGCCAAGCCCGACGATAGATTGGGTGATTGTAGATGGCTTGACTGAAATTGAGATTGAGCAGCGGCACGGCGATGAAGTGGCATATATGCAAGGCTTGGCGGCAGATGGCAGTGTGCAGAAGGTGCGGGTGATCCCTATAGAATCTAAAACCATCAACCCGGCTTTTGATGTAACCCCAGCACGGTTAGTGACAGGTATTATTACCGAACAAGGGGTATTTGCGCCACATCAGTTAGCTTTTTCTAGACACGACTAAACGCTTTTTTTCACAATAGGTATTCGTGGCGGCAAGCCGCTCACATTTTACATGGATAATAAGCACATGCAACAGCTATCGGAAACTATACTGCGCGACCAATTACTCGCAAGCAGTCGGAAATTGGTCGGATTAGGGCTGAACAAAGGCACTTCAGGTAATGCGAGTGTGCGTTGTGAGGGTGGTTTTTTGTTAACGCCATCCGGCATGGCTATTGAGGAAATGTCATCGGCTAGCATGGTGAAGATGCAGTGGGAGGGTGGGTTTGAGTCTGGCAAGAAACCTTCCAGTGAATGGCGTTTTCATTTCGACATTTTGCAAAATAAGCCTGAAATCAATGCGGTCATTCATACCCACAGCATGTTTGCCACTACCTTGGCTTGTTTGCACAAGACTATTCCACCTTTTCACTACATGATTGCCATTGCTGGTGGCGATACGATTCGTTGTGCAGCGTATGCCTTATTTGGCTCGCAAGCCTTGTCGAATAATGCGCTGACAGCATTGCTAGAGCGTAAAGCCTGTCTATTGGCCAACCATGGCATGATTGCACTAGGTCGTGATTTAGAGGACGCCTTGGCTGTGGCCGTTGAGGTGGAAAACTTATGTGAGCAGTATTGGCGTGCCCTACAACTAGGGGAGCCACAGCTATTAAATGTAGCTGAAATGCAGGTAGTGATTCAGCAGTTTAAGGGTTATGGCAACTGGGCACTTTAAATATAAGCTCAATAAAAGTAGGCTTGCTAGCATGTTGCTGAGCAAGCCTGTTGTCGATTAGCGTATCACTTCTTTTAATTGATCTAAAATCGCAGGGTTCTCTAATGTGGAGATATCCGCAGTGATTTCCTCGCCTTTGGCCAAGCTACGTAACAAGCGACGCATAATCTTGCCTGAGCGGGTTTTAGGCAGATTGTCGCCAAAGCGAATTTCATCAGGTTTAGCGATCGGGCCGATTTCTTTACCTACCCAATCCCGCAATTGCGCGATGATTTTCTTCGCGTTTTCACCTTCAGGGCGTACACCTTTAAGTACCACGTAAGCCACGACAGACTCACCTTTAATATCATGTGGCTTACCTACCACCGCCGCTTCAGCCACTAATGGGTTTGAAACTAAAGCGGATTCAATCTCCATGGTGCCTAAGCGGTGACCTGAAACATTTAACACATCATCAATACGCCCCATAATCGTGAAAAAGCCGGTTTTAGCGTCACGCACTGCACCATCACCAGCCAGGTAAGTAGTGCCGCCTAAATCCAATGGGTAGTAGCTAGATTTGTAGCGTTCAGGATCGTTGTAGATGGTGCGTATCATGGATGGCCATGGTTTTTTAATGACTAATAAGCCACCGGTACCCAACGGCACATCTTTACCTGTTTCATCGACGACGTCGATAGCGATGCCAGGAAAGGGCAAGGTACAAGAGCCTGGCACTAATGGTATGGCACCCGGTAGCGGGGTAATGACATGCCCGCCAGTCTCTGTTTGCCAGAAGGTATCGACAATCGGGCAGCGACTGCCACCCACATTTTGGTAATACCATATCCAAGCTTCTGGGTTAATCGGTTCGCCTACCGAGCCTATGAGACGTAAGCTACTTAAATCGTAATTTTTCGGATGGGTACTCGGGACAGTATCAGATGCTTTAATGAGCGAGCGAATGGCGGTGGGTGCAGTATAAAAAATAGTGACTTGATGTTTTTCTATCATTTGCCAAAAGCGGCCGGCGTCTGGGTAAGTCGGAATGCTTTCAAATATCACTTGTGTGACACCCATCGCCAGCGGGCCATAGCTCACATAGGTGTGCCCTGTAATCCAGCCTACATCAGCCGTACACCAAAAAATATCATGGTCTTTAATGTCAAATGTCCAGCGCATGCTATTCATGGCATGCAACAAATAGCCAGCAGAACTGTGTTGAACACCTTTTGGTTTACCGGTACTGCCAGAGGTGTAAAGCAAAAATAATGGGTGCTCTGCATTCACCATCACTGGTTCGCAAGTATCTGCAACATCAGCGATTAAATCATGCCACCAAATATTATTCGACGTTGTTTCAACAGCTAGACCAGTTTTTTTAAGGACCACTATATTTTTGATCGATGCGCAACCACCCATGGCAATCGCTTCATCCACCGCATTTTTTAGCGCCAATATTTTTCCACCACGGGTTTGGCCGTCGGCGGTAATAACAGCCACTGCACCGGCATCAATAATGCGCTCGTTGATGCTTTTAGCGGAAAATCCACCAAATACTACAGAATGCGTTAAGCCCATGCGTGCGCAGGCTTGCATCGCAACGACGGCTTCTATGCCCATAGGCAAGTAAATAATCACGCGGTCACCAAGGCTAAGATTGAGTTTTTTTAAGCCATTAGCCAGTTGGCAAACGCGATGATAAAGTTCTTTAAAAGTCAGTTTAATGCTAGTGCCATCATCCGCTTCAAAAATGATAGCGACTTTATTGGGGATGGTATTGAGGTGTCGATCTAAACAGTTCGCAGAAACATTCAGCTCACCATCTTCAAACCATTTGTAGAATGGGGCATTGTCTTCATTCAGTGTTCTGCTAAAAGGTTTGTGCCACACTAACAGCTCGCGCGCTAATCTTGCCCAAAAACCTTCGTAATCGTCTGTTGCCTCTTGGCACAAAGCGTTGTAGGCTGACATGCCAGAGATATTCGCAGCTTTTACAAAATCTGCACTGGGTTCAAATGTACGGTTTTCATGCAGAATAGATTCAATGGACATGCTTAAAATCCCCTTAAATAGCTGCGACAGATTTATAATTTGTTGCATTAAAAGCAAAATATAACAAAATTTTACACAAAATACCACCTTAAAAACCCATGTTAACACTCGATAATTTATTGTCTGAAAGCCGCACCAAATCTAATAATGAGGATTATTTACGGCATGCACTTAGTTGCAGCCCATTCCTCCTTAGACTATGCACAAAAAATGCTAATTTAATGCATGATTTGCTAGAAAATCATCAGTTAGCCTATCAGTTAAGTGAAATGCAAAATTTTTTGGCACAACAAAATATTGTTGACGAGGCCACATTAAAATGCGCCTTACGTTTATTGCGTCAGCAAGTGATGGCACGCGTTATTGTTAGAGATTTGAATGGTTTAGCCGATTTGACAGAGGTGATGCGGACAACGACACAATTGGCCACCTGTGTGATTAACACTGCCATTGGATTTCTTAACACTTGGTTGGTAATGGTGCATGGTCAACCGGTGGATGAGCAAGGCCGCCCGCAAAATTTGATTGTCATTGGTATGGGTAAGCTAGGTGGTGGGGAGCTTAACGTTTCTTCGGATATCGATTTGATTTTTGCTTACGCTGCTGAAGGGGCAACGCAAAGTGAGCAACCGATGAGTAATCAAGATTTTTTTACACGCTTAGCTAAAAAACTCATCGCGGCGATTGATGAAATAACCCAAGATGGATTTGTGTTTCGCGTTGATATGCGTTTACGCCCCTTTGGCAGTGAAGGTGCACTAGTCTCAAATTTAGACGCGCTGGAAGAATATTATCAAAATAATGGCCGGGAATGGGAGCGCTACGCTTGGATTAAAGGCCATGAGGTCACGGGAGGTAAGCAAGTTTCACGCTTGCTAAAACCTTTTGTCTTTCGTAAATATTTAGATTTCGGTGCATTTTCCAGTATGCGCGATTTGAAAATTCAAATCCAACGCGATGTGAATAGCAAGGGCATGCACGACAATATTAAGCTTGGTCGCGGCGGCATTCGTGAGATTGAATTTATTGCACAAGTATTCCAATTGATTCGTGGCGGTCAAGATGTGAGCTTGCAAATTAAGCCGACTTTACTGGTGCTGGATTTACTCAAAGACAAAGCTTTGCTGCCTGAAAAAATGGTGAGTGAACTTAAGTGTGCTTACACCTTTTTAAGAAATTTAGAGCACCGCTTGATGTATGTTGAGGATGCACAAGCGCAGGAGTTACCAACATCAGCAGAAGCCCAAGCGCGAATTGCTAAAGCGATGAACTTTATCGATTGGGAAGCCTTTATAAGCCAGTTAAATCGTTATCGTAGCCAAGTGCAACAGCATTTCAATGCTACTTTTAGCGAGGCTAACACCAATAAAGAGCTTCTGGATATTGAAAAATCCATTTGGCATGGCGCCTTAACTGAGCCAGATGCCGTGTCGGCTTTGCAAGCAATGGGTTTTACTGAGGCGCCAGAAACGCTGCGTCGATTAAAGGTACTCCATCAAAGTAGCCGTTATTTGCAGCTACCAGAAGTCAGTCGACTGCGCTTTGATGGGCTGATGCCATTGGCGATTTCACAGGCGGCAGGCATGGCTAATGCCGATACAGCGCTCTTGCGCGTGACCGATCTGCTAGAAAGCATTTGTCGCCGGGCTAGTTACTTGGCCTTGCTAACAGAACACGCCCCGGCCATGCATTTGCTGGTTAAGCTCTGTAGCAGTAGTCCGTGGTTAAGTTGCTATTTAGTGCAGCACCCTATATTGCTAGATGAGTTATTAGATACGCGGACTTTATACGCTGCGCCGGATTTTGCTGTTATGCGGGTAGAGTTGCTGGCAAGATTAACGGCAGCAGACGGCGACATTGAACAGCAGATGGACTTGATGCGACATTTTAAACACGCCACTGTATTTAGGTTTGCGGCACAAGATATTAATGGAGAGTTGTCACCAGAAAAACTCTCCGATTATTTAAGTGAACTGGCTGATTTACTGCTCAGTGTGAGCTTGTCTTTCATTTGGCCGAATGTCCGTGCTAAGCACCTGGATTACCCCAAATTTGCCGTGATAGGCTATGGCAAATTAGGCGGTAAAGAACTGGGTTATGCTTCTGATTTAGATATCATTTTCCTTTATGACGATGACGCACCTGAGGCGGGTGAAGTCTATGCCCGATTTTCCCAACGCATCAATAATTGGTTTAACAGTTTAACTTCAGCCGGCTTGCTCTACGAAACAGATTTGCAATTACGCCCAGATGGTAATAGTGGTTTATTGGTCAGTAGTGTGGCTGCTTTTAGAGCGTATCAGCTGCATAAAGCTTGGGTATGGGAGCATCAAGCCATTACCCGCGGGCGCTTTGTAGCTGGGGATAGCACGATAGGCGCGGCATTTGATCAGATTCGCATCGAGGTGATGACCTTGCCGCGAGAAACCGTCGCGCTCAAGTTGGAGGTACAGGCCATGCGTGAAAAAATGCGTGCAACACAGCATATCGCAGCAGATATTTTTGATATTAAACACAGCGTGGGCGGCATCATTGACGTGGAGTTTTTAGTGCAATATTTGGTACTAGCGCATGCAAAACAATATCCACAACTGACCGACAATATCGGCAATATCGCTTTATTGAAACGCCTAGCCTCGCTCAAGCTCATTGATAAGCCATTAGCAGAAAAGGTGATATTGGCTTACCGAGATTATCGCCATCACCAGCATCTGCTTAAACTGCAAGGTGCGGCGCATTTGCAGGTGCAAGCATCGACAGTACAGGATCATGTGCTAGCAGTGCGCGCTTTATGGCAAGTCGTTTTTGCCGATTAGTCAGCGGGTGCGCTGCTTGGCTAGGCGTGCAATGCATTGCGGGCCGATAAATAGTTTAGGCTCACCTTAAGCAAGTAAGTAAAGCGCCCTTGCTAGCATGTTAAAATGCTAGACTATGAATGTTAATCTGCCGGCAAACCTTAAATCGAACACCTTAACACCAACCACATTAGAGGCGGCGTTACCAGGCTGTATGTTGGCAGATCGTTTTGTGTTGCGTCAAAAGTTGCGTGAGGCCTTGGATAGTCAGCAGTTAAAAGACGAAAAATCTGTCATAAAAGCACAGCGCTTATTCAACGAAATTACACAAAAAATACGCGTATCCCAGCAGAAGTTTGCCCTGAGGTTGGCCAACTTACCTCAGCCAGAGTACCCAGCAGAGCTGCCGGTGAGTGGCAAAAAAGACGAAATTGCAGCCGCGATTAATAATCACCAAGTGGTGATTATTTGTGGTGAAACGGGTTCAGGTAAAACCACGCAAATTCCTAAAATTTGTCTTGAACTGGGTCGTGGTGTTTCAGGGTTGATTGGCCACACCCAACCACGTCGTATTGCAGCGCGCTCGGTGGCGACGCGCATCGCCCAAGAGTTGCAAAGCCCGTTGGGTGAAGTGGTTGGGTATAAAGTGCGCTTTAACGACAAGCTCACGGAATCGACTTATATCAAGCTGATGACCGATGGTATTTTACTGGCAGAAACGCAGGGCGATAAGTTTCTTAATGCTTATGACACCATTATTATTGATGAAGCGCACGAACGTAGCTTGAATATTGACTTTTTGCTTGGTTATCTTAAGCAATTATTACCCAAACGCCGCGACTTAAAAATCATAATAACGTCAGCGACAATTGATGCTAGCCGGTTCTCAGTCCATTTTGACGGTGCCCCCGTGATTGAAGTTTCTGGCCGTACTTATCCCGTAGAGATTCGTTATCGCCCTCTCGGTAAAGCCGGTTTTCGTGCTAAAGAAAGTGCTGAAGCGGAAAACGCGCCATATGATGTAGAGAATGAAACGATTTTTGGCATTAGCCGAAAAACCAAAACTGAAGCGCGCTGGCTAGAGGAAGATGATGAAGAAGAGGCGATTGAAGATGCTATTTTAGATGCTGCCGATGACTTGTTGAGGCAGGGGGATGGCGATATTTTGGTATTTTTACCGGGCGAGCGTGAGATTCGCGATACCGCCGAGCACCTACGTAAATACCAAGGACGTTCTGCCAAACTTAAGCACATTGAAGTGTTGCCTCTCTTTGCCCGCCTAAGCATTGAAGATCAGCAGAAGATATTTAAAAGCCATTCCACGCGTCGTATCGTATTGGCGACCAATGTGGCAGAAACTTCACTCACTGTACCTGGTATCAAATATGTGATTGATGCGGGCTTGGCGCGCATAAACCGCTATAGCACGCGCGCTAAAGTTGAACAATTACAGATAGAAAAAATTAGCCAGGCCGCCGCCAAGCAGCGCGCAGGGCGCTGTGGCCGTGTTTCGAACGGTATTTGTGTGCGGCTTTATTCTGAGCAGGACTTTGATAGCCGCCTAGCATTTACTGAACCTGAGATTTTACGCAGTTCGCTGGCCAGCGTCATATTACGCATGGCCGCTTTACGCTTGGGGGATATTAATGATTTTCCGTTTATTGAAGCGCCGAGCAGTCGCTTGGTCACGGATGGTTATCAGTTATTGCAAGAGTTAGGCGCGGTAGACAGTCGACGACAAATTACTGAAACAGGTTTACAACTCGCCAAATTGCCATTAGATCCACGTGTGGGACGCATAATTTTAGCGGCCAAACGTGAAGGCTGCCTCAGTGAAATATTGATTATTGCCAGCGTTTTGAGCATACAAGATCCGCGTGAACGACCGATGGATAAGCGTGAGGCGGCGGATAATGCCCATACTAAGTTTGCCGGCGAAGGTTCGGACTTTATGAGTTACCTCAAGTTGTGGGACTTTTTTGATAACGCGCTGAAAACTAAAAAGTCCAATAAAGATTTATTAAACCAGTGTCACAGTAATTTCCTGTCATTTTTACGCTTAAAAGAGTGGCGTGAGTTGCATAGTCAAATTAAACAAATTACTGACGAGATGGATTTTAAGCCGAATGAAAAAGAAGCTAATTTCGATCAGATTCATAAAGCCTTATTAGCCGGCTTACTCGGTAATATTGGGTTTAAAGATGGCGATAATGATTCATACGCAGGTGCACGCGGCATTCGCTTTTTTGTAGCGCCAGGTTCTGCGCTTAAAAAGACACGACCAAAATGGGTGATTGCAGCTGAGTTGGTCGATACCACTAAACTCTATGCGCGTTGTGTGGCAAAGATAGAGCCCGATTGGATAGAGCCTTTGGCTAGAGGCTTAACCGAGAGCCAGTATTCAGACCCGCGCTGGGATAGAAAAATGGGTATGGTAAATGCTTGGGAACGCGTTTCTTTGTACGGCCTAACCATTATTCCTAAACGACGTGTCCATTATGGGCCGATAGACCCTAAGCAAGCGCGCGAGCTATTTATTCTGGAGGCCTTGGCCAATGGCGATTTTGACACCAGAGCGGCATTTTTTATGGCAAACGAGCGTCTGATTGCCGAAGTCGAGGAGTTGGAACACAAAGCGCGTCGCCAAGATGTGCTGGTAGATGAGCATCAATTATTTGCATTTTACGACAGCAAAATACCCGCCGATATTTTCCAGGCCGCGACATTTGAAAAATGGCGTGAGGACGTAGAGAAAATCAATCCTAAATTATTATATCTGACCCGCGATGACCTCATGCGCCATGGCGCAGATGCGATTACCGCGGTACAGTTTCCTGAAAAAATGCTGTTAGAAGGGGTGGAAATCCCACTTAAGTATCGCTTTGAACCTAACCATGTGTTAGATGGGGTAACGGCAACCGTGCCCTTGGCTTTGTTAAATCAGCTCAATTCAGCGCAAACGGAATGGCTGGTGCCAGGCATGTTGCGCGAAAAATTGACATATCTTATTAAAGCCTTACCTAAGACTTTCCGTCGCGTATGTGTGCCAGTCCCAGAGTTTGTGACGGTATTTTTAGAGAAAACTAAGGTTGGTGAAGGTTTTATCTTACCCGAGTTGGCGGCGCATATTCAGCGCGTCACCACCTTAAAAATTACGCCAGAAGATTGGACTGAGGAAACGCCGGCGCATTTACGCATGAATTTTAGTGTAGTAGATGATGCCGGTCGTGAGTTAGCCATGGGGCGGGATTGGAACGCCCTCAAAAAACAATTGGGTTCAGCCGCACAACTGACCTTTAGAAGCACTACACCGGATAATATTAAAGCGCTTGAAAAAACCGGTTTAAAACAGTGGGATTTTGGAGACTTACCGCAAACCCTGAGTTTCGAGCGTGATGGCCGAAAAGTCACGGGCTATCCGGCGCTAGAGGATGATGAAGATAGTATTTCTGTTAAGTTGTTTGATACGGTAGTTGAAGCGACCATTAGTCACCGCCAAGGGGTATGCCGATTGATGCGTTTTGAGCTTAAAGAACAAATGAAGCAACTGGAAAAAAGTCTGCCTAATTTTAACCAATACGCATTACTTTTGCGACACGTCGTGCCTGCAGATGATTTACGCGAAGACCTGATCGCGGCCATTTCAGACCGCGCTTTTATTGGTGAGGATGAGTTGCCACGGAGCAATGCCGATTTTATGAAGCTTAAAGCGCGTGCACGCACGCGTTTGCCGGCAGTAAGTCAGGCGGTGGCCAGACAAGCACAAACCATTGCCACTGAGTATCAATTACTAACCGCACAACAAGCTAAAATGCCAGCAACAGTCAATCGCTTAAAACGCGATGTGGAGCAACAATTGGCCTTATTGGTTTATAAAAACTGTTTTAGCCAAACACCTTGGGAGCAGTTGCAACATATCCCGCGCTACCTAAAAGCCTTACGTTTGCGTATAGAGAAACAACCAGCCAATCCTGATCGGGACGGTAAGAATGCCGCGAGTGTTGGTTTGCTATGGCAAAAATGGCAAGATAAAATGACTACGCTCAATCAAGCGCATCTCGATATTCCGCTCGCTTTACATGACTATCGGTGGTTGATTGAAGAGTTGCGCGTTTCCTTATTTGCCCAAGAACTTAAAACGCCGATGCCAATCTCTAGCAAGCGATTAGAGAAAATTTGGGCCGACATGGGTTACTAGTCGATGAAGCAAACAACGCCAGCATCGCAGCAGCGTTTTGAAGAATTTCTGCAGACACCTCTTTCACGGCTGTCTAGCGGCGATGTAATGATGCGTATTCATGTTAGGCGCAACACCTTGATTGCGATTATCTGCTCGCTATTGGCGCATGCACTGTTTTTGTTTTTAGTCGCACCACATATTCAGATGGATAATAGCTCAGCCCCTATCCCAACAGCGCTGGAGGTTAGCTTTGCGCTACCGATACCCGCACAAGTTGTGCAGCCAACACCAGCACTACAGCCGCCTGAAAAACAAGCGCCTAAACCGATTAAACCTAAAGTCATGACGCAAAAGCTCAATGCGCATGTGAAGCCTTGGTTGAGCGTGCCTAAAGTGTTGGATACGCCAACGCCAACCACTGAAGTGGAGCCAGCTCAAGAGCACGCAAAGGACGCGCCGGTCGATATGATGGCTTATGTCAACGCTAAGCGCGCCCAACGGCAAGCGTCAGAAGCAGATGCCGCCCAGCAAAATGCACAAGCGGTCGCCCGTGAGGCGGGACCTAGCGCTGAGCAAATGCGAGAGGAGCGGATTAAAAATAATTTCAAAAATGGCACCAACGGCATATTCGAAATCACCAGCTTAAGTGCACGGCATGCTGGATTTTCATTTCGGGGCTGGACTAATGATTATAGTAACGCTAGACAAGAGTCATTTGAAGTAGAGGCGGGCATTGGGCAGGACGTGAGGCTAATCATGATAAGAAAAATGATCTGGCTAATTCGGCAGCACTATCAAGATGATTTTAACTGGGATTCGCAACGCTTGGGCCGTGTCGTTAGCCAGTCGGCCCGTCCTGCGGATAATGCCGGTCTAGAAGAATTTATGATGATGGAGTTTTTTGGCAGTAATTATCAAAAAGCCAGTTAAGGCGTCACGTTTGAGTGCTGTGCAGTTTACAGTGTGTCCCTTAAAACTGCGTCAACGCCTTTCTCATGGCTAATTCATCCAGGCCTTTACCAATAATCACAATGCGCGATTGCGGCTCATCTTCGGTCCAGCCTTCAAGTAGGGTGGGTGGATAGGGTGTAAAATGCACTGCATGTATGGCCAGTGGTGCAGGCTGATCAGCCGCATGGATGATGCCTTTAAGGCGCAATAGGTTTTTGCCGTAAGTTTGGCAAAACCATAATAAATGCGGCTTCAATTGTGCCCAGTTGAGGGGATTAGGCATCATGACGGTAAAGCTGACAATGTCATCATCGTGGACTTTTTGCGGTAAAGTGCCTTTAGCAGGGGCTTTTTTTAGCGGCGCACGGAGCCAGCGTTGCGGTTCTGGCAGTTGGCTGTCTAGGGCAAACAAACCAACATCCACCACAAATGCAGGGTCTAAGGTGCCATGACTGATGGCGTGTTGCGTTGCACTGGGGTTAATGGTGCGCAATTTTTCTTTTAAGGCGCTGATTTGCGTTGCACTTGCTAAGTCTGTTTTGGTGAGTACTAATACATCGGCCACCGCGGCTTGTTTTAAAGCTTCAATGTTATCGGCTAATTGTTGTAGGCCGTAAATACTATCGATGGTAACCACTACCGCGTCTAAGCGATAAACCGATTCAATCACCGGCTCATTCATTAAGTTGGCGAGTATCGGCCCAGGGTCAGCCATGCCTGTGGTTTCAATAATCAGCCGATTAAACTGCGGCACTGCTTGCAGTGCGCGCTTAAAAAATAAATCGCGCATGGTGTCGGCCAGCTCGTTTTTGAGCGTACAGCACAAACAGCCTGAACTGAGCAGTACGGTGTTGTCGGCAATGTGTTCGCTTTCAATATTTTGTGCCAAATTGCTCTTGGCAAAAATTTGGTCTAGCCCAGCATCCCCGAGTTCATTGATGATGATCGCGGTGTCGCGCATATTGGGGTGATTTAACAGCTTATTGAGTAAGGTGGTTTTACCGCTGCCTAAAAAGCCAGTTAGCAGGGTGACGGGAATGCGTTTATCCATAAGTATTGTATTGGCACTGTTTTAATTAACCGCTATTTTATATTGCATCAAAGAAAATCTACTAATACAAGGTAAAATGAGCGCAATCTAATCCAGCAGAAATTGCTAGGCAAATCTATAGCCTGCATGAAAAGCGCGCTATATCAAGACCGTATTGAAAGACAAGTATGAACGTATTTTTTGAAGAGGATGGCAGTTTCAAAGTGGCCTCCATTATGACTGAGGCGCAGGGTTCTATGCAAATAGAATCGGCCAGTGGCAAGCGCAGTAAAGTTAAAGTGAACAATGTATTGATACGCTTTGAAACGCCATTGGCGGGCTTTATGGATGCGGCGAATGCTGAGGTGGACACCTTGGATGTCGATTTTCTGTGGGAATGTTGCACCGAACCCGGTTTCAAAGGCGAGTCTGGTGGCGAGTTTGGTTTTGAAGAATTTGCACAAGAGTATTACGGGCGTAAGCCGACGCCAAAAGAAGCGGCTGCCGTTGCCCTTAAATTACATAGCGCGCCAGTTTATTTTAACCGTAAGGGTAAGGGGCGCTATAAAGCGGCACCTGCTGAAATATTAAAAGCCGCGCTTGCGGGACTAGAAAAAAAACGTGTGTTGGCTGAGAAAATGGCCGTGTTTGTGCTACAACTTAAAGCGCACAGCCTGCCCGATGAGTTGCTGCAAAAAATTGACATGCTGTTGTATGCGCCAGATAAAAATTCTTTTGAGTACAAAACCTTAGACGCCGCTGCTAGCGATAGCCATTTAACGCAACTCAAGTTGCTACAAGCCTGTGGTGCCATCCCCTCAGCACATGATTTTCACCTAGGCGCTTTTTTACGTGAGCATTTTGCCAAAGGCACTGATTTTTCTGCACAAGAAATTAGTCTAAACCTCGATGAGCTAAGCTTGGCTGACGCCGAGGCTTTTAGTATTGATGACAGTACCACGACTGAAATTGATGATGCTTTTTCTATACTACCTTTGGCTGACGGCATTACCCGTGTTGGCATACACATTGCCGCGCCGGCGCTAGGCATTGCTGTAGATAGCCCTTTAGATAAAGAAGTCATGCAGCGTTTATCAACCATCTACATGCCGGGCAATAAAATTACTATGTTGCCGGAGGCCGCCATTCGACCTTTTAGCTTAGATGCCGGGCAGATTAAGCCGGTATTGTCTCTATATTTGTATGTGAATGCTGAGCAACTGATTATCCAGCGCGATTCTAAACTAGAGCTGATTAAAATCGCCGATAATTTACGCCACGATGCACTAGAACCATTTTTTAATGAAACGACTTTAGCGGCAGATAGTGGACATCCCTATTGGGCTAAGCTTTTGTATTTGTTTAATTTGGCGGAATCGCTAGAAAAAGTGCGTGGTAAGTATGATCCGACTAAACCCGCCCAAATTGACTATAATTTTTACGTGGTCGATGGTAAGGTGAGTATAGTCGGTCGCCATCGTGGTTCGCCTATGGATAAATTGGTGGCAGAGTTGATGATCGAGGCCAATAATCAGTGGGGCGCACTATTGGCGGCACATCATGTACCAGGACTTTATCGCGCGCAAGCTGGCGGCAAGGTTTATATGACGACCAAGGCAGAGCCGCATCAAGGTTTGGGTGTGGCGCAATATGCGTGGAGTACCTCACCATTAAGACGTGCAGTGGATTTAATTAACCAGCGGCAAATTATGAGCGTGGTGCAAAATCTAGCACCTAGTTACCCAGTCAATAGCGAAGCGCTCACTACGCATATGCGTAATTTTGAGATGACCTATCAGGCTTATAGCGAGTTTCAAGTGCGGATGGAGCGCTATTGGTGCCTGCAATATGTGATTCAGGAAGATCTTCATGAGGTGCGTGCCACCGTCTGGCGTGAAAACTTAGTCCACTTAGATAGCCCGCCCTATATGACCAAAGTCTATGGTCTGCCTGAGCTAAAACCTGGTACAAAGGTGAGCCTGCAGGTGCAAGAAGTAGACACCTTACTGATGGAATTACGCACTAAGTTCATTGCGGTGCTGGCAGATGAGCCGCAATCTGGCGATATTTTGCCGATTGAAGCGACTGATATTTTTATGGAGGACACTGGGCAAGTAGGTGAAGCCAAGCTGGATGAGGAAAAAGTTGATGCGGTGATTGCCGACAGTCACAATCAAGAGGCCGTGGCCTAATGTTTCGCATGGCTAAACATTTGATGCGCGGCCTTAACCATAGCGCAGTCGCTGATGCGTCAGTCGATGTTAGCGAATCGGATGGGGTGCGCGCATTACATTTAGGCTCGATTACCATACAAAGTGCCATGCGTATCCGCGACCCATTTGCACTAGAACTAACCTACACGCGTGGCATGATGTGTTTTTTATTGTTTAATGAGAACATTAAACAAGTGTTGGCGATTGGTTTAGGCGGCGGCTCTCTCGCCAAATATATGCATGCGTATTGCCCAACAATCGTGAGCAAAGTCATCGAGTTAAACCCTAAAATAATCCAAGTGGCGCGTAGCCAGTTTTATGTGCCAGAAAATGATGCGCGCTTACAAGTGCTTGAAGGCAACGGTTTACAGTACTTGGCCGAGCACGCCGATACTGCTGACGTACTGATGATTGATGCTTTTGATAGTAATGGTATTCCGCCTGATTTTTGTAGCCAAGACTTTTTTGATCAATGTGCAAATAGCTTAAGTAATGACGGCATATTGGCGATCAATCTGTGGGGCAATGATAAAAAGTTTGATGTGTATTTGCAGCGTATTGAGCAGAGTTTTTCTGGCATGGTGTTAAGCTTACCAACAGGCAAGCCGGGTAATGTCGCTGTTTTTGGCTTTAAACGTGAACCGTCAGATTTGCGCTTAGCCAGTTTACGTGAACGTGCGAAAGTGCTGGAACAAAGCCATAAAATTGAGTTTTTGCAGTTTGTAGAAAAATTAGCCGAACATAACCCAAGTAGTCGCAATAAACTATTTATGACTAAAAATTTAGTCAGCCTAGATAACTAACCATAGTGAAGCCCAACGACCATGATGCCTAACCGATATTTTGCAACCTGCCCACGCGGCTTAGAACAGCTCTTAGCCGATGAATTGCTACAGGTGAGCGCTAAGTCCATCAAGCTGACAGATGGCGGCGTTAGTTTTGATGGTGATTGGGCGGTTTGTTATGCGGCAAATTTGCACTCACGCATTGCCACGCGTATTTTGTGGCAAGTGGCGCGCGGTAAGTATTTGAATGAAGAAGATCTATTTGAAGCTGCTTACAAGCTTAATTGGTCGCAATGGTTTGATGTAAAAAATGATTTTATGGTGAAAGTGACGGGCGTTAAGTGCCCACTCAAAAGTTTGGAATTTGCCACTTTAAAAATCAAAGATGCGGTCTGTGATAAATTTAGAATGGCCGTGGGTAGCCGCCCTTATATAGACACCAAAACGCCGGTGGTACGCATCCATGCTTACTTGGCGGTGGATGAGTATCAATTTTACTTAGATACTTCAGGGGCGGCACTGTATCAACGCGGTAATCGCGGCGCCAGCATCGAAGCGCCCTTGCGTGAAAACTTAGCAGCCGGCATTTTAAAACTATCTGGCTGGCAAGTGGGTCAGCCATTGCTAGACCCGATGTGTGGTAGTGGCACCTTTTTATTAGAAGCGGCAATGATCGCGCTAGATATGGCGCCTGGGTATAAAAGAAGCTTTGGCTTTGAAGCGCTAAGAAACTTTGAGCCACATGTCTGGCAAAAGCTTAAAAGCCAAGCGGCGGCCAAAGTTAAAGCCGTTTCTTTTCAAAAAATCTATGGCTCAGATATCGATTTACGGGCAGTACGCATTGCCAATAAAAACCTAGAAGAGGCCGGCTTATTGGCCGCCGTGCAGTTATCACAGGTGGATATTGTCAATGTGATTCCTCCGGCAGACAGCGGGGTGCTGGTGGCGAATCCGCCTTATGGTGTGCGTATTGGTGAAAGTGATGATTTAGCCTTACTCTACCCAAAAATGGGTGAGGCCTTAAAGCGTAAGTTTGCCGGTTGGAATACTTATTTTTTAACCAATGATTTAACCATGCCTAAGTTAATGCGCCTCACGCCGAGTAAACGTACGCCGCTTTATAATGGCGCATTGGAATGCCGCTTATTTGAAATTAAAATGGTGGCTGGCAGTAATAGGAAGTAACTGATGACTGATTCCTTAAACGAACTCAAACAAAAGCTAGAAGATTTTGTGACTGCGCGCGATTGGACGCAGTTTCACTCACCAAAAAACCTGAGCATGGCCATGATCGTTGAGGCGGCTGAGTTGGTTGAGCATTTTCAGTGGAACACCGAAGCGGAAAGTTGCACGCTATCTGCTGAAAAGCGCGAACAGGTCGGACATGAGCTGGCGGACACCTTTGTCTATTTGCTCAGAATTGCCCAAGTGCTGGAGATTGATCTCATTGAAGTGGCCAATGCTAAAATAGCGCTCAATGCAGAAAAATACCCAGTGGATAAAGTGCGCGGCAGTAATGCCAAATACACCAAGTATCTGTAAATCAGTCACAGCGCGGCCAAACAAGCTAAATCTTTAGCCACAGAGAAAAGCTAAAAGCTGAGGGTAAACTTAATTTCCCCGTGGTGAGGCTTTTAGGGTTCTACTTATTTCAATGCTGCTAATGCTGCATCATAGTTAGGTTCAGTGGTAATTTCAGCCACTAATTCACTATGTAAAACCTTGTTATTCTCATCCAAAACAATCACTGCGCGCGTTGTTAAACCGGCTAAGCTTGTGCTTTTAATGGCGACGCCATAACTGTCGGCAAAAGCGGAACTATTGCGAAAAGCAGATAGTGTGGCAACATTCTCAATACCTTCGGCAGCGCAAAAACGATTTTGTGCAAATGGTAGATCTGCTGAAATGCACAGTACCACGGTGTTGTTGAGGTTGGCAGCGGTTTGGTTAAAAGTGCGTACTGAGGTAGCGCAAGTCGGAGTATCAATACTAGGGAAAATATTCAATACTTTGCGTTTACCCGCAAAATTTTCTAGCGTGACATCAGTTCTGGTTTTATCGGCCAGGCTGAAGTTAGGGGCGGTTTGACCTTTTTGTAAGAAAACGCCACCAATTTCAACGGGGCCACCTTTAAGTGTAACGGGATTCGACATGATATTTTCCTTTATGAGGGCTAATAAATAAAAGTTCTTGAACTATGCCTAAGTATGATGGTTTTTTGTTTTACATTCAATCAAAAGTCTTATATCGTCACCAGTAAAACCAATTTAAATCTTTGCCCATAGACAGCAAAGCTAGTCACAGAGAACACAGCTAGCCATGCTGTGTTAATGTGTAGGTCGGATTTAGTTTTCTCTGTGACCAATGTGTGTCCTGTGGTTAAAGATTGGGCTTTGGTTTTTCTTTGTTGTTAAAGATTAAGCTTAATATTTTTTCTGCAAACCAGAGGCAATAAGGTAAAATTTGTCTTATGTCACACACCAATTTATCCGCACAAAATACGCCTACATTTGTTCACTTACGTTGCCATAGTGAGTATTCCATTGTCGATGGCATTGTGCGCATTGATGACTATGTAGAGCGGGCGCTGGAGGATAAAATGCCGGCTTTGGCGCTAACCGATTTAAGTAATTTATTTGGCGCCATCAAGTTTTACAAAGCGGCTCGCACTAAAGGGCTTAAGCCGATTATTGGTTGTGATGTCTGGTTAGAAAACATCGCTAATCGTGACCAACCCTCGCGCCTTTTATTATTATGCCAGTCGCAAGCGGGTTATTTATTACTATGTCAACTCCTCAGTCGCGCCTACTTAACGAATCAGCATCGAGGTCGCGCTGAATTTAAGCGCGAATGGTTTGTAGAATGCGGCACCGAAGGCTTAATAATGCTTTCTGGGGCATTGGCCGGTGACATTGGGCTGGCTAGCTTACAAGGTAATTTAGCCTTGGCCAGCGATTTGGCGGGTCAGTGGCAAAGTTTATTTCCAGATCGCTTTTATTTAGAAGTGCAACGCGTAGTCAGCGTGGCGGATAGTCAAAAATCCCAGCAAGAAAGCTATATTCAGCATGTGCGTAGCATTGCCAGTACGCTGAATTTGCCGGTTGTGGCCACCCATCCCATTCAGTTTATTGCACCTGACGATTTCAGAGCACATGAAGCGCGCACCTGTATTTCTGAAGGCTACGTGCTGGCGGATACGCGCCGCCCTAAACATTTTACCGTTGAGCAGTATTTCAAAACGCAGGCTGAATTAGCCAATTTGTTTGAAGATATGCCTGAAGCGCTGACCAATAGCGTAGAAATTGCTAAACGCTGCAACTTAAGCTTAACCCTAGGTAAGAATTACCTACCCAATTTTCCGACGCCAAATAACGAAAGCTTAAATGAATATTTGATTGCAGAAGCGCACAAAGGCTTGGCGCAACGCTTGCAAATGTTGTATCCAGATGAAGCGCTACGCTTAGCCAAAACCCCAGACTACGAGGCCCGATTAGATTTTGAAACCAAGGTCATCAATCAGATGGGGTTTGCGGGATATTTTTTGATTGTGGCAGATTTTATTAGTTGGGCTAAAAACAATGGTGTGCCAGTAGGCCCTGGTCGCGGCTCTGGCGCCGGTTCAGTGGTGGCTTATAGCTTAGGCATTACCGATTTAGACCCCTTAGAATATAAGCTATTATTCGAGCGTTTTTTAAACCCAGACCGCGTTTCCATGCCTGACTTTGACATCGACTTTTGCCAAGAAGGGCGAGATCGCGTCATTGGTTACGTGAAACAGAAATATGGCTTAGACGCGGTTTCACAAATTGCCACTTTTGGCACCATGGCCGCCAAAGCGGTCATTCGTGATGTCGGGCGGGTGCTGGATTTGCCTTTCTATTTTATTGACAGCATTAGTAGGCTGATTCCGATGGAATTGGGGATTACGCTATCGGAAGCCTTGGTCAAAGAGCCTCAATTGGCAGAACGCCGAGAAAATGAAGAAGAGTTGCGTGAGTTATTAGAGTTGGCCTTACGTCTAGAAGGCTTGGTGCGTAACGTCGGTATGCATGCCGGCGGTGTGTTGATATCGCCAAGTAAGATTTCTGATTTTTCACCGGTATATTGCCAAGCGGATGGCACTAGTTTAGTCAGTCAGTACGATAAAGACGACGTTGAAGCCGTCGGTTTGGTGAAGTTCGACTTTTTAGGCCTACGCACGCTGACAATCTTAGAGTTAGCTTTACTGAATGCCAATAAGCAACGCGCGACTGATGACTTGCCGCCTTTATCTTTCGCCACCTTGCCGCTGAATGATAAAGCGACTTTCCAGCTGTTAAAAACCGCCAATACCACTGCGGTGTTTCAGTTAGAGTCGCGTGGCATGAAAGACATGCTTAAACAAGCCTTACCAGATTGTTTTGAAGATATTATTGCCTTGGTGGCCTTGTATCGTCCAGGCCCGATGGATTTAATCCCAGACTATTGCCGGCGTAAACATGGTAAACAACGGGTGGAATATCCGCATCCGTTGACAGAGTCTATTTTAAAAGAGACTTACGGTATTGCTGTTTATCAAGAGCAGGTGATGCAGATTGCCCAAGTGGTGGCCGGTTACAGCCTAGGTGCCGCCGATTTATTACGCCGCGCCATGGGTAAAAAGAAAATTGAGGAAATGGATGCCCAGCGTAAAACCTTCACGGAGGGGGCGGTCAGAAATAATATGACCGAGCGTCAAGCCACTGAGTTATTTGACCTACTAGAAAAATTTGCTGGTTACGGCTTTAATAAATCGCACGCCGCCGCCTATGCGCTGGTGGCCTATCAAACCGCCTATTTAAAAGCACATTATCCCGCGGCATTTTTGGCGTCCACCATGTCGGCCGATATGAACAATACCGACAGTGTGCATATATTTTACGGTGATTGCGCGCCTAACCAGATAGAAGTGTTGCCACCAGATATTAATCACAGTGACTTTAAATTTACCCCCACCAGCAGCAAGCAAATACTGTACGGCTTAGGCGCAGTAAAAGGCACCGGTTTAGCTGCGATTGAGGTGATTTTACAAGCGCGGGGTAAAGACGGCCCATTTAAAGACTTGTTTGACTTCTGCAATCGTTTAGATTTGCGCAAAGTTAATCGTCGGGTGGTGGAATCTTTAATCCGCGCCGGTGCCTTTGATAAGCTGTCGGCCGACAATATTAACCCCAGTCGCAACGCCTTATTGGCTGGTGTGGCCATGGCGATGACCGCCGCTGAGCAAAATAGCGCCAATCGCAATCAAAACAGCCTGTTTGGCGAGGCGGTGGATAGTGCGGTGAATGTCTTGCCTATCGTGCCAGATTGGACCGAGCAGCAGCGCTTGCAAGAAGAAAAAGCCGCACTGGGGTTCTACTTTAGTGGACATCCTTATACGGCTTACCAAGAAGATTTGAGCCCATTTGTCAGCGCCAGCTTGGCTAATTTAAGCCCTAAAGAGCAACCGCAATTATTGGCCGGCATCGTCTCTGGGGTTAAGTTCAAAACTACTAGTCGCGGTAAAATAGCCATTGTTAACCTAGACGATGGCACCACGAGAATCGAAGTGATGGTTGGTGCCGACCTGCTGGCGCAGCAACAATCTTTATTGAAAGATGACCAATTGGTGATCGTCGAAGGGCGTATCAGTAACGATGAGTATTCTGGTGGCTTACGCGTCAATGCGAGAAAATTGCATGATTTATCCGGCCTACGCAACAGCCGCGCCAGTTTTTTAAAACTATCCTGTAATGGCCAAGCCGATGCGGTTAAATTAAAAGCCTTGCTGAAGCCTTACTGTAAAATTGCCTCTGACGAACAGCGTGGCTGTGCGGTTAAGGTGGAATATCACAACCAAACTAGTAAAGTCGAACTGATGCTAGGCAATGAATGGCGCGTGGATTTACATGAAGAATTGATTGCGTCTTTAACGCAATGGTTAAGCCGTGATAATGTAAAAATCCTATATAATTAGGAAATCAACACCCTAGCTGATAGTTGCTAACAGAGATAAAGATATGAAAATAAGCTACTTAGATTTTGAACAACCGATTGCCGGGCTGGAAAACCAAATTGAGGGTTTACAGGCCGCACATGATGCTAACGATGCTTTAGATATATCTAAAGAATTAACCGCCTTAGAAAAGAAAAATAAAAAATTATCGGAAGATATTTATGGCAATCTAAACGCTTGGCAAATTTCGCAGTTGGCGCGTCATCCACAGCGGCCGTACACGCTAGATTACATTGAAGCGCTATTTACCGATTTTGAAGAGCTGCATGGCGACCGCGCTTTTTCTGACGATCCTGCCATTGTGGGCGGCTTGGCTAGGTTTGAAGGTCAGGCGGTGATGGTGATTGGTCATCAAAAAGGCCGTGACGTCAAAGAGCGCCAATACCGTAATTTTGGTATGCCGCGTCCAGAAGGCTATCGCAAAGCCTTGCGTTTATTCCGTCTGGCTGAAAAATTTGACATTCCGATTATTACCCTGATTGATACGCCAGGCGCGTATCCTGGTATTGGCGCTGAAGAACGTGGGCAATCTGAAGCCATCGCCCGTAATTTATATGTCATGGCCGAGCTAGAAACACCAATTATCGGCGTGATTATTGGTGAAGGTGGTTCTGGCGGTGCGCTCGCACTCGGTGTTGTTGATCAATTACTGATGCTGCAATATGGTGTTTATTCAGTGATTTCACCTGAAGGCTGTGCATCAATTCTTTATAAGAGTGCCGATAAAGCTTCAGTGGCTGCTGAATCGTTAGCCATCACCTCGGACCGTTTGCAAGCCTTAGGGCTCATCGATCGAGTGATTGCAGAGCCGTTAGGGGGTTCGCATCGCGCGCCAGAAGTCGTCATGGCCACCTTGCGTACAGCGCTTAAAGAAGAGCTGGCTAAATTAAAAACAAAATCCATTAAAGCCTTATTGGCCAGACGTTATGAGCGCTTAATGGGCTATGGTCAGTTCAGTGAAGTGGTGGAGAAAGAATCAGCACTCAAGACCTAAGCTTAGCCGCCGGTATAATCAGGCCGCAGTTGCAAAAAAATACCGAGTGAAGCGCTGATTTATTCAGTTTTGTCATTCCCGCGTAGCAGGGATCCAAGTGATTGATTCCCATGGATTCCCGCCTGTGTGAGGATGACGATTTAATCAGCAACTCCCTAGGGGGATATTAAGCGTTTACCTATTTTCAGCTGACTTATTTTTTATCCTTGTTTATCCGTGGTGCACAGTTTTTTATAAAGTTACTCTTCAATGCAAAAAGCCCTGCAGCAGTTTTTAAGTCTACACATCAAACCCGAGCAGCGCTTGTTGTTAGGTTTTAGTGGCGGCTTAGATTCTTGCGTTTTACTGCATCTGCTAGTTGAAGCGCGTCAAACAATTCCTTTTGATTTACATGCCATGCATGTGCACCATGGCTTGAGTGCCAATGCCGACCAATGGGCAGAATTCTGCCGGACACAATGTGCGTTACTTCATGTACCCTTCACTATAGTGCGGGTACATGTCGCGAAAAATAGCAAGCTAGGCCTTGAAGCCGGCGCACGGCAGCTCCGTTATGAGGCGCTGTTGAATGATGGAACGGCGGCAGATTTCGTGCTGACCGCTCACCATCAAGACGACCAAGCTGAAACGCTGTTATTACAGTTATTTAGGGGGGCGGGGGTTAAGGGTTTGGCGAGCATGGCGGCAATAGATCAGCCTAGGCGTTTGCTTAGACCTTTATTAGCGGCCTCGCGCAGCAGCCTGCAAAACTACGCCGAGCAGCAGGGTTTGGCTTGGTGCGAGGATGAAAGCAACACAAATACCCACTATGAGCGTAACTTTGTGCGGCATGACGTGTTGCCCATACTGGCCGCGCGTAACCCAGCCATTAAAACTGTGTTGGCCCGAAGCGCAGCGCACCTCGCAGAAGCTAATGATTTGTTAAATACCCTAGCGGCGATGGACGCCGAAACCTTGCTAGTAGATAACAGCCTGTGTTTACAGGGCATGGCTAAGCTAGATCTGGCGCGGGCTAAAAATCTATTACGCTACTGGTTAGCCAATCATCAGTTAGAAATGCCCAGTGCAGAACAGTTAGCTGAAATTACCCAACAGTTATTGCACGCTAAAGCCGATGCCAATATTGATATCCAATTGAGTCAAAAAAATCAGTTGCAGCATTTAAGTTTAAAGCGCTATCAGCATCGCGCTTATTTAATTAAAGCGCAGTATGCGCAAAGTTTTGATCTGGTCTGGAACGGCGAACCGCAGCTTAGCTTACCTAATGGCGGTCAGCTCATATTTAGCCAAGTGCAAGGCGCAGGCTTAGCGCTAAAGTTGGGCATGACTAAATTAAGAATCAGCCTACGCAACGGCGGGGAAAGCTTTAAGCCGAATTCACTCAGACCCACCCGCACTCTTAAACACCTGCTGCAAGAAGCCAATATGCCGCCATGGCAGCGTGAACATATCCCCTTAGTTTATTGGCACGACACGCTAGCCTTTGTGCCCGGCATTGGCGTCAGCCATGAGCTGCAAGCTGGTGAAAATGAACCCGGCCTTAGTATTGTTTGGCAAGCCTAATTATAAAGATCTTCACCACAGAGGCACAGAGAAAACCCAAAGCACCGTTTTTGGTAGTAGCGGTGTTCCACCGCGAAAGCAACTGCGGCATCACACCATTGTTGCATATAACCACTATTGGTTGCATATAACCTAATATTGGTTGCATACAACCAATATTAGGTTATAAAATTAATAGGTAATTTCATAAAAAATTATTATCCTTTGATTTATTCATTACCAATCTTTGGAACACTAATCGTTAATAACAAACGTAACAAATTAAATCTATGGATATTTAGTATGCAAAAAGGATTACAACCAAAATTAATCTTAATCGCCATTTTGGCGGCTTATGCAATGCCGCATATGGCATTCGCTGAAAATCGTGCTGAAGCGATTGAGTTGGGTAAAATTGAAGTGATTTCAACAACACCATTACCAGGGGTTGGTGCCACTATCGATCAAGTGCCTGCGAATGTGCAGTCAGTAACCGCTAAAGATTTAGCGACACAGCATACATTAGAATTGTCAGACTACATCAACAACAATTTGGGTAGTGTAACTGTGACTGAGGGGCAAAGTAACCCTTATATGGCGGATGTTAATTTTCGCGGATTTACTGCGTCACCATTAGCGGGTGCGCCACAAGGGTTGTCTGTTTACCAAGATGGTGTGCGAATTAATGAGCCATTTGGAGATACGGTAAACTGGGGTTTGATTCCACAAAGTGCTATTTCTAGTATCAATTTAATGCCGGGCTCTAATCCTATATTTGGTTTAAACACGCTGGGTGGTGCGCTTTCTATTAATACGAAAAGCGGCTCTAGCAACCCTGGATTCGGTGCAGAGCTCATGGCTGGTTCATGGGGGCGCCGTGGTTTTAATGCGAGCTATGGTGGTGCAAACGGTAATGTAGATTATTTTGTGACAGGTAATTTTTCTAAAGAAAATGGCTGGCGTGATTCTTCCCAAAGTGAAGTTAATCAAATGTTTGGTAAAGTGGGTTGGCAGAATGACACCACTGACTTAGATTTGAGTTTAACGTTAGCCCACAACAATTTGAATGGTGTACAAGCGTTACCTAAAAGCTGGTTAGATATGCCAACTGAGGCTTACACCTATCCAGATAGCGTAGGCAATCGTATGCAAATGTTGAGTTTAAAAGGCAGCCACTTTTTTACCGATGAGCATTTAGTTGGGGCGAATATTTATGTGCGTAATAGTCACATTAATAACTTTGCGAGTAATACTAATGATTGTTTCCAAGCAGGTTTAGCAGATCCTTCGAGTGTTCTTGCACATGGTTCATGTGATCAAACGCTTATTGAAAAATCTGATATCACTAATCAAGGTTCTAATGAGCAGTCTTCAACTAGCCAACTAGGTTATGGTTTGGCAGCGCAGTACTCATTTCTTGGTGATGTGATGAAGCATAAAAACCAATTAACCACAGGGTTTAGCACCGATTTAGGTAGAACTAAATATAGTACAGAAGAGCAGGCTACTAATTTCAGCACGGATCGCGGCGCTATTCCTGTTGGCAGTACATTTGAAGAAGCTACCAATGTGCGTATGCGTAATAATTATTACGGCTTATTTGCCACAGATATTTTCTCTGTAAATGAAAAAATGCACGTCACTATGTCTGGACGTTACAACTATGTGAAAGTGCGTATTAAAGACAATATGGAGGCTGATCCAAATACCGGTAAATTTGTATCGGGCGATACTAACCATATCTCACATTCATTTAATCGATTAAATCCGGCGATTGGGCTTAACTACAACCCTGCAACTAGTTTAGGTTTTTATGGCGGTTATAACGAGGGTATGCGTGCGCCAACACCCATTGAATTGAGCTGCGCTGACCCAGCAACACCTTGCCGTTTACCCACTGACTTTTTGGCAGACCCAGTGTTAAAACCGGTGATTTCTAAAACTTTTGAAGCCGGTGTGCGTGGCCAATTGAGTCCATTGGTAAGGTGGAATGCATCCATATTTCGTACCAATTTAAAAGATGATATCCAGTTTATCAGTAGTAATAATAGCTTTAATTTAGGTTATTTCGATAATGTGGGGAATACCCGCCGTCAAGGTTTGGAGCTTGGTTTAAATACTAAATTTGATAAATTAGGGTTATCAGCTAATTACCAATATTTGGAAGCTACATTCCAGTCTGATATGGAGCTTCATAACGAAAGTAACTCAGAAGCTGATGGTGATGGTAATTTCACTGCGCATTCAGGGGATTACATTCCCAACATACCACGTCACTCACTTAAATTGCGTGCAGCTTATGATGTTACGCCCAGTTTAACGGTTGGTTTAAATTCGATTGTTAGTTCTAGTGTATTTGCCCGTGGTGACGAAAATAACCAAGATAGCAATGGTAAGGTTGCCGGTTACACCATATTTAATATGGATGCTAACTGGCAGCTTAACCAAAGTTGGAGTGGTTTTATGAAGGTGACAAATATTACTGATAAAAATTATGCATCGATGGGTATTTTAGGGACTAACGCATTTAATGCGGCAGATAGAAGCTTTAATACTAATCCAGCAGATTGGCAAGCCGAGCAATTTCAATCACCAGGGGCACCACGCGCCGGTTGGATTGGTTTGCGTTATGACTTTGGTAAACCCAAAGGTTCAACTGCAGCAGTGGATGTGGACTAAGGTAAGCCTAGCAAATATGTCCAAGCCAGCATCCAAAGTATTGATTGTTGAGAATGAACTGTTGTTTGCGCGGGCGGTGATGCGCAAGTTGCAAAAAGCAGGCTACCAGTGTGAGCATGTGGAATGCATACAAGACGCCCGTACAAGCACCAAACAATTTGCTGCGGATATTGTGTTGTTGGATATGCGCTTTCCTGATGGCGATGGCCTTGAATTGTTAGCCGAACTCGTCGCTAAAAATATGGCAGTAATTGTAATGACGGCCCTTGGTGAAACTAGTGACGCGGTGAATGCCATTAAGCAGGGTGCGGTTGATTATCTTAAAAAGCCGATAGACCTTGATGAGCTGCTTCTTTCTGTACAAAAAGTAGAAACAGCAGTGATTCAAAGTAATCGTTTGGATTATTCTCGGCAACGCAACGCACATACCAGTGAAGGCGTAGAGTTGCTGGGCGATAGTTTAGCCATTCAAAATGTGAAAGCGCAAATTAAGCGCATTGCCCAATTTGTCGCCGATGATGTGGTGCCACCTACTGTGCTGATTAGCGGTGAAACCGGCACCGGTAAAGATGTGGCGGCACGGCTATTACACGCTTCTTGCGCCAATAAAGATAAGCCGTTTGTGCATATTGATTGCGCCTCATTACCACCAGATTTAATGGAAAGTGAATTATTTGGCTATGAGAAGGGCGCTTTTACTGGCGCCACCACCACAAGACCAGGTCTAATTGAAGCGGCGGAAGACGGTACGCTGTTTTTAGATGAAATAGGTGGGTTACCCTTAGCCTTGCAAGCCAAGTTGCTGAACGTGCTTGAGCGCCGTGTGGTGCGTCGGCTTGGCACCACTAAAGAGCGCGCTGTACCCGCTCTATTTATTGCCGCCAGCAATCGTGATTTACATAAAATGTCGCTAGATGGTAGCTTTAGACAAGATTTGTATTACCGCTTAAACGTAATAAGCCTTAGCCTGCCGCCATTACGTGAAAGAGAAGGGGATGCTTTATTGCTAGCAAGGCACTTTGCCACGCTAACGGCACGACATTACGGCTTGGCTGCACCAGTAATTTCAACAGAGGCTGTGGCGATACTCAATAGCTATGCTTGGCCGGGTAATGTGCGTGAGCTTAGGCACCAAGTGAGTCGTGCCGTGTTGCTGAGCCATGAAGGCCAAATCACCAGTATTGATTTAGCGTTGCCTATGCAACGTACCAGTGATGCCCTTATTTTTCATCATACCTATACCACTTTGGATGATGCCCAAAAAGAGATTCTGCTAAAAGTGCTGGCCGACAGTCGAAATAATGTTTCTGAGGCGGCGCGTAAGTTAGGCATTACCCGCATGACCATGCGCTATCGTATGGATAAATATCAGTTGACAGGTAAAACGGTATAGTAAACCGCTCTTTGACAAGCGTAATAAGACCACAAAGCCTTTACCACAGAGACACGGAGACGCAGAGAAAACCTAAAGCACCGTTTTGGGTGGAGCGCAATGAATTACGCTCCTACAGGCTACCCAAGGTAATTTTTATTCTCTGAGACCTCTGCGGCTAAAGTCTTTTAATTGCCATTCAGAAATGACGGCATAATCGCCACATGGTATCATTCAGTCAATTTAAAACTGAAAGAATGTCATGCAAATTGGTACCCCATTAAGCGCTAATGCGACGCGCGTCATGTTGCTTGGTAGCGGCGAACTCGGTAAAGAAGTCATTATTGCGCTGCAGCGTTTAGGCGTAGAAGTGATTGCCGTTGATCGCTATCAAAACGCACCTGGCCACCAAGTAGCGCATCGTGCTTACACCATAGATATGACAGATGATAAGGCCTTGCGCGATTTAATTGCCCAAGAAAAACCGCATCTTATCGTGCCGGAAATTGAAGCGCTCAACACCAGCACCTTAGCTGATATTGAAGCGGCTGGCATCGCCACGGTGATTCCTACCGTTAAAGCGGTGCAACTCACTATGAACCGTGAAGGCATTCGAAAATTGGCGGCAGAGGAACTCAATCTACCGACCTCGGCTTACGCTTTTGCGCGTAGTGAAGCTGAGCTGCAAGCTGCTATTGATGGTGCTAATGGCGATGCCGGTATCGGTTACCCGTGTTTTATCAAACCGACCATGTCGTCCTCAGGTAAAGGTCAATCGCGCATTACCAATGCCAGCGAAGTGAAAATCGCGTGGGATTATGCCGCGACCGGTGGTCGTGTAAACCAAGGCGTGGTGATTGTAGAAGGGCAAATCGATTTTGATTATGAGATTACCTTGCTGACGGTGCGTGCCAAGAATGCTGCTGGTGACATTCAAACTTACTTCTGTGAACCGATAGGCCATGTGCAAGAAAAGGGCGATTACGTTGAAAGCTGGCAGCCGCAGGCCATGACAAGTGGCGCCTTGGCTGAATCTAAACGCATTGCCAAAGCCGTGACCGATAGCTTGGGTGGTTTAGGCTTGTTTGGCGTAGAGCTATTTATTAAAGGCGACAAAGTGTGGTTCAGTGAAGTGAGCCCACGTCCGCATGATACCGGTATGGTGACTATGTGTAGCCAGCGTTTTAGCGAATTTGATTTACATGCGCGGGCAATATTAGGCTTGCCGGTGGATGTGAGTTTGCGGGAAATTGGTGCCAGCGCGGTGATATACGGCGGCCATGCCACGCGGAATTTAGTATTTGATGGCGTAGAGGCCGCTTTAGCCGTGCCCAATAGCGATATACGCTTGTTTGGCAAACCAGAATCGTTTGTGAAGCGTAGGATGGGAGTGGCATTGGCAACCGGTAAAGATATTACCGAGGCACGCACGCGGGCAAAATTGGCGGCGAGTTTAGTTAAACCAGTAGTGGGCTAGTAGAGCGGTAATAGAACGCTTATACAAAAATAAGAATTAACTTATGTTAAATAAAATTGAAGAAGCGGGCAGTAGAAAAAGTACTTTTTTTGACTTACTCGGTGGTGAGGCGCACGGTACTGAGCAGATTCACAATTTGGTGGAAGCTTTTTACGATGTGATGGACACTGACCCTAAGGCCGCGCCAATACGGGCAATGCATGCCGCAGATTTAACTTCTGCCCGTGAAAAGCTGTTTATGTTTTTAACCGGCTGGACCGGTGGTCCGCAGTTATATATAGAGCGCTATGGCCACCCGATGTTACGCAAAAGGCATTTACCTTTTGCCATTGATGAATCTGCGCGTGATCAGTGGATGTATTGCATGATTAAGGCCATGCATCAGCAGGGGTTTGATGAGGCCTTGATGACCAAGCTTGCTGAGCAGTTGTATGGCGTTGCCGATTTTATGCGCAATCAATAGCACTGACAAGGTGCAGTCTGTGACCGCACCTACATAACAAATCTGAGGCCGCTCAGGACTGAATTATTTACTTGCTAGCAAACCACCAAGCAAGGCCGCCACAGGAACTTTTCTGATGGCTCTAAGCGTATCAGTCACTTGTTGCTGGGCAATCACGGCTTCGTAAGGTTTATCAAACCAAGGGTCGCTACTTTTCTTTTTAGCGGGCATGCGTTTAGTGGCCGTAGTCTCTTGATGCGCTGATGCGCTAGCAGTTCTTGCATAACTGGGCTTGCTCGCATTGCTGTGGCTACGCGTGGAAGCACTTGAGCGGACAATTTCAATGGTTTCTTTGCTAATTTGGCGCTTAATCAGCTTTTCAATTTCCACTAAGTATTTATCTTCCTCTGGACTAACAAAAGAAATTGCCACGCCTAATGCACCGGCACGCCCAGTACGACCAATGCGGTGTACGTAGTCTTCTGGCGCACTAGGGATTTCATAGTTAATCACCATCGGCAGTTGATCAATATCTAAGCCACGCGCGGCAACATCGGTGGCAACTAATACGGTTGCGGTACCGGCTTTAAAAGCGTCTAAGGCTTTAATCCGTTCTTGCTGTGTTTTGTCGCCATGAATGGCATCGGCGGCAATACCTACACGCTCCAAACTACGGCTTAAGCGGCTAGCGGTAATTTTTGTTTTTGTAAAAATGAGCACCTGTTTTGAATCGCTATTTTTCAATAGCTGAATCAGTAATGCTTCTTTATCGCTTTGCGCAACAGGGTAGACTTTTTGTGTCACGTTATCGTTGGTGGCATTGCTGCGTGCCACTTCAATGAGCTGTGGTTTGGTTAGAAAGTCATCGGCTAATTTTTTAATGTCATTAGAAAAGGTCGCTGAAAACATTAAATTTTGTCGTTGCTTAGGCAATAAGGCCAAAATTCTTTTCAAATCAGGCATAAAGCCCATGTCCAGCATGCGATCGGCTTCATCTAGCACTAAAATTTGTACTTGATTAAGCTGTACGGTTTTTTGTTCAATATGGTCTAGCAAACGACCTGGTGTTGCCACCAATACTTCTACACCCGTTTTTAAATGTGGTGTTTGCGTTCTAATATCAACCCCACCAAATACGACCAATGAGCGTAGCGGCGTATGTTTTGCATAAGCTTTTACACTTTCTTCTACTTGTATGGCCAGTTCACGTGTCGGCGTTAAAATCAAGGCGCGTACTGGGTGTTTAGCCGGAGAAGTGCCATGATTAGCTAGGGGTAGTAATTTTTGTAGCAAGGGTAAGGCAAAGGCGGCGGTTTTACCGGTGCCGGTTTGCGCGCCTGCCATTAAATCACCGCCAGCCAAAGCCAAAGGAATCGCTTGTGCTTGAATCGGGGTGGGGGTGGTGTAACCAGAATCGGTCAGCGCCTTAAGTAACTCTGGCGCTAAGCCTAAACTGTCAAACTTTACGGTTTCTGTCATTGTTTTGGTGTTGTTTCTTTAGGTATCTGTTTAAAAAAATAATTAGCCACAGAGGGTATCTGTGGCTAATTTAGATTTTATTTAAGCAAAGCTACGTGGACGGCGTGGTGCATTGCTACCTGCGTTTGAATTGCCAAAACTACGTGACTCAGTATTTGGACGCGCAGGACGGCTCTCTGGTCTAGCGCTGTCACGACGTGCTGGCGCTGACGAATAGTCACCGCGTGGTGCATCGCTACGGCCTTCATAGCGTGCGCCTAGCACACGGTTGTCACCGCGATTCGCATCTGGGCGGTTACCACGGCTATCACGGTCACCACGGTTGTTATCACTACGCGGTGCACCTGCGCCATCACGTGGATAAGGTTTTTTACCAAAGGCAATGCTATCGCCAAAACTGCGGTTAGGCGCACCTGCACCTGCACGGTCAGTTTGTGGACGATCGCTACGGTTACGGTCGCCGCTTGAATGCGCGCGGTCACCAAAGCTACGTGGACGGTCACTAGACGGTCTTTCTGAGCGGTTAGCCTCTGAACGACCAGCATAGCCTGCTGAGTTGCCATTGTTATCGCGCGGTGCTGAATCACGGTTGCCACGATTTTCATCACGGCTGCTGTTATCACGGTTAAAGCTAGCGCCATCGCGTGGCTGAAAGCTATTGCTACGCTCAGTACGTGGACCACGGTCGTTAAAGCTACCACGGTCATCACGTGGTTTAAAGCCACCGCGACCACCTGGTTTATGAGCATCACGGCGGATATCACCACGATCACCACGGCCATTACCTGGACCATCCATTTTCATGGCACGTTTAGGCTCAAAGCCTTCAATAACACCTGGTTCCATACGGTTGCCAGTGAATTGTTCAATTTTACGTAAGATATGTCTGTCCATGTTTGATGCAAATGAAATCGCAATACCTGTTTTACCTGCACGGCCAGTACGACCAATACGGTGCACATAATCTTCAGCAAATTTTGGTAAATCGTAGTTAATGACATGGCTAATCCCTTGTACATCAATACCACGCGCCGCAACATCAGTCGCCACCAATACTTTGACGTCGCCTTGACGCAATTTAGTCAATGTGCGGTTACGCGCACCTTGTGTCATGTCGCCATGTAAGGCGGCAGTTTTGTGGCCAGCGGCATATAAGTCTTCTGCCAACACATCGCAATGACGTTTAGTCGAAGTGAAAATAATCACTTGGTTCACTTCAGGGGCAATCAACAAATGCTCAAGCAATTTGTTTTTATGGGTCATGTCATCTACATAGTGCAAACGTTGCTCAATGTTGGCATGTTTTTCTTTTTGTGTAGCCACTTGGATTGTTTTTGGGTTTTTAAGAATTTGTCTAGCAATACGTGCAATGTCGCCATCTAAGGTAGCAGAGAACAATAGCGTTTGACGCTCAGCAGTTAGCTGCTCACAAATACGCTCAACATCAGGTAAGAAACCCATGTCTAACATACGGTCAGCTTCATCTAACACCAACATTTGCAAGCGCGATAAATCGATACGACCACGTTCCATATGGTCAAGTAAACGACCAGGTGTTGCCACTAAAATATCAAGTGGTTGTGATAGTAATTTGTTTTGTAGTGGGTATGGCATACCGCCAACGATACTGACAGTACGTGCGCGGATGAATTTTCCGTATTTACGGGCAGCTTCATTCACTTGTGCAGCAAGTTCACGTGTTGGGACTAATACTAAAATACGTGGGCCACGGCTTTTTAGCTCGTGGGGTGTCGCCAGTAAATTTAATGCTGGTAACATAAAGGCAGCAGTTTTACCTGTACCTGTTTGGGCAGATGCCATTAAGTCATGACCAGCGGTCACAACAGGAATAGCCTGCGCTTGGATAGCAGTAGGTGTAGTGTAGCCAGATTCTTCAATGGCACGAAGTAAGGCATTATCAAGATTTAACGATTCAAAAGACAAAGTAGTCCCTTTCAATAAAAAACAAAAAGGGCGCTAAGTAAAAACGGGCATATCATTTGCACATAAGCGCTTTAGTTAAGCTTATGAGCAAGGGCAATATAAACGCAGAGAATATTGGATTTAAGTTTAATCAACAAACGGCCGAATAAAGGACATTAAGTGTTAATTAAACAAGAAAATATAATCTTTACCAGCGCACGGGCACGGCCGCTAACCAGTAAAAATCAATATTTCGATTTCTTGATAGTTGCTTCAATATTTCACGAGCAACAGAAGGGTCAGGGCAATGATTCAAGCATTACAAAAATAGCTTGTAACGCGAATGAAGCGCGCAGTATAACCATTTAATTGAGAATGTCAAATTAATAATTCTAGATGTAAAATTAATTCATCATTAAGTGTGTTAAAATCGCCGCCTTTCAATACGGCTACACAATATGTCAAGCACCCTTAGCAGCAGAAATCTTAGAAATGTCGCAATTATTGCCCACGTTGACCATGGTAAAACCACTATGGTGGACAAGCTTCTTCAACAAGCCGGTACCTTCGCCTCTCATCACGCCATAGTCGAGCGTGTGATGGACTCTAATGACTTAGAGCGTGAACGCGGCATTACTATTTTAGCTAAAAATACCGCGCTGACTTATGAAGGCACGCACATCAACATCGTTGATACACCGGGCCATGCCGACTTTGGTGGCGAGGTTGAGCGTGTATTAGGTATGGTAGATGGTGTGGTGTTGTTGGTAGATGCCGTTGAAGGCCCAATGCCACAAACGCGCTTTGTGACCAAAAAAGCCTTAGCACTTGGTTTAAAACCGATTGTTGTGATTAATAAGGTTGACCGCCCAGGTGCGCGTACCGATTGGGTGATCAATCAAACGTTTGATTTGTTCGCTAATTTAGGCGCAACCGATGAGCAATTAGATTTCCCTATAGTCTATGCTTCAGCGATTAATGGCTATGCCATGTTAGACATGAAAACGCCGTCAGACAATATGCGTGCTTTGTTTGACACCATTTTGAGCCATGTATCGCCACCAGCAGGCGATAGCAGTGCGCCATTACAGTTACAAATTTCAGCTTTAGATTACTCTGCTTATACCGGTCGCCTTGGCGTTGGTCGTGTCAGTAACGGTAAAATCAAAACAGGTCAATCTGTGACCATTATGAACGAAGATAAACAAGTGGCGATGGGTAAAATCAACCAAGTACTAGGCTTTAAAGGCTTAGAGCGGGTGCCAGTTGAAGAAGCTGAAGCTGGTGATATTGTCATTATTTCTGGTTTAGATGATATTGGTATTGGCTTTACTATTTGTGACCGTGAAAATCCAAAAGGCTTGCCGCATTTAGGCGTAGACGAACCAACCTTGACCATGGACTTTATGGTGAACACTTCACCATTAGCCGGTACTGAAGGTAAATTTGTCACTTCACGTCAAATTCGCGACCGTTTAACCAAAGAACTTTTGGTTAACGTAGCTTTGCGTGTCGATGAAACTGAAGATGCGGATGTGTTCCGTGTTTCAGGCCGTGGCGAGTTGCACTTAACGATTCTTTTGGAAACTATGCGCCGTGAGGGTTTTGAAATGGCGGTGGGTAAACCTAAAGTGGTGTTCCGTGAAATTAACGGTGAGAAATGTGAGCCATATGAAATACTAACGGTAGATCTAGAAGATGAGCACCAAGGTGCAGCCATGGAGGAATTAGGTCGCCGCCGTGGTGAAATGCAAAATATGGAATCAGACGGTAATGGCCGTACCCGCTTGGAATACAAAATTCCAGCGCGTGGTTTGATTGGATTCCAAGGTGAATTCTTAACCATGACGCGCGGTACCGGTTTAATGGGTCACGTGTTTGATGAATATGCACCAGTTAAAGCAGATATGCCAGGCCGTCGTAATGGCGTGTTAATTTCAGCAGAGAAGGGCGAGGCAGTCGCTTACGCGCTGTGGAAATTACAAGATCGCGGAAAAATGTTCTCAGTACCAGGCGATAAATTGTACGAAGGTATGATTATCGGCGTTCACAGCCGTGATAACGACTTGGTAGTGAACCCAATTAAAGGTAAGCAACTGACTAACGTGCGTTCATCAGGTACCGATGAAGCCGTACGTTTAATTACGCCGATTGCATTAAGCTTAGAAAGCGCTGTTGAGTTTATTGATGATGATGAGTTGGTAGAAATTACCCCAAAAACCATACGTATTCGTAAACGTTACTTAACGGAGAACGAGCGTAAACGTTCTGGCACGAATAAGTCTTAGCGTTAAATAGTTTTTGTATAAATTAGAACCCAGCTCACGCAAGTGGCTGGGTTTTTTGTTGCATGCGACGCGGGGGTGGCCGGTGCGGTGTTTCACTGTGAATGCGAGCGTAATAAGACCATAAACCTTTCACCAAGGACACAGAGAAAAGCTCAAATGCCATTTTGGTAGGAGTGGTGTTTTACCGCGAATGCGACATTTAGATTATCACTATTTCGCGCAATGAATTGCACTCCTGCAGATTACCATGCTAATTTTATGCTCTGTGTGCTCTGTGTGCTCTGTGGCCAAAGTCTTTGACTAGAAGCCGCGCCTTATAGCTACTTTGGTTGTTGGACGGTTGGCGCAGTGGCCACAGTTGTTGCAGCAAGCCTTACCTTGTTAAGCGGCTATTTCAAGCCAGCTTTTTTTGTCGTCTTCGTCCATGCGGCTCTTGAAATACACCGAGAAGAACACCGCTACCACTAAGACAAAGGCAATTACAGCAACGCTTTGTAGGCCATAGTCGGTGGAAAGTAGGTCTGTTAACAATTTCATGATGAAAGTCCTATAACCGTGACTGCGCTATTGCAGCCACAGTTAATATAGACTTTTCAACTGGTGCGGGCATTGATCTTAATCACATAAGCGCGCTGATTTTAACTGATTTTTACTCGACACCTTGGCTGGCTAAGTAGTCTTCGTAGTTGCCGGTAAAGTCGACGATGCCATCGGCTTTAATTTCGATAATGCGCGTGGCGATTGAACTGACGAACTCGCGGTCATGACTGACAAAAAACAGCGTGCCTTTGTATTTATCTAAGGCGGTGTTGAGCGCCTCGATGGATTCCATGTCCATGTGGTTGGTCGGCTCATCCATCAGCATGACGTTGGTTCTGGCTAACATCATTTTGCCGTAGAGCATGCGGCCTTTTTCGCCACCAGATAAGACTTTAACGGATTTTTTAGTGTCGTCGCCACCAAACAATAGACGACCTAGCATGCTGCGCACTACTTGATCATCGTCGCCCGTTTGTCTAAAGCGTGACATCCATTCAAATAGATCTTCGCCTTGTTCAAATTCGTATTCGTGGTCTTGCGCAAAGTAGCCAATGTTGGCTTTTTCTGCCCATTTCACTTCGCCGTGTTTAGGCTGTAAATCACGTGCTAAGCAGCGTAAAAAGGTGGTTTTACCGATACCGTTTTCACCAATAATCGCAACTTTTTCACCAGCTTCAAACATCATGTCTACGTCGTTAAATAATAGTTTATCAAAACCGTGACTGAGTTTTTTCAACTCAACGGCATTGCGGTACAGCTTATCGCGTTCATCATATTCAAAGCGAATAAACGGATATTGACGTGAAGAGGGCTTAAATTCTTCAATTTTAATTTTATCAATTTTCTTGGCGCGACTGGTCGCTTGCTTGGCTTTAGAGGCGTTGGCCGAGAAACGGCGCACAAAGTCTTGTAACTCGGCGACCATTAGTTTGGCTTTGTCATTGTCTTTAGTGGCTTGCGCGCGGGCGGCGGTGCTGGCTTCCATGTAATCGTCATAATTACCTGGGTACATAGAAATTTTTCCATAGTCCATGTCGCAGGTATGCGTACACACTTGGTTTAAAAAGTGGCGGTCATGCGAGATGATGACCATGGTGCAATCCCGATTGTTCAGTACGTCTTCTAACCAGCGGATGGTGTTGATGTCCAAGTTATTGGTCGGCTCATCGAGCAGTAAAATATCTGGATTAGAAAATAGCGCTTGCACCAGTAAAACCCGCAATTTCCAACCTGGCGCAACTGCGCTCATTAGGCCGTTGTGCTGTTCAATCGGTATACCAACGCCTAATAATAGCTCGCCTGCGCGCGCCTCAGCCGTGTAGCCGTCGTATTCGGCAAACACACCCTCTAACTCAGCGGCACGCATATAGTCGTCTTCAGTGGCTTCTAAATTGGCGTAGATGGCATTTTTTTCTGCGTTGGCTTGCCACATCTCTTCGTGACCCATCATCACCACGTCTAATACCCGTTGGTCTTCATAGGCAAATTGGTCTTGGTGCAGAAAGGCCATGCGTTCATGACTGTCTATGGAAATATTGCCAGCACTTGGCACTAATTCGCCGGCCAGAACTTTCATGTAGGTGGATTTTCCACAACCATTGGCGCCAATTAAACCATAACGATTATTATCGCCAAATTTAACAGAAACGTTTTCAAACAATGGCTTTGCGCCAAACTGTACGGTGATATTGTTGCTAATTAACACATTGAACCCTTAAGAGTGTTTTGTATGAGTGCAATTTATTGCGCTCATACAGATTATTAAAATTGATTGTAAACGACGACTTCACCCATCGTCAGTTGCCCGCCGCGTGGCGAGGCTTCTTTTAGTGCTTTGCCGACTACGACAAACATGCTGGGAGTGTGGTCTGCTGGTAGGTTGAGTAATTTTCCTACGGCATCAAAATCAAAACCATCCATTGCGCAAGTGTCGTAACCCATTTCTTTAGCGGCTAACATAATCGTCATGGCGGCCATGCCGCAAGAGCGCATGGCTTCGTCGCGTTGTACTTGTAAGTTATTTTCATAATAATGGCCTATCATATGCACTAAAATATCAGCCGCTGCCTTAGGGGCATTTTGCCAATAGCGCTCAGGCTGCTTTGCCCATGCGTTTAAATCGGCAGTCAACACAATCAGTAGCGAGGCTTCTTCAACCTGCGCTTGGTTCCAACTGACAGCCCGAATTTGCTGGCGCAGTACCGGATCGGTGACTAAAACAAAACGCCAGTTTTGGATGTTAAAAGCAGTTGGTGACAGCATGGCCAATGCCATGAGCTCAGACATTTCTTGCGCAGTCATTTTGTGATGCGGGTCGAAAGCCTTGACTGATCGGCGTTCTACAATGGCTTGGCTAACATTCATGATTGATAATGGATATCCAAAATTGCTAAAGTCATATTGCCAACAGGGCGCTGCCAGGTAACGCTATCGCCAATTTTATGGCCTAACAATGAAATGGCTAAGGGTGAAATCCAGCTGACTTTATTAATACTGGCGTCCGCTTCATCTTCACCCACAATGTGAAATGTATGCTGATTGCCTTCACCGTCTTCTACTCCAACGCTAGCGCCAAATAATACGGTTTCGTGAGATTGCGCATTAGGCTCAACTAGGATGACTGAATCTAGCCTAGCCCGCACATAACGCAAATCACGCTCTATTTCAGCGATTTTGTCTTTAGCAAAAGCATCTTCTGCCGCACTTTTTAAGGCAGCAAGTGCCGCGGACAGTGATCCCTCCTGTACTTGTAATTCAAGCGCGCCAGTAGGCGTGACATAATTAGGCTGCGTGCTAATAGGACGCTCAACCAGCTCTTCACCACCGGCTTGCTCAAATCTTTCTTCATTAACAAATGCACGGCTCATAGCGCTACCCCCATTATTCCCACTCAATCGTGGCTGGCGGTTTGCCAGAAATGTCATACACCACACGGTTAATACCACGGACTTCGTTGATGATTCGGTTTGATACGCGACCCAATAAATCATAAGGCAGTTCTGCCCAATGGGCAGTCATAAAGTCGCTGGTGACGACGGCGCGTAGCGCCACCACGTAATCATAAGTACGCCCATCCCCCATGACGCCGACTGATTTCACCGGTAAGAATACGGTAAAGGCTTGGCTAGTTAAGGCATACCAAGACTTGCCGGTTTTTTCATCAATAGCGTCACGCAGTTCTTCAATAAAAATAGCATCAGCACGGCGTAGTAAGTCGGCAAAGTCTTTTCTCACTTCACCCAATATACGCACACCTAAACCTGGCCCTGGGAAAGGGTGGCGATAAACCATGTCATGTGGCAAGCCTAGGGCTACACCGAGTTCACGTACTTCATCTTTAAATAAGTCGCGTAGTGGCTCGAGTAACTTTAAGCCTAAGGTTGCCGGTAAACCGCCGACGTTGTGGTGGCTTTTAATGGTGACGGCTTTTTTAGATTTTGCACCGCCGGATTCAATGACGTCCGGATAAATAGTGCCTTGCGCCAAGAATGTTGCGCCTTTATGCCCGCCGTCACCCGCTTTAAGTTTGGCGGCTTCAGCCTTGAATACCTCGACAAACTCGCGACCAATAATTTTGCGTTTAGCTTCAGGTTCACTGATTCCAGTTAAATGCCCCATAAATTGATCCGTGGCGTCTACGCGTATAACCTTAACGTGTAGACGTCCCGCAAACATATCCATCACCATATCACCTTCGTTAAGGCGCAATAAACCGTGGTCAACAAATACGCAAGTGAGTTGATCGCCAATGGCGCGGTGTATGAGGGCGGCGGCAACGCTAGAATCTACGCCACCGGATAAGCCTAAAATCACTTCCTCATCGCCAACTTGTGCTTTAATTTTTGCAACGGCCTCGGTGATGTAGTCGCCCATAATCCAATCTGGTTTGGCGTGGCAAATGTCTAGCACAAAGCGCTCTAACATGGCTTGGCCTAGTTTGGTGTGGGTGACTTCTGGGTGAAACTGAACGCCGTAAAATTGCCGTTGCTCATCGGCAAAAGCGGCAATCGGCGTGGTGTCGTTGCTAGCGATTACTTTGAAATTAGGTGGCAGTTCGGTGACTTTATCGCCATGGCTCATCCATACATCGATTAGGCCGTGACCTTCAGTATTAACGCGGTCTTGAATGTCTTTAAACAGGGCAGAGTGACCGCGTGCGCGGATTTCGGCGTAACCAAATTCACGTTTATGCCCCGCTTCTACCTTACCACCCAGTTGTTGCGCCATGGTTTGCATGCCGTAGCAAATGCCCAGTACGGGGATACCAATTTCAAATACGACTTGTGGCGCTTGATCCGTTTCTTCTTCATAAACACTGGCGTGACTGCCAGAGAGAATAATACCGTTGGCACCAAAGTTGCGTACAAAGTCATCAGACACATCACAAGGGTGTATTTCGCAATAGACATGCGCTTCACGCACACGGCGTGCAATTAGTTGAGTGACTTGAGAGCCGAAATCGAGGATGAGTATTTTTGAGTGAGTGGTCATTAGTTGTTGGTTGTCGTTAGTGGGTAGTCATTAGTCATTAGTTGACTTAAGAGACTTTTGTAAACCTTTGAGAATTTTTGCCGTTTCGTCAGTAGCCTTGAGTACATTGCTTAACCGAGCTTGTTCTATATAGTTAAGTCTTTCCAAAAGCAATAGTTGGGTTTCTAATTCAGCTAAAGAGCCAAGTGCAATCCCTAAAAAGTGATTGAATTCTTTTGGTGAGTTGCGTCCGTGCCCCTCAGCAACATTAGATGACACAGAAATGCTCGGTAAGGCGATAAACATCTTCAGTTATTTGCATTGCAGATTGCCAAACTAATAAATCTTGGTAACCTGCCATAATTTTTTAATTTTTTAATTTATTTTTTTAACTATCGACCAACGTCTAATCGCTAATGACTAGTTTTAACCAATGCGATAATTAGGTGCTTCTTTGGTAATTTGCACATCGTGTACATGCGACTCACGCATACCTGCGCTGGTGATTTGCACAAACTCGGCTTTTTCGCGCATCTCACTAATGTTGCTTGCGCCTACATAGCCCATAGAAGCCCGTAAGCCGCCCATGAGTTGATGAATGACCGCGATTACGCTGCCTTTGTACGGTACGCGACCTTCTATGCCTTCAGGTACTAATTTGTCGGCACCGCTGTTGGTGTCTTGGAAGTAGCGATCGCTAGACCCTTTTTCCATGGCACCAATAGAGCCCATGCCACGGTATGATTTGTATGAACGACCTTGGAATAACTCGATTTCACCTGGGGCTTCTTCAGTGCCGGCAAACATGCCGCCCAACATAACGCTGTGCGCGCCAGCAGCAATGGCTTTAGAGATATCACCAGAAAAACGAATGCCGCCATCGGCAATAAAGGGTACGCCAGAACGAGCTAACGCTTTTTCTACATTGGCGATTGCGCTCACTTGTGGCACGCCTACACCTGCCACAATGCGGGTGGTGCAGATAGAGCCTGGGCCGATACCGACTTTAACGCCATCAGCGCCAGCATCGACTAAGGCTAAAGCAGCACTGGCCGTGGCAATGTTGCCACCGATTACTTCGATATGCGGAAAATGTTTTTTAACCCAAGTCACGCGGTCTAATACGCCTTGCGAATGACCATGTGCAGTATCTACCACAATGACATCCACGCCAGCCTCAGATAAAGCCGCTACGCGCTCTTCAGTACCTTCGCCCACGCCAACCGCCGCGCCTACACGCAGTCTGCCTTGTGCATCTTTACAAGCGTAAGGATGGTCGGTAGATTTTTGAATATCTTTAACGGTGATTAAGCCCTTGAGTGTATCGTAGGCATCTATCACCAAGACACGCTCTAAGCGATGTTGATGCAATAAGCGAATGACATCATCTTTTGCCGCACCTTCACGCACTGTTACCAGTCTATCGCGTGGTGTCATAATGTTTTTAATGGGCTGATCGAGATTAGTTTCAAAGCGCAAATCACGGTTGGTGACAATGCCGACAATTTTGCCGTTGTCCACCACGGGAATGCCAGAGATCTTGTGCATGCGGGTAAGTTCCAGCACGTCGCGCACTGTCATGTGGCTTTGAATGGTGATTGGGTCGTTGACTACACCAGATTCAAAGCGCTTAACGCGGGCCACATGGGCAGCCTGTTTCATGGCCGTCATGTTTTTGTGAATAAAACCTAAACCACCTTCTTGCGCTAAGGCAATCGCCAGTGGCGCTTCAGTCACGGTATCCATGGCTGCAGATAACAGTGGAATGTTTAATTGAATATTACGAGTGAGTTGTGTTGCGAGTGAAACCTCGCGTGGCAGCACATTAGAGTAGGCTGGCACTAATAAAACATCATCAAACGTGAGAGCTTGTTGCAATAAACGCATGCTAAATCCTTGTACCCAAAACGAAATTATACAGATTTAAGGCTAAACACGCGAGTGCTAGCAGCACAAAGATGCTAAAAATTACACTTTTATATCTTTCCATGAACCAACTTTAACCCTAAAAACTTACAATTTCGTCATTATCGCGAAAGAGATATATCCATCTAAGTGATCGATTAGAATTGATTATCTATTTCTATGGAATGACGGGGTTAGGTGTTCTTATTCAAATTTGAGTCGAATTTCGTTTCGTGCAAAGGTCTCTTTCTGTTAAAAACAAAGGGCGTATTGTTGTTAGTTCAAGAAAAATTCAGTAGCCCTCTTGAGTTAAAACGACCCTGTTTTAGATGGGTCAAAAGATTCGATATTTGCGATAAGTCGCTTTCTTGAACTATTAACTGGCAATACTATTAATTTTTAGTCAGTACGCTAGTACAAAGTGGAAAGACTTTAAGGGTAACTTATGAAATTACGCGTTTTATGGTTGCGCGTCATGCTACTGCCTAGTTTGGCTATGACTGAAATTTACAAGTGGAAAGATAGCGATGGGGCGGTGCGTTATAGCTATGTGCCGCCACCATCGAATGCTAAGCAGGAGCCGATGAAGATAAATTGGCGGATCTGAAAATTAAACAAGAAAACTGTGTCGGCGCCAAATCAAACTTGGCGACTTTTACCAACGGCGGCAGAATTGCAAAAACCAATGAAAAAGGTGAAAAATACTATTTAGGTGATGCGGACATTAGCCAAGGTAAGGCCGAGGCGCAAAAAGACGTTGAGAAATATTGCGAATAAATCCGATTAAGCCTCGAAATTAAGCTTCAGGCGGTGTATCTCCACCGCCTTTATTCATGGCTTTGCCATCGGCAGCACGTTGCTTACGCACTTCTTTGGCGTCGGCAATTAAGGGGCGATATATTTCAACCCGATCTAGGTGGCGTAAAGGCATTTCTAATTTTGATAGCTTGCCAAAAATACCAATTTTGTTGATGGTTAAATCAATTTCTGGGTATTTTTTCAATATGCCCGAGGACTGAATGGCCTGCTCGGCGGTGATTCCGGCGCTGGCCTTAAGTGGCACAATTAACTGATCATCGGCTAATGCGTAAGCCACTTCTACCATAATCTCATTGCTATTCATTTTAGATCCTAATGTCTAGTTGTCTTTGTACACCACATCGGCCCGTAGCGCAAAGCCATCCACAAAGGTGTCGGCAATATGACTAAAAACAGGGGCGATAATTTTTTCTAAAAAGCTATTAGCAAACTCATAGTTGAGCATAAATTCAATTTTACAGGCATGTTCATTGAGCGCTATAAAGCGCCACACACCCTCTAAATGTTTGAATGGACCATCTTTAAGTTTAATATCCATGACGCTAGGATAAGTTTTAAGGTTTTCAGTGGTAAATTTTTGCTGTAAGCCATGGTAAGCAATATGCAAAGTGGCGATTGTAGAAATTTCATCTTGTTTGATTAAATCCACACCGCCACACCAAGGCAAAAACTCAGGATACCGGGTCACGTCATCTACCAGCGCATACATGCGGCTTGCGGAATGATTGATCAGTACTGATTTTTTAACTTGCGCCATGTATCCCCTGCTACTCAATAAATCGGGTTCTCTAAGTAATAATTCTGAGTGAGAACTAGAGTAAAATGCCATTTTAAGCCATTCACTAAGAAATATTAAGCTTTATGAGCATTGCACAAAATAAAAAAGCCTTTTTTGACTACTTTATTGAAGATAAGTATGAGGCTGGTGTTGTTTTAGAAGGCTGGGAAGTCAAAGCCATTCGTGATAATCGCGTCAATATTAAAGAGGCCTACGTGATTATTCAGCGTGGCGAAATTTATTTAATTGGTTGTCACGTTACGCCGCTAGGTGCTGCATCTACACATATTCGGCCAGATGCCATACGTACCCGTAAGCTATTGTTACATAATGAAGAAATTATTAAACTAATCGCCAAGGTTGAACGTGCTGGCTATACCATCGTGCCACTGGATTTACATTTTTCAAAGGGCCGCGTTAAAGTGCAAATTGGCTTGGCTAAAGGTAAAAAACAGCACGATAAGCGCGATACCGAAAAAGAGCGCGATTGGGAGCGTGAAAAAGGCCGCATTATGCGGGCACATAATAAATAATTGTTAACAATCAGGAGCTATCAATGCAAGCGCATATCCCACAAAAGACCCCTTGCCCAGTTGAAGTGCAAGCAGGTCAGAGCTATTACTGGTGTTCTTGCGGACTCAGCAAAAGCCAGCCATTTTGCGATGGGGCGCATAAGGATTCAGGTTTTTCCCCAGTAAAATATGTGGCCACAGCGACTAAAACGGTTTATTTTTGTGGCTGCAAACACAGTGTTAACCAGCCTTTGTGTGATGGTGCACATGCTAAGCTTTGATGGTCAGTGCGTTAATTAACCAAAATAAGAAGTTTTATTTCACTGGTACGCTTGTTTATTGAGTATATGTCTCCACTAACAAACAGGGTTGCCAGTATATCCCACCATTTTTACAGATTTTATTGATAGAGTTAATGAGGAACACATGAAAAAGTTTTTAATGTTATTGGTTATTGCCTTAACTTGTATGAGCCTATTATCAACAGTGGCTGAAGCTAGACGTTTCGGCGGCGGAGGCAGTTTTGGTAAAAGCCGTGCTATGCCAACAAGGCAAGCGCAAAGAGCGCCTGCTACTGCACCAGCACCAGCCCCTGCCTCAGCAGGTAATAAATGGATGGGCCCATTAGCCGGTTTAGCAATTGGTGCAGGTTTAGCCACCATGTTTGCCGGTGGTGGCATGGGTGGATTGGGTGGTGGGATGAGCTCTATTTTAATGGCACTACTTGCTGCTGGTCTAATCATGTTTTTAATTTCAAAATTCAAAAATGCACAACAAAATAAGCTGCAATATGCTGGTGGTGGCGGCACATACCAACCAGCACAACCTATGCGTGAGCAAGGTTTTTCGAGTGATGCGGCGATAGCAAATGCGGGCAATATCCCACAAGACTTTCCAGTAGAAAGCTTTTTACGAAATGCAAAAATGTCTTTCATTCGCCTGCAAGCAGCGAACGATCGCAAAGACATCAACGATGTGCGTGAATACACCACCCCAGAAATTTTTGCCGAAATCTCTATGCAAATGCAAGAGCGTGGTAATGCCCAGCAAAAAACTGAAGTGATTACCATTCATGCAGAACTACTAGAAGTGGCCAATGAAGGGGATTATTCAATTGCTAGCGTACGCTTTACTGGCCAGTTAAGCGAAAATAATGGCGCACCTGAAAATGTAGATGAAATTTGGCATATCCAGAAAAACCTGCAAGACGCTGCTGCTGCTTGGCTGTTAGCGGGTATTCAGCAAACCAATATTCAATAGTCTTAAGTATTGAGTCACAAAACGACAAAGCCTAGTCAGCAATGACTAGGCTTTGTCGTTGATTTTCGTAAACACCTTATTCATCGAAGGCGCTAGCTCACACACTAAAATTTGCGCTGTAAAATTAGTGTTCAGCTGCGGTGTACAATAGCGCCTATGCCAAATTCTCCTGCTTTACAAACTCTACATGAGGTTTTCGGATACTCGGCTTTTCGAGGTGAACAACAAGCCGTAGTTGACCATGTTGTATCGGGCGGTGATGCGCTGGTGTTGATGCCAACCGGTGGTGGAAAATCCTTGTGTTATCAGTTACCAGCCTTGTTGCGAGAGGGCGTTGGTATTGTGGTTTCGCCGCTCATTGCCTTGATGCAAGACCAAGTGGACACCCTTAAGCAACTCGGCGTACGCGCGGCATTTTTAAATTCCAGCCAAACGCCAGATGAGGCGCGTGAAATTACCGCGCAGTTGATGCGTGGACATTTGCAAATTGTCTACGTGGCGCCTGAGCGATTGTTAACTTCGAGTTTTTTAGCGCTGTTAGCACAAATACAAGAGGGCGCTGGTATTGCGCTATTTGCCATCGATGAGGCGCATTGCGTTTCGCAATGGGGCCATGATTTTCGGCCGGAATACCGTCAGCTTACCGTGTTGCATGAACGCTTTCCTGAGGTGCCACGTATTGCGCTTACCGCCACGGCAGATGCGCCAACACGGGCAGAAATTATTGAGCGTTTGCAGCTTGAAAATGCGCGCCAGTTTGTTTCTAGTTTTGATCGCCCCAATATTAAATACCGCATTACGCAAAAAGCCAGTGCCCGTCAGCAATTAGAAGCTTTTTTAGAGGCTGAGCACGCGAATGATGCTGGCATTATCTATTGCTTAAGCCGTAAAAAAGTAGAAGACACCGCCGAGTGGCTAAAGTCACGTGGCTGGGATGCCTTGCCCTATCACGCAGGGTTGGATGCCAGTGTGCGCAATCAAAACCAGCGCCGTTTTTTACGTGAAGAAGGCGTGATTATGGTCGCTACCGTAGCATTCGGCATGGGCATAGATAAGCCCAATGTTCGTTTTGTTGCACACTTAGATTTACCTAAAAGCATGGAGGGTTATTATCAAGAAACCGGCCGTGCCGGCCGCGATGGCTTGCCTGCTAATGCTTGGATGGCCTATGGTTTGGGCGATGTGGTGAGCATGCGTAAAATGCTCGATTCAGGCGATGCACCAGAAGAGCGCAAAGTCGTGGAGCGGCAAAAGTTGGATGCCTTATTGGGTTTTTGTGAATCAACCAGTTGCCGCCATCAAACTTTGTTACGCTATTTTGGCGAACAACATGCGGGCGATTGTGATCAATGCGACAACTGTCTAAGCCCAGTAGATACTTGGGATGCCACGCAAGCCTCTCGAATGGCGCTTTCATGCGTATATCGCACAGGGCAGCGCTTTGGTGTGGTGCATTTAATCGATGTTTTATTGGGAAAAAATACGCCAAAGATTCAGCAATTTAATCATCAAAGTCTAAGCACCTTTGGCATAGGTAAAGGCTTAACACAGTCACAGTGGAGTAGCGTGTATCGGCAGTTGGTGGCTGGCGGTTATTTGGAAAGTGATATAGAGGTTTATGGTGGTTTGAAGTTAGCCGAATCTGCGCGCTCAGTATTAAAAGGCGAAGCCGAAGTGTGGCTGCGCCAAGATGTAGCAGTGGTCGCCACCCGTAAAGTCAGCAAGGCAGAGCGTGGAAGTCGTGCGAAAGAAGGTTATGAAGAAGTGGCTGATGACCCGCTATGGCACGCACTGAAAGCCAAACGTATGGAACTCGCCAAAGAACAAGGCGTGCCACCGTATGTGATATTCCACGATAGTACCTTGCTAGAAATACTTAAGCAAAAACCAACAAACCTCACTGAAATGAGCCAAATTACCGGTGTTGGGCAAGCCAAGCTTGAGCGCTATGGTGATGCCTTTTTAGAGGCGCTGGAAGGCGACTAGCGCAAAAAAAGCGGATGCCGTGTAAGCCTCGCATTCGCGCAATAAATTGTACTCCTATAAAACCTCATGTGCGTAAGTTATGGTTAACGCGTATAATGCGTATTCTAATGAATACTAAAGACAGGTTTTGTTAGTTGCAGTAAGACTGATTTGGGGCTGACCAGGTTTCGACGTGGGTTACAAAGCAGTGCAGGGCATACCGAGGCTCAGATTACCTCGTAAATACAGCTGAAACAAGTATAGTCGCAAACGACGAAACTTACTCTCTAGCAGCTTAGTTCTGCTGGACGCTACACCAGCTCTCCCGTGGGTTGGATTGGGGTAACCCATACGTAGTGTCATATACACGGGATACGTGTTGTATTGGGTGACTTAATACTTCATTAACCTTAAGGTCGCTCGTCTGCACACTGCTTGTCTGTTGGTGTGGTGCAGATTAAATTAAACAACAAGGCTAAGTATGTAGAACTGTCTGTGGAGGATTTGCGGACGGGGGTTCGATTCCCCCCAGCTCCACCATTT
>SHXQ01000011.1 GCA_009693255.1 Methylotenera sp. | reverse complement strand
GCAGGTACAGAAATGGTGATGCCAGGCGATAACGTATCAATCGTTGTTACCTTGATTGCGCCAATCGCTATGGAAGATGGCTTACGCTTTGCGATTCGTGAAGGTGGTCGTACCGTAGGTGCTGGTGTGGTCGCTAAGATTATTGAATAGTCGTTTGTAATCTCATTAAGCGGCAGAGTGAACTCTGCTGCTTCGCTCTTTGAAAAGTAGTAAATATGAAAGGCAGTAAAAAATGTCAACACAAAAAATTCGCATTCGTCTTAAAGCATTTGATTATCGTTTGATTGATCAGTCAGCTCAAGAAATCGTAGAAACTGCCAAACGTACTGGCGCTGTGGTAAAAGGCCCTGTGCCATTACCAACGCGTATTGAGCGTTTTGATATTTTACGTTCACCGCACGTGAATAAAACTTCACGCGATCAATTTGAGATTCGTACGCATCAACGTTTGATGGATATTGTTGATCCAACAGACAAAACGGTAGATGCATTAATGAAGCTAGATTTACCTGCTGGCGTTGATGTAGAAATAAAACTGTAGTTTTTGTTTTAACTAGTTGTAAAGCACTACTTGTAAAGAAATCTGGAGTTCGGTATAATCCGCGCTCTTTCACAGAAGTCGGTCAATTGTAATCGACTTTTTAACTAAATAATAAGGATACGATCATGAGCTTAGGGCTTATTGGTCGCAAAGTGGGTATGACCCGCGTGTTTACTGATGATGGCGCAAGCATCCCAGTAACCGTGTTGGAAGTTGTACCTAACCGCGTGACACAGATCAAGACGATCGCAAGCGATGGCTATACTGGCCTTCAAGTTGCTTACGGTACACGTCGTGCTAGCCGCATTAACAGCGCGCTGACTGGGCATTATGCCAAGTCAGGTTCAGCTGCTGGTGCTGGTATACATGAATTCCCAGTGACCAATGAAATTTTAGCTAATTACACTGCTGGCGCAAATATCACTGTTGATATTTTCCAAGTAGGTCAAATAGTTGATGTTACTGGCATCTCTTTAGGTAAGGGCTTTGCTGGTGCAATTAAGCGCCATCACTTCAAGTCTAACCGTGCATCTCACGGTAACTCTAAATCACATAACGTACCTGGTTCTATTGGTATGGCGCAAGATCCAGGTCGAGTATTCCCTGGTAAGCGTATGCCTGGTCATTTGGGTGCGACTAAAGTCACTACACAAAACCTAGAAATAGTGCGTGTTGATGTTGAGCGCAACCTATTATTGATTAAAGGTGCAATCCCTGGTTCTAAAGGCGGCGACGTTGTTGTACGTCCAGCTATTAAAGCTAAGCTTCAGAAGGGGATGAAATAATGGAACTAAAATTACAAGACAAAAATGGCAAGGCTGTTAAAAAGGGCGTCACTGTTTCTGATGAAACATTTGGTCGCGAATTTAACGAGTCTTTAGTGCATCAAGTCGTGGTTGCTTACATGGCTAATGCCCGTACAGCAACGCGTGCACAAAAGGGTCGTGGTAATGTTGCGCATACTACGCATAAGCCATACGCACAAAAAGGAACGGGTAATGCACGTGCCGGTATGACGTCTAGCCCAATCTGGCGTGGAGGCGGTCGCGCATTCCCTAGCTCACCACTTGAGAATTTCAGCCATAAAATTAACCGTAAGGCTTACCGTGCTGGTATGCAAACGATTTTATCTGAATTAGTCCGTCAAGAGCGTTTGAATGTGGTTGAAGAGTTTGTTGTAGCCACACCTAAAACTAAAGCTTTCGCCGAAAAAATTAAAAATCTAGGTTATGAGGGTGGCGTATTAGTGCTGACTGATGGCTTTGATGAGAATTTATATTTATCTTCACGCAACCTCATTAACGTGATGGTGGTTGAAGCGCAATTTGCTGACCCGGTCAGTTTGGTGCGTTTCCCGAATGTAGTGGCAACTGTTGCTGCCGTGAAGAAACTTGAGGAGATGCTAGCATGATGAGCGCTATTACTAAAACTCAAGATCGTTTATTGCAAGTAATTTTAGCGCCACAGATTACTGAGAAAGCGACTTACATTGCTGATAAACATCAACAAATTGCCTTTAAAGTACGTACTGATGCAACTAAACTAGAAATTAAGGCGGCAGTTGAGCTTGTTTTCAAGGTTGAAGTTGAAAAAGTTGCTACGATTAATGTAGAAGGCAAAACTAAGCGCGCTGGCAAAAGTATGGGCAAGCGTAAAGACTGGAAAAAAGCTTATGTAAGCTTGAAACCAGGTCAAGAAATTAACTTCGCAGCGGCCGAATAAGGAGAGATGAGATGGCATTAGTTAAAGTCAAGCCAACGTCCCCGGGTCGTCGTGGTGTAGTTAAGGTGGTAACACCTGACCTTTACAAAGGTAAACCGCACGCACCGCTGTTGGAAAGTCAAAGTAAACATGCAGGCCGTAATAATAACGGTCATATTACAACCCGTCACCAAGGTGGTGGTCATAAACAGCATTATCGTTTAATTGACTTCCGTCGCAATAAGGATGGCATTCCAGCGAAAGTGGAGCATATTGAGTATGATCCAAACCGCACTGCGCACATTGCTTTGCTTTGTTATGCAGATGGAGAGCGTCGTTACATTATTGCTCCGCGCGGCGTAACTGCTGGTATGCAGTTAATTAGTGGCTCAGAGGCGCCTATTAAAGTAGGTAATGCAATGCCGCTACGTAATATCCCGGTGGGTAGCACAATTCATTGTATCGAGTTGCAGCCTGGTAAGGGTGCTCAAGTTGCTCGTTCAGCAGGCACATCTGTGCAGTTGCTAGCGCGTGAAGGTGCTTATGCGCAGTTACGTTTACGTTCAGGTGAAGTTCGCCGCGTACATGTGGATTGCATGGCAACTTTAGGTGAAGTGGGTAATGAAGAGCATTCACTACGTTCAATTGGTAAAGCTGGTGCGATGCGCTGGCGTGGTGTTCGCCCAACCGTTCGCGGTGTGGTGATGAACCCAGTTGATCACCCGCACGGCGGTGGTGAAGGTAAAACAGCTGCTGGTATGAATCCAGTTAGCCCATGGGGTGTTAAAACTAAAGGTTATCGTACGCGTAGTAGTAAGCGTACAGATAATATGCGTATTAGTCGTCGTCCGAGAGGCGTAAGGTAATCATATGGCACGTTCACTTAAAAAAGGTCCATTTATTGATGGTCATTTGGCAAAAAAAGTAGAAGTTGCAGCTGCAACGCGCGATCGTAAACCAATTAAGACTTGGTCACGCCGCTCTACAATTTTCCCAGATTTTATTGGTCTTACTATTGCAATTCATAATGGTAAGCAACACATTCCTGTGTTGATTTCTGAAAACATGGTAGGTCACAAGCTCGGTGAATTTGCGTTAACACGTACATTCAAGGGTCATGCGGCTGACAAAAAAGCTAAGAAATAGGAGCTGATGATGCAAGTATCTGCAATATTAAAAGGCGTTCATCTCTCTCCGCAAAAAGCTAGATTGGTGGCAGACCTTGTTCGTGGCAAGAAAGTAGATCACGCACTTAACATCTTAAACTTCACGCCTAAAAAAGGTGCTGAGATTATTAAGAAAGTAGTGGAATCTGCAATTGCTAACGCTGAACATAACAATGGCGCTGATATTGACGAGTTGAAGGTCACTTCAATTTACGTTGATAAAGGTATTGTGCTTAAACGTATCCGTCCACGCGCAAAAGGCCGTGCTGGTCGTATCACTAAACCAACCTGTCACATTCATGTGACAGTCGGTAACTAAGGGATAATCATGGGTCAGAAAATTCATCCAATTGGTTTCCGTCTGAGTGTCCAAAAAAACTGGTCCTCACGTTGGTATGCCAATAGCAAAAACTTCCCTGCAATGTTGCAAGGCGACATTAAAGTGCGTGAGTTTCTTAATAAAAAATTAGCCAGTGCAGCGGTTAGCCGTATTCTGATTGAGCGTCCTGCAAAGAACGCAAAAATCACAATCTACAGTGCGCGTCCTGGTGTGGTAATCGGTAAAAAAGGCGAAGACATTGAGTCATTGCGCGCTACTTTACAAGGTTTAATGGGCGTGCCTGTTCACCTTAATATTGAAGAAGTGCGTAAGCCTGAAGTTGATGCAACTTTGATTGCACAATCGATTGCACAGCAACTTGAAAAGCGTGTGATGTTCCGTCGTGCCATGAAGCGTGCTATGCAAAATGCAATGCGCTTAGGTGCTCAGGGTATCAAAATCATGAGTTCAGGTCGTTTAAATGGTATCGAAATTGCGCGTACTGAATGGTACCGTGAAGGCCGGGTGCCATTACATACATTGCGTGCAGACATTGATTACGGTGTTGCTGAGGCTTTAACAACCTACGGTATTATCGGCATCAAAGTTTGGGTTTTCAAAGGTGAAATATTCCCTGCTAACGTTCAGGCGCCAATTGGTGCTACTACTGCTACAGTAGCTGAGCCAGAGAAAAAAGTAAGAAAGCCGAGGGCTAAAGATGCTACAACCGTCTAGACAAAAATATCGTAAGATGCAAAAAGGCCGTAATAAAGGCATTGCAACTACGGGTAATAAAGTAAGTTTTGGTGATTTTGGACTTAAAGCAATTGGACGCGGCCGTTTAACGGCTCGTCAAATTGAAGCTGCGCGTCGCGTAATGACTCGCCACATTAAACGTGGTGGTCGTGTATGGATCCGTATATTCCCAGATCAACCAATTTCTAAAAAACCAGCTGAAGTGCGTATGGGTAACGGTAAAGGTAGTACCGAGTTTTACGTAGCGCAAATTCAACCAGGTAAAATGTTATACGAGATGGACGGCGTGAGCGAAGAGCTTGCACGTGAAGCGTTCCGTTTGGCTGCTGCGAAGTTGCCAATTGAAACGACATTCATGACTCGCCAAATCGGTAGTTAAGGAAAGGTACGCTAAATATGAAAGCAACCGATTTAAGAGCAAAAAGCGTTGAAGAGCTAAATGCAGAGTTGATTGAATTGCGCCGTGCGCAATTTTCACTTCGCATGCAAGTGGCTACTCAACAATTATCTAAAGTAGATCAGCTAGGTAAAGTACGCAAAGATGTAGCGCGTGTGAAGCTTGTATTAGCTGAGAAAGCGAAACAGGCATAATGATGACTGAAACTACAAAAGTAGTACGTAGCTTAACTGGCCGCGTAACGAGTGATAAAATGGATAAGACTGTTACGGTGTTAGTTGAACGTAAAGTTAAACATCCTCTGATTGGCAAAGTAATTCGTCAATCTAAAAAGTTTCATGCACATGATGAAACTAATAGTTGTAAAGAAGGCGATTTGGTGACTATTGTTGAAAGTCGCCCACTTTCTAAAACTAAATCTTGGGTTGTAAAAGCAGCCTAAGTATTCAATATTGCGCAATTGTTAGCAATAATAATTGCGCAATAAGGTTTAGCAAGTTATAATGTTTGGCTATTCAGGTGAGCGACTTATTTTTAATGTTTAGGCGTTAATTAAGTCTTAAGCTCTCACCCCAATACTGACCGGGTCTATCGGCCGTGTTAACTGTAAGTTTATATTTATAGTTAAAAATGGCTGGTGTTGGTTTTAACGGATTAAGTTGGAGTTTATCTCATGATTCAAATGCAATCTCGGCTAGAAGTTGCCGACAACACTGGTGCGCGCTCTGTGCAATGCATCAAAGTGTTAGGTGGTTCTAAGCGTCGTTACGCCGGTATAGGCGACATCATTAAGGTGAGCATCAAAGATGCTGCCCCACGTGGTCGCGTAAAAAAAGGCGAAGTCTATAGTGCTGTTGTTGTGCGTACTGCTAAGGGTGTTCGTCGTCCAGACGGCTCATTAGTTAAGTTCGATAGCAACGCTGCCGTTCTGTTAAATAATAAACTTGAACCGATTGGTACCCGTATATTTGGGCCAGTAACACGTGAATTACGTACTGAAAAATTCATGAAAATCGTTTCATTAGCACCAGAAGTGTTGTAGGAGCTCACATGAACAAAATTCGCAAGGGTGATTTGGTCATCCTAAATACCGGTAAAGACAAAGGTAAGCAAGGTGCGGTAGTTAGCATTCTTGATTCAGGCCATGTTGTTGTAGAGGGCCTTAACTTGGTTAAGAAACATGCAAAAGCTAACCCGATGAAGGGTATTGCTGGCGGCATCATTGCTAAAGAAATGCCATTAGACATTTCAAATGTTGCTTTATTTAACAGCGCGACCCAAAAAGGTGATCGCGTAGGCTTCAAAACATTAGATGACGGTCGCAAAATTCGCGTGTTCAAATCTAATGGCGAAGCAGTGGACGCATAGGAAGAATTATGGCGCGTTTAAAAGATTTTTATAAAGACTCAGTTGTTAAGGCTATGACTGAGCAATTTGGTTACACTTCAGTAATGCAAGTACCACGCATCGATAAAATTACACTTAATATGGGTGTTGGCGAGGCGGTTGCAGATAAAAAAGTAATGGAACATGCTGTTGGCGATATGGAAAAAATTGCTGGTCAAAAAGCAATTGTTACTAAAGCTAAAAAATCAGTGGCTGCATTTAAAATTCGTGATGACTATCCGGTCGGTTGCAAAGTTACTTTGCGTCGTGAGCGTATGTACGAATTCCTAGATCGCTTAGTTACTGTTGCAATACCACGTATTCGTGACTTCCGCGGGATCTCTGCGAAATCATTTGATGGTCGTGGTAACTACAACATGGGCGTTAAAGAACAAATCATTTTTCCCGAAATTGAGTACGACAAGATTGATGCAATTCGCGGAATGAATATCACAATTACAACTACTGCGAAAACGGATGAAGAAGCAAAAGCTTTGCTTGCTGCATTTAGTTTTCCGTTCAGAGGTTAAGTCATGGCCAAAACCTGTATGACAGAACGCGAAATAAAACGTCGCGCAACTGTAAGTAAATTCGCTGTAAAACGTGCTGCATTAGAAGCGGCAATGAATGATGTTAATGCTACGGCTGAAAGTCGCTTTGAAGCGCGCATGAAATTCCAGGCGCTGCCACGCAACTCAAGCCCAGTTCGTCTTCGTAATCGTTGTGCTTTAACTGGTCGCCCACGTGGTGTGTTTAGTAAATTCGGTATTGGGCGTAGTAAATTGCGCGATTTGATGATGGCTGGCTTCGTACCAGGCGTCACCAAAGCCAGCTGGTAATAGGGGTAAAATAGCTATGAGTATGAGTGATCCAATTGCTGATATGTTGACCCGCATTCGTAATGCGCAAATGGTCAATAAGTTGGTTGTTACTATGCCATCTTCTAATGTTAAGACTGCTATTGCTAGCGTGCTTAAAGAAGAGGGTTATGTAGAAGACTTTGCAGTGCAAACTGAAGGTAGTAAAGCTACTTTAACGATTAGTTTGAAATACTATGCTGGCCGCCCTGTTATTGAGCGTATACAGCGAGTGAGTAAACCTGGTTTGCGTGTGTACAAAGGGTCTCAAGAGATTCCTAAAGTAATGAATGGCCTTGGTGTGACGATTATGTCTACATCTAAGGGTGTAATGACAGATCGTAAAGCGCAGGCTGCCGGTATCGGTGGTGAAGTGCTCTGCGTAGTGGCTTAAGGAGAAGCAAATGTCACGTGTTGCTAAAAATCCAGTAGCTATTCCAGCTAAAGTTGAAGTGGTATTAAGTGCTAATTCAATTGATGTCAGCGGTCCACTAGGTAAGTTATCTCACCCATTAACAGGTGCGGTGGTACTTAAGCGCGAAGGCGAAACCATTACGTTTGAGGCATCTAGCGATGCGCGTCATTCGCGCGCAATGTCAGGCACTTTACGTGCTTTAGTTGCTAATATGGTACAAGGCGTATCTCAAGGTTTTACGCGTAAATTAACGCTAGTTGGCGTTGGTTATAAAGCGGCTGCACAAGGTGCAGTATTAAACTTAGAGTTAGGTTATTCACATCCAATCAATCACAAGATGCCTTCAGGCGTGACGGTGACTACTGCAACACCAACAGAAATTTTACTGACTGGTGTTGATAAGCAGGTGATTGGTCAAGTTGCTGCACAGATTCGTTCTTACCGTTCACCAGAGCCATATAAAGGCAAAGGCGTACGTTATGCAGATGAAGTAGTTGTAATTAAAGAAACCAAAAAGAAATAAGGCTTAAAAAATGAACAACGTAAATAATCGCTTGCGTCGTGCACGTAAAACTCGTGCCAAAATTGCAGAGCTAAAAGTTACTCGTCTAAGTGTGCATCGTACTAATACGCACATCTATGCTCAAATTATTGATGCAACTGGCGGCAAGGTAATAGTTAGTGCTTCAACGGTAGAAGCCGACGTTCGTAAGAACCTGAAAAATGGTGGAAATATAGAAGCTGCTACTGTTATTGGGCAACTCATTGCACAGAAAGCGGTTAAAGCGGGTATTACTACCGTAGCTTTTGATCGCTCAGGTTACAAATATCACGGTCGTATTAAAGCGTTGGCTGATGCCGCTCGCGAAAACGGCTTATCCTTCTAATTGGTCTGATTGCTAAAGAGGTTAATGATGGCGAGAGAAATGGAACAGCAACAGCAGCAGACTGATGGTTTGCGCGAAAAGATGATTGCAGTTAATCGTGTGAGTAAAACGGTTAAAGGTGGTCGTATTATGAGTTTTGCAGCTCTGACAGTAGTTGGCGATGGCGACGGCGCTGTTGGCATGGGTAAAGGTAAAGCACGTGAAGTGCCAGTTGCCGTACAAAAAGCAATGGATGAAGCGCGTCGCGGTATGTTAAAAATTAATTTAACAAACGGTACCTTGCATCACGCGGTAACCGGTGTACATGGCGCAGCTAAAGTGTTTATTCAGCCAGCTTCAGAAGGCACCGGCATTATTGCTGGTGGCGCAATGCGCGCAATTTTTGAAGTGATGGGTGTGACAAACGTAGTTGCAAAATGTATTGGCTCTACTAACCCATACAACTTAGTTCGTGCAACATTAAACGGCTTAGAATCAATGAATACACCAGCAGAAATCGCAGCTAAACGCGGTAAATCAGTTGAAGAAATTAGAGGCTAGAATTATGGCTAATGCAAAAAAAGTAGCAACACCAATCAAAGTAACGCTGGTTAAAAGTGTTATTGGTCGTATTGAAGCGCATAAAGCTACCGTTAAAGGTTTAGGTTTACGTCGCATGCACCATACAGTTGAGTTGCAAGATACACCGGCAATTCGCGGTATGATTAATACGGTAGGCTATCTATTAAAGGTAGAGGGATAATGCAATTAAATACAATTAAGCCTGCAGAAGGCGCAAAAAAAGAACGCCGCCGCGTTGGTCGTGGTATTGGTTCTGGTTTTGGTAAAACCGCAGGTCGCGGCCATAAAGGTCAAAAATCACGTACTGGTGGTTTCCATAAAGTGGGTTTTGAAGGCGGTCAAATGCCAATTCAACGTCGCTTACCAAAACGTGGCTTTAAATCAATGACAAAAGCAAAAACCGCACATGTGCGTACAAGCGAGTTGTCTTTAATTCCTAACGAAGTCATCGACTTGTTGGCGTTGAAAGCAGCAAATATCGTATCTGGTACAGTAAGAAATGCTAAGATTTTCTTGTCAGGCGATGTGACGGCTAAATTTAATATTCAAGGCCTTCTTTTAACTAAAGGCGCACGTGCCGCAGTTGAAGCGGCTGGCGGTAAGATTTTAGAAGCTGCTTAAGAGACTATTTTGGCACAAGACGGTTTATTAAAAACAGCATCAAAAATGGGCGAACTTAAAAGCCGTCTATTTTTTGTTTTAGGTGCGCTGGTTGTTTATCGTTTGGGGGCACATATACCGGTGCCTGGTATTGATCCAGATGTATTGGCAACATTATTTGAATCTCAAAGCGGCGGCATTCTTGGCATGTTTAACATGTTCTCAGGTGGCGCACTTAGTAGGTTTACAGTATTTGCTTTAGGAATCATGCCCTATATTTCTTCATCTATTATTATGCAGTTGATGGCAACTGTATCGCCAAAGATGGAGCAATTAAAAAAAGAGGGTGAAGCTGGCAGAAGGACGATCACAAAATATACGCGTTATGGAACGGTTGTTTTGGCAACATTCCAAGCATTAGGGATAGCGATTGCACTTGAATCCCAGTCAGGTCTTGTTTTAGATCCGGGTATGGCGTTTAGATTGACGGCCGTCATTACTCTGGTTAGTGGCACGATGTTCTTAATGTGGCTAGGCGAACAAATTACAGAGCGCGGTATTGGAAATGGGATTTCAATTATCATTTTTGCGGGTATTGTTGCTGGTTTACCCCAAGCTTTAGGCTCAACTGCTGAAATGGTGAATACCGGTGCGTTTAGTGTGCCGCTTGCATTTTTCTTGTTGTTTGCCACTGTGTTGGTGACGGCATTGGTAGTTTTTGTTGAGCGCGGGCAACGTAAGATTACGGTTAATTACGCTAAGCGCCAAGTAGGTAATAAGGTATATGGCGGTCAAACTACGCATTTACCATTGAAGTTAAATATGGCCGGTGTAATTCCTCCTATATTTGCCTCAAGTATTATTTTGTTTCCATCAACCATGGCTGGATGGTTTGGGAGCAAGGAAAGTATGTACTGGCTAAAAGATGTTGCAGCCGCATTGTCGCCTGGTCAGCCAATTTATATTTTGTTCTTTGCATCTGCAATTGTTTTCTTTTGCTTTTTTTATACAGCTTTACAGTTCAATCCAAAAGATACAGCTGATAATTTAAAGAAAAGTGGTGCGTTTGTTCCAGGTATTCGTCCTGGTGAGCAAACTGCAAAGTATATTGATCGTATTATGGGTCGTTTGACATTGGTTGGTGCTGCTTACATTACCTTGGTGTGTTTGCTGCCAGAGTTTTTGATTTTGAAATTTAATACACCGTTTTACTTTGGTGGTACATCGTTGCTAATTATCGTTGTTGTAACGATGGATTTTATGACGCAAGTGCAGTCACATTTGATGTCGAACCAATACGAAGGTTTACTGAAGAAGGCTAACTTTAAAGGTAATACACAAACCGCAAGATAGCGTTATAAGAAGGTTTATTTAAGAATCTGTAGTTTAAGAAGTGATGGAGTTATAAATGAGAGTTCGTGCATCAGTAAAAGCATTATGCCGTAATTGTAAAGTTGTCCGTCGTCGTGGCGTTGTACGTATTATTTGTACAGATCCACGTCACAAGCAACGCCAAGGTTAATTGATTTTAAATTAACCAAATTAGAGGTGTTTTAGGTAACTCTAATTAAGATGGTCACAGATTAAGGTGATCAGAAGATAAGCTAATTGATAAAAATTGGTTTTACTGTTAAAATCCTCGGCTTTTTAAAGCTGACATATTTTTAGGTAAACCTAAATTTGGAGTAGGTATGGCACGTATAGCAGGGGTTAACATCCCAAATAATAAGCATGCTGAAATTGCATTAACTGCAATTTTTGGTATTGGACGTAACACCGCACAAAAAATATGTGCCGCAGCAGGTGTTTTACCTTCTGCAAAAATGAAAGATTTAAATGACGCAGACGTAGATAAGCTGCGTGAAGAAGTGGCTAAAGAAAAAGTTGAAGGTGATTTACGCCGTGAAGTTTCAATGAATATCAAGCGCTTAATGGATTTAAATTGTTATCGCGGTGTTCGTCACCGTCGTGGTTTGCCAGTGCGCGGACAGCGTACTAAAACAAACGCGCGTACTCGCAAGGGTCCGGTTAAGGCAATTAAGCAATCTAAGTAACCTAAACTAAAGACTTAAGGTATTTAGTTTTACAAATTCTAGTACGATTTATTGGTAAGGAAAGTGCAACATGGCAAAAGCTAATGTACGCGTAAGAAAAAAAGTTAAAAAGAATATTGCAGAGGGCATTGCTCACGTGCATGCATCTTTTAACAATACCATCATCACCATTACTGACCGTCAAGGTAATGCGTTGTCATGGGCAACTTCTGGTGGCCAAGGTTTTAAAGGTTCACGTAAGAGTACGCCATTTGCAGCGCAGGTAGCAGCTGAAGTAGCAGGTAAATCAGCGCAAGAAAACGGTGTTAAGAATTTAGAAGTGCGTATTAAAGGCCCAGGCCCAGGTCGTGAATCTGCGGTGCGCGCGCTTAATGCGGCTGGTTTTAAAATCACCAGCATTACCGATGTGACGCCAGTTCCGCATAATGGCTGCCGTCCACCTAAAAAACGCCGCATTTAAGCTGAGCTAATCGCTCACTTTAGTAGAAATAACAGGAGAATCCCTTGGCTAGAAATTTAGACCCTAAATGTCGTCAGTGTCGTCGTGAAGGCGAAAAGCTTTTTTTGAAAGCTGAAAAGTGCTTTACAGACAAATGTGCAATTGAAAAACGTAACTTTCCACCTGGTCAGCACGGTCAACGTCGCAACCAACGTCTTTCAGACTATGGTGTGCAATTACGTGAAAAGCAAAAAGTACGTCGTATTTACGGCGTACTTGAAGCTCAATTCCGTAGCTACTACGCTGAAGCTGATCGTAGAAAAGGCATTACAGGTGAGAACTTGTTGCAACTTTTAGAGTGTCGTTTAGACAACGTTACTTATAGAATGGGCCTTGGCGGTTCACGTACTGAAGCACGCCAAATTGTTCGTCACAACAGTATTTTAGTCAACGGCAGACGTGTCAATATTCCTTCATACCAAGTTAAAGCGGGTGATGTCGTGAGTGTTGCAGAAGCGTCTAAAACACAATTGCGTATCAAAGGTGCACTTGCAGCTGCTGAACAACGTGGTTTCCCGGCATGGATTGAAGTTGATGTAAAAGCATTAACAGGTACATTCAAAGCTAAACCACAGCGTGATGAATTGCCAGCAACCATCAATGAATCATTGGTAGTTGAGCTTTACTCAAAATAATTAAGCTTTAAAAATATTTAAATAAGTGAGCAGTCAATATTGCTCACCAGAATAATCACTCTACTAGTTATAAATAGCTAGTAGAGTTTAATTCTTAAAATTAAAAGGTATAACTATGCAAAACAGTCCTACCGAATACTTAAAACCGCGTGTTGTAGACGTTGAAGTTTTATCGCCATTGCGCGCTCGTGTAACTTTAGAGCCAATGGAACGTGGCTTTGGCTACACACTTGGTAATGCATTACGTCGTGTTTTATTATCTTCAATTCCAGGCTTTGCTATCACTGAAGTTAAAATTGATGGTGTAGTACATGAATATTCTACGATTGATGGCGTTCAAGAAGATGTAGTGGATATTTTACTTAATCTTAAGGGTGTAGCGCTTAAGTTAAATACAAAATCAGAAACTATTTTGGTTCTGAATAAATCTACTGAAGGTGTTGTTACTGCCGGTGATTTTGAAACAGGTCATGATGCTGAAATTGTTAATCCTAATCATGTGATTGCCCATCTAACTAAAGGTGGAAAGCTCAACCTAGAAGTTAAAGTGGCGATGGGTCGTGGTTATCAACCAGTTCCAGCACGTCAAAAAGCCAATGAAGAAGATCGTGTACTTGGTTTCATTATGGTGGATGCTTCATTTAGTCCTATCAATAAAGTAAGTTATCAAGTTGAAAGTGCTCGTGTTGAGCAACGTACTGACTTAGATAAATTAGTCATGGATGTAGAAACAAATGGTGTTATTGAGCCAGAACAAGCCATCCGTGACGCTGCACGTATTTTAATGGGTCAGTTATCAGTATTTGCTGACCTTGAAGGTGCACCAAGCGAAGTTGAAGTTAAATCAGCCCCACAAGTGGATCCAGTGTTACTGCGTCCAGTGGATGATTTAGAGTTAACTGTGCGTTCAGCAAATTGCTTGAAAGCCGAAAATATATTTTACATTGGTGATTTGATCCAACGTACTGAGAATGAGCTATTAAAAGCGCCTAATCTTGGTCGTAAATCACTGAATGAAATTAAAGATGTACTCGCTACTCGTGGCCTAACTTTGGGCATGAAATTAGAAAACTGGCCACCTGTTGGCCTTGAAAAAGCTTAATTCATTAAGCTTAAAATAGAAACTTTAAGGAATTACTATGCGTCACGGTAATAGCAATCGTAAATTAAATCGTACCAGCAGCCATCGTGCAGCGATGTTCCGTAACATGACAGCTTCATTGTTACGTCACGAAGTCATTAAAACTACTTTGCCTAAAGCAAAAGAGTTGCGCAAGTTTGCAGAGCCTTTAATTACATTAGGTAAAACTCCAACTTTGGCAAATCGTCGCTTAGCGTTCAGTCGTTTACGTGACCGTGACATTGTTGGCAAACTATTTGCCGAACTTGGCCCGCGTTACCTTACACGTAATGGCGGTTACTTACGCGTATTGAAATGTGGTTTCCGTAATGGTGATAATGCCCCTATGGCTTTAGTTGAGTTAGTGGATCGTCCCGATACAAGCGCTGACGTGCTTGTTGCAGACTAACTGATTAAATTAATCATTTAATAAAAAAGCCAGCTATCAGCTGGCTTTTTTATTGTCAGAAACTAATCTAGTTGATGAAGTGTACAATGTCGCTTAATGTAAAAGGCCATAAAATTTCATGATTATTGTCTAGACGCCTAAGTACCGGTATTTTGACTTCATAAAGTGCCAGCAATGTAGAGTCATCCGCAATTTCTATACTAGTCCAGTGTATATCAAAATCAGTAGCGAGTGCGGAGAGTAAGGATTCGGCCTGCTCACATAGATGGCAATGTGAAGTCGCATAAAGGTAGAGGTGCACGGCCACTGATGAAAATCCTTAGGTCTAATTTAAAAATTACTTAATGCTGAAAATTATAGCGCTTGCAAGTGATAGGCCGTACTAAATTTGAGCGCAGCTTGAGTTGCCACAGAGCAGCCTGCATGATGAGTTTAATGTTGTTTGTGGGCTCAGATTTGTTAATATACTAATACAGTTAATTATTTAATCGCGTGTTAATATAAAAAATATTTTGACAGTGTTTTATAGAATAAAGGCAACATAGATGAGCGACCTCGAAAGCATTCAAGACTATCGTACCAAAGTTAAAGACATGATAGAGCGGCATAAGCTGGTGAAAGATTTAGTTCACCGTCAAGGTATGCAGCGTCATGACTTGGTTGAGGGTATGGTGCATCAGAATAATCTTTCTGAGTTGCGCCGCTTACTCGATAGGCTCGAACCTAAATCCATCGCCAGCATACTTGAGTCTTTATCTGATGAAGATTGCTTGTTGATATGGCCACTTGTCAACGAAGAGCGTAAAGAGGAAATTCTATTGGTAGTGTCTGATTCCGTTAGAGTAGAACTTGTTTCCGAGCCTAAGCCAGTTAGCCAAAGCATGATGATTCGTGTATTTGACCTGCATGAAGGGCGATTGCGGCAGATTCCTATTTATAACCGTGAAGATCTTGCACAAGCCAAACCTATATGGGTGGATTTAGTCACCCCAGAAGACGAGCAACTGGCTTGGGCAAGAGAAATATTTGGCGTGAATTTACCTAACCCGAATGAGTTGACGGACCTAGAGACCAGCGCACGTTTTTATGAAGAAGAAAATGGCGAGGTACATTTACATTCAGCTTTCTTGCTAGAGCGTGAAGATGAGTCTAGAAACGTCGCAGTAGCATTCATCTTAAATAAAGATACCTTATTCTCAGTCAGAAGTGAAGAACTGCCAGTATTCCGCTTACAGCGATTACGTGCAAGAGCACAGGCTGGATATGTATCAGAAGCTAAGGATGTGTTGCTAGATCTTTATGCTGCCGATATAGAGTACTCAGCCAACGCTTTAGAGGATGAGTACGCCAGGCTGGAGGATGTGGGTAGACAAGTATTTAAGTCACACATGACCAATGAGCAGGCCGCCAAGATTCTTACCTCGATCTCTGTCGAAGAGGATCTGAACGGTCGTATCCGCCGCAATGTGTTAGATACTAGAAACGCCTTATCTTTTTTGATGCGTCGAAAATTTCTATCCATAGCGCAACATGAAGAGGTGCGTGAAATTCTGCGTGACATTGAATCATTAGATGGGCACACCACGTTCTTATTTAATAAGATTAACTTCCAAATGGACGCCACCGTTGGTTTCTTGAACGTTAATCAAAACAAGGACCTAAAGCGCTTGACGGTGATCAGTGTTGTTTTCATGCCGATTAATGTGTTAGCCGGTATTGGCGGTATGTCAGAATTTTCAATGATGACTCATGGGGTCTCATGGCAGATTGCCTATAGTATCTTTATTGCTGGCATGATCGCTATTGGCATATTGACCTATGTGAGTTTACACAACATGGAAAGTCGCAGGATAAAAAACCACCGTAAGAACAATCTGCAGCTTAAATAAGGCTTAAACAATAGTGAATGCTTTATTTGCTTGGAGGCGCGCCTGCTTAATCCACTAATGACATGAGTTAATTTCCTTCATTAAAGTTCAATTATCAATGTATGTATGGTCAGCTATTACTAAAATGAATCAAGATATACCCTTAATTTGGCATGAGTTATTTTTAGACTTATCCACGCCAGTCGCCTTGTGGCAGCTTGCGGTCATTGCCATGGCCTGTGGGGTGGCTTGGATTATTAACGGCGCTGTGCGGGCTAGAATGATGCGCAGTGCCCCAGAAAGCTGGAAGTTGGGCATAGGGGGCATTAACCGCGTTTTATTTCCACTATCCACCCTCATTTTTGTTTATCTTGGCAAAACTGCACTGGCGCACTGGCAGCACACCAGCTTATTGCAACTAGCAAGTACCTTGTTATTAGCCATGGCTGTTATACGCTTAGCGGTGTATGCAGTGCGCTATATCTTAGCACCAGGCGGATTACTCAAAACGCTAGAAAATAGCTTGTCCGGTTTAATTTGGATGGTGCTTGCTTTGCATTTGAGTGGCTTGTTGCCACAGTTATGGCAAGTGCTGGAGGATGTGCAATTTAACATCGGTAAAAATCAGCTTAATCTATTGCTGGTATCGCAAGCGCTACTCACCATCATTAGCACTATTTTTATCGCACTTTGGCTGAGTCGCCTGCTGGAAAATAAATTAATGCGTAATGAGCATATCAATATGAACATGCGTGTGGTCATAAGTAAATTGTTACGCGGCTTTTTATTGGTGATTGCGGTACTGGTTGCGTTATCTGCCGTTGGCTTAGATATAACCCTGTTATCAATATTTGGTGGTGCGCTTGGTGTAGGTTTAGGTTTTGGTTTGCAGCGTATTGCAAGTAACTATGTGAGCGGCTTTATTATTCTGCTGGATAGATCGATGCAGATAGGCGATGTGATTACGGTTGAAACGCATTACGGGGTGGTGAGTGATTTACGTACCCGTTACTTGGTGTTGCGTAAGTTAGACGGCACCGAGGTGATTATTCCAAATGAAATGTTAATCATTAATACCGTGATTAATCATTCCTTCACGGACCATAAAGCAAGAGTGCAATTGCCAATATTAGTCAGCTACGATAGCCCGTTAGAATTAGCAATGCAGTTAATTGCCGATGCGGCAACTAGTCATCCTCGTATATTATCAACGCCGGCACCCACAGTGCATGTGAAAGGCTTTGGTGATAATGGTATAGACTTAACTTTGTCAATTTGGATACCTGACCCTGAAGAGGGCTCGGCGGCCACGCAGTCAGAAGTATTTTTAGCAATATGGCGTGCATTTAAACAAAATAATATTGTTATTCCTTATCCGCACCGCGAAGTACGCGTTATAGGCAACCTACCTGTAGCGTAAGGAATAAATTTTAGGCAATAAAAAAGCTCGCACATTGCGAGCTTTTTTATTGCCTAAACAAGACTGATTACAATCTATTTAAGTTTTGTTTCTTTGTACAATACGTGTTGGCGAACGACTGGATCAAATTTCTTGATTTCCATTTTGCCTGGCATAGTACGTTTGTTTTTAGTTGTGGTATAAAAATGGCCTGTACCAGCACTTGACTCTAATTTGATTTTTTCGCGCATAATATTCTACCTTAGATTTTTTGGCCGTCAGCACGCATACCAGCAAGAACGGCATCAATACCATTTTTGTCGATTGTACGTAAAGCAGCATTAGTAATGCGCATACTTACCCAGCGGTTTTCGCTTTCAACCCAAAATTTGCGGTTTTGCAAATTAGGTAAAAAACGGCGTTTCGTTCTGTTGTTAGCGTGAGAAACATTGTTACCCACCATTGGCTTTTTGCCAGTTACCATACATACACGTGCCATGGTTAAATCCTTAAATACGTTGCTTTTTTAGAAAGACCGCAATTATAGTACGAAAACTAAGATTAGCTCAAGGTAATTATCAATAATCTTTAGACTGTTTTGTACGATTAGGGCTTTCTCATTAAAAACCCATCCTATTGTCATTCTATAAGCATTCCCGTCATCCGCGTATTGGCGGGGATCCATTGAGTTTTTTGTAGGAGCACAATAAATTGCGCCCCTACTCACCACAAAGTTTTATCTAGGGCTCATCAGAGCAAACTGATAAGCGCCACTAAAGCTAGCTTTGCTAGCAAGTGTTGCTAATTAGTGTTTTCCCGTACTGCCAAAGCCACCTTTACCGCGTTCACTACTATCAAAATCATCCACTAAATGAAACTCCGCTTGCACCACAGGCACAATCACCAGTTGGGCAATACGCTCCATCGGGTTAAGTTCAAACGCGGTGTTACCGCGATTCCAGCAAGATACCATAAGCTGACCTTGGTAATCAGAATCAATCAAGCCGACCAAATTACCCAACACAATGCCATGCTTATGGCCTAGCCCTGAGCGAGGCAGAATAATTGCTGCGTAATAGATGTTATCTAAGTGTATTGCCATGCCGGTAGGAATTAGCGTGGTCTCACCAGGTTGCAAGGTGATAGGTGCATCAATGCACGCACGTAAATCTAGCCCAGCTGAGCCAGTAGTGGCATAAGTAGGCATTTGTTGGTGTAGGCGATCATCTAGAATTTTTAAGTCGACGATAATTTTCATGCAATTCTCAATCATTGTGGCGAGTTAGTTGGGATATTTCTTAACGTTAGCATTAAACACTAAATTTTTATGAAAATCACTATGATTAAAGTTTCTTTAAAGCATGCTTGCCACATGTGTTAACAGCAATCTGGCAACGATATTTTTTGGCGCGCGTTCTAACGGATGCTCGCCATTTTTATCTAGTAGTGTGACACTGTTTTCATCACTACCCATGGCATCACTCACTAAATTAGCCACGATTAGGGGTAACTTTTTAGCTTGTCGCTTGGCTTCAGCATAGGCCAATAAATTTTCAGTTTCCGCGGCGAAACCTACGCAGTAAGGCGCGTTGGGTAGGCTGGCCACTTCAGCCAAAATATCTTTGTTAGGTGTTAATTCTAGGGTGAGTGATGCTGCACTTTTCTTAATTTTGTCTTGATGCTGCGTCACTGGTCGGTAATCAGCCACAGCGGCAACACTGATAAAAATATCTTGTTTAATCACATTGCTCATCACCGCGTTATACATCGCATCGGCACTTTCGGCCTTGATGGTAGTAACGTTGCTTGGTGCATTCAGTGCAGTAATACCACTCACTAAAGTCACTTCTGCGCCCATGTCGGCGGCCACTTGGGCAATGGCATAGCCCATTTTTCCACTACTTAAATTAGTAATCGCGCGCACTGGGTCTATCATCTCTAGCGTGGCACCCGCAGTTATGAGCACGCGCTTGCCGGCTAATAATTTGGGGGTAAACTGTGCGTTGACTAAGGCGAATAAGGCTTCAGCTTCTAGCATTCTACCTAGGCCCACTTCACCACACGCTTGTTCGCCACTATCAGGGCCTAGCAGGCTAATGCCATCGGCTTTAAGTTGTGCAATATTGCGCTGAGTGGCTGGGTTTTCCCACATTTGCTTATTCATGGCGGGTGCGACTAATAGCGGGCAATCTCTAGCTAAGCAAATGGTAGACAGTAAATCGTCGGCACGGCCTTGCACCAGTTTGGCTAAAAAGTCGGCACTGGCTGGGGCAACTAAAATAGCATCCGCATTTCTTGATAATTCAATATGCGGCATGCCATTCCCCACGCTACTATCCCACATGTCTATAAACACGGGTTTACCAGACAGCGTTTGCATAGTCACTGGGGTGATAAATTGGCAAGCTGCAGACGTCATCACCACTTGCACATCTATGCCTGCTTTAACCAATAAACGTACCAGTTCGGCCGCCTTGTACGCCGCAATGCCACCAGTAATGCCAAGCAGTAAGGATTTAGATTTTACAGGGTTATTTTTTTGCATAGGGATGAAAAATTAAGGTTAATATCTAGCTAATGCTTTCATTCTAATACGAAAATCACAATTTAAGCGCAATAATCCATGTGATTTAGCTTGATAAAGGACTAAACAATGGCGATTACCGATTGGCCAGCCGCAGAACGCCCACGTGAAAAACTGCTAGAACTTAGTGTTTCCGCATTATCCGATGCTGAATTATTGACCATATTTTTATGTGTCTGGGTGACGGGAAAAAGTGTGGTCAATTTAGCGCGCGATTTACTCATGCAGTTTGGGAGTTTAACCGGAATTTTTTCTGCCCAGTTGAGTGAGTTGACGCAAATACATAGCATGGGTAGTAGTAAATACGTACAGTTACAAGCTATTTTTGAAATGACTCGCCGCGCATTAAATGAAAAAATGCAGGCGAAGGATATCCTTAGCTCGCCTTAACAAGTGCGCGATTACCTTTGCTTAAAATTGGGTAATTTAAAACGATAAGTATTTATGGTGCTATTTTAAATGAGCAAAATAGGGCCGTCAATTCTGAAGAAATGTTTAGCGGCACGCTAACACAAACTAGCGTTTATCCGCGAGAAGTGGTTAAACGGGCCTTGCATTACAATGCCGCTAGCGTCATTTTTGCACATAACCACCCTTCCGGTATCGTACAATAAAGCCAAGCCGATGAGTTGATTACTCAACAGCTAAAACAGGCGCTAGCACTTGTGGATGTTCGGGTGCTAGATCATTTTATTGTGGCAGGCAATACAATTTTTTCGTTTGCTGAACATGGTTTGTTGTAAACTAAATCTATGGAAAACTCAGTAATTTTAGGTAATGTGCTTTGGCTTAATTTGGCAGTCGCCTTAGGCATTGGATTGTTAATTGGTGCTGAGCGCGAGCGTAGCAAAGGCATAGACCCCGATAGAGTGTTAGCTGGCATTCGCACCTTTACCATTGCTGCTTTGCTAGGGGCGGTAAGTATGGTTGTGAGCTTTTGGTTGCTGATGGTTTCGGTCATTTGTGTCACGGTGTTTGCTGCTTTGGCATACGTTGCTCGCGTCAAAGAGCACACTGGACTTACGACAGAAATGACACTGGTCTTTACTATTATATTGGGTGGGTTGGCAATAACCACCCCTTCTTTAGCCGCTAGTCTTGCTGTGACGGTGGCAATACTGCTTGCAGCAAAAGAGCCAATACATGGTTTCGTGCGGGGCACGGTGACTAAAAATGAGTTAAATGATTTTTTAATTCTGGCCGCAGCAACACTGATAGTATTGCCATTGGTGCCTAATGCGTTTGTCGGGCCATTTAGCGCCATTAACCCCCATAATCTTTGGTTGATAGTGATTTTGGTTATGTTGATTGGTGCGCTTGGCCACCTCGCATTACGCCTACTAGGCGGTCGAATTGGTTTGCCGTTTGTGGGTTTGGTCTCGGGCTTTATTTCTAGCATAGCCACGGTAGGCGCCATGGGTGCGCGGGCTAAAGAAACGCCCGCTTTAATAGGCTTGGCAGTAGCTGGCGCGGTGTTCTCTAGCCTCTCTACTATATTGCAACTTGCCTTACTGTTGGCGGCCATTAGCCCACCCACCTTGCAAGTACTGGCAGCACCATTGATTTTTGGTGGATTTTCAATAGCCGTTTATGGCTTGGTCGTGACCTTTATTTCTTTTCATAAAAATGGTGCAGAAATAAGTAAGCCTAGCCAATCTTTTAGTGTTAAAACGGCACTGACGCTAGCGCTAGTCATTGCTGTTGTGCTCATCACTTCGGCGGCATTGAACGCTTGGTTTGGTCAGGCTGGGCTTGTTTTTTCTTCTGGCGTGACAGGCTTAGCTGACGTGCATGCGCCTACCATCTCAGTTGCCTCGCTAGTGGCCTCAGGAAAAGTGAGTGCGGCGAATGCGGTTATTCCGATTCTGCTTGCATTTTCGATCAATGCTTTATCAAAAGCAGTCGTAGCAGTAGTCAGTGGTGGCAAAGCATTTGCTAGCCAAGTGATCCCTGGTTTGATTGTGCAGGTTTCAGCCACATGGCTCGGCTGGTTATTGTTTTAATTTAAACTGATGTCACTTTACTAACAAATCATTAGCATGCATAAAAATTTCAAAATAATTATCTGGGCAGCGGTTTTGGCGCTGGGGGTTTCTGCAGTTTCTGCTATTGCCCTTAATCGCGGTGAAAGCATTAGCGCTATGTGGTTTATTGCTGCTGCTGCCTGTGTCTATGCCATCGCCTATCGGTTTTATGCGGCATGGATTGCCGCGTCCGTGTTAGTGGTGGATGCAACGCGTGCCACCCCAGCTGAGCGTTTAGAGGACGGCCGAGATTTTATCCCGACCAATAAATGGGTGGTATTCGGACATCATTTTGCCGCCATCGCAGGGCCTGGCCCGCTTATTGGCCCAACATTGGCAGCGCAGTTTGGTTACTTGCCAGGCACGCTGTGGATTTTAATCGGCGCGGTATTAGGGGGCGCGGTGCAGGATATGGTGACCTTGTTTTTTTCAACCCGCCGTAATGCCCGTAGCTTGGGGCAAATGGCGCGCGATGAAATTGGTCCCATCGGTGGTGCGGCGGCGCTCATCGGCACGTTTTTAATCATGATTATTTTGATAGCGGTGCTAGGTTTGGTGGTGGTCAATGCCATGAAACATAGCCCGTGGGCAGCCTCTACCGTCGCAACAACGATCCCTATTGCCATGCTGGTAGGGTTTTACATGCGCAATTTTCGCCCGGGCCGTGTGTTAGAGGCTACTACGCTAGGCGTGATGTTGCTCCTTTTAGCTGTGGTTGGCGGTGGCTGGATAGATCATCAGCCAACTTTGCGCGGCTGGTTTGACCATGATGGTTTGAGTTTGGCTTGGATGATTATCGCCTACGGTTTTGCTGCCGCAGTCATGCCGGTGTGGCTACTGCTTGCGCCACGTGACTATTTATCTACTTTTGTAAAATTAGGCACGGTGATTTTATTGGCAATCGCCATTATTATTTTACAGCCGCAAGTGCATATGCCGGCATTGACGCAATTTGTCGATGGTACAGGGCCCATTTTTGGCGGTAAGTTATTTCCATTTGTATTTATTACTATTGCCTGTGGTGCAATTTCAGGCTTTCATGCATTGATAGCCTCCGGGACCACGCCTAAACTTTTAGCCAATGAACGCGATATTCGCATGATCGGTTATGGCGCCATGCTGCTGGAGAGTTTTGTGGCGATTATGGCGATGATTGCCGCCACAGTGCTAGAGCCCGGGGTATTCTTTGCGATTAATAGCCCAGCCGGAGTGGTGGGAAAAGAGGCGGTCGATGCGATTGCTAAAATCAATAGTTGGGGATTTGCGGTCACGGTGGAGCAGATGAACCAACTGGCAAACGATATGGGTGAAACTAGCTTATTTGCCCGCACAGGAGGCGCACCAAGCTTGGCGGTGGGAATGGCGAGTATTTTTGGTAATGCTTTCGGTAAAGGCATGTTGGCTATTTGGTATCACTTTGCCATTATGTTTGAAGCCATTTTTATCCTTACCACACTAGATGCCGGCACGCGTGTTGGCCGCTTTATGTTGCAAGATATGCTGGGTAATATTTGGCCAAAAATCGGCCAAACTTCTTGGATGCCGTCAGTCATATTTACTAGTGGACTAGTGGTGGCGGGTTGGGGTTATTTCTTATATATCGGGGTGATAGACCCCAACGGGGGGGTCAATATTTTGTGGCCATTATTTGGCATTGCCAACCAAATGCTAGCGGCAATTGCTTTATGCGTGGCGACTGGCATTTTGGTGAAATCTGACAAACTTAACTTTGCTTGGATTACTGGTTTACCCTTAGTTTGGTTAATTATTGTGACCTCAACGGCGGCCTGGCAAAAGATATTTAGTGAGGATATCCGTGTGGGTTTTTTTGCGGCGGCGAATGACTTATCAACAAAATTGGCCGCTGGGGTCTTATCGCCAGACAAAGCGGCGGTAGCACCGCAACTGATATTCAATCAGCAACTAGATGCCTATTTGACGATGTTTTTTGTGGCGGTGTTATGGGTGGTTATCATCGATATGCTCTATGTGACTTATAAATATTTAGCGGGTGAATCACGACTGCCATTGACGGAAGTCGCGAATGAGCCGAGCCGCTTAGTCGAAAATTTGGTGAGAGATTAGCTGCTTGGCTAGGTATTTAGATGCTTAAAACAATAAAACATTTTTGGCATATTTTGCGTCAGCTTACTGGTGATGATGCTTATGAGGTGTACTTAAAACATCATGTGGAATTTCACCAAGCCACGGTAGATGCGCCACCAGCACTCTCTCGTAAAGCGTTTTTTAAGCTTTGGCAAGAGGGTAAGTGGAAAGGCATTAAGCGTTGCTGTTAAAAAGCTACGGGCATAATGCCATTCATACAGTCCTTAACATCAATAATATACGTTGCACCTAAACTACCATGCAAAACTTCGGCATCTACATCATTGGCGATGAAATACTCTCAGGCAAGCGGCAAGATGCGCATTTGTCATTTATCATTCAGGCTTTGAAAAAACGTGGCTTGCAGTTGGCCTGGGCAAATTTTTTGGGGGATAGTCCAGAACAAATTATCAGTGCACTCAAAGTCAGCATGGCGCGCGGTGATATTGTTTTTAGTTTTGGAGGTATCGGTGCGACGCCTGACGATTTCACCCGGCAATGTGCTGCGGACGCAGCAGATGTGCCGATAGAACGACACTTAGCGGCGATAGCCGAGATTGAGGCGCAGTATGGTGAAAGCGCTTACCCTAAGCGCGTATTGATGGCAGATTTTCCGCAGGGCGCAACGCTCATTCCTAATCCAGTAAATCGTGTGGCGGGCTTTGCTATTCATGCGCATTATTTTGTGCCTGGCTTTCCTGAAATGTCACATCCGATGATTTCGTGGGTGCTAGATACTTATTACTCCCATCTTTTTCACCAACAAGATTATGTTGAGGCCTCAATATTGGTCATGGAAGCAGGCGAAAGTAGGCTCATCGATTTAATGCACCATATCTTAGCGAAATATCCTGATTTAAAGCTTTTTAGCCTCCCTAAACTTGATCAGCATCGTAGCACAGAGTTAGGGGTAAAAGGGTCGGCAAAGCTAGTGGAAGCCGCGATGCTGGATATTAAACAAGGCCTAAGCACACTTAACTTTTTGTGGGAGGCGCTCTAATTGGAATGTAGAGCGCACTGCGGGGCGTGTTGTACTGCGCCGTCTATTAACAGCCCTATCCCTGGCATGCCAAACGGTAAGCCGGCGGGGGTGCGTTGTGTTCAGTTGAGTGACGACCATCAATGTATGATTTTTTCTAAACCTGAACGGCCTGCATTTTGCGCGAGCTTGCAACCGAGCGAGGAGATGTGCGGGGCAACAAGGGAGCAGGCGATGATTTGGCTGACAGCGCTGGAGCGATTGACTGTACCAGGCTAATGATGACTAAAATCCACTTGTCTGGTTTCTTGCATAAGTATCACCGCCATAAAGCTTATTAACGCCATCGTGGAAACATAATAGCCCACCCAAACCAAACCGCCAGCCTCTACCAGTAATTGCGCAACATAAGGCGCGCTAGATGCGCCTAAAATCCCGCCTAAGTTATAAGCAAGTCCTGCGCCGGTGTAACGTACTGTGACTGGAAACTGTTCAGGCAAAAAAGCACCCATAGGGGCAAACGTTGCCCCCATTAACAATAAAGCGATGGATAGAAATAAGCTGATTTGTAAGCTTGATCCGCTAGCCATCAATGGGCTTAAACTAAAGCCGGCCAATACCGCCAAAAAGCAAGCGGTCAGCAACACAGGTTTGCGGCCAAATTTATCGCTCAAACCAGCTGATAGCGGCGTCACAATCGCCATAAAAACTACGGCAAGGCATAACATTTGTAAAAAATCAGCGCGCGAAATATGTAAAGTTTTGGTGCTATAACTCAAACAAAAAACGGTGGCGGTATAGAACAAGTTATAGCAAACCGTCATCGCTAATGCGCCCAACAACACTGGGCGAATATGCTGTTTTAATAAAGCTTGGATGGGCGTTCTATGGGTATGGTGCTGTGCTAACGCTTTTGCAAAAGCGGGTGTTTCTGCCAGTTTAAAGCGCACATATAAGCCAACCATCACCAATAAAGCACTGGCAAAAAATGGCATGCGCCAACCCCACGCTTTAAATTCAGCGTCAGTTAAGTATAGGGTGAGCGCTAAAAAACTTAAGGTGGCGAGTAAAAATCCTACAGACGGCCCCAGTTGCGGAAACATGCCAAACCAGCCGCGCTTGCCTGCGGGCGCACTTTCGGTGGCTAATAATGCCGCGCCACCCCACTCACCACCTAAGCCTAATCCTTGCCCAAAGCGCAATAAACATAGCATTACTGCAGCCCATGGGCCTAGAGTGTCATAGCCTGGTAGGCAGCCAATCAATAAAGTTGAAATACCCATCACTAATAACGAGGCGGCTAGTGTGGTTTTTCGGCCAATACGGTCGCCAAAATGACCAAAAATAATTGCGCCTAATGGTCGGGCAATAAAGGCAATACCAAAAGTTAAAAACGCGTTCAAAGCTTGTGTGGCCGGATCGCCGGTGGGGAAGAAAATTTGCCCAATCACCAAGGCGGAGGCCATGGCGTAAATGTAAAAGTCGTAAAACTCAATAGCTGTGCCAATAAAGCTGGCAAAGGCGATGTGTGTAACAGAGGGCGCAGTTGTAGGCAAAATTTTATTCATGACAATGTGTTCAATTGGCCGGCGTAATTTGTTGGTTTGGACATTATACAAACTTTTATTTTTATAGAGATTTAAGTTTTCTGGCTACTCATTTGCGTATAAAATAGACTGCTCGGCGTTAATAATGCAAAACTAGAATATAACCAGTGCAAATCGGCAATCACATATTAAAAAATAATCTTATTGTCGCCCCGATGGCGGGGGTTACGGATAGGCCTTTTCGTCAATTGTGCAAAAAAATGGGCGCAGGCTTAGCTGTATCTGAAATGGTCACTTCTAATTCACTACTTTACGGTAGCGAAAAAACGTTGCGACGTGCAAACCACCAAGGTGAAGTTGATCCGATTTCAGTGCAAATTGCTGGTTCAGACCCAAAAATGATGGCTGAAGCCGCTAAACACAATGTGGATAATGGCGCACAGATTATCGATATCAATATGGGTTGTCCTGCCAAGAAAATCTGCAATGTGATGGCGGGTTCAGCGTTACTTAAAGACGAGCCATTAGTCGCACAGATTCTCAGGGCAGTAGTCAATGCAGTAGATGTGCCGGTGACGTTAAAGATTCGTACCGGCTGGGATAAAAATAATCGCAACGCGGTACAAATTGCCAAAATGGCTGAAGATATTGGGGTACAAGCCTTAGCGATGCATGGTCGTACCCGCGCCTGTTTGTACACTGGCGATGCGGAATACGACACGATTGCCACAGTAAAACAGGCGATTAAAATACCGCTGATAGCTAATGGCGATATTACTACCCCAGAGAAAGCCAAGTTCGTACTAGATTATACCGGTGCTGATGCGGTGATGATAGGCAGGGCGGCGCAAGGTCGGCCGTGGATATTCCGCGAGATTGAGCACTTTATTAAAACCGGTGAGCATTTGCCACCACCAGAAGTCACTGAAATCCGTAGCGTCATGCTGGCGCATTTGCATGATTTGTATGATTTTTATGGTGAGTTGACCGGCATGCGCATGGCGCGTAAGCATATCTCTTGGTACACCAAAGGGTTAAAAGATTCTGCCAATTTTCGCCACAATATGAATACTTTGCAAAGCATTGATTTGCAGCTGGCGGCGATTGATGCATTTTTTGATCATTTACAGAGTCGCGATCATCGTTTGCAATACGATAATCACGACAATATTGAAACGAGCAGTTTAGTGTTAAGGGTAGCGTAATGGATGAAAGTGAAGTCACTAAAAGCGGCTTAATGCATAAATGTCAGCTGGCCAGCAGCGTAAAATCTTCGTTAGATCAATACTTTAACGATCTCGATGGTGAGTCGCCACACGCCTTGTATGACATGGTTTTACAATGTATTGAAAAGCCCTTGTTGGAATACACCTTGCAATATGCGGGTAGCAACCAAAGCAAAGCGGCAGAAATTTTAGGTTTAAATCGCAATACCTTGCGTAAGAAAATGCAGCAGTACGGCATCGAGTAATTTAACTGACTCGATAGTCTTTTTATTCGTTATCAATTTCATCAGAGCTTCCAAATGGCAACTATTAAACGTGCGCTTATCAGCGTGTCAGATAAATCAGGTATTTTAGAATTAGCAGCTGCTTTAACACAATTAAATGTAGAAATATTATCTACTGGTGGTACCGCCAAACTGCTTCGTGACCACCATATTCCAGTCATTGAAGTTAGCGATTACACCGGCTTTACAGAAATGTTAGATGGCCGTGTTAAAACGCTGCACCCCAAAGTGCATGGTGGCATTTTAGGTCGCCGTGATTTACCTGAACATGTGGCGGCCATGCAAGCAGCCAACATTCCAAGTATCGATATGGTGGTAGTGAATCTGTACCCATTTGAAGCCACAGTGGCCCAGCCAAACTGTACGCTGGAAGAGGCTGTCGAGAACATTGATATTGGTGGTCCAGCCATGGTGCGTTCTGCTGCCAAAAACTGGAAAGATGTCGCTGTGCTGACGGATGCTAACCAATATGCGGAGGTTATCCGTGAGCTAAAAAGTAATGGTGGCGCGGTTAGCCAAGCAACACAGTTTGCACTTTCTGTGGCAGCATTTAACCGTATTAGCAATTATGATGGCGCGATTAGCGACTATCTTTCATCATTCAACGCTGACGGTTCACGTAGCGATTTCCCCGCGCAGACGAATGGTCGTTTTGTAAAATTACAAGACTTACGTTACGGCGAAAATCCACATCAGCAAGCGGCGTTTTATCGCGACTTAAATCCAGCGCCAGGCTCTCTGGTCACTGCGGTGCAATTGCAAGGTAAAGAATTAAGCTACAACAATATTGCCGATGCTGATGCCGCTTGGGAAGCGGTTAAATCGTTTAACACTTCGGCGTGTGTGATTGTCAAACATGCCAATCCTTGTGGTGTGGCGCTTGGTACGACCGCACTTGAAGCGTACACAAAGGCATTCCAAACTGACCCAAGCAGCGCATTTGGCGGCATTATCGCGTTTAATACCATTGTTGATCAAGCGGTCGCAGAAGCCGTTTCTAAACAATTTGTCGAAGTGCTGATTGCCCCTGGCTACAGCGCAGATGCCTTGGCTATTTTTACCGCTAAAGCGAATGTGCGGGTGCTTAAGATTGCGTTAGCCAAAGGCGGCAGTAGCGCATGGGAGCAAGGCCGTAACGCACATGATACCAAACGCATAGGGTCAGGTTTGCTGGTACAAACTGCAGACAACCATGAAATTGATCCATCTGATTTAAAAGTGGTGACTAAGAAGCAACCAACGCCACAACAAATGGCTGATATGTTGTTTGCTTGGCGGGTGGCTAAATATGTGAAATCTAACGCCATTGTGTTCTGTGGTAATGGCATGACACTAGGCGTAGGCGCCGGCCAAATGAGTCGTGTGGATAGTACCAAAATTGCCGCTATTAAAGCGCAAAATGCCGGACTAACCCTTAAAAACTCAGTGGTGGCTTCTGATGCATTCTTCCCATTCCGTGATGGTATTGATGTATTGGCAGAAGCAGGTGCTAGCTGTGTGATTCATCCTGGTGGTAGCATGCGCGATGAAGAAGTGATTGCGGCAGCAGATGAGCATGGATTAGTGATGGTTGTAACGGGCATTCGTCATTTTAGGCATTAAGGTAAATATAATCATATGAAAGTAATGGTCATAGGTGGTGGCGGTCGCGAACATGCGCTTAGCTGGAAAATCGCACAAAATAAAGAAGTCAGCCGCGTGTATGTGGCACCGGGTAATGCCGGCACAGCGACTAATCCTGACATGCTGAATGTACCTATTACCAGCGTGCCAGATTTACTGGCCTTTGCCCAAAAAGAGCAGATTCACCTGACTATCGTAGGGCCAGAGGCGCCGCTTTCACAAGGCGTGGTCGATGCATTTCGTGCGGCGGGATTAAAGATTTTTGGTCCGACTAAAGCGGCAGCGCAGCTAGAGTCTTCAAAAGACTACGCCAAAGCATTTATGCTACGGCACAATATTCCAACCGCGGCTTATACCACGTTTACCGATGCCAAACTAGCGCATGACTATGTGACTAAGCAGGGCGCGCCGATTGTGATTAAGGCCGATGGTTTGGCGGCAGGTAAAGGGGTGGTGGTTGCCATGTCTAACGACGAAGCGCATGCGGCGATTGATGCGATGTTGTCTGACAACAAGCTGGGCAGTGCTGGTGCGCGCGTGGTGATTGAAGAATTCTTAACGGGTGAAGAAGCCAGTTTTATTGTGATGGTCGATGGCAAAAATATTTTAGCCTTGGCGACTAGCCAAGACCATAAGCGATTGCTAGATGGTGACCAAGGACCTAATACAGGAGGCATGGGCGCTTATTCACCGGCGCCAGTGGTCACTCCACAAATACACGCCAAAGTGATGCGCGAGATTATTCGCCCAACGGTTGAAGGCATGGAAAAAGATGGTATTCCTTATACTGGATTTTTATACGCGGGCTTAATGATTTCACCTGATGGTGGGGTTAAAACTTTAGAGTTCAATTGCCGCATGGGTGACCCTGAAACGCAGCCGATTATGCTGCGGCTAAAAAGTGACTTTGTCGCATTAGCTGAACATGCCGTTAATGGCACGCTAGATAAGGCTGAAGCTGAATGGGATAGGCGCACTGCGCTTGGTGTCGTGATGGCTTCGGCCAATTACCCCGATACGCCAAGGCTTGGAGATGAAATCACTGGTTTACCTAAAAATCTGACTGATGCACACGTGTTTCATGCGGGTACGGAACTTAAAGATGGCAAGGTGTTGACGAGTGGAGGTCGCGTATTATGCGTCACCACGCTGGGTGACACAGTCAAGTTTGCACAAAGTCACGCCTACCAAATTCTAGAGGGAATTAAATTTAATAACGCGCAATACCGCACAGATATCGGCTATCGCGCCATTAAAGGCTAGTCATGGATACCCAGTCCGTACTCAGTTATTTGCAAGACTTACAAGTTAAAATTGTTGAAGCATTAGAGCTGGTGGATGGTAAAAACTTTCTGCAAGATAGCTGGCAACGCCCAGAAGGCGGCGGCGGAACCTCAAGCTTACTAGAAGATGGCAACGTGTTTGAGCGTGCGGGGGTAGGCTTCTCACACGTACTGGGTAGCAAATTGCCGCCTTCTGCTAGCGCCGCACATCCTGAGGCGGCTGGCCGCGCATGGGAAGCCATGGGCGTCTCGCTAGTGTTTCACCCCCGTAATCCTTATATTCCTACCGTGCATATGAATGTGCGTTTTTTTGTGGCAAAAGCACACAACAGCACAGACACTGATATTTGGTGGTTTGGTGGTGGCATGGACCTCACGCCTTATTATGGTTTTGAAGAAGATGCCGTACATTTTCATCGCACCAATAAAACGGCTTTGGATGCTTTCGATCCCGCCTATTATTCAAAATTCAAAAAAGAATGTGACAAATATTTTTATCTAAAACATCGTAAAGAACCTCGTGGTATCGGCGGTATCTTTTTTGATGACTTTAACGAACTAGGCTTTGAAAAAAGCTTTAAGATGCAGCGCGCTGTTGGCGATAGCTTTTTAAATGCATATTTGCCTATCGTTCAGCGCCGTAAAGACACGCCATTTGGTGAGCGTGAACGTGATTTTCAAGCTTACCGTCGTGGCCGTTATGTTGAGTTTAATCTGGTGTACGACCGCGGTACGCTGTTTGGCTTACAGTCAAATGGCCGCACTGAATCGATTCTGCTTTCTATGCCACCCATCGTGAAATGGCGTTATGACTGGCAGCCAGAAGCGAATAGCCCTGAGGCCAAACTCTATACCAATTTTTTGGTTGATAAAGATTGGCTGGCAGTCGCGTAATGGAAAGCTAGATAAGCGGCGATGTATAATGCAAACTCGCTATCCTCATAAGGCCCTGAGGCGTTGCTCCTATAGAGCTAAGGGCATTGGGTTTGTCAGCCACATTAAAAAATGATGGAGAGAATTGATGCATAAAAAGTTACTTCGTACTAAAGCGATTGTCGAGCACTCAAATAGTGGTTTAAAAAAATGCCTCACCGCATTTGATTTGACACTTTTAGGCATTGGTTGCGCCATTGGTACCGGCATATTTGTACTCACCGGTATTGCTGCGGCTACACAGTCTGGCCCAGCGGTTGTGCTGTCATTTATTATTGCAGGGGTGGCCTCTGCCTTTGCCGCACTTTCTTATGCTGAGCTGGCCGCGTCTGTTGGTGGTTCTGGCAGCGCCTACGGCTATAGCTATGTGGCTTTTGGTGAATTTATTGCCTGGGTGATGGGCTGGATTCTACTCCTTGAATACGGAGTAGGGGCGGCGGCTGTGGCCAATGGTTGGTCTGGTTATTTCACCAGCACCTTGGCTAATTTCAATATTGCACTACCTGAAGTGCTGACAAAAGCCCCTATGATGGGCGGGCTGATTAACCTACCCGCATTCGCCATTATTTGGGCGCTGACCATTTTACTGATGATAGGTGTGAAAGAGAGTGCGCGATTTAATAATATTATCGTTGTCATCAAGCTTTCAACTATCGCCATTTTTATAGTATTAGCCTCTATGCATCTCAATAGCAATAACTGGCACCCCTTTATGCCTTTTGGCTGGTTTAGTACCCTAGAGAATGGTAAAAATATTGGGGTGTTAGCCGGCGCCTCTTTGGTATTTTTCGCCTACTTTGGCTTTGATGCGGTTTCAACGGCGGCAGAAGAAGCCAAAAATCCACAGCGTGATTTGCCGATAGGCCTCATTGCTTCGCTTTCATTTTGTACTATTATCTACATTATCGTATCGGCCTTGCTGACTGGTATCGTGCCTTACAATGAATTAAATGTGTCGTCTCCAGTAGCGTTTGCCTTAACTAAGATAGGCTACACTTGGGCGTCCACCTTGGTGGCTACAGGTGTGTTAGCGGGGCTCATTACCGTGCTGTTGGTGTTGCTTTATGGCTTAACCCGCATACTGTTTGCCATGAGCCGTGATGGTTTGATTTCACCGATATTTTCGCAAGTAAATCCTGACCGTCAAACGCCGACCAAAATCATTCTGATGTGCGGTGCGGTGGTCTCAATCGTGGCAGGTTTCATTCCACTGGGGGAATTGGCAGAAACCGTGAATATTGGCACGCTGGCCAGCTTTATTATGGTGTGTGTTGGGGTGATTGTGTTGCGTAAACGCCAACCGCATCTTAAACGTCCTTTCAAGAATCCATGGAACCCATTGATCCCGACATTAGGCATATTCTCTTGTGGCGCGCTGATGACCTTTTTACCCGCCGTGACTTGGATGCGGTTTGGAGTTTGGATTTTAATCGGCGTGGTGATTTACTTTGTTTACTCGATGCATCACAGCAAGTTAAACAAATAATGCTAATGTAGATTACTGAGTGCCAATAAAAAAGCCAGCTTAAAAGCTGGCTTTTTTACTAGACTATCAAACAATTATAGTGACAATATCCATTGTACGATTGCGGTGATGTCAGCATCTTTAACTTGTGGGCTATTTGCCGGCATAGGCATAGGACCCCAAACACCACTACCACCAGCTTTAACTTTTGCTACTAATTTAGCTTCAGCAGTTTTATCGCCTTTGTATTTTGCTGCAACATCTTTATAGGCTGGCCCCAATACTTTTTTATCAACAGTGTGACACGCTAAGCAGCCACTTTTTTGCGCTAGCGCTGATGCGTCAGCAGCATTTACTTGAGCGGCAACTAACAAAGAACTGGCTGCTACGATTGCCAACAATAATGCTTTCATGTTATCTCCTTGAATTTAAACTTAATCATTAATTTTTTATTCCCCACAACAAGTAATGATACCTACAATTATCGCTCGTAACAAGCAAGTTGTACCATGCCAACAGACTAAATATGACGCAACAAACTTGGTAGATGATCAATGCTTTGTGAACATACAACGCCCTTGCACACCCATGCGTTGACATCAATCGCTAGATTGTCTGGCAATGGCCTTTGTAAGGTTTTTGCTAAGATTGTGATGGTTTCATCTAAGTAGAAAAAAATATGGTGCGGGTAATAATGTTGCCCTATTTCTCGGCGCCATTGCGCCAGGTTTTCAGCATTGCCACGCAGAATCACCAGTGTGGGCGGCGTTAGATATTCACTGAGCGCATGACTTAAACTGGCGCAGCCTGCGGGATTGCGCTTGATTGTGCTGTCAAAGGCCTGTAAGGCGCGTTCTGCTATTTGCAAATAGCGTGGTTCACCCAGAATATGCCCAAAACGCTGCAGGGCAACCGACGCGATGCCATTGCCATTTGGCGTTGCGTTGTCGTAACCTTGCTTGGGGCGATGAATCAATTTTTCATGCTGGTGTGAGGTGAAGTAAAAACCACCATCCTCAGCTTCAAAATTTTCCAGCAAGTCTTCTGCAATCTCCTCGGCAAATTGCATATCGATAGTTCTATAGTCTACCTGCATTAATTCAATGAGGGCATCTAACAAAAATGCGTAATCATCTAAATAAGCATTGAGATGTACATTGTCATCTTTAGCTGTGGCTAATAATTGAAATTCACCGCTAGAATTTTTAACCCACAAATGATCATGAATAAAATCTACCGCATCTTGCGCCAGCTTTATCCAGTCCGGCCGACTAAATACATTGCCAGCGCGGGCTAAGCCCTTAATGGCCAGTGCATTCCATGACGTGAGTATTTTGTTATCTAGACCCGGTCGAGATCTCAGTTCACGCGCCACAAATAATTTTGCTTTAGCGCTGTTGAATAGGGTTTTATCTTGATCGTCGGGCATGATTGCTAGGTAGGCGTGCCATGCTTGAGACTCAAAATTAGGCGCACGATCAAAACCAAAGTAGCGTGAAGTCACGGCAAACTCTTCGGGGCTGAGTAAGGCTTTTACTTCGTTTAATTGCCACACATAAAAGGCACCTTCTTCACTGTGGCCATGAATATTTAGTGAATCTGCGTCAAGTGATGAATAAATAGCGCCTTTTGGCGATAGCATCTCACGTTGCAACCAGTGGATCGTTTCCTCTATCACTTTGGCGTAGATTTCTTTGTCATGCGCATTTTTGCTAAGTTGCCAGCCGTCCGCATACAAACAAAGTAACTGTCCATTGTCGTACAGCATTTTTTCAAAGTGTGGAATATTCCAGCGCTCATCGACACTGTAGCGACAAAATCCACCGCCTATTTGGTCGTAAATTCCGCCCCTAGACATGGCGCTTAACATTTGCAATGCCATCGCTTCTGCTGGTTTATTCCCTGTATGGGCTTGATGCATGAGCAGCGTGATATCGGCAGGGTTAGGAAATTTAGGCGCAGAGCCAAAGCCGCCATTTTCAAAATCAAAACTATCGCGCAATTGCTGAAAGGCTAAGCTAAGGGTGCTTCCCCCTGCACTAACGACATGATTCGCAATAGGGATAGTTCTTGCTAAAGCCTCTTGCAATTGCTGGTTCTGGCTAGCGACATCCGCTTTGCGCTCATGATAATAAGCCGCTACGCGTGGGATTAAATCAGCAAAACTAGGCAGCTGATAACGGGCAGTTTTTGGGAAATAAGTGCCGGTAAAAAACGGTTCTTGATGTGGCGTTAAAAACACCGTGAGTGGCCAGCCACCGCTGGCTTTAGATAGCATGCTGTGCGCAGTTTGGTATATTTGGTCAATATCTGGGCGTTCTTCACGGTCTACTTTGATGTTGATAAAGTGCGCATTCATCAGCGCTGCAGTTGCAGCGTCTTCAAACGATTCGTGCGCCATGACATGACACCAGTGACACGCTGAATAACCAATTGAGAGCAGTATAGGCTTGTTCTGATCGCGCGCTAAAGTAAGTGCTTGCGCACCCCATGGGTACCATTCAACAGGGTTTTGCGCATGTTGTAGCAGGTAAGGGCTGGTTTCACCTACTAGGCTATTTGGCATTTCATCGTACCCCTAGAACAACTCCAGAGAATACTCCGTCACCATGGTATGAGACTCCCTAGGGAAAATAATGACGCTATTTTCCATCGCGTTGGCAGACTCTACGCAGAGCATCTTGCGCCATTCGTTGGGTGCGCCCATATCGGGCATTTGAGTGACTTTTTCAGCGCCAGGTGACCATACCACCGTCGTCTTGCTTCCCGATTTTGAGACGCGAATCGCCCGGTTAAAGCCGCTGTCGCGAATAATGCAATCTTCATCACTATTGAGATACACGCGGTCAAACTCACCATTAAATTGTAGCGGACCATGTTGCACATTACGCACGTAACCCTCAACCTTATCTGAATAGACTAAATTTTCTAGTCCTGTTATCTGGGTGTTTTGAACATCACTCACGTTAAAATAGGTGTGGTAGGCCTCACCTATCATGAACGGATGGTCGGCAAGATTGGTGGTGGTTATTTCTAAACGCAGATAATTACCCACAGTAATTTCGAGTGTCAGTTTGTATGGATACGAGAGTTGTTTTTTGGTGATTTCAGTCTGCGTCATTTCGAGCAGAATTCTAGTGGTGCCGTTAGGCATTCTACAGGACTTTATCATTTTCCAAGGAATCACGCGCGCAAAGCCATGCGGACAATAGCTACTGTCTGTCGGGTGAGCACCAAACCAAGGCCAGCAGATAGGCACGCCACCCCGGATTGAACGTCCTGCGATATAACGGGCGTTACTAGATAGCCAAAATACCGGCTGATCTGTGGATTTTGGTTGCCAGTGCATTATATGTGCACCTTGCAATGCTATCTTGGCAGTGGCATGGCGATTGTCAATTTCAATGTAAGCTAAACCGTTCTTATCTTTAATCTGGCAGGCATCATTGGTTGGCGCTGAATTGGTGGTGTGCGGATACGGCAGTATGCTGGTATGGGTCAGAGTCATTTATTTTTCAATCTGTGTAACATCGCGAACTGCGCCACGTGCCGCACTGGTGCTCATTGCAGCATAAGCGCGTAATGCTGGTGAAACTGCGCGTACTCGGCCGATAGGCTTCCAAGCATCCTTACCTTTGGCATTCATTCTTGTACGACGTACGGTCATTTCTGCATCACTAATGGCCAAGTGGATGGTGCGATTTGGAATGTCGATTTCAATTGTATCGCCTTCTTCAACCAAGCCAATCGCGCCGCCCTCAGCCGCTTCTGGTGAAGCATGGCCAATACTCAAGCCGGAGGTGCCGCCCGAAAAGCGGCCATCCGTGAGCAAGGCGCAAACCTTGCCTAAATCCTTAGATTTTAAATAAGATGTTGGATACAGCATTTCTTGCATACCAGGGCCACCACGTGGACCTTCGTAGCGTATCACCACCACATCGCCAGCGACAATTTGATCGGCAAGAATCGCTTCAACGGTGGCATCTTGACTTTCAAAAATACGTGCACGACCGGTGAATTTCAAAATACTGTCATCTACGCCAGCGGTTTTAACAATACAGCCATCTAATGCAATATTGCCATACAGCACGGCCAGGCCACCGTCTTGCGAGTAAGCGTGCGCTTTATCACGAATACAACCTTCAGCACGATCATCATCTAAGGTCGGGTAAAGCATGCTTTGTGAGAAAGCAATCGTCGTTTTAATGCCCCCAGGTGCAGCGCGGAAGAATTTTTTCACTTCTTCGTCCGTCGTGACCATAATGTCCCATTGATCTAAGGCGTCACCCATGCTCGCACTATGCACGGTGGGCGTGTCTCGGTGTAACACACCGGCACGATCCAATTCGCCCAATATGCCCATCACGCCGCCTGCATGGTGTACGTCTTCCATGTGATATTTTTGCGTGGCAGGTGCTACTTTGCTTAAACAAGGGACTTTGCGTGAAATGCGGTCAATGTCAACCATGGTGAAATCGACTTCTGCCTCATGAGCGGCCGCTAATAAATGTAATACCGTGTTCGTTGAACCGCCCATGGAGACATCTAAGCTCATGGCGTTTTCAAACGCTTTGATATTGGCGATACTGCGTGGCAATACGCTGTAATCATCTTGCTCATAGTGGCGTTTTGCCAGCTCAACAATCAAGCGACCTGCTTTTAAGAATAATTCTTTACGGGCGCCGTGCGTAGCAAGCGCAGAGCCGTTTCCTGGCAAGCTTAAGCCAAGCGCCTCCGTTAAGCAGTTCATTGAGTTTGCGGTAAACATACCCGAACAAGAACCGCAAGTAGGGCAGGCCGAGCGCTCAATAGCCTCTGCCTTTTCATCACTGACTTTACTGTCCGCTGCTGCCACCATGGCATCGACTAAATCTAGTTTTAACTCTTCACCTTGCCAGTTTACTTTGCCTGCTTCCATTGGGCCGCCTGAAACAAACACGACGGGGATATTCAAACGCAAGGCCGCCATCAGCATGCCAGGGGTAATTTTGTCGCAATTTGAAATGCACACCAATGCATCAGCACAATGTGCATTGACCATGTATTCGACACTGTCAGCAATTAAGTCGCGGCTAGGCAAGCTATACAACATACCGCCATGGCCCATGGCAATGCCGTCATCGACTGCAATAGTATTAAATTCTTTTGCCACCCCACCAGCGCGCTCAATTTCTCGCGCGACTAATTGACCTAAGTCTTTAAGGTGCACATGGCCGGGTACAAATTGAGTAAACGAGTTACAAACGGCAATAATCGGCTTATCAAAATCACCATCCTTCATACCTGTAGCGCGCCATAGCGCGCGAGCGCCTGCCATATTGCGGCCGTGTGTGGTGGTGCGTGAACGATAAACTGGCATATGTGAATCCGTAATGTAATTAATAGTGCAATGAAAGTGTGATTTTAGACCAGCTTGCCTTAACTAGCCAAAGAAATATATGCATATTACCTCAGCCTTGTTAAGGTCGTTTAATGAGCTAACAGTTTACTTTAGTGACTGCTTTAAATTGTTACTACAGGGTTAATCTCAAAATCATGGGTGATTTCTACGCTTTTGCTGAGCATGATAGAGGCGGAGCAATACTTTTCTGCAGATAATTTAACAGCGCGCTCTACCTGAACTTCATTTAAATTATCACCAGTCAGCACAAAATGCACATGAATTTTAGTGAACACTTTAGGAATTTCATCTGCACGCGTGGCATCAATTTCTGCGACACACGCGGTAATCGGCTGTCTTGCTTTTTTTAATATAGCGACAACGTCAAATGAGGTGCAGCCACCCATACCCAGAAGCAACATCTCCATGGGACGCATGCCAATATTACGGCCACCATTCTCTGGCGCACCATCTAAAACTACGGAATGACCAGATTCAGATTCACCGACAAAGCTGACACCATCTATCCATTTAACGCTTACGTGCATATCTATCTCCAGTGGGGACGATTAAAGAATCGCCCCGCCACACATTTATTTAACGTCTAACAATTCAACATCAAAAATTAGTGCTGCATTTGGCGGAATAGCACCACCCGCACCACGAGCGCCATAACCCATCTCTGAAGGAATAACCAGCGTGCGTTTGCCGCCAATTTTCATACCCGCAAAGCCTTCATCCCAACCTTGAATCACTTGGCCGTGGCCTAAAAGGAAATTAAACGGTTGCTTGCGGTCTAAGCTGCTATCAAATTTTTTGCCTTTTTGACCTTCAGCTGCCGGGTCAAATAGCCAGCCGGTGTAATGTACAGTGACATTGAATCCAGCTTCGGCTTCACGGCCGGTGCCTACTTGGGTGTCAATTTTTTGTAATTCTGTAATGGTATTTTGTGTCATTGCTGGTTTTTCCTGTGTTGATTTGTTTGATTCTGCTTTGCAAGCATTGAGCGTGATTACACACGCGCATGCCAGCATAAGATTCAGTAGTTTCATGCGCTAGACCTCGGTGATTTAATTAACTTAATTTTGCTAAGCGATATGATACCGCAAACTCATGCAAGTTCGCTTAGCCTATATGGATGAATATTGGTGTGGGCGATCAGTTTTCCTGATGATAAACCCACTCTATTAGTGCATCTTGTGCGGCTTTGCTGGCACCGGCTTTTGCATGATTAACAATCATGACTACCACCTGACGTTTATTTTGTTGATCTAAGACATACCCAGCAATCGCACTTACCCCATCGATAGACCCTGTTTTTAAATGCGCGCGATTAGCCACGGGACTATTTTTTAAGCGTTTCATGACGGTGCCATCCAATGCTAGTATCGGTAGTGAACTCATGAATTCTGGCATCACAGGGCTATGATAGGCAATCACTAGCATTTGTGACAAATGTTCTGCACTAATGTGCTCAGTACGCGATAAGCCTGAGCCATTTTCAATGACTAATTCATCAAGTTTAAGGCTGTTGCCATTAAGAGATTTGTTGCTTAGCCACGCTTTAATGGCCGCTGCCCCGTAGGCCTCAGTGGCGGGGAGCGCTGTTTTCTCAGCGGCAATAGTCAGCAAAAGCTGCCGCGCCGTTAGATTATTACTCCATTTATTCATCTCACGCACAACATAGCCTAGCGGCTCTGATAATTGCTCAATTACTTTCACCGCATTAAGCGGCATTTCTTGTGTTTTTAGCTGGCCATAAAATTTCCCACCAAGATCGCTCCACAATTTTTTAAAGGTATAAAAAGCATATTGATCGTCATTAAAAACACTGAGTTCTAAATATTTTTCAGCACAATCAGGGGAGTAGGTGCCGTTAAATGTAACTGTTTTTCCTGCTTTCACACCGCTAGTTTCCTCCGTGCCAATGGCATAAGTCATGTGGTTACGCCATTCACCACAGGCGCCTGGAATTAACCTCATATTATTTACAATGCTCAACTCTGGCAGGGCGTACTCTTGGATAATATTGACTCGGCCTTTATCCAAATTAGTGTTGCCTGCGCTAAATTTGAAACTGGAATTACGACCATTCACCAAAAATGCGCTGGGCGTGGCGTTGTAGGCTCGCCAAATCTCATTATCAAAAGTATTTTTACTATTAATATTTTTGGAAAAATAGCTTTTATCAAGGATTAAGTCACCCTTAATTTCTTTGATGCCAGCCTGCTGCAAGCGCATCAATAAGCGCCAAAATTCCTGTGTCTTAAAGCTTGGGTCGCCATAGCCCTTAATAATTAAATTACCATTAAGCACGCCATTAGTGGCCACCCCGTCTTGGTAAATTTCCGTTTTCCAGCGATAGGCTGGACTGAGTAAATCTAGTGCGGCATTGCTCGTCACCAGTTTCATTACTGAAGCGGGGTTAAGACTTTTGTTGGCGTTATGCATGACGCTGGCATTGGTTTTATCTACGCCTTGCACCACTATTGCGACACTGTCTTGCGGGATACCTGATTGTTTTAACGCCTCAATTACTACGCTGGGCAGTTCTGCATGTGCAGTCAGACTGGCCAGGCTTAACATAAAATAAATCAGTCGTTTTTTCATAACACTTGTTTGAGTGCGCTTAATGTCGCATCAATCATAAAATCTATTTCAGATTCAGTAATGGAGTAGGGGGGCATAAAATAAACCGTGTTGCCGATAGGGCGCAATAACAGACCTTGGCTTAACGCGGCGGCGTAACAAGCACTAGAAAACTTAGCCTGAGTTGTAGCTACATCAAACGCTAAAATCATACCTTGATGACGCAGATGTTTGATGGGCAGATCAGTGAAGGCGACTGCCTTAGTGTTCAAATAGGCCGCTTGCTGTTTATTTTTTTCTAGAATATGGTCTGATTCGAATATCGCCAAGGTTGCCAATGCGGCACTGCAAGCTAAGGGATTGCCAGTATAGCTATGACTATGCAAAAAGCCTTTTAGCGTACTGTCATCATAAAATGCTTGGTAGACTTTGTCCGTGGTCAGCACGGCGGATAAGGGCAAATAACCGCCCGTGATGCCTTTAGATAAGCAAATAAAATCAGCAACAATGTTTGCCTGCTCACAGGCAAACATTGTCCCAGTCCGACCAAATCCGACGGCAATTTCATCGGCAATTAAATGTACTTCATACTGCGTACAAATTTCGCGCGCACGGCGTAAATAGCTTGGGTGATACATGGCCATGCCGGCCGCGCATTGCACAAGAGGTTCTATAATAAAAGCCGCCAATTCAGCATGATGCGCACTGACATAAAGTTCTAGTGCGCTGGCACAGCGTAAAGCAAAATCCTCCGCACTTTCGCCCCTAGCGCTTAACCTAAAATCAGGGCTAGGCATTTGCGCTGATTGCAGGAGTAGTGGCGCATAAGTGTCTTTAAAAATGGCCACATCCGTCACGCTTAGCGCACCTAAAGTCTCGCCGTGATAACTATTTTTCAGACTGATAAATTTAGTTTTCAGGGGCTTAGTAGTATTACGCCAATAGTGAAAACTCATCTTAAGCGCAATTTCTGTGGCACTGGCACCGTCAGACGCATAAAAGGCATGACCTAAGCCGGTCAGTTGGGCTAACTTTTCGGAGAGCGCCACCACCGGCTCATGCGTAAAACCCGCCAACATGACATGCTCTAAGGTGTCTAGCTGTAACTTAATTGCCTCTTTAATCCGTGGGTTATTATGCCCAAACAAATTCACCCACCATGAGCTGACCGCATCTAAATAACGCTTACCATCGGCGTCAACAAGCCAAACACCTTCACCGCGTTGAATAGGGATCAGTGGAAAAGTCTCGTGATGTTTCATCTGTGTGCAAGGGTGCCACACTGACTGCAGACTTCGGTCTAATAATGTTTGATTACTCATGGGTGAATTGTACGATGTTTTTCATACGCAAATAAATCAAATGTCGTCATAAGCTATTGTTTAGTCTAAAATTCAGTCTCATTTAATACTCTACTCACGCACAATGCAAAAAACCCGTCACCACCTTGAACTTCTCGCCCCTGCAAAAAACGTAGCGTTTGGTATTGAAGCCATTAACCATGGGGCAGATGCTGTATACATTGGTGGACCAGCCTTTGGTGCAAGGTCAAAAGTACCTAATACGGTGGCTGATATTGCGCGTTTGGTAAAGCATGCGCATCGCTACCATGCGGAAGTGTTTGTAGCGCTGAATACGATTTTTCATGACAACGAGCTGGTAGGCGCACGTGAGCTTGTACAGCAGCTTTACGAAGCCGAAGTAGACGCCTTGATTGTGCAAGACATGGGCTTGCTGGAAATGGACTTGCCGCCTATTCAGCTGCACGCGAGTACGCAAACGGATATCCGCACAGTAGAGAAGGCAGTTTTTCTGGACCAAGTGGGATTTTCTCAATTAGTGTTGGCGCGCGAGCTGGATTTACACACCATACAAAAAATTTCAGCCGTGACCAGCTGCAACTTAGAGTATTTTATTCACGGTGCTTTATGTGTGGCGTTTAGTGGTCAATGCTTTATTAGCCATGCTCATACTGGGCGCAGTGCAAACCGTGGAGAATGTACGCAGGAGTGCCGCTTACCTTTTACCTTAGAAGATCAAAAAGGTCGCATCATTGGTAAGGATAAACATTTTTTATCGATGAAAGATAATGATCAAAGTGCCAACCTCAGGGCGTTGATTGCTGCGGGTGTCAGCTCATTTAAGATTGAAGGGCGCTATAAAGATTTACCTTATGTCAAAAATGCCACCGCACATTATCGACAATTGCTCGATGAGATTTTGCATGAATCTCCTGAGTTGGCAAAATCATCGCATGGTCATTGTGCATACACTTTTAGCCCGCAGCCAGAAAAAACCTTTAATCGTAGTGCGACAGATTACTTTGCCAATGGCCGCCAGGCTGATATTGGTGCGTTTGATACCCCTAAGTTTTCAGGTGAATCACTGGGTAAAGTCAGTAAGGTTGGTCTAGATTATTTTGAAGTGGACACGGCAGTGCAGCTACATAATGGCGATGGCGTATGCTTTTTTGATGTGCATAAAGAGTTGGTCGGCTTGCGCGTGAACACGGTAGATGGCGCAAAACTTTACCCCAATGAAATGCCGCAGGATATTCGCCGTGGTATGGCTGTGTATCGTAACCGTGACCACGCCTTTATGCGCTTGCTAGAGAAGGATTCTACGCAACGCAAGATTGCGCTGATGATGGCTCTTACAGAAACGAGCACCGGCTTTACGCTGACACTGACCGATGAAGCTGGCTTTAGTGCGGCGGCACATTGCATTGCTGAAAAACAGATGGCAGAAAATATTGAAAAAGCAGCGGCTAGCTTACATGAAAATTTAGCCAAACTTGGTAGTACAGATTTTGTCGCTGAAGCCATAGTGCTTAAAACCTCTCAGCCATGGTTTGTGCCAGCCTCTATTGTTAACGTGCTCAGACGCGATGCCATTGAACAATTACAGCATACGCGTGATATTGGCTATCAGCGCCCACCACTGCGTGCTCAAGCTGTACCGCTAGCTATTTATCCTGAAGATACCTTGAGCTATTTAGCCAATGTTTATAATAAAAAAGCCCGTCAGTTTTATGAAAAACACGGCGTAAAAATGATTGCGGCAGCTTATGAGGCCAATAAAGAGCTGGATGAAGTGCCGCTGATGATTACCAAGCACTGTTTGCGCTTTAGCCATGGGCTATGCCCTAAGGAAGCTAAAGGGGTGCTTGGGGTGCAAGGCACCATCACTGCGGAGCCGATGACGCTTATTAATGGCAATGATCGATTTACCCTCAAGTTTGATTGTAAGCCCTGTGAAATGCACGTCATGGGCAAGATACGTAAGCCGGTACTCAATCTGCCACAACCACAACCGGTACATTTCTTCGATAAGCGCCAATAAGTCATGGCTAGGCGCAAATTTATTTGCGCCTACAAGCACTACACTTTCTTAACAAATTCCGATTTAAGCTTCATTGTGCCTATGCCATCTATTTTGCAGTCTATGTCGTGATCACCCTCTACCAATCGGATGTTTTTGACTTTGGTGCCAACTTTCACGACCAATGAAGAGCCTTTTACTTTAAGGTCTTTAATTACGGTGATGGTGTCACCATCTTGTAGCACATTGCCGTTAGAGTCACGGATGACTTTGGTGTCTTCCGCATTATCTGCGCTAGCCTCTCTGGACCATTCATGCGCACATTCTGGGCAAACATACATATCTCCATCTTCGTAAGTATATGCAGAACTGCATTTTGGGCATTGAGGTAAATCAGTCATGGTTATTTCTCTTTCATTATTAAATGTTCAAAAAAATAATAACCTTAATTAAGGCGCTGGATTCATCATGACTAAATGCAAGTGTTCAATCTCAAGCATGACCTCTGGCGACAGTTTTGTCTCCCAAGCGGCGATATTCTCTTTGAGCTGAAGCATGCTAGTTGCGCCGATAATCGTGCTTGTAACAAACCAGCGATGGTACACAAATGAAAGCGCCAATTGTGTTGGCGTTAGGCCATTAGCCCGGGCAAGCTTGGCGTAAGCCGCACTCGCAGGGCGAACATTAGGCTTGCTATAGCGTTGCGCATAACCTTTAAAAAGTGTAGCGCGCCCTTGAGTAGCAGTGTCATCAATATATTTAGCCGTTAAATGGCCGAATGCTAGGGGGGAATAAGCCAAAAAACCAAGGTTTTCACGATAGATAATTTCAGACATACCCAACTCCATCGTGCGGTTGAGTAAGCTGTAGCCATTTTGCAAACTGCTAATACACGGCAGATTATACTGCTTAGCTATGCGCAAGAACTCCATCACGCCCCACGGCTGCTCGTTTGATAGACCGATGTAACGCACTTTACCTTCTTGAATAAGTTCTGACAGCGTTTCAAGTTGATTTTGAATGCTGACCCATTCTTTTGCTTGACCTTGTGAATCTAATTCTTGCGCAGGGTCGAACAAATATTGCCCAAACATGGGGACATTGCGTTCTGGCCAATGTAGTTGGTAAATGTCAATGTAATCAGTTTGCAGACGTTGGAGTGAACCATCAATAGCGGCGCGGATGTTGGCTCGGTCTAGCGCAGATGGCCCACCTCTTATCCAACTGACAGCACGGCGCGGCCCCGCTGCTTTTGTGCCTAAAATTATTCGATCGCGAGGTTGGTTTTTAAGCCAATTACCCAGTATAGATTCAGTGCGCGTGCAGGTTTCTGCCTTAGGGGGCACAGGGTACATTTCAGCGGTATCTATAAAATTGATACCTTGTGCCATGGCGTAATTAAGCTGCTCATGGGCTTCAAGTTCGCTGTTTTGGTCACCAAAAGTCATGGTGCCTAAGCAAATAGCAGAAACGATTAAATCTGAATCACCTAATTGACGATATTGCATGGTTTTAAGGGGCGTTTAATGTAGTGTTTGTGTTGAGGTGCTGATATTGACTGGCGCGTTATCTGCCGGCATTAATAAATCCCAGCCTGCTTCACGGGTTGCTAATTGCATCATGCTTGTTAGGGCGTGCACCAATTCATTGGTGAGCGCCATTTTTACCGACTGACCATTAGTACATTGCAACTCTAAGTGTGGCGGTAAGTTAGCAATGCTAACAATCATGGATTGTACTGCTAGCATTGGCTCATCTGAACGTGCTTGTCGACCGGCAACATATTCGGACTTAAAGTCCAAATTCTCAATCTTTTTTTGATCGTCTGATTCACGCATAAAACTTTCAAGCGCTTGGTCTTTAGCGTCTGCTGTTGCAATAGTGGGGGCTAAAAATTGATGGGCTGTCGGCAATAATTCATTGCCCGTATTTTGCAATGAGCTCCACATTGACTTGCATACGCGTCGCGTAATCCACAGCGTAATCTCAGTTTTATCGGCCAAACCTACTTTGAGCAGCAACCTATCTTCCTGTTCGTTAAAGCCCAGATTGATTTGTTCAATTGCCGATTCATTTTGAGTCATAAGCTTATTTTAAAGGGTAAATGGAAGGCGCGGCATGAAATTTTAATTTAAATATTGTTAGATTCCATCTTGAAATATCGCTTAACGACCCAATAACTAGCACTCTATGGGTTTGAGTGCTAAAATCGCGCTCACTCGGCATGAATTGAAATATCCATGTGCATTATTTTAGCTTTAGTAAGATTAGTTTTATCAGTTCCTTAGCATGTAATTTTTGATTTAATTTTGGAGAAAATGTATGAAAATCCGTCCATTACACGACCGCGTTATTGTAAAGCGCTCAGAAGAAGAACGCACGACTGCCTCTGGCATTGTGATTCCAGATAGTGCAACAGAAAAACCTGATCAAGGTGTTATCCAAGCCGTGGGCTCTGGCAAACGTGACGAAAGCGGAAAAATAATCGCTTTGGACGTTAAGGTTGGCGATAAAGTGTTGTTCGGCAAATACGCAGGTCAAACGGTAAAAGTTGATGGCGAAGAACTGTTAGTGATGCGCGAAGAAGACATCATGGCGATTGTTGAGTAAACCTTACTTAACAAGTGAATGCATTTATATTGAGTTAAACAACTACAAAGCAGGATGGCCAGAGTTTTTGCTTTTCTCTGTGCCACCATGGCTCTGTGGTAAACGATTTTAGGAGATTTAACATGGCAGCAAAAGACGTAAGATTCGGCGACGAAGTTCGCCACAAAATGGTAGCAGGCGTGAATGTTCTCGCTAACGCAGTTAAAGTAACCTTAGGCCCTAAAGGCCGTAACGTAGTATTAGAGCGTTCTTTCGGTGCGCCAACCATCACTAAAGATGGCGTGTCTGTAGCAAAAGAAATTGAATTAAAAGATAAATTCGAAAATATGGGCGCACAAATGGTGAAAGAAGTGGCTTCAAAAACTTCTGACATCGCTGGTGATGGCACAACAACTGCAACAGTTTTAGCGCAAGCGATCATTCGTGAAGGTATGAAATCTGTTGCTGCCGGTATGAATCCAATGGATTTAAAACGTGGTATTGATAAAGCCGTTGCAGCAGCCATTGCTGATTTAAAAACACAATCTAAACCATGTACTACTAGCAAAGAAATCGCGCAAGTGGGTTCCATCTCAGCAAACTCTGATGAAGCTATCGGCAAAATCATTGCGGATGCGATGGACAAAGTGGGCAAAGAAGGTGTGATTACGGTTGAAGACGGTTCTGGCTTAGAAAGCGAATTGGACGTAGTAGAAGGGATGCAGTTTGATCGTGGCTACTTGTCACCTTATTTCATCAATAATCATGAGCGTCAAATTTCCTTGTTAGATAATCCATTCGTATTGTTACACGACAAAAAAATCTCAAATATCCGTGATTTACTGCCAACTTTAGAGCAAGTCGCTAAGTCTGGTCGTCCATTATTGATTATTGCAGAAGATGTTGATGGCGAAGCCTTGGCTACTTTAGTAGTGAACAACATTCGCGGTATTTTGAAAACAACAGCGGTTAAAGCACCTGGTTTTGGTGACCGTCGTAAAGCGATGCTAGAAGATATTGCTACGCTTACTGGCGGTACAGTGATCGCTGAAGAAGTCGGCTTGAAACTTGAAAACGTTACGCTTGAGAATTTAGGTCAAGCTAAACGTATTGAAGTGGGTAAAGAAAACACCATCATCATTGATGGTCACGGTGTTGAAGCAAACATCAAAGCACGCATTGCCCAAATCAAAACGCAAATCGAAGAAGCAAGTAGCGACTACGACCGTGAGAAGCTACAAGAACGCGTGGCTAAATTAGCTGGCGGTGTTGCAGTCATCAAAGTAGGCGCGACGACTGAAATCGAAATGAAAGAGAAAAAAGCCCGCGTTGAAGATGCTTTGCACGCGACACGTGCAGCGGTTGAAGAAGGTATCGTTGCCGGCGGTGGCGTAGCGTTGATCCGTGCACGTGCGGCGATTGCTAAAGTAAAAGGCGATAACCCTGACCAAGATGCCGGTGTAAAAATCGTGTTACGCGCTGTGGAAGAGCCATTACGTCAGATCGTTGCTAATGCAGGGGTTGAGCCATCTGTCGTGGTGAATAACGTAGAAGCTGGTAAAGGCAACTACGGTTACAACGCGGCAAATGAAACTTATGGCGACATGATCGAAATGGGTATTCTTGACCCAACTAAAGTAACCCGTTCTGCCTTACAAAATGCGGCTTCAGTGGCTGGCTTAATGCTAACGACTGACTGCATGGTTGCGGAATTACCTAAAGACGACGGTCCAGCAATGGGCGGTGGTGATATGGGCGGTATGGGTGGCATGGGCGGTATGATGTAAGTGTTTTAGGAAGGTGG
>SHXQ01000022.1 GCA_009693255.1 Methylotenera sp. | reverse complement strand
AGTTAAAGATGCTGGTGCAACAATTATTGTTGCCGGTGCTGCTATCTACGGCGCTACTGACCCTGCTGCTGCTGCTGCTGAAATTACAGCAATTGCACACGGTGGTTCTGCAAGCGCGGGTGGCGTTAAAAAATTCCTTCCATGGATTATCGCTGCAGTCGTATTGTTTGCATTGTTCACTATGTTTAATAAAGCACCAGCGCCTGCTGAAGCGCCTGTTGAAGCTACGCCTGCTGCTGAAGCTGCACCTGCTGAAGCTGCACCAGAATAATTAATCTCTTACAGCCTAACGCTTAGTGGCATGCCACTAAGCGTTAGTAAGTAAGACGAGTAGTTAGCGTAAGCTGATGAAAATGAAGCCTAGTAAAGATAAATTTATATATCTTACTAGGCTTTGTTGTTTGTTAGCGCCTCTTATCAATAATTAATAGGTAAATGTTGTTTTCTTGGCTTACTCAAAAAACCAAGTGCATCTGGTTTAGGTTAAAATACAATATATCAATTTATACACACTTTTTATTAAGTGATTCAATATGCGCACAGCTGAAGTCGTTAGAAATACGTTAGAAACACAAATTACCGTCGCCATTAATTTAGATGGTACGGGTGTGTCTCAATTCAATACAGGCTTAGGGTTCTTAGACCACATGCTTGATCAAATTGCCCGTCACGGCATGATGGACATTGCGGTTAATGCGAAGGGTGATTTGCACATTGATGCGCACCATACCGTTGAAGATATTGGCATTACCCTTGGGCTGGCTTTTTCAAAAGCGGTAGGCGATAAAAAAGGCATTCGTCGCTACGGACATGCTTATGTGCCGCTTGATGAAGCACTGTCTCGCGTGGTGCTAGATGTTTCTGGCCGACCAGGTTTGGAGTTTGGTTGTGTGTTCACGCGATCTGCCGTTGGTGAATTTGATGTGGATTTAATTCATGAATTTTTTCAAGGTTTTGTGAATCATGCCCATGTCACATTACATATCGACAATCTAAAAGGGCACAATACCCATCATCAAGCAGAAACAATTTTCAAAGCGTTTGGGCGTGCACTGCGTATGGCGGTCGAATTGGATTCGCGTATGGCAGGCATCATGCCTTCAACCAAAGGTAGCTTATAAAGTTGAAGCTTAAAGTTTTTTCGGTAGCTTCCTTAAGATCGTCGTATGAAAAAAATAGATATCGCCGTCGTTGATTATGGTATGGGCAATTTGCGCTCAGTGTCTAAAGCATTGGAGCATGTGGCACCAACAAAAACGGTGTTGGTGACCAGTAATCCTGATGAAATTGCAAAAGCCAATCGCGTTGTGTTTCCTGGGCAGGGGGCCATGCCAGATTGTATGCGTGAAGTAGATGCGCGCGGCTTACGTGAAGCAGTGTTGTATGCAACGGAAAATAAGCCATTTCTTGGTATTTGTATTGGTTTGCAAATGCTATTTGAGCACTCGGAAGAGGGTGATTCTGCTGGACTGGGCTTGTTTAAAGGAAATGTGAAGCGTTTTTCTGTTGCGGATATGAAAGATAGCAATGGCGAAAAACTAAAAGTGCCACATATGGGTTGGAATCAAGTTTATCAAACCCATCATAATGCAACGAAGCCCAGTCAAGCGCACGCCTTATGGAAAGATATTGATGATGGAGCACGTTTTTATTATGTGCATAGTTATTATGTGCAACCTGATGATGCGCTGTTGACCTCAGGTTTTAGTGAGTACCCAAATCGTTTTACTAGTGCAATTGCAAGAAATAATCTATTTGCCGTGCAGTTTCACCCTGAAAAAAGTGCAAGCGCAGGTTTGCAAATGTTAAGCAATTTCGTTAACTGGATGCCCTAAAATAAGGGCGACCTTTAATTATTAATCTACCATTGATCCAATATTTCCTAATTACTATCTAATCATATTATGTTAATTATCCCAGCAATTGATCTTAAAGACGGCCATTGTGTCAGACTAAAACAAGGTTTAATGGAAGAGTCTACGGTGTTTTCTGAAGACCCGGGCGCAATGGCGCGGCACTGGGTTGATCGTGGTGGTAAGCGCTTGCATTTAGTGGATTTGAATGGGGCTTTTGCTGGAAAACCGGTCAACGAAGCGGCCGTTAAAGCAATCGTTAATGCGGTTGGTGGCGATATTCCTATTCAATTGGGCGGTGGCATTCGCGATTTAGAAACAATAGAGCGTTATTTAGATAGTGGTATCGATTATGTGATTATCGGCACGGCGGCGGTTAAAAATCCCGGTTTCTTGCATGAAGCTTGCGATGCCTTTCCCGGCCAAATTATCGTGGGACTTGATGCAAAAGATGGCAAAGTTGCGGTGGATGGTTGGTCTAAACTAACCGGACACGATGTGATTGATTTAGCTAAGAAATTTGAAGGATATGGCGTCAGCTCGATTGTTTATACTGATATAGGGCGCGATGGTATGCTGACTGGCGTGAATATAGAGGCCACGGTTGCGTTGGCGCGCGCGTTAACCATTCCTGTGATTGCCTCTGGTGGCGTGACGAACTTAGAAGATGTACGTAAGCTTTGTGCGGTTGCTGCCGAAGGCATTATTGGCACCATAACCGGCCGTGCCATTTACGAAGGCACCTTGGATTTTACAGCAGCACAAAAGCTTGCGGATGAATTAAGTGCTCGCTAAACGCATCATTCCTTGCCTAGACGTGACTGACGGACGCGTCGTTAAAGGCATTAATTTTCTTGAACTCAGGGATGCGGGTGACCCAGTAGAGATTGCCAAGCGCTATGACGACCAAGGAGCAGATGAGCTAACCTTTTTAGACATTACCGCCAGCTCAGATAATAGAGGCTTGATTCTACATATTATTGAGCAAGTGGCTTCGCAAGTATTTATTCCGTTGACGGTTGGCGGTGGTGTACGTGAGGTTGAAGACGTACGCCGATTACTCAATGCGGGCGCGGATAAGGTTAGCATCAACACGACCGCAGTATTGAATCCTCAAATGGTAGCAGATGCTGCGAGCCGATTTGGTTCGCAGTGTATCGTGGTGGCGATAGACGCTAAAAAAGTAGACAATCAAGCCTTTGAGTGGGAAGTGTTTACCCACGGTGGGCGTAAAGCAACTGGATTGGATGCAGTTAAGTGGGCTGAGTATATGGCTAGCCTAGGCGCAGGAGAATTGCTGATAACGAGTATGGATCGTGACGGGACTAAAATTGGCTTTAATAACCCGTTAAATCGGGCGATTTCAGATGCGGTTGATGTGCCTATTATCGCGTCTGGCGGCGTTGGTAACTTGCAGCATTTGGTGGATGGTGTAAAAGAAGGTGGTGCAGATGCTGTGCTTGCCGCCAGTATTTTTCACTATGGTGAATACACCGTTAAGCAGGCCAAGCAATATATGGCGCAACATGGCATTGAAGTTAGGCTATGATGGACAATAAGCTGACATGGTTAGATGAGGTTAGCTGGGACGGTCATGGACTAGTGCCGGTCATTGCGCAAGAACACGATACTGGGCGTATACTCATGTTTGCATGGATGAATCGCGAAGCTCTGCAACTGACCTGCGAGACTAAGCAGGCGGTATATTGGTCACGTTCACGCAATAAGTTATGGCGTAAAGGTGAAGAATCTGGCCATATACAACGGGTGCATGAAATTCGCCTAGATTGTGATGAAGATGTCGTTTTGCTTAAAGTAGAGCAAGTCGGCGGCATTGCCTGCCATACCGGTCGCCATAATTGTTTTTTCAAGAAACTTGAAAATGGTAATTGGCTGATAGACCAAGCTGTCATTAAAGACCCAAAAGATATTTATTAGGCCGAACTGTACAACCATGAATGACACCCTAAATCGCTTAGCTGAATTGTTAGAGCAACGTAAGAGTGCTGATCCTCAGACGTCTTATGTGGCCAAGTTGTATGCAAAAGGTATGGACAGTATTCTAAAAAAAGTCGGAGAAGAAGCGGCTGAAACTATCATCGCGGCTAAAAATGGTGATCAACAACATCTGATTTATGAAACGGCAGATCTTTGGTTTCATACCTTGGTGATGTTAGCGCAAGCAGGCTTAAAGCCGCAAGATATATTGGATGAATTGGCCAGACGCGAGGGTTTATCAGGCCTTGCCGAGAAAGCGGCTAGAGTAGAACAGTGAGCTAAATAATGAGCGAAGATTGCATTTTTTGTAAAATAATTTGCGGTGCAATACCTTCGAAAAAAATATATGAAGATGATGAGGTTATTGCACTTAATGATATTAACCCATCAGCTAGCGTACATTTTTTAATTGTGCCAAAATTGCATATCGCCAGCTTGGCTAGTTGCAAAACTCAACATCAGGCGTTGCTAGGTCATATGCTGTTGCTGGCACCTAAGCTAGCAAAAGAGCATGGCTTGGCAGGATTTAAGACCCTAATTAATACGGGTGCTGCGGGTGGGCAAGAGGTATTTCATATCCATATTCATGTGTTGGGGGGTGGCGAAAAGTCACCTAAAGCTTAGGCTTATATTTAAGGAGATTCATCATGGGTTCATTGAGTATTTGGCATTGGTTAATAGTATTGGTGATTGTTGTGTTGATTTTTGGTACCAAAAAATTGCGCAATATGGGAGGTGATGTTGGTGGAGCTGTTAAGAACTTCAAAGATGCGATGAGCGAAGAAAAGTCGGCTGACGTGGCGCCACTCAATATCCTTAAGCCTGACGCAGCGGCAGGTTTGATCGAAATGCCGGTGGTAAAGGCTGCGCCTAAAAAGAGGGCACCGGCCAAGCCTAAAGCACTCGCCAGCGCGCCAGTAAAAAGTACGACAGCAAACAAACCAACTGTTAAGAAGCCCAGGGTTAAAAAACCGGTGACAAAAAAACCAGTAGCCAAAAAAGCGCTGGCCAAATAGTACTCGTTAAAGTGTCATTTTAGTGTTTGACGTTTCTTTCTCTGAACTTTTGATCATCGCAGTAGTGGCGTTGATTGTGATTGGCCCAGAGAAACTGCCGAAGGTAGCGCGTACACTGGGTGCCATCACTGGCCGTATGCAAAGATATGTGGCGCAAGTTAAAGAAGAAGTCAATCGTGAAGTGCGTTTTGAAGAGTTACAGCAACTGCAACAAGAAATCAGAGAAACAGCCGCTAAAGTACAAGCTAATGCCCAACAAAAAGCGGCTGTGCTAAGTAAGAATTTGGCGCAAGAATTAGATTTTCAGGGTTTAAGCACCGACCATGCAAAAATTCACGATTTAAATCTACCAGCACCTGAAGCTTCAAAAGAACTTCACGGTAAAGTTTAAGTAACGCTAGTGACCCCCACCGAAAATTTTATTTCACACTTAATTGAATTGCGCAATCGGCTATTGCGCATAGTGCTTGGCTTTGTCCTTGTTTTTGTCGGATTATTCCCCTTTGCCAATAAAATCTATGCACAACTTGCGGCACCATTGCTAAGCAAGCTTCCTGAGGGTGGGCAAATGATCGCTACGGCAGTGACCACACCATTTTTCGTGCCGATGAAAGTGGCTATGATGTCCGCCTTCATTGTTTCCTTGCCGCACACGATGTACCAAGTATGGGCGTTTGTAGCACCCGGTTTGTACACACATGAAAAAAAATTCATGGTTCCAATGATTGTGGCTAGTTGTTTATTGTTTCTGACGGGGATGGCCTTCGCCTACTTTTTAGTGTTTCCAGTGGTATTTGGCTTTATTGTTGGCGCTGCACCAGAAGGCGTAGCGGTGATGACAGATATCGGAAATTATCTAGATTTCGTCATGACGCTATTTTTTGCATTTGGCTTAGCATTTCAAGTGCCAATAGCTGTCGTGATGTCGGTGCGTTTTGGCTGGCTATCTGTAGCTCAGCTTAAAGAGGCGCGGGGCTATGTTGTGGTTTGCGCATTTGTCATCGGAGCAATATTCACGCCACCTGACATAATCTCTCAGTTTATGTTGGCTGTGCCCATGTGGTTGTTGTATGAGATTGGTATTCTTGTGGCTATGTTCACGAAACGAAACTTGGCCCCTACGATTCTGCCACCAATAGTGTAGTGCCACGCTGCCTATTATTTAGCCATAGCTGGCTTCGGTCGTTTTCCGACCACTACCACCAAATTAATCGTTATTTCTGCCCGCGCAATTTTAAGATTAGCTTTTTGATTGGGGCTTAACGCAGCAATCAAATTTAGCATGCTAGCTGTGTCCGTTATCTGCTTGCCTTCAATCGATAATAGAATGTCCCCAGCACGTAGCCCGGCCTTGTCTGCTGGGCCGTTACGCAGTACACCAGCAACCAAGGCGCCTTGTGCAAGTTTAAGTTTAAATGATTCAGCAAGTTCAGGGGTAATGTCCTGTGCTTCGATGCCTATCCAGCCGCGGGTGACATTGCCTTGAGTGGCTATTTGATTCATCACTTGGCGTGCTAGCGTGGCTGGAATGGCAAAGCCTATGCCCATCGAGCCACCACTGCGTGAATAAATTGCACTGTTGATACCCACCAAATTTCCTTCGGTATCAATTAGCGCCCCACCTGAATTTCCAGGATTTATTGAGGCATCTGTTTGAATGAAGTTTTCAAAAGTGTTGATGCCCAAATGATTGCGGCCAAGCGCACTAATGATGCCTTGCGTAACGGTTTGACCAACACCAAAAGGATTGCCAATCGCCAATACCACATCACCAACATTCAGTTGATCTGAACTGGCAAAGGTGATGGCAGGTAAATGATCAGCCTCAATTTTAATGAGCGCTAAATCGGTATCTGGGTCAGTACCTACGACCTTAGCTGACATTTTTCGACCATCAGACAGCGCAATTTCAATTTCATCAGCTGCAGCGACTACATGGTTATTGGTAAGAATTAAACCTTGCTCGCTGACAATTACCCCTGAGCCTAAACTGTTTTCAGGTTGAGCATCTTGCTCATCTAATTGGTCACCAAAAAATTGACGAAAAGTGGGGTCGTCTAAATATTTTGGATGTGGATTATCTGCTGCTTTTTTGCTGGTGAAAATATTCACTACCGCAGGCATGGCTTTTTTAACGGCTTGGCTGTAAGAGCCGGCCAAGTTGATATTTAGTTTAGGTTCGGCGTACTTGACTAGCACTGTATTTGATTTTTTTGTCAGCAAGCTTTCATATAAATTTGAATAAAATAGCTGCAATACAAAGACCAAGGCTAAGCATAGCGTGACCATTTGTGCAAAAATGAACCATAGTCTTTGATATAGCGGCTTAAGCATAGCGATGATGTCTTGAGTGGTAGTTGAAAGCGGAAATCATTAAAATGATGGTGGTATTAAGTTAAGCGATTAAGTAATGTTAATTTGAGTAGGATGGGTTAGCAATGTATTATCAGCTATTGTAGCTAACATGCAAGATAGTCGTGCTAAAAAGGTTGTAAAAAATGGTAAAACTCAAAGAGTTACTTCATTATACTCAAGAGCTCATGCAAGTAGAGCGCTTCAAAGATTACTGCCCCAATGGTTTGCAAGTTGAGGGTAAGTTGGAGTTGCGTAAAATTGTGACGGGCGTCACCGCAAGCATGGCGCTGTTGGAGGCGGCAAAGCGCGCCAATGCGGACTTGATATTGGTGCATCACGGATACTTTTGGCGTAATGAAGACGCCAGAATTGTTGGAATCAAGCGTCATAGATTGGCATTTTTGTTAAACAATGACCTGAACTTAATGGCCTATCATTTGCCTTTAGATGCGCACCCTGAATTAGGTAATAATGTACAGCTGGCTCGCGTGCTAGGCATTGTGCCAGCAGGGTTTGCCGGGGAGTCTAATATGATTGGCTATGGCAGTTTAACGCATGCCATAACGCTACAAGAGTTTTCTGCTCAAATAGGCGTCGCCCTGCAACGCACGCCATTGGTCATAGGTGATTTAGGAAAAATGGTAAAAAATGTTGCTTGGTGTACTGGCGCAGCACAAGGCTATATTGATATTGCGATTGAGTTGGGTGTAGATGTGTTCATCAGCGGTGAAATTTCGGAACAAACAACACACCAATCTGCTGAATCTGGCGTGTCATACATTTCTGCGGGGCATCATGTAACAGAACGTTACGGCATACAAGCATTAGGTGTGCATTTAGCTGAAAAATTTAACATAAGCCATGAGTTTATAGATATTAAAAACCCTGTTTAATTGTTTAATTTCATGTACTTATAAAATATATCTTTAATTTTTTTAAAAAAAATTGTACAATGTAGCGCTTTGTAATACCCGACCAATTAACGTCTTAGACTACCGCACTAATTTTAAAAGAAATTTTTGATGCAAATGATGATGCTAGCCTCAAAAGGGCGAAGTTTCATATTCAACTAATCCTATGAGTTCATAAGGAAAACATGTCAGACAACCATAATGACGAGCACCTAGCTAGTTCGCAATCGGATCAGGCTTCATCGGTGGATTTAGAAAAGCGTAATTTTTTAATAGCCTCATCAGGCGTAGGCGCGCTTGGGTGTGCAGTAGCGGCAGTGCCGTTTGTGCTGAGCATGACGCCAAGCGAACGCGCTAAGGCGGCCGGCGCACCTGTAGAAGTTGATGTGAGCAAAATTGCTCCTGGGACGATGATTACGGTTGAGTGGCGAGGTAAGCCGGTGTGGATTTTCAATCGTACCGAAGATATGACGGCGGAGCTACATAAACATGATGATCAGCTGATTGACCCTGATTGTACGGTGGAGTCTCAACAACCTGGTTATTGTAAAAATACGGATCGTTCTATCAAGCCTAATTTGGCAGTAGTTGTTGGTATTTGTACGCATTTGGGTTGCTCTCCTACAGCTAAATTGCAGCCAAAAGGAGATATGGGTGAAAATTGGACTGGTGGTTTCTTCTGCCCATGTCATGGCTCTAAATTTGATTTGGCTGGTCGTGTGTTTAAAGGCTCGCCAGCGCCTATCAATTTAGTCGTGCCACCACATAAATATTTAACTGAAAATACCTTGCTTATTGGTGTTGATACTGAAGATAAGGCTTAGCCATGATAAACGAAACTGTGACAGAGAAAAACAAATCAGTGTTGGCAAATGTCTTCAATGATGGCTTAAACTGGGTCGACCAACGCTTCCCGCTCACCAGTAATATTAAAGCGCACTTAACTGAATATTACGCGCCGAAAAACTTTAACTTTTGGTACTTTTTTGGTTCATTATCACTGTTGGTTTTAGTGCTACAAATTGTAACGGGTATTTTCTTAACCATGCATTACAAGCCGGATGCTGCGCTAGCCTTTGCGTCAGTAGAATATATTATGCGTGACGTGCCGTGGGGTTGGCTTATTCGCTATATGCACTCTACGGGCGCTTCGATGTTTTTTATTGTGGTCTACTTGCATATGTTCCGTGGCATCATTTACGGGTCGTATCGCAACCCGCGTGAGCTCATCTGGCTGTTTGGCGTAGGGATATTCTTATGCTTAATGGGTGAGGCATTTTTTGGATATCTATTGCCGTGGGGCCAAATGTCTTATTGGGGTGCGCAAGTAATTGTGAACCTGTTTTCAGCGATTCCATTTATAGGTCCGGATGTTTCAGAGTGGTTGCGAGGTGATTATTTGGTGTCAGATGCGACATTAAATCGCTTTTTTGCTTTCCATGTGATTGCCTTACCTTTTGTGTTGGTGGGCTTAGTGGCGGCGCACATCATTGCTTTGCATGAAGTGGGTTCAAACAATCCAGATGGCATTGAAATAAAAAAGCTGAAAGATAAGAAAACAGGTATTCCGTTAGATGGTATTCCATTCCATCCTTACTACACAGTGAAAGATATTGTAGGTACTGTGGTATTTTTAATGGTATTTTCGGTTGTTATTTTCTTTGCCCCAGAAATGGGCGGTTACTTTTTAGAAGCCAATAACTTTGTACCGGCTAATCCGCTGGTCACACCAGCGCATATTGCACCAGTGTGGTACTTCACGCCTTATTATTCAATTTTACGTGCAGTGCCACCGTTCCCGGGTGTCAGTATATTGGGTATTCCACCTTCGCTGTTCCCTGGTGTTGCAGCTATGGGCTTGTCGGTGATGGTGTTTGCATTCTTACCATGGCTGGACAAAAGCCCAGTGAAGTCCATACGCTATCGCGGGTCATTATATAAGCAATGGTTAGCTGCATTTGTGGTGAGCTTTATTGTGCTGGGCTATCTTGGTACTAAGCCTTCAAATGTGTGGGGTCAATTTGGTGTTTGGTTAGGTAATGCCGACAGAGCAACCGTGGTAGCACGTATTTTCATGATTATTTACTTTGCGTTTTTTATACTAATGCCTTGGTACACCAAGAAAGACAAAACCTTAGTAGTGCCAGAAAGGGTGACGGGATAAGTATCATGAAAATTAAAAATAGTATAATAAAAGCCTTATTAGTATTAGCATTTTTTCCTTACTTCACGCTACCTTTAAGCGCGGTAGCGAACGAAGGTGCGCATTTGGATAAAGCCCCCATTGACGCGTCCAATCATGCGTCATTGCAACGCGGCGCGCGAACCTTTATCAATAGTTGCTTAAATTGCCATAGCGCTAATTACATGCGTTACAACCGATTGTTGGAGATTGGTTTAACGGAAAAGCAAATCAAAGATAATTTGTTGTTTGCGGGCGATAAGGTTGGCGACACGATGAGAGTTACCATGAATGCGGCGGAGGCTAAAAAATGGTTTGGGGTTGCTCCGCCTGACTTGTCGGTAGAGGTCCGTGCTCGTGGTGCAGATTGGATGTATAGCTATTTGCGTAGTTTTTATCGCGATGATGCGAGTACAACTGGTTGGGGAAACTGTGTGTTTGATCCCGTGACTTGTAAAGTATCTATGCCGCATGTGCTATATGAGTTGCAGGGCGAGCAAGCAATGAATCATGAAACGCACGCACTGGAACTTAGCAAACCAGGTAAATTATCGGTCGCGGAATACGATACTTTGGCTGGCGATTTAACTAACTTTTTGGCTTTTATGGCCGAACCTACAAAACAACAGCGCAATCGTTTGGGCTGGTTTGTATTACTGTTTTTAGGGATATTGTTAGTACTTACTTACAAGCTCAAAAAAGCCTATTGGAAAGAGATACATTAAATTATGATGACCTTATACTCAGGGACGACTGATCCCTATAGCCACCGTTGCAGAATTGTTTTATTTGAAAAAGGCATGGACTTTCAAGTCATTGATGTTGACCTAGCAAATAAGCCTGAAGATTTAGCGGTAATTAACCCATATAACCAAGTGCCAGTATTGGTTGAACGTGATTTGATATTATCGGAAGCTAATATTATCAATGAATACATCGATGAACGCTTCCCGCATCCGCAGTTGATGCCACCAGATCCTGTCATGCGCGCACGCGCAAGATTGTTTTTATATAATTTCGAAAAAGAACTGTTCGATCATATTAAGGACATTGAGTCTGGAGATGATGAAAAAGCAGATAAAGCGCGCATGACCATTCGGGATAATTTAACGCAATTAGTGCCTATTTTCGGTAAGCAAAATTACTTATTGGGGGATGACTATTCAATGCTGGACGTTGCGGTAACCCCATTGTTATGGCGTTTGGATCATTACGGCATCGTGTTACAAAACCAAGCCGCACCAATACTGAAATATGCTGAGCGCCTATTCTCAAGACCGCTGTATGCTGAGGCGATGACGCCATCAGAGAAAGTGATGCGAAAATAATTAACACGCAGACCAAGGATGTTGTATTGCATCTAGGGTCTGTGATCTTAATATTGCGTAATTAAATGACAGCACTTACTTCTACTAAGCCTTATATGGTGCGCGCTATTCACGAATGGTGCGTAGATAACGCCTGTACGCCGCACCTGCTGGTTGCCGTGAATCACCAAACGCGGGTGCCAATGGCTTATGTAAAAGAGGGTGAGATTGTACTTAATCTTAATTACACGGCCACCAAAGATTTACAGATTGACAATGAAGTCATCACCTTTTCTGCCCGCTTTGGCGGCGTATCGCAAATCTTATATGTGCCGATGAGTGCTGTGAAAGGTATTTTTGCGCGAGAAACTGGCCAGGGAATGTTTTTTGAAGTTGATGCCTTGTTGCCGGTAAGCGCGTTGAGAGATAACGGCGCTGAGGGGTCTGAAACTCAATCCGATCAGTCAAAGCAAACAAATAATAAAAAACCTACATTAACTATCGTAAAGTAACTTAACTTTTTTCAAAATATCAGTATAATACGCAACTCAAATAAACGCCGGATTAGCTCAGTTGGTAGAGCAGCGCACTTGTAATGCGAAGGTCGTCAGTTCGATTCCGACATCCGGCACCAAATTCTGAAATAGTTACCCTTTTATACATTTGACAGCAAGTCAAATTTTCAGCATAATCGCGGGTTCGGTTTGGAGGGGTGGCCGAGTGGTTAAAGGCGACGGACTGTAAATCCGTTCTCTCAGAGTACGAAGGTTCGAATCCTTCCCCCTCCACCATAGTTTTCAATGCGTAGTTTTAGTATGCTGATGTAAGGAATTGTCGTAATAGTTAGAGCCTGTTGGCGTTGGTTTAGAAGGGTGCGCGGGTGTAGCTCAGCTGGTAGAGCTTCAGTTTTCCAAACTGAATGTCGCGAGTTCGAGTCTCGTCGCCCGCTCCAAACACTCGTTTGCAAAGCTAGTTTTGCAATGCGTGTATTTGAATAATTAGCGCCCATGTGGCTCAGTGGTAGAGCACTCCCTTGGTAAGGGAGAGGTCGCGGGTCCGATTCCCGCCATGGGCACCATGACTAGTTTTAGCTTGTAGAATAGTAGTATCACTTTAAATTTGTACAAGTTTTATTAATTCTAATAAAACTTATAGTTAATAAAATTTTGTAAAGGACTGAAGCAATGGCAAAAGGTAAATTTGAGCGGACCAAGCCGCACGTCAACGTAGGTACAATTGGCCACGTGGATCATGGTAAGACAACATTAACGGCAGCGATTACAACAATCCTGTCAAAAAAATTCGGTGGTGAAGCTAAAGCTTACGATCAAA
>SHXQ01000021.1 GCA_009693255.1 Methylotenera sp. | reverse complement strand
TGCGAGAGCAGTGCGGCAATGACAGTAGATAATGTCAGGTATAATGCAGCCTTGATCTTTTTTAACCTATTCCCTGAAAGTTTTTAACATGAGCCATCGGCAAGATACCAGCACATTGTTGCGCACCCTCAAGTTTTATCTCAATCCTAACGATGGTCGTTATGAAGATTTACTCAAAGGCAATGTCACTAAAAATATCATTAAAGATTTAACGGCGGGTTTAGTCGTGGCGATGGTGGCGATTCCGCTAGCCATGGGTTTTGCCATGGCCAGTGGCTTGCGTCCAGAACAAGGCATTGTAGGCGGAGCGGTTGCAGGCTTGCTCGGCGCATTATTTGGCGGCAGTAAATACCAAGTATATGGTCCAACCGCAGCCTATATTCCGATTATTGCTGGCTTAATGGCGACTTATAACCATAGCTTTTTAGTGTTGGCTTCTATGCTCGCTGGTGTGATGTTGACGTTTACCGGACTAATGCGTAAAGGCAAAGTGGTGACCTTGGTACCGCACTCTATCGTGGTGGGTTTTACCATAGGCATAGCGGTGGTGATTGCCTTCTCGCAAATGGGTGAGGTGTTTGGCTTCCATCATAAAATTGGCTATGACTTTATTGGGCAAATTAAGAAAACCATTGAATATATGGGTGAGATGAATGTTTATGCGGTAGTTGTGGCGTTAAGTACTTTTGCTATTTGCAAAACCTTGATTAAAATTTCAACGTTTATTCCTGCGCCAGTGTTTGGGCTAGGTTTGGGCTGGTTGGCGGCAGCCACCTTTTGGAAAGACAAAGGCTTGGTGCTGATTAAAGATAAGTACGGCAGTATTCCAACAGATTTCTTTACTGTGACGATGCCAGCGTTACCCGATATGACCACAGGCCAAGTTTGGTTTGATTTGCTTTACTTTGCGATTGCCATTTACTTTGTGGCGGCGATTGAAAGCTTGTTATGTAGCCGCATGGCTGACCGTATGGCAAATAATACCGGCATCCCATTTAACCCAAATAAAGAACTCTGGGGACAAGGGATGGTGAACATTTTTACACCGTTAATGAATGGTTTTCCACACACCGGTGCGCTTGCTAGAACTGCGGTTAACATTAAGTTAGGTGCTATTTCACCGCTTGCTGGCGTAGCTAAGTTTACTTTTAAACTCTTGTTAGCGGCTTATTTAGCCACTTATTTAGAGCAAGTGCCTATGGCCTGTATCGGCGGAATTTTGCTCTACGTCGCTTCTGGTATGGTGAAGTGGAAAGAGATTCAAGAAGTGCTAGAGATGAAAAGTAAATTTCATTTTTGGTTGATGATTTATACGGCCATTATGGTACCACTTACCGGCTTCTTAACGGCAGTTTTGACGGCGATTGGACTATTTGCGATTGCAGTATTGATGAAGAAAATTCCCTTGCATCATGCTAAAGAAGATACCGTTGAGTTGGAGTTAGCTGAGGCTAACTAGGCGCTTAAAGTGTAATAAAAAAGGGCGCTATTTGCGCCCTTTTTTATTACTGGTTTTATTAGCGATGGCCTTCTTTGGCCATATTAATGCTGTATTTTGGAATTTCTACCACCAAGTCTTCTGTGCCAACTAGGGCTTGGCAAGACAGGCGTGAATTAGGTTCTAAGCCCCAAGCTTTATCCAGTAAGTCATCTTCTTGGTCATCAGAGGAATTAAGCGATTTAAAGCCTTCACGAATAATGACATGGCAGGTGGTGCAAGCGCAGGCTTGGTCGCAAGCATGGTCAATATCAATATGGTTGTTCAATAATACATCGCAGATTGATTCGCCGCAGTTCGCTTCAATGACGGTGCCTTCAGGGCAAAGCTCAACATGGGGCAGAATGATAATTTGTGGCATGGGTTTTCCTAATGTTCTCGGCTATCAATTGCAATAATGGTAGGCGCGCAATGAATCGCGCGCCTACAGTTTAATTTCATCTAAATTCTTACCGTTTAAGGCAAGGCTGACGCTGGCATTCATGCGCACCGCGGCAAAAGCTTCGGTAGCATGATTAAGCTTATCCACGCCTTGATTAATCACCACTGCATCGTCTGTTTGACTGATGGCTTGCAGTATCTCAATTTCAACTTCTATGGCCTGTTTTTCTTCGCTTGTAATCAGGTTGCCGTCATGACTCAAAGCGATAGTCACGGCACTGATAATCGCGCCGGCGTTAACGCGTGCTTCAGCGAGCATACGCGCTTTTTTATCCACCTCAGCACTACCAAAGGACGATTTCAACATGTGGGTGATTTCATCTTCCGTAAGCCCGTACGAAGGTTTTACCACTACATGCGCTTCTATGCCGGTTGCTTGCTCGCGAGCACTGACTGAAAGTAAACCGTCAGCATCTACTTGAAAAGTTACGCGTATACGTGCCGCGCCAGCCACCATGGCCGGAATGCCGCGTAGCTCAAAGCGTGCTAATGAGCGGCAGTCTGCCACTAGTTCACGTTCGCCTTGCACGACTTGTATGCTCATGGCAGTTTGGCCATCTTTGTAGGTGGTAAAGTCTTGTGCGCGGGCAACCGGTAATGTGCTGTTACGCGGGATAATTCTTTCTACCAAGCCGCCCATGGTTTCTAGGCCTAGCGATAATGGCGTGACATCTAGCAGCAATAAATCATTGTCACTACGGTTGCCGACTAAAGCATTGGCCTGAATTGCCGCCCCTAAGGCGACCACTTTGTCGGGGTCTAAATTGGTGAGCGGCGTTTGTTTAAAATAATCTTCTATTGCTTGCTTTACCTGTGGCATGCGCGTTGCGCCACCCACGAGTACCACGCCTTTAATCTCATCTAGTGTCAGGTTAGCATCACGCATGGCCTTGCGGGTAGGGGTGAGTGTTTTAAGTACTAGTTGTTGCGTCAACTCTACAAATTGTTGTGCACTCAGCGTGACGTCGATCAAACTGCCATTGCTTAAACGGCAGACAATTTGTGCTTCATGATTATCGGTTAGCCATTCTTTGGCTTGGCGCGCTTTGGTCAGTAATAGACGCGTGTCTTGCTCACCCAATGGGCTAAAGGTGTTACTGCCATCACGAATTTTATCTAATATCCAACAGTAAATGCGATGGTCAAAATCATCACCACCAAGGGCAGAATCGCCATTGGTGGCGAGCACTTCAAATACGCCTTTAGTCAGCTTTAAAATAGATACATCAAAGGTACCACCGCCCAAGTCGTAAATCACAAACGTGCCTTCGACGGCATGATCTAAACCGTAAGCCACGGCCGCTGCCGTGGGTTCGTTAAGTAAACGCAGTACATTGAGGCCGGCTAAACGCGCGGCATCTTTGGTGGCTTGACGTTGGGCATCGTCAAAATAGGCCGGTACGGTAATCACAGCGCCAAGCAATTCACCACGACCGCCATCTGCCCCTAAAGATTTTTCAGCACGGGCTTTGAGGTTTTTTAGAATGTCAGCGGAAATTTCTACCGGTGTTTTCAGGCCTGCGCGTGTTTGCAGCTGCAATAACTTGCTTGAGTCAGCGCTGTCCACGAAGCTATACGGGATATGCGCTCTATCGACAATATCTTTCAGACTGCGCCCCATAAAACGCTTAGCTGAGGCGATGGTGTTTGCTGGATCATGACTTTGCTGTGCTTGCGCCTCATGTCCGACCACCACGCTGCCATCTGGCATGTAGCGTACCACTGAGGGTAATAAGGCATGGCCATGCTCATCTTGCAATACCGTTGCCATACCGCTTATGACGGTGGCGACCAGAGAATTGGTGGTGCCTAAATCAATGCCTATCGCCAGCTTGTGCTGGTGTGGCGCGGCAGATTGGCCGGGTTCGGAAATTTGTAAAAGGGCCATTATTTAATCGTTAGTTTGTAGTCGGTAGTTATTATTGCGGGCGCTTAGTCTAATAAATCAATCGCTTGCTGAATATCTGCGCACACTTTATCAATAAAAATAAGTTTGCGGGTGGTTTCGCAAGCATTCGCGTAGTCTTTTCTTTCATCAAACCATAGGCTTAAATCGGCTTGTAGACTTTTTGCTTCTGCTTGCATTTCACTCAGCAGCGCTTCTAATGTACTGATGTCGTGCGCCATGCTGGCGTCTTCTAAGGTTTCGCGCCACTGCATTTGTTGCATTAAAAAATCAGTGGGCATACTGGTATTGCTTTCGTTAATTGCGTTGATGCCGTGCAATTCCAGTAGATATTTTGCCCGACTGGCAGGATTTTTTAGCGTTTGATACGCCTCATTGGCCAGCGTCGCCAACTGCATAGATGCTAGTTTTTCAGTGGCAGTGGCGGTGACAAAGCGGTCAGGATGTGCTTCGGATTGTATCTGACGATAATTAGTTTCTAGTGTTTTCAGCGCAATATTAAATAGGGGCTGTAAATAAAACAGCTGGTAGTAATTCAAACTCACACTGTAAAGCTTTCACCGCAACCGCACTCGTCTTTCATGTTGGGGTTGTTAAATTTAAAGCCCTCGTTTAAGCCTTCTTTGCTAAAGTCTAGTTCTGTGCCGTCGATGTAAACGAGACTTTTCGGGTCAACAATCACTTTAACACCATGGCTTTCAAACGTGGTGTCTTCATCATGAAGCTCATCCACAAATTCAAGCGTGTAAGCCATGCCCGAGCAACCAGTGGTTTTAACGCCCAAGCGTAAGCCTATGCCTTTGCCACGATTAGCTAAAAATTTTTCTACGCGGTCTGCCGCGGTTTGTGTCAGTGTGATTGCCATAATTGTAGTCGTTAGTTGATGGACGTTAGTCGTTAGTTGGTTTTGGTTTTGGTGTTAGCTTTTAACTAAATACTAACGACTATTCACTATCCACTAGCAACTGCTTCTTCGCCTTAATATCTGCCACGGCTGCTTTAATTGCATCCTCAGCTAATACTGAGCAGTGAATTTTGACTGGTGGTAACGCCAGTTCTTCGGCAATCGCAGAATTTTTAATTGCATAAGCTTCATCAATGGTCTTGCCTTTTAGCCATTCTGTGACCAATGAGCTAGAGGCAATCGCTGAGCCGCAACCATAAGTTTTAAATTTAGCATCTTCAATAATGCCGTCATCGTTGACTTTAATCATCAGCTTCATCACGTCGCCACAAGCCGGCGCGCCGACCATGCCGGTACCGACATTCGGGTCGTTTTTATCTAAGGTCCCTACGTTACGTGGGTTTTCATAGTGGTCTAGAACTTTATCTGAATATGCCATTTTACTCTCCTGTACATTTAAAAATACCTCGCAAACTTACCGTTAACTTCGCCTTGCCGTACTTATCGTACCGTCTGCAACTTGTTGCCTTGATTTTGCTTTCTATTTTTAATGCCTATTACCTATTAAATTTTTTAAAACCAATTAATGCGCTGCCCATTGCACCTTAGAAAGGTCAATGCCGTCTTTAAACATTTCCCATAATGGGGATAATTCTCTTAACTTATCAATTTTACTTTTCATCAAATTAATCGTGTAATCCACATCTTCTTCAGTGGTAAAACGACCAATCGAGAAGCGAATCGAGCTGTGTGCCAATTCATCTGAGCGACCTAGTGCACGCAATACGTAGCTAGGCTCTAAGCTGGCAGACGTACATGCAGAACCGCTAGATACGGCAATGCCTTTTACCGCCATAATCAGTGATTCGCCTTCAACATAATTGAAGCTAATGTTGAGGTTGTGCGGCACACGGTGGTCTAAATCGCCGTTCACATAGACTTCTTCCATGCCGATAAGGCCGTTAAGTAGTTTGTCGCGTAAGCGGCGGATACGGGCATTTTCTAGCATCATTTCTTCACGGGCAATTCTAAATGCTTCGCCCATGCCGACAATTTGGTGGGTAGCTAGTGTGCCAGAACGCATGCCGCGCTCATGACCACCACCGTGCATTTGCGCTTCAATACGAATACGCGGTTTGCGGCGCACATATAAAGCACCGATACCTTTAGGGCCATAGGTTTTATGGGCGCTAAAGCTCATTAAATCGACCGGTAGTTGCTCTAAGTTAATTTCAACTTTGCCGGTCGCTTGTGCTGCATCGACATGAAAAATCACGCCGTTTTCACGGCAAATATTACCGATTGCGCTCATCTCTTGAATCACACCGATTTCATTATTCACCAACATCACCGAGGCTAATACCGTGTCAGGGCGAATCGCCGCTTTGAATTTAGCTAAATCCACCAGACCATTCGGCTCAGGGTCTAAATAGGTGGCACTAAAACCTTGTCGCTCTAGTTCGCGTATCGGGTCTATCACCGCTTTGTGTTCGGTGGTGATGGTGATGATATGCTTGCCTTTGCCGCTGTAAAAATTGGCCGCGCCTTTAATGGCCAAGTTATTGGATTCAGTTGCACCTGAAGTCCAAACAATTTCACGTGGATCTGCGCCGACCAATTTGGCTACTTCTTCGCGGGCATTCTCTACCGCTTTTTCTGCAGTCCAGCCATAAGGATGGCTGCGTGATGCGGGGTTGCCAAAATGTTCAGTGATAAACGGAATCATTTTAGCCGCCACACGGGGATCTACCGGCGTGGTGGCAGAGTAATCCAAATAAATCGGATGCAGACCATCGTCTGAATTTTTGACTACGGGCATTTCTATTGTTGCTGACATGCTTTCATTTATCCTTGCTTGTTTTATTTTAGTCATCTGGTCTATCGGCTTATGCTGCTATGGCAGTCATCTGCTTTAATCTGTTTATTTCATTATTTAATACCGCTAAAAAGTCAGCCACTTGTTGTGCGGTGTTATGGGCAGAAAAACTGACCCGCACCGCACCGCGTGCAACATCGGCGTTTACGCCCATGGCCAATAACACCTGACTAGGCTCGGTGCTGTCGCTAGAGCATGCTGAGCCACTGGCTACCGCATAGCCTTGACGATCTAGCGCCATAACCAAAGTTTCGCCTTCAATATTATCCACTGCAAAAAAACTGGTGTTGCTTAAGCGTGCCACTTGGTTGCCAAAAATGCTGACTTTGATCGCGCTTAAGCCTTGCTCAAATTGGGCTCTGAGCGCTTGCGTATGCGCTTGGTAAGTGGCTAGATTGCTGGCCGCTAATTCACAGGCTAAACCAAAACCGACAATCGCAGCTACATTTTCGGTGCCACTACGTAAGCCTCTTTCTTGCCCGCCACCGTGTAACAAGGGTTGAATATCCACCCGTTTATCTAAAATCAGCGCCGCTGCGCCTTGAGGCCCATGTATTTTATGGCTAGAAACCGTCATGGCATGCACATTTAAGTCTGTAAAATTCAGCGCCATTTTCCCCAAGCCTTGCACCGCATCGGTGTGCATCAGGGCGCCGCTAGCACGAGCTAATTTGGCAATTTCAGCAATGTCTTGCACTACGCCGGTCTCATTATTGGCGAGCATCACCGATAGTAAAGCGGTAGGCGTTTTAAGCTGATTTTTTAATGGGGCTAAATCAACTTTACCCTGCTCATTCACGGCTATTGGCTGGCTACTATAGCCTAAGGCTTGCATGGCTAATGCTGGGCGGGTCACACAGGGGTGCTCGATGGCACTGGTTAAAATCTGGCGGGCAACTTGGTTGGCCGCCATGCCTTTGATGGCAAAGTTATTCGCTTCTGTACCGGTGGCTGTAAAAATCACTTGGCTCGCATAGGCGCCGCACGCTTGTGCCACTTGTGATCTAGCTCGTTCAATAGCCTCGCGCGCTGCCCGGCCAAAGGTATGGCGACTGGTCGGGTTACCGCTTTGTGTCTGCATCCACGGCAGCATAGCGGCTAACACGCGGCTATCAAGCTGCGTGGTGGCATTATGATCAAGGTAGACGCTAGTCATGGCTTTAGACGGTCGCGGACGCAATGCCCTTGGTCTGCGCGTTATTGGCGTAACTGCGCGGGGTGATGGCGACCTTTTGCGCGGTGATTTGTGCCGCCACCATATCCGCTAAGCTGACGCTGGCCAAGTAATCTAAAATTTTGCTATTGAGCGTTGCCCATAGGTCGTGCGTCATGCAACGGCCTTCATCGCGACAGTTTTCATGGCCGCCACATTGCGTCGCATCAATTTTCTCATCGACTGCATTGATAATTTCAGCCACAGAAATATCGGCATAATTTTTTGCGAGCTTATAACCACCACCGGGCCCACGCACACTACTGACCAACCCCTGGCGACGTAAGCGGCTAAACAGTTGCTCTAAATAAGACAGGGAAATGCTTTGACGCTCACTAATGCCCGCCAGCGTGACGGGTCTAATTTCACTAGGGAGGCTACCTGAAGGCTGGGTCTCATTATGGGCGGTGGCTTCATGCAGGGCTAAATCTAGCATGGCAGTAACGGCAAAACGGCCTTTGGTGGTGAGTTTCATGGCTTCAATAACCTCTAAGTAATGAGTGCTGATTTTATAATACTTGATAACTTTAGTCAACTATTAGCTGATTAAAGTTGCAATGGTAGGGCAGCTTTTGTTTAAGAGAGGTCGCGCCACCTAACAACCGGCGATTGGGCAGGGAGGTGCGGTGTTTACTTTTTGTCGGTTTTCTTTTTAGTCGATGGCTTTACGTCAAAGGCGCTGGCTAGTTTACTGTCGGCCTGCGTGTCATTACGCAGTAATTGTAATTGCACGGTCATTTCAGCTAATTTAATGTCTTGCGTGGCGCTGCGCTCCATCAAGGCCTGCAATGCCTTAGACATGGCTTCATGATTAAATTTGTCGTGATCATCAATCACCGCATAAGCAGTAAAACTGATATTTTTTGCAGACTCTTTTTGCGCGCTAATATCTTCTTGTAAAATGCGTGCCGGAATGCCGATTGCCGTGGCATTGGCGGGCACGTCTTTGACTACTACCGCATTGGAGCCTATTTTAGCCCCCGCACCAATGATGATTGGACCTAATACTTTAGCGCCTGCGCCAATAACTACTCCATTTTCCAGCGTAGGGTGACGCTTACCTTTATGCCATGAAGTACCGCCTAAGGTCACGCCGTGGTACAGCGTGCAATCATTGCCAATCACCGCGGTTTCACCAATGACAACGCCCATACCGTGGTCAATAAACACCCGATGGCCGATGGTCGCACCTGGATGGATTTCAATGCCGGTGAGCCAGCGTGCAATATGTGAACTAAAGCGCGCCAACCAAAATAAGCGCCGTAGCCATAGCCAATGCGCCACGCGGTGCATCAATAGGGCGTGTACCCCCGGGTAGGTGGTGAGTATTTCCCAGTGTGTTCTAGCAGCTGGGTCGCGCTGAAAAACAATGGCGATGTCTTCTTTGATGTGGTCGAACATGTTAAGCCTTGCAAATCATTTTAGTATTTATCGTGTTTTCTTGGTGTCACTGTAAGCGTTAGTATGCCACGTAATAGGTTTACTTCTTCTTTTTCTAGTCGAATTCTTGCATAAATACGTCTTAAACGCTCCATGAGTTTTTTCGGCGCCACGGGGTTTAAGTAGCCGATATGCAGCAAGGTTTCTTCTAAATGCGCATAAAAACCTTCTAAGCTATCGATGGTGGCAAACTCAGCTTGGCTGTTTGGCGTGAGGTTGTCGTCGACTAAGTCCTCTGCTTGCAAGGCGGCCATTCTAAGCTCGTAGCACATAATCTGCACCGCCGCGGCAAGGTTGAGTGACGAGTAATCTGGGTTAGCTTGAATCATCGCCAGCAATTGGCAGTGGTCAAGCTCGGCGTTAGACAGGCCGCTCATCTCGGTACCAAATACCAAGGCAACCGGTTGTGTGGCGGCAATGCTGATGGCGGCGCTGGCGGCGCTTCTGACATTGACTAATTCATGTGAAAGCCCGCGTTTACGCGCACTCATGCCGATAGCAAAGGCGCATCCGCTGAGCGCTTCGGCTAAGGTGTCGGTGACAATAGCCTGTTCTAGTAAATCGGCCGCGCCGGTGGATAAGGCCGTGGCGTGCGCATCAGGAAAGCGGTCTGGCTTGACTAAGTACAGATGTTGCAAGCCCATGGTTTTCATGGCGCGTGCCGCCGAACCAATATTGCCAGGGTGGCTGGTTTGGCATAACACCACACGAAAATTGTGCAGTAGGGCTAATGCGGGGGGCGCTAATTTGGTTGGCATGACAATCACCGTAAAAGCGCTATTTTAGCACTGATAGGCACTAAATTAGGGCTTTCAGGGTGATGGTGTTGGCAGTGAATGTGTTTTTTTGCGCAAGAGGCTTATTTGAATGCGACTAATTACTCGTTTTTGCTTTCAATGAGCCCACGCATTAGCTCTTTCATTTCCCAAAAAGGCACGGGATTTTTGCCGTACAAGCAAACTCTTTTCGGTAGGCCGCCTTTTTGCCGAATTTCCTCAGGCGACATAGTGGTGACGGCGACTATCGCCATCTGCGAAAACGCTTCCGCATTACACAGCGCGCGCAACATAGCTAAGCCGTCCATATCTGGCATGATTAATTCTGTCACCAGTATATCGGGGCGGTGTAGGCAGATGTCAACAAAGGCCTGACAACTGTTGCGCAGCAATGTTAGCGTAATGGGCAAGTCCCAAGCCTCTATGGTTTTGCGATAATGCGTTTGCATGGCTTCATCATTTTCTAACACCAGCACTTTTAATTGAGTAGTGTCCTCGGCCATTTTACGCGAGGAGGTTCTCACTTTGATCATTTTGTTAAATGATTCGCGCGAGATTCGTCTATGCCCGCCTGGTGTTTTCCAAGCATCCAGTGCGCCTTGATCCACCCACAGTTGCACCGAGCGTATGGTGACGCCAAGCTCTTTTGCCACATCGCTGGTGGTCATAAGATCGAGTGCGTTGAGGGCTAATTTTTTTGTGGCTATAGGCTTATCACTATTCATGGCTAGGTGCCTTCTTATTCCAGTAAAGGGTTAAGGGGTTGTTGGGTTTAAGTGCCGATCAAGCTTTGCTAACAGATGCTTAGGCGTGGAAGGCTTGGTAATGTAGTCATCTGCTGCAATACCGCAGCGCTATCGCTAAGGACGAGGACTGGCGTTGCAGGGCTGTGGGTGGAGGCTAGATTATTGATTATTATGTATTAAATAATTAGTATTTATACCATTTATTTGAATGGTAATAATTATTGCATAATAATGCAATAAAATTTAATAAGATGTTGATTATTCGTAAATTTAGGCCTGTTGTGGCTTGCGTTAGGCGAGTCAGCCTGATGCCGGCCGGCCGGCCTGATCGATCGCTTGTTGTTGGTTAGGGTAGGCTAATGCGTGAAAAAGTATTAAAATGCTACTTTATCCGTTCTTTAAACCCGCCTTTAAGTTGAAATGATTGCGTTGCCGATGGGGCACCGCAATCATTTGCTATAAGTAAAGCCCTTACACAGACTCGAGAAAATATGCATCCTATGCTCACCAACGCAGTGAAAGCTGCCCGCCGCGCCGGCAATATTATTACCCGTGCCTCGGAGGATATTGGTTCACTTAAAATTCAAACCAAAACCTATAACGACTTTGTCACTGAGGTGGATAAAGCTGCCGAACAAGTTATTATTGATACCTTAAAAGAACTTTATCCCACGCACGGCTTTTTGGGTGAAGAAAGCGGCGAGTCAAATATTGAATCGGATTTCATTTGGATTATTGACCCGCTCGACGGCACCACTAATTTCTTGCATGGTTTGCCGCAATATTGCATTTCCATCGCACTGCAGGAGCGCGGAGTGCTGACGCATGCGGTGGTGTATGACCCGAATCGTAACGATTTATTTACCGCAACCAAAGGCCGCGGCGCATTTTTAAACGACAAGCGCATACGCGTGACACAGTGCACTAAATTACAAGAATCGATTATCGGCACCGGTTTTCCATTCCGTGACTTTACCCATTTAGATACCTATTTAGCTATGTTGAAAGACATGATTAAAAAAACCACTGGCATCCGCCGCCCTGGCTCAGCCGCACTTGATTTAGCCTACGTGGCCGCCGGTTGGTACGATGGCTTTTGGGAAATTGGCCTATCCACTTGGGACATCGCCGCCGGCGGTTTAATTGTGCAAGAAGCCGGTGGCATCGTGGCCGACTTTGAAGGCAATGAATCGTGGCTTAAAACCGGCAATATCGTTGCCGCCAACCCAAAAATATTCAGCCAAATGTTACAAACGCTAGCGCCACATGTAAACGACGCGCTAAAAATCCCAAAATAAACCTTGCCATGGCCTGTCGCTTGAAATGAATGGCGTGGGTTTATGGGTTCTCTGTGGCAAAAACGTTTGGGCTAGTGACTTTATGGCAGCGTGACGGTTGTTTACTTAGCGGTAAAGCCCATAAGCTGATAGGCGAGTGAGGCGCCGGCGACGTTGGCTTTAAAATCTCCGCGTAGCGCTTCGATGTGGCCGGCTGTTGCCATGATGGTGAGGCTGTCAGATAAGCGGTAGCCTAATGAAGCATTGCCTTGCGCCACTAAGCCGCCACCTACGGCTAGGCCACCACCACCGGCGGCGCCGACTAAGGCTTCGCCTTCTACAAACCAATTTTTGCTGAACGCCCATTGTGTGCCTAGACCCACTTCGCCGGTCATGTAGGCGCCGGCATCGCCAGCGTAGGCGGCTAAGCCTTGACCGGTGATAAACCAGTTTGGCGACATAAAGTAGTCCACTTGTACGCCTAAATTACTGACTGCTTGGTTAATGGAGCGGTTGCGCCAGTTGGGGTCTGCTTTGAAGTAGGTTTGGTTGGCTAGCCGTATGCGCAGTTGCTCGGTGTCAAAGTCGCCTAGCGCATTCCATGAGACGGCGCTGGATGAGACGTCTGGTAAGCCAAACTGGTAGTTAAGTTTTAAGGCGAGGTTAAGCGCTTCAAAGCTGTGTGAGGGGGCAGTGATGCCGCCTATGGATAATTCAATAGCGGTATTTTTGCTAATATTTTGCTGTAATCCGAGGCCGGCGTCTAGTAGTAAGCCGCCACCGGTATCGGCACCGCCACCCCCTGCTGGGCCAGCCGCGGCGTGTAGTTTGAGGCTAGTGCTTCGGGTAATGGGTAAGCGATAACCGCCGCCGAGCAGAATTTGCATATAACCATTGTTTTCTCCGCCCATGGCGCCTTCAGATTCCACTTTAAGAAACCAGCGTTCATTGAGGTAAGACAGCCACTCCACACCGACTAATTGCATGCTACTGGTTTGTGGCTGGCCATCATCTTTAACCGCCGATGCGGCAATGCTGTAATTGCGTGCTACCAAGGAAAATTCATTAGAGCTGGCTTGCACTGGGTCTAGGCGGATATTTTTGTTCGGCGCGGGGATATCAGGCCAGCCGGCGCCGAGTAGGCTGTTAAACGGATATTCGTATTGCACATAAGGTTGTGTGCTGGCAATAACGCCAGAAGGAAAGCGCACATGGCTGACGCCAAAACCGATATTGCCGTAGCCTTTACTTTCGTAGCTCACACCCACATCACCGCGTAGCATCAGCCCGCCACCAGACAAGGTATAATCACCACCGTGCCCACCACCCGCACCGACAAATAGACCGGCATGACTCATCCATGATTCGTTGATGCGTTGTTGCAACTCGCCTTCAACGCCTAAGGTAATGAAGCCACCGCGTTCACCACGCAGCGCACCATAAGTGCCGATGCCTAGGCGTAAATGGTCATTCACGCTGACCAATAAATCAGCGCCTAGCATACCCATGTTTTCGCCGCCAGGCAGGCTGAACGATTCATAAGTCATGCGGATCGCTGTGGGGCTGGGTTTGATGTAGGTTTGCGGCGCGTAAGCCGGTGGATTAGCCATAGCCTGACTCATGTGTAGTGTGGTGGGCGTGTGGTCTGGTCCGAGTGGAAAGGTGTATTCCTCCTCTGCTAGGCTGATGCTGGGCCAGCAGGCTGCAACGATACCAAGCAAAGCTAATAGTTGCAGTGTCTGCCTGACAAGTGTGCTAAGAGTTGTTGTTTGTGCCATAAATAAGGGTGTCGATATCACTGCGCTAATCGGGCAATGCTATCAGCTTGTAATAAGTAATTACATAGAGCACGCAAACTGCAATGAATAAAGGCAATAAAATTAAAGTACTCTGCCAAAAACACAGAATGATGATGGCGTTGATACAAGCAGGTATCAATATAAGTGGCGCGACGGCGCTATTCTTTTTTGTCACCTCATCGAAGTTAGTAGTAGCGTAACTCCGCAAAATTTTGGTAAAAATGAGATGATGTAAATGCATCGAATCGGGTTGGCTAGCCTTGGTTTTATGTAAAAATCTGCGTCTATACACTGAGAACAGTGTTTCAAATACTGGATAGGCGAGTAAGCAGAAAGGCGCCCATGGTGACACGCTAGGGTTACGGTAAAGGAGTAACACAGCAAGTTCTGCCAAGGTGAAGCCGAGTAGATAGGCACCACCATCGCCCATAAAGATTTTGCCGCGCGGCCAATTCCACGACATAAATCCTAGTAAGCTGCCCATCATTGCGAGACTAATAATCATCACGGTATGATCATTGACTAGATAAGCGATGACGCTCATAGCGACGAGCGTGATAATGCTATAACCGCTTGATAAGCCGTTATAGCCATCAATAATATTTATTGCATTGCAAGTGCCGCTAATAATCAATGCGGTTAAGGCTATGGTAAATGGTAGCCAAGCGATAGCGCTATCCAATACTGGAATGTCGGTACGGTTAATGAGCGCGCCTAATAGCCATATCGCGATGGCGGCGGACAGCAGGGAAAGGAGCAGGCGTTGTGCTACGCTTACATTTTTTGTGACATCCTCGGTAATGCCGCCAAGAAACACCGGTAGGCTGGCAATCATAAAAAAGCTGATCACATTGTTAATGGGCGAGCTGGCTGCATGAAGTATTATTTCTAAGGCTGTGACAGCGAGTAAGCCAGCCATTATCGCTATGCCACCAATGCGCGGGGTGGGTTGACTGTGAAATTTTTGTATCCCCGGTTGAATAGGGTCGTGACTTAAATGCGCATGCAGGTTTTCATAGCGCAATATGAGGTAACAAATAAACCAGCTGGCAATGATTGCAGTAGCGAGCGTTAAGCTTATTTCAAATAAGTCAGCCCAACTATCGTGGATATTGGAGGCTGAGATTCCTCGTAAAGAGCCGCTGATGTGGCATTTAACTTTATGCACTAAGCTACTACTACGAGCTTCCGCTGCTAAACATGAATTGATAGCCTGATTGCTATCTGCTGATAGGTAAGTGGCTACGCCATCATATGAGCGTGTTGAAGGAAAGGCCAGAGGCTTATTTGATAATAGTATATGTTGCTGCGAAGTTAAGTTAGGTAGACAT
>SHXQ01000010.1 GCA_009693255.1 Methylotenera sp. | reverse complement strand
TTTGTTTGGCTCCTCGACCTGGGCTCGAACCAGGGACACACGGATTAACAGTCCGTTGCTCTACCAACTGAGCTATCGAGGAATTGGTGAAGGCGAGATATTAAGGTTTAAGCGGCTTTTGGTCAATAACTAAAACACTTAAATCTAATATAATTTAAAACTATTTCAACTTAACGCTTTTTCAATGCGGTCTAAGGCATTTTGCAGGTTTTCCATAGACGTGGCGAATGAAATTCTGAAGTAACCTTCTGCTCCAAAAGCTGACCCTGGCACTATAGCTACATCAAATTCTTCAAGCAAATATCCAGCTAAAGCCATATCTGTCGCAGATTCAATTTTACCAGCCGCATATAAACTGTTGATTGCACCACGTGCGTCAGGAAACGCGTAGAACGCGCCGCCAGCCATTAAGCAGCTTAAGCCTGGCATGCTATTGAATCGGTTTACAACGTAGCTGTGACGTTCTTTAAATGCCGTTACCATGGGGGTAATGCAATCTTGTGAGCCTTCTAGCGCTGCTTGTGCAGCCACTTGTGATATTGAGGTGGCGTTACTGGTTGATTGTGATTGTAAAATTTCCATAGCTTTTATAATGTAAGCGGGACCAGCCGCATAACCGATACGCCAGCCTGTCATAGAGTAGGCTTTTGATACCCCGTTAAGTACGATACAGCGCTCTTTGAGCGCTGGGCAAGCATTGAGAATGTTGTAGAACTTATCGCCAGTTAAATTGACGTGCTCGTACATGTCATCTGTAGCCACTAACACATGCGGATGTTTGAGTAATACTTCGCCTAAGGCTTGAAGTTCAGCCAAGGTATACACCGCACCCGTCGGGTTAGACGGCGAGTTAATCATAAAGAGTTTAGTTTTTGCTGTAATGGCTGCTGCTAATTGTGTGGGCAGTAATTTAAAGCCTTGCTCAATACCGCACTCTATAATGACGGGCTTGGCTTCTGCGACTAGTGCAATATCTGCGTAAGATACCCAGTAAGGTGCTGGGATGATGACTTCGTCGCCTTTGTTCAGTACGGCTAGACATAAATTGAATATGGTTTGTTTGCCACCTACGCCTACAATGACTTCGTTCACAGTGTAATCAAAACCGTTTTCATTTTTAAATTTATTGACGATGGCTTTTTTTAAGCCGGGAATCCCTGCCACTGGCGTATATTTAGTAAAGCCGTTATCAATGGCTAATTTTGCGGCATCTTTAATGTGCTGCGGGGTGTCAAAATCAGGCTCGCCTGCGGCTAAGCCAATAATAGGGCGGCCTTCGGTCTTGTATTTACCAGCTTTTGCGGTAATGGCAAGGGTAGGGGATTCTTTAATAGATTGAACGCGCTTAGATAAAACTGAGGCTTGATGAGTTGCTTCTGATGGTGACAAAATATGCTTCCTTAAAACAATTTTTTGCAATGGCTTGAATAGCCGCTATTTTACGCATAAAAACCGTCCTTAGGAATAACTGAGCAGATTATCTGTTGGCTGGTTAATTTCCCTTAATGATGACCACTTATGAGCGGTCGAGTTTCAACTAACATTCTTTGCTACAACTTATGGTGTTACTGTATTCGTCTGCCAGTAACTGGTCGATCTTAGCGATGGCTAAATAAATAGCGTGCATCGCGAGCTTATCTCCCTTAGATTGAGCAATGACACCTAGCCTAAATAATGAATCAGTATTGTTGGCATCCAATAGTGCGGATTGCTTGTAGGCATGCTCAGCGTCGTCAATTTTATGCAAATTTTCATAGGCACTACCTAGTTCATACCAAGCGTCCGAATTTTTAGGGTCAGCCTCTATCCATTTTTGCGCAACTTGCGCTAGTTTTAGCCAATCCTCATTTATTTCTGGGATAGCCATTTGCATAAAGAACGGTTTCTTATCATCGTCATCCTCCCAAAAAGATTTACCTACAATAGGAAATACCGTCTCTACAGGTTGTTTTGCTAAATCATCCAACCATTTAATGGGTAGCGAGTAAAAATAAGCATGCTTGCCAGGCGTTTTGAACGTATTAATGCCTAATAAATTACCGTCAATGTCAAAAATCCCGCTGCCGCTTGCACCCATACGGAATGGCGCACTGCTTCTAATGACGCGGACACCTTCAAAGGGGTAGGTAGATTTAATGGTACCGGCAGAAGTTAATGGGACTGGAACGCCATTTGAATGACCTATCGACAACACGTCTTGACCGCGTCTTAAATAGCGATTTTTAGCAATAGTTGCTGGTTTAAAAGGTAATCCTAAGGTCGTTAATAAACATAAATCATGCCATCTATCGGCCTGTACTGAAACGATGTTATAGGTGTCTTCACCACGTGCTACCCAAGGTTGCTTGGTGCTACGAAAGATATGACAATTGGTCATGACTTTATTGTCAGCGACTACGACACCAGAGCCATAAGCCAGCCCGCCTTTATCGCCGTAACCACGCACCATGACAACGGCTTGCATGGCAGCGAGTACTTTTTGTTGGTCGATTGCTAAGGCAGGCTTGGGCATGTTAAGTAATGCTAGGATCAGAACAAATTTACGCATAAGGATTCCAATGCAAACAAGGGTTAACTTTCGTTAAGTGGTTTGTTGCATGACTCTAATATTCTGGCAAAGTTCTAGTACCGATTGTTTAGTGACGGCAAAAGTGTGATAGTTGGCGATGGTTATTAATTTTACTGTTAAAATTAAACGTTAATTTCAATGAAGAGCACTGTGTTTGTTACTTTTCCCAACAGTTTGTATCAGTTATATCAACCATTTGCACCTGCTGGGGATCAACCCCAAGCAATAGATAAGCTGACTCAAGGCATTAACGATGGGTTGAAATTTCAAACATTATTAGGCGTCACTGGCTCAGGTAAAACTTACACGATGGCCAACGTCATTGCCCGCACAGGTCGCCCGGCGATTGTGATGGCACCTAACAAAACCTTAGCCGCTCAGTTGTATAGTGAATTTAGAGAGTTCTTCCCCAACAATTCTGTTGAATATTTCGTGTCTTATTATGACTATTACCAGCCTGAGGCTTATGTGCCTTCGCGTGATTTGTTCATTGAAAAAGATTCAAGTATTAACGAGCATATTGAGCAGATGCGGCTTTCAGCGACCAAGGCGTTATTAGAGCGTGAGGACAGTATTATTGTAGCTACCGTTTCTGCGATTTACGGCATAGGCGACCCCAGCGATTACCATGGTATGGTATTGCATGTGCAGCAGGGTGAAAAAATTGCGCAGCGCGATATGATTGCGCGCTTGGTGGGTATGCAATACGACCGCAATGAGTTTGATTTTTCACGCGGCACATTTCGCGTGCGTGGCGACGTGATTGATGTTTTTCCTGCCGAAAATAATGAGACGGCTGTGCGGATATCAATGTTTGATGATGAGGTTGAGTCGATTACTTTATTTGACCCGTTGACCGGCCAGATTTTCAATAAAATCCCACGCTATACCGTTTACCCCTCTAGCCATTACGTCACACCGCGCGAAACTACCGTTAAAGCCATGGAGAAGATCAAGCATGAACTGAAAGATCGTGTTGATTTCTACATTAAAACTGGCAAGCTGGTAGAGGCTGCGCGCATTGAGCAACGCACACGCTTTGATCTTGAAATGCTTAATGAGATTGGTTTTTGCAAAGGCATCGAAAACTACTCGCGCCATTTGTCTGGTCGTAAGCCGGGCGACCCACCACCGACACTGATTGATTACTTGCCAGATAATGCACTGATGATTATTGATGAAAGCCATGTCACGGTGCCGCAAGTGGGTGCCATGTATAAAGGTGATCGATCACGCAAAGAAAATTTGGTGGATTACGGTTGGCGCTTGCCGTCAGCTTTGGATAATCGCCCACTCAAGTTTGATGAGTTTGAGCACATTATGCGGCAATGTGTATTTGTTTCTGCCACGCCGTCCGAATATGAGGCGAATCATCAGCAGCAAGTCGTAGAAATGATTGCGCGGCCAACCGGTTTGGTCGATCCACAGATTACCGTTAAGCCAGCCGATACACAAGTGGACGACTTGCTGGGTGAAATTAAGTTGCGTGTCGCACTAGGTGAGCGCGTGTTGGCCACCACACTGACCAAGCGGATGTCTGAAGATTTAACCGATTATTTGAGTGAACATGGTGTCAAAGTGCGTTATTTACACAGTGATATTGACACGATAGAGCGTGTGGAAATTATCCGAGATTTACGTTTGGGTGAGTTTGATGTGTTGGTCGGCATTAACTTGCTACGTGAAGGCTTAGATATTCCTGAAGTTTCACTGGTGGCGGTGCTGGATGCCGATAAGGAAGGTTTTTTGCGATCAGAACGCAGTTTGATTCAAACCGCAGGTCGTGCTGCGCGTAATTTGAATGGGCAAGTCATCTTTTACGCGAATAAAATCACCCGTAGCATGAGAGCAGCGATGGATGAAACCGAACGTAGGCGCGCCGTACAACTGGCTTTTAATGCCGCCAATGGCATCGTGCCCAAAGGCATTACTAAGCGCATTAAAGACATTATTGATGGGGTGTATGATAAAGATGAAGCCTTGCGTGAGCGTAAGGTTCTACAAGAGCAAGCCAATTATGAATCTTTAACTGAAAAACAAATCGCCAAAGAAATGAAGCGCTTAGAAAAAGCCATGCACGACAGTGCAAAGAACTTGGAATTTGAAAAAGCCGCCGATTATCGAGATCAACTCAAAACACTTAGAACTAAATTTTTTGGCGCGGAAATGCCGGATTTGGTTTAAGGCAAGCCTAAAAGCTATTAAAAGCACTGGATTTGTTTAATAGTATTTGATTAGTCGGGGGATTTTGTCTATAATCGCGCGCTTGCTTGGTAATGTTATTGGGCATGTATTAAATTAACCTTGTCACACTGCAACTTAAAACTTTTGTACTTGATGCATTTATTCGGTACTTTGCAGGTGGCTTATATCCAAAAGGAGTACTAATGAGACATTATGAACTAGTGTTTATCGTCCATCCGGACCAAAGCGAACAAGTGCCGGCAATGATTGAGCGTTATCGTGCGCTGATCATGGCTAGCGGCGGTGCAGTGCATCGCTTAGAAGACTGGGGTCGCCGTCAACTTGCTTACCCAATCCAAAAAATCCACAAAGCACACTATGTGTTAATGAATATCGAGTGCAACCTTGAAGTGTTGGCTGAACTTGAGCATGGCTTTAAGTTTAATGATGCAGTATTGCGTCATTTACTGATGTCTACCAAAATTGCAGTGACTGCACCATCACCAATGATGAAAGAAGAGAAATCTAAATCAGTGTTGACTCGTGATGGCTCGCCAGTAGCACCTGTGGCTGAAGCTACAGAGGTTGCGGCAGCTTAAGTTTTGAATAAATTGCTGTTGCAAGCTGAAGTTGTGCATATTGAGCCGCTTCGCTACACACCAGCAGGTATACCGTTGTTAAGTGTTGTATTGCGGCATGTTTCAGAGCAGGTTGAGGCTGGCATGAAGCGTAAGGTTGAATGTGAAGTTAATGCGGTTGTTTTAGGTGACCAGATTTTGGGATCCCTAGCATTGCAAGGCTTGACGTTAGGGTCACACATTCTAGCTACTGGCTTTTTAGCCAAGCGCAGCCTTAAAAGCACGCAATTGGTCATGCATATTAACCATATAGAGCATATAAGCAATTAGCTTATATCAAATTAAAAAAGATTAGGAGTTCAAGATGGCAAGAGAAATGTACAAACGCCGCCGTTACTGCCGTTTTTCAGCAGAAGGCATCAAGCAAGTGGACTACAAAGATGTAGATTTACTTAAAGATTTTATTTCAGAAAATGCAAAGATTATTCCAGCACGTATGACGGGCACAAAAGCACGTTATCAACGTCAATTAACGACTGCAGTTAAACTTGCTCGTTTCTTAGCTTTGCTTCCATACACAGACAAACACCAATAATCGGAGGCTACCGTGCAAATTATTTTATTAGAAAAAGTGGGTAACCTAGGTAGTTTAGGTGATATCGTTAAAGTTAAAGATGGTTACGGTCGTAACTTTTTAATTCCACAAGGCAAAGCTAAGCGTGCAACAGAAGCCAATAAAGCTGAAATTGCAACACGTCGTGTTGAATTAGAAAAACAACAAGCTACCATTCTAGCCGCTGCGCAAGCACGTGGTGAAAAATTGGCTGCTTTTGTGATTACAGTCGCGCAAAAAGCTGGTGTTGATGGCCGTTTATTCGGTTCAGTCACTAACGGCGATATTGCTGAATCATTGGCAGCACAAGGTTTTGAAGTCACTAAAGCACTAGTGCGCATGCCTAATGGTCCACTGAAAACAATTGGTGATCATGTGGTAACCGTTGCATTGCACCATGATGTTGTTGTAGATATCACAGTAACAGTGGTTGGTGAAGCTTAAGTCGTCAGTCATGGCTTGATTAGTTCAAGAGATTTGAAATAAAAAAGGCTACTTCGGTAGCCTTTTTTATTTGGTATGCATGGTTATTCAGTATAATCACGGCATGGCTGATGAACAATTAGATGCACTAAAAATTCCCCCACATTCGGTAGAGGCTGAGCAATCGGTCCTGGGTGGCTTATTGCTTGAGAATGAGGCGCTGGATAAAGTTGCCGATATTTTGACGGCGAATGACTTTTATCGACACGACCATAAAGCCATATTTCAACATATCGCCAAGTTGATTGAGCATAATAGACCTGCCGACATCGTCACTGTGGCTGAGTCGCTGGAAAATACGGCGGAACTCTCAGGTGTCGGTGGTATTGCTTATTTGGGCGCTTTAGCACAAAGCACGCCAACTGCAGCCAATATTAGGCGCTATGCGGAAATAGTGCATGAGCGCGCCGTAATGCGACAATTGGTGGTGGTCGGTTCAGGCATTGCTGAAAGTGCTTACGCACCGAATGGTCGCGATGCACAGCAGTTGTTAGACGAAGCTGAGGCAAAGATATTTCAAATTGCTGAGGGGGGTAAAAAAAGCGCGCAAGGTTTTGTGGATATTAAAATTTTGTTGCCGCAGGTTGCCGACCGTATTGATCAATTATTTTCACGCGACAATCCCTCTGATGTGACTGGCGTGCCTACCGGCTTTACCGATCTAGACTCTATGACCTCTGGCATGCAGGGTGGTGATTTGATTATCGTTGCCGGACGTCCGTCTATGGGTAAAACGGCATTTTCACTCAATATGGCTGAAAATGTCGCATTAGATACTGGTTTGCCAGTCGCCATTTTCTCGATGGAAATGGCGTCAACTCAGCTTGCTATGCGGATGATTGGATCGGTAGGGCGTTTAGATCAGCACCGCATGCGCACTGGTAAGTTAGAAGATGAGGATTGGGAAAAGCTCACCACTGCGCTGGGCAAGCTCAATGAAGCACCAATTTTTATTGATGAAGGTGCCGGGTTGAGCAGCTTTGATGTGCGTGCAAGAGCGCGTAGATTACATAGACAAACCGGCAAGTTAGGTTTAATCGTGGTCGATTACTTGCAATTGATGTCAGCGCCAGCTGGCCGGCAAGGTGAGAATCGTGCGACTGAAATTTCAGAAATTTCACGCTCTTTAAAAGCGCTAGCCAAAGAGCTTGACTGCCCAGTAGTTGCACTGTCTCAGCTTAACCGTAGCGTAGAGCAACGCCCAGACAAGCGTCCAGTGATGAGTGATTTACGTGAATCTGGCGCGATTGAGCAAGATGCGGACGTCATATTATTCATCTACCGCGATGAAGTGTATAACCCAGATAGTATAGATAAGGGCACGGCAGAGATTATTATTGCTAAACAACGTAATGGCCCTATTGGCCGTGTGCGCCTCACTTTCATTGGACCGCACACGCGCTTTGAAAACTATGCGGGTAGCGGTCATATGGCAGATAGCTATTAAAGGCTGGCTCTCCTCATTCAACTTTCGTCATCATACCGCGCTACACATAAAAAATGATTCCTGACACACCCAATATATGCGGCGTCTTAATTTTTTAATCGAGCCTTGTCTAGTTTAGAAACTTGAATGAATAAAGCTACCCTAAAGATTGAAATTAGAAAGATAAACCATGGCGAAAGCTAAAATCATTTATAGTTGTACCGAATGCGGTGCCAGTGAGCCTAAATGGCAAGGCCAATGCCCAAGTTGCCTAGCTTGGAATACCTTGGTTGAGAGTATTGAAGAGACCGCCACAAGCAACCGCTACGCCAATAAGTTTGAAGGCTTGGCACAGAGTAGTGCATTACAAAAAATAAGTAGTATAAAGGCTGCAGATATCGCACGCCAACCTACGGGAATTAGTGAGTTTGATCGCGTGCTGGGTGGTGGTTTGGTTGAGGGTGGCGTAGTGCTTATAGGTGGCGATCCTGGTATTGGCAAGTCTACTTTGCTACTACAAGTACTGTGTCATTTAGGCAAGTCTTCTCAGGCCATTTATGTCAGCGGCGAAGAATCCCCCCAACAAATAGCCATGCGGGCTAAGCGTCTAGGCTTGGATGCGAGTGAAGTTGAATTATTGGCTGAAATTAACCTTGAAAAAATATTAGCCACACTACAAGCGCATAAACCCAATATTGCGGTCATTGATTCTATTCAAACAGTTTACTCAGAAGCACTGCAATCCGCACCTGGTTCAGTAGCACAGGTGCGTGAATGTTCGGCACAATTAACAAGGCTCGCCAAGCAATTGGGCATCACTGTGATTTTAGTCGGCCATGTCACCAAAGAAGGTACACTGGCAGGGCCGAGGGTGCTAGAGCATATTGTAGATACGGTTTTATACTTCGAAGGTGATCAAAACTCAGCATTTAGGCTGATACGCGCTTTCAAAAACCGCTTTGGCGCAGTGAATGAGCTGGGTGTATTTGCTATGACAGAGCATGGCTTACGCGAAGTCGCTAACCCTAGTGCCCTGTTTTTATCGCACCATGAAGGCCAGGTGGCGGGTAGTTGTATTACCGTGACCATGGAAGGCACGCGACCGCTGTTAATAGAAATTCAAGCGCTGGTAGATGAAAGCCACGCACCTAACGCAAAACGATTAGCCACAGGCCTTGAACAGAATCGTTTAGCTATGCTATTAGCGGTGTTAAATCGCCATGCTGGCATCCCGTGCTTTGATCAAGACGTATTTATCAATGCTGTTGGTGGTGTAAAAATAGCCGAGCCAGCCGTTGATTTGGCGGTGTTATTATCTATAGTTTCTTCTTTAAAAAACAAACCATTAGATAGTAAACTTATTGTATTTGGTGAGGTTGGTTTGGCGGGTGAAGTGCGACCGGTACAGGGTGGTCAAATGCGTTTAAAAGAAGCGGCAAAACTAGGTTTTACTAAAGCCATTGTGCCTAAAGCTAATGCCCCAAAAGCTAAAATTATAGGGCTAGAAGTGATTGCAGTTGAGCGTTTAGAGCAGGCGCTCAGCCAGCTTAGGAATAGCTAAGTAAAACACAACGCTAGCGGACTGCACTAAATAAATTCGGCAAAAGATGGTTAATCCGAATGACCTACAATTAAATTCGCGCATGCAATACCACTTCTAACAGCACCCTCTATGGTGGCAGGGTAATCTGCATAGGTGTAATCACCCGCTAAATATAAATTTTCTTGTAAGGTTTTATTGTGCGGTCTTGGTAAATTTGGCATGCATGAAAAAGTCGCACGCTTCTCAGCGATAACTTGATGCCACAGTGGTTTCGGCATATCAGGAAAAGCCTGCTTAATTTCTTCAGTAAGCTTTAAGGCTAACGCATCATGACTCAATAATTGGTGGCGGCCAGCAGCACTTATAATAACGGCCATTAAGCCATGTTGATTGCATAGCTGTCCTCTATCAAACAGCCATTGTCCTAAGCTGTCACTTAGTCCTATCATAGCGCTTGGCATTTTTGTTTCTGCGGGATACTGCAAATATATGGTGTAAATAGGCTGGTAGAGGTAACTTTTTGTTGCCAAGAGTGCATTATTTAATTTTGGAATTTTGTCTATTAATTGACCTAAGTTTGTTGGCGCAACGGCAATGATGATGTGGCTAAAAAAAGATTGGCCATCACGTGTTTCTAAATTAAAACCATTGCCGTCCATGACAAGGCTACGAATGCGCCTATTGCGCTTAATTACACCGCCTTTAGATTGAATATATCGTGCCAATGGTTGCGCAATTATTTGCGATAGATCTAGTTTAGGCAGTAAAAAATCACTAGTTTTATTCTGCTGACTAAAGCGTGTACTTGAAAAACTATCGTTCAGTACATTGAAGAAAGTAACCGTGCTTGCAATGGCGATAGGTGTGTTGAGGGCCGCTAAACATAACGGCTCCCATAGCATTTGATTAAGCTTTGCGCTTTGCTTGTGCTCCAGCAAAAACCCCTCAAGCGACTTGTCCTGACTAATTTTTCCACGCCTAATGCGCGCCATAAGCTTGATGGCGCTTATCCGCTCAGAAAAACTCAAACCCTTACAGGATAATAAACCCATGAGCACGTCAAATGGGGCAGGTAAGCACGGGATCGATTTTAATGAAAATACCGTTTTTCCAGACGTTGATTGCAACTTAATTTGCAATGGATGTCGTAAAAATACTTGTTTTTCATCCACACCTATTTTGTCTAATAAGGCTAAAGTTTCACGATAAGCACCCAATAGAATGTGCTGACCATTATCAAGTAAATGCATCAGGCTATTATTTGCCAGTGGTACCGTACGCGCGCGCCCACCCAGCTGCGCACTAGATTCAAACAAGGTGACTTGATAACCGCGGTCAACTAAGGTGGCGGCGGCACTTAGGCCTGCACAACCACCACCTATAACAGCAATATGGGGTTTATTCATATCGTGGGAGTGCTTATAGATGTTTAATCCACACTTGAAAAGCCAAATAGACTTTTCGCAAAGTGCCAAGAGATGTACGTGAATTCAATACTTTTTGCGCGCCATCTAATTTGATTTCTTTCAATAATGTGCGGTAGATTGCAGCCATCATTAAGCCAACGCGCTGGCTTTTGTGATCTTCATTAGGCAGTTCGCTTAATGCGCGGCCGTAATAACTTTCGGCACGCTCAATTTGGTAATCCAACAATTGCTTAACCGCATCAGATTCACGACTATGCAAAATGTCATCTTCTGACACCTTGAATTTTTTCAGTTCGTCTAGCGGTAAGTAGATGCGATTACGCCGCGCATCTTCTCCTACATCGCGAATAATATTGGTTAATTGAAATGCCATGCCTAAATCATGGGCAAACTTTAGCGTTTTACGATTGCTAAAGCCAAATATCTGTGCTGAAAGTAAGCCAACCACGCTAGCGACGCGGTAGCAATAGAGTTGTAATTGCTTAAAGTCTTGGTAACGATTGAAGTTTAAGTCCATTTCCATGCCATCAATAATCTCAATGAAATGTTCCGCATCTAGGTTGTAGCTAGCAATAGGCCCTACTAATGCCTTGCTTACAGGGTGCTGGGGCTTGTTCTGATAGAGATTTTCAATTTCACCGCGCCACCAATGTAGCTTAGTTTGTGCAATAACTAACTCAGTGCATTCGTCTGCAATATCATCCACTTCACGACAAAATGCATATAGGGCGGTAATGGCCTCCCGTTTTTGTTGGGGTAAAAACATAAAGCTGCAATAGAAGCTTGAACCACTTTGTACAGTTTTTTGTTGGCAGTATTGCTGAGGTGTCATTTTTTATTTATACCTTAAATAGTGCTTTAAAAAACACCAGCACCCAATCAGCGTAATTGAGTGAAGGTCTTTGGTTAAACACATCGCCGTTGACCCCGCTAATTTTGCTAATAATACGTTCTCCACCGGCAATGATCATTCGCATTTCAAAGCCTACCCGTCCAGTTAATATGCGCCCAAGCGGCTTTCCGGCATACAATAAGGCCTTAACGCGATGTAAATTAAACAGCATAAACTGCTGCCAATTGGCATCAATGCTATGGACACCCGCTACAAAATCCTGAATGCTAGATTCGGAAATACCAAACGCAGCCAATTCATCTTGGCACAAATAAATGCGCTGTTTCCCCTCATTCTTTTTGGAATCAATCGCAATATCTTGTAAAAAATTGATGATTTGTAATGCGCTACAAATATTGTCGGCAAGGCTAATGTTGTGCGCATTAGATTGCTTGTAGAGGTGTAATAATAGCCTGCCTATTGGGTTGGCTGAGCGTTTGCAGTAATCTAATAATTCGTCATAATCGGCATAACGTATTTTTTCCACATCCTGACTAAACGCATCGAGTAAGTCGTAAAATGGCGCGTAAGGCAATTTTTCAGCCTTAATTATGCGGCCTAATGTAGCAAAGAAATCGGATTTAGGCTTAATGTAAGCCTGTAATAAATCAAGTTCATCACGAAACCCGTTTAACAAAGCTAAGCGTTGCACAATGGTTAAATCACCTTCATCTGCAAAGTCATCCGCCTGTCTTGCAAAACTGTAAATTAAACCGATGGGTTCACGCAAATGCTGAGGTAAAAAAACAGAGGCGACGGGAAAGTTTTCATAATGACTATTAGCCAGAATTAAACTCTGTTCAATGATAGGGCTTGATATTGGATTAAGATGATGAGCATTCGCCATGGCGTGAGTATGCCATAAAATAGCGTGTCTTTTATTGTAAAATCTAATGTTGAAATATCGAATAAAACAAATTTTATTCAAAAAGCTTTGTTAGAATCTACTCAGCAAGTTTGTATCTCATCAATTTTAATATTTGGAAGTCATGTATGTTAGCAATTATAGGCGGCACAGGCTTAGAGCAATTGGATAATTTAGAGATTACGCGAAGATTAATTGTCCGCACACCCTATGGCGAACCTTCTCAACCCCTTGTCTTTGGTGAAATAGCTGGGCGCGAGGTGATATTCTTAGCGCGACACGGCAATGGCCATACCATTCCACCTCATGAGGTCAATTACCGCGCGAATATTTCAGCGTTACACTTGCAAGGTGTGACGGAAATTGCTGCTATCGCTACTGTGGGCGGTATTCATGCTGATTTAGGTCCTGGTGTGATTGCCATGCCGCATCAAATCATCGATTACACCTATGGTCGAAAAAATACATTTTTTGATGGCGTGGATTTTCCAGTCAAGCATATTGATTTTACTGAGCCTTATTGTCCTCATATGCGCACTAAATGGGAGCAGGCTGCTAAGCGTGCAGCGGAGCCACTTGTTAATCATGGGGTGTATGCCGTCACGCAAGGCCCCCGTCTAGAAACTGCAGCTGAAATAAATCGCTTAGAACGAGATGGCGCAACAATGGTAGGCATGACCGGCATGCCTGAAGCAGCGCTGGCTAGGGAGTTAGGTATTAGTTACGCCGCCATTTGCCCAGTTGCGAACCACGCGGCAGGGCGGGGTGATAGCGTGCATAGCATTCAATATGAGGTGCTAGTCGATAACTTAAATCAAACCATGTTGCGCGTACGCAATATCATCGCGCAACTTGTTAGTCAGAATGGCGTTAAGCGCTAGAAAGGCTAAGTAAATGGCAATTAAAACTGTTTTGCGCATGGGTGAGCCTTGCTTATTGTTAAAAGCGACACCTGTTGAGCAATTTAATACGCAAGCGCTTGATTCTTTGATACAAGATTTAGAGGATACAATGCAGCATATGAATGGCGCAGGTATTGCTGCGCCACAAATAGGCGTGAGTTTGCGCGTCATCATTTTTGGACAAAAAATATTGCCCGATCACAAGGCCAGTGGTGAAATTAAAAATCCACGTTATCCAGATACGGACCTAGTCCCTTATACCGTATTAATTAACCCACTACTAACGCCCATGAGTCAGGATATGGCGTCAGATTGGGAGGGGTGTTTGTCTGTACCGGGTATGCGCGGCATCGTGCCACGCTATACACATGTGCGTTACACCGGTTTTGATCAGTATGGGAATGCCGTTGATAGGCTAGTAAGTGATTTTCATGCGCGTGTTGTGCAGCATGAATGCGACCACCTCGATGGCGTTTTATACCCGATGCGCGTTGCTGATTTAAAATATTTTGGCTATACCGATGTATTTTTCCCCAATCAGGATGTTCAAGACGACTAATTCTTTGCTATAATTCTGCTTTCGCTAAAATCGTAACGATGGAAGCGGGTTGCATACAGTAAAGTTCGTGTAATACAGAGGGAAGAGTGGCAGAGCGGTTTAATGCTACAGTCTTGAAAACTGTCGTGGGTGCGAGCCCACCGTGAGTTCGAATCTCACCTCTTCCGCCAAATTTTAGTTCTATACTTCATGCCGCTTATATTTAGCGGCTTTGTTTTTTTAATTGACACTTTCAGCTAGGAAATAAAATGAGCCAAATCATCGTAGACCATCACCCATCACCAGAAAAGCTTAAAGAACTAGGCGTTGCTAGCTGGTCAATATGGGATTGTGCACCATCAAAATTCCCACTAGATTTCGGTATGACAGAAAGCGCCTATGTACTTGAAGGTGAAATTGAAGTTACCCCACAAGGCGGTGAAAAAGTAGTGATTAAAGCGGGTGATTTCGTTGTATTTCCTAAAGGCATGAAATCAAACTGGGTCGTCACTAAACAATTGAAAAAACACTACAAACACAGCTAACCCTATTATTTGATCTGTGTAAAAACAGTTGATTTAAAAAGCCTTGATTATTCAAGGCTTTTTTATTGGTCTATCACGTAGAAGCTTTTCTACTACAGTTAATTAAATTTCAGCAATTAGCGATGCGCTTAATGCTTCAATGTTAAGTGGGGTTAATTTTTGGCCTTTTCTAGCAGAGATCAGAAAGGTGTCTTCAGCACGGTTGCCTAAGGTGTTGATTTTGGCATTATGCAATTCAATTTCTTGCGCTAATAATTTATGTGCCAGTGTGGCAAGCAAGCCTGGGCGGTCATTGGCGATAATTTCTAATTTATGGTTGTTATGCTCAGTCTCCTCGGTAATGGTGACTTGCGTTTGAATCGGCATATACTTTACTTGACGACTGATGCGGCCATGCAGTGGTGCCTCTAGCAAAACAGTCGCATCGAGTTTTTTAGTCAGTTCAATCTCAATAAAGTTTAATAAACCACTGTAGCTTACTGACTTACCTGATTGATCTAACACAATAAAACTATCTAGTGCATAGGCATGGTCTGTTGTGTAAATCTTAGCTTCCACGATGTTATAGCCCATGCTGTCAAAGAAATTGCAGATTCTGGCAAATAAATCATTTTGATCTTTACTATAAATCATCACTTGAATGCCGTCGCCACTTGGACTCAAGCGTGCGCGGACTATGGGTAGGGTGGTATTTAAATGCGGAGTAAGTAGTCGGCTATGCCATGCAATTTCATCACTTTCATAGCGAACCAAGTAGTTTGAGCCGAACTTTTCCCATAAGTGTTCATAGGAATGTGCGCTTAATCCGAATTTATTTAATCTTGCTGCAGCATCAGATTTACGTGAGGCAATGGCTTGTTGTGTATACAGCAATTGGTTTGTCAATGCATGCTTAGTGGCATTAAATAAACTTTCTAGTAATCGCGCTTTCCATGCATTCCACACTATGGGGCTGGTGCCACGAATGTCGGCGACAGTGAGTAAATAAAGAGCGGTTAATTGACGTTCGTCTTGCACAAATTGTGCAAATTCTTCTATGACGACGGGGTCTGATAAGTCTGATTTCTGCGCTGTTGAAGACATTTTCAGGTGTGCCGCAACCAGCCATGCCACTAATGCGCTGTCACTTTTAGACAGCCCATGTTGCTTGCAAAATCTAGCGGCATCTACTGCCCCTAGTGCAGAATGGTCACCACCACGACCTTTAGCAACATCATGGAAGAGTGCCGCTAAGTACAATAAGTGGGGTGCGTCAAATGTAGTAAACAATTGACTGCAAAGTGGAAACTCATGTTTAAGTTCAGGTTTTGAAAAACGACGTAAATTCGCTAACACGTTGAGAATATGCTCATCTACGGTATAGACATGAAATAAGTCATGTTGCATTTGGCCTATTATTTTACCGAAGGCCGGGATGTAGCAACCTAAAATGCCATATTGGTTCATTGCACGTAGCGCATGATTGACACCGTCAGTTTGTGACAATATTTGGATAAACAACTGCTTGTTCCGCTGACTATGCCTGAAATCACGATTCACTAATTTTTTTACGCGGACTAAGTTACGGAGTAAATTAGCACTCATCCCAGTCAATTCAGGGTGTTGCTGTAGCAGTAAAAAGGCCTCTAAAATAGCCGAAGGATGTTGTTGTAATAAGCCCGCTGTTTTAGCCTCGAGTAATTGCCCATGCGCTTCAAAGTGATTATTAATAGCCTTAATCGAAATCGCTTGAGCGGACTGTGATTGCTGTAACGATTTAAGTAAAATTTCATTCATTAGTCGCACAAACTTAACACTGCGATAATAGCTTTGCATCAACTGCTCACTGGCACGCTGATGTGGTGTATTTAAATAAGCTAATGAATCCGCTAATTCATTTTGAAAATCAAACAACAGGCGATCTTCACGACGATTGCTTATAAAATGTAACCGTACGCGTAATAATTGCAGATTTTTTTGATGGTGTTGAATTTTGCGTGCTTCAGCCGTCGAGATGAGATTTTGTTTGCTTAACAGCGCCCAAGTCTTGCTCATTGTTGCGTGGCGAGAGCTTTGTGGATTAAGGCTTTTTATAATCCACATTATCATGTGTAGATCTCTTAAACCACCAGGGCTCTCTTTGATATTGGGTTCTAAATTGTAAGCGGTGTCATTAAACTTAGCGTGGCGGTTGTTCTGCTCTTTGAGCTTGGCGTTGTAAAACTTGATCACCAGTGCTGGGTCAGCAAGTGTACTGTCCATTTCCGCTAAAAAATTTTGATAAAGTTGTGTATTGCCAGTCAAAAACCGTGATTCCATTAAATTGGTTTGCACGGTGATGTCTTTTTTTGCCTCCATAACACATTCACTTAAGGTCCGTACGCTATGGCCAACATTCAAGCCTATGTCCCATAGTAGCCCAACCAATACTTCAAGCTTGCTGTTGATAGACGCATCTTCAGTAGCCGCTTCTGGTATTAGTATGAGTAAATCAATGTCTGAGTGTGGATAAAGTTCACCGCGCCCATAGCCGCCGACAGCAATTAAGCAGCACTGTTGATCAATCTTAGTTTGAGACCAAACGGCAAGGAGCAAACGATCAATCAGCTGGCAATGCTGTCTAAATAAGCGTGTATTGTTGGGCTTATTTAAGAAGTCAGATTTTAAGGCAGTAAATCCCGTTTTTAGATACTGACGCCATATGGCTATATTGTTAGCCTCAGCGTTTTTTCCAGTATCTAAATCTGCTAAAAGCATGTGATTTAAGCGATAGGAGTAGGGGGGGAACCATTAGACAACGTCATCACTTCAAAGCCAGTATCAGTTACTAATATAGTGTGCTCCCATTGCGCTGATAGGCTGCGATCCTTGGTGACGATAGTCCAACCGTCCGACATTTGCTTGATATCGCGTTTGCCAGCGTTAATCATCGGTTCAATGGTAAACATCATGCCGGCTTTAAGTATAGCGCCTGTACCCGGTTTGCCGTAATGCAAGACCTGAGGATCTTCATGAAACACTTTACCGATGCCGTGGCCACAAAATTCACGAACTACGCTATAACCACTTTTTTCAGTAAATGTTTGTATGGCATAACCAATATCACCCAAGCTTGCACCAGGTTTAACCTTATTAATACCTATCCACATGGCTTGGTAAGTGATTTCACATAAGCGCTTAGCTTGAGCCGTCACTTCACCAACATAAAACATGCGGCTAGTGTCACCGTGATAACTCTCTTTAATCACTGTGATGTCAATGTTAACAATATCACCATTTTTCAAGGCTTTGTCGCTAGGTACGCCGTGGCAAATTTGTTGATTGATTGATGTGCAGATTGACTTTGGGTAGGGCTTATGGCCATCTGGTGCGTAGTTGAGCGGTGCAGGGATGGCTTGTTGTACGTCGACAATATAGTCGTGACAAAGTTTATCTAACTGATTGGTTGTGACGCCATGTATGACATAAGGGCTAATGAAATCAAGAACTTCAGAGGCAAGCTTGCCTGCAACGCGCATTTTTTCAACATCTTGCTGGGTTTTGATAGAGATTGCCATGAGCTTGTTAGTTAAATAATGAGAATGCACATTTTAGCATAGTCACTATTCATAATTTAAAAATCTAAGTCGTCATTGGCACCCTGCCATACGCATGACGCAATCAATATCTATGCGTAAAAATTCAGAAATATCGTGATAATCATCGGGTAATGCCGCATCATCCCAGTCGTTTGCAGAATGTCTTGCAAGATTAACTGCCAGTGTAACGTTGCGCACGCGTTGTTCACCTGAGGCGCCGTCATGCATTAACTTTGAAAGAAGTGGCGGCAACTGAAATACGTCGACAAGTTCTTTTTGTGAATCATGCAATTTAAAACCTAGTACTGCTTGTTGCGCGCTTATGCTGGGTATATTTTTGTTTGCATGTTGCATGTTGCATGGTATGAATCGCATGCATCTTCTTAGGCGCAAAACACCACATTAACATTTCAGCTAAATCATGTAATAACGCGGCTGTTCGCACTTCTTCAGCGCGCAAATCGACAAGGTGGGTAGCCCAGTCTGCTGCAAAATATGCTGCGCGATGTGCGCGGCGTATAAGTTTTAACAAATGCATTAATGCAATTGGGTCATCTCTAGGGATGTCCTCCACTAAAAAATTTGTCGGGATATATTTAAAGAAAGAAGTCGTACCCATCATTAAAATGGCCTGCTCTACTTGCACCAGGTCTTGTAATTGCACAATCTCTCTGGCGGTGTTTTTTAGCACAGGGATTTCGGCGGTATTTAAAAAATTAATCCAGGTGCTGATGTCTTTTATAGCTGATTGTGGTGGCGTTAAGGCCATTTAAAAATCTCCTACGCTAGAGTGACAACATACACGACATTGCCGCTGATAAAAGCAGCGAAAAGAGCTGTAAAAGTATAGCATTCCGTCGAATTGCGTTTTTGGATTGCTTTTTGATCAATTGATATAGCAAATAACTTTGAAATATGAGGCTAAGCCAAATTGACTTTGTAATTTGGTGTACAAAAGTGTAGTCAAAAGCTAGTAAACTCAATTGCTTAGTGGTATTATTCGCCTCTGCAATTTAGCAGAAGTGCAGTATGAATAGATACTGTAAAATTTACACACAACCCAATCAAGGGTGCTTGAAATTTAAAGCTTTAAATAAAAGCTTATAAATCAAAGTGTTTCTGGTGTTGTGTGAATTAATAACCCTTTTGAAAAGAGAAATATTATGTCAGTCACTATGCGTGATATGTTAGAAGCCGGCGTTCACTTCGGTCATCAAACCCGTTACTGGAATCCAAAAATGGCACCGTTTATTTTCGGTGATCGCAACAAGATTCATATCGTCAACCTTGAAAAAACATTGCCATTATTTGAAGATGCACTAAAGCACGTGCGTACATTAGCGGCAAACAAGGGGCGCATTTTATTTGTAGGGACTAAGCGCCAAGCACGCGACATCGTAAAAGAAGAAGCTAGCCGTGCTGGTTGTGCTTATGTCAATCACCGTTGGTTAGGCGGTATGTTAACTAACTTTAAAACTGTTAAACAATCAATCAAACGCCTTCATGATTTTGAAGTGATGTTGCTAGATGGCAGTTTAGAAAAATTCGGCAAGAAGGAAGCGTTAGGTTACAAGCGTGAAATTGAGAAATTAGAGCGCTCTATCGGTGGCATTAAAGAAATGGGTGGTTTGCCAGACGCTATTTTCATTATCGACGTTGGTCATGAAAGTGGTGCTATTACTGAAGCAGCTAAATTAGGTATCCCAGTAATTGGTGTTGTAGATACCAATAACTCACCAGACGGCGTAGCTTTCGTAATTCCTGGGAATGATGACTCTAGTCGCGCGATTCGCTTGTATGCCCGCGGCATTGCAGATGCGGTATTAGAAGGTCGTAGCTCTGTAATTTCTGAATTAATTAAATCTGCTGCTGAAGATACAGTAGAAGTCACTGAAGTAGCTGCTGCGTAATCGTCACTTGCTAAAAAAGGGGCTTAGTGCCCCTTTTTTAGTTTAATAATATTAAATAAAATCAATAGATTAAACCATAAATTTAAGGTGGTTTACAATAATTTAGGAGCTTAACATGGCTGAAATTACCGCAAGTATGGTAAAAGAATTACGTGAGCGCACTGATGCGCCAATGATGGATTGTAAAAAAGCACTCACCGAAGCTGAAGGTGATATGACACGTGCAGAAGAAATTCTACGTGTACGTTTTGGCAATAGGGCAAGTAAAGCTGCTGGGCGTGTTGCCGCAGAGGGTACTGTTGGGGTGAGCATTAGTGCTGATGGTAAAACTGGTGCGATGATAGAAGTGAACTCTGAAACCGACTTTTGTGCTAAAAATGAAGATTTTCTGAAATTTGTGAATGAGCTAGCAACTATAGTTGCCACGAATAATCCTGCGGATATCGCTGCGGTGTTTGAGCTGGCCATGCGCGACTCCAATGTTGAAGGTACGCGCGCGCAATTGGTGGGTAAAATTGGTGAGAACATCACGCCACGTCGCTTTGTTCGCCCAGTAGTACAAGGTAAATTGGCTAGCTACATTCACGGTAGTAAAATTGGTGTGTTAGTTGATTTAGTGGGTGGTGATGACGCTTTAGCTAGAGATATTGCGATGCATATTGCTGCCGCTAAACCTAGATCATTAGATGCGTCTGGTATTGATGCCAGCTTAATTGAAGCTGAGCGCCGCGTTGCAATTGAAAAAGCAAAAGAAGCAGGAAAGCCAGAAGCTATGCTAGAGAAAATTGCCGATGGTACTGTGCAAAAGTTCTTAAAAGACGTGACCTTGTTAAGTCAAGTCTTTGTTAAAGACGATAAATTTACGATTGAGCAATTGCTTAAATCTAGGGGAGCCTCTGTCGCCTCTTTCACTATGTTTACCGTAGGTGAGGGCATTGAAAAAGTTGTGGTTGATTACGCGGCAGAAGTTGCGGCAGCGGCAGCGATGATTTAGCCTTAAATTTAAAGATAAAAATGGATTAAGCTTAACGCTTAGTCCATTTTTTTTAACTTGAATTAGCCGCCAATTTCGTCAGCGGTCTAATTTTTTTATGTCTAAATAGCCGTTTTTATGCTTAAATAAGCAAACTTTTAAAAAGAGAAATATTATGCCAGCACCGGCCTATAAACGTATATTACTTAAGCTTTCTGGCGAGGCATTGATGGGTGATGACGCCTATGGGATTAACCGCACAACGATTAATCGAATTGTCAATGAAGTCAAAGAAGTGGTTGATTTAGGCGTGCAAGTTGCTGTAGTGATTGGTGGTGGCAATATATTCCGTGGGGTTGCACCTGCCGCAGAAGGCATGGATAGAGCAACGGCAGATTATATGGGCATGTTAGCGACCGTGATGAATGCCATGGCGCTGCAAGATGCTATGAAAAACATCGGACTGAATGCCAGAGTACAAAGTGCGCTGAATATTGAACAAGTGGCTGAGCCCTATATCCGCGGTAAAGCAATCCGTTATTTAGAAGAAGGGCGTGTGGTTATTTTTGGCGCAGGGACTGGCAACCCATTTTTTACGACAGATACCGCAGCAGCCCTCCGCGGTATGGAGATGAATGCTGATGTTGTCATTAAAGCTACCAAAGTTGATGGCATTTATACTGACGACCCGAAAACCAATCCTGAGGCTATGCGATACAAAAGCATTACTTTCGATGAAGCTATCATCAAAAATCTTAAAGTGATGGATGCAACAGCACTTACTTTATGCAGAGATCAGAAACTGCCTATTGTGGTGTTTAGTATTTTTAAACAAGGGGCGCTGAAAAAAGTGGTGATGGGCGAGGATGAAGGCACGATGGTCACACCTTAAAAGCAATCCTTTAAGCCACATCAATCAAGAAAATCACATTGAATTGCGTTATAAGCAATCAATGAATTTATAAGAGACCAGTTGGGGAATTAAATGTTAGACGCAGTGAAAAAGAACGCAGAACAGAAAATGCAAAAATCATTAGAGTCACTAAAAAATGATTTAGCTAAAGTACGCACAGGACGCGCCCATGTAGGCTTGTTAGACCATATTATGGTCGAATACTACGGCGCTATGATAGCGGTAAACCAGGTGGCTAATGTTAATTTAGGTGATGCTCGAACCATTAATGTACAGCCTTTCGAAAAAAGCATGATAGGTAAGGTTGAAAAGGCGATTCGTGATTGCGATTTAGGTTTAAACCCAGCGACCAATGGCGATTTAATTCGTGTGCCTATGCCTATGCTCACTGAAGAGCGCCGACGTGACATGACTAAAATTGTACGTGTTGAAGCTGAAGGTGCCAAAGTGTCCATCCGTAACGCACGTCGTGACGCTAATGATGCACTGAAAAAAATGTTAAAAGATAAAGAAATCTCAGAAGATGATGAGCGACGCGCGCAAGATGACATTCAAAAAGCCACTGATAAAGCGGTGATAGAGGTGGACAAAATGTTGCAAGTGAAGGAAGTTGAACTGATGGCTGTTTAACTATTAAAAATTGTTAATGCAAATTCCTTGCCTTTTCAAAACTTAATCCAACCTCATTGGAGCTAGAATGGCTTTTTTTACTAGTGGCACACAAAGCATCCCAGAAATAGCTGAAAGTCCTAGGCATATTGCAGTCATCATGGACGGCAACGGTCGCTGGGCGCGTAAGCGATTTCTGCCTAGAGTCGCCGGTCATGAGCGTGGTGTCGAAACGATACGCAATTTAGTTAAATGTTGCGTGAGTAAAAAAGTTAAATACCTCACGCTATTTGCCTTTAGTAGTGAAAATTGGCGCAGACCCGCAGATGAAGTGTCATTTTTAATGGATTTGTTTATGTACGCGCTTAAGCGTGAAGTGGTGAAACTACATAAAGAAAATATCAAACTTGTTGTTGTTGGTGACCGCAGTCGTTTTGATGACGCACTAGTTGCGCAAATAGAGGCTTCGGAACAACTAACGGCGAGTAATACTGGATTAGTGCTCACGTTTGCGACTAATTATGGAGGGCGTTGGGATATATTGCAGGCGGTTAATAAAATGCAATTGGCGATACCTCAGCTGACAGGTTTTTATCAAGAAGATCACCTGGCACCTTACCTATCAATGCATTATGCGCCTGAGCCGGATTTATTTATCCGTACCGGTGGAGAAAGTCGCATTAGCAACTTTTTACTCTGGCAGCTCGCTTATACGGAGCTTTATTTCACGGACACCTTATGGCCAGATTTTAATGAAGCGACGTTTAATTTAGCGATTCAATCTTACCAGCAACGTGAGCGGCGGTTTGGTCGCACTAGTGAGCAATTAAACGAATCTAACACTGATACCCAAGAATAATACCGTACCTAATTTATTAAATTCAAAGCCATTCGATATGCTTAAAACTAGAATCATTACCGCGATTGTGCTTGCTATTGGCTTTTCAGCAGCTTTGTTTAAGGCGTCAAATATGGCTTGGGCTTGTATTACACTTACAGCAACAATGATCGCTATTTGGGAATGGTCTCATTTAATTAAGCTCACTAAGCATCAAATGATGCTCAATTTAGCCAGTGCCTTGAGCATTGGATTGATGCTACTGTTTGCAAGCAATCTACCGTTAGGTCATTACAAAGACGAGTTTGAATTCAGTTTATTATGCCTAGCCACCGTATTTTGGCTAGGCTTAGCACCAGTTTGGCTGATGCTAAGAAGTAAAATCAATAACAAATTAATCATGGCGGTGCTGGGATTGTTGCTATTGCTCGCATGTTGGATCGCTTTGAATGGCTTGCAGAAAATCAGCCCATGGTTATTATTAGCCGTGCTGTCGACGGTTTGGTTGGCAGATATTGCCGCATATTTTGCGGGGAAACGTTTTGGTCAGCATAAGCTTGCGCCGGAAATTAGCCCAGGTAAAACTTGGGAGGGGGTCGCCGGCGCAATATTGGCTACAACTTTGTATGGACTGCTGCTGTGCTACTACTTGCATATTAGTCGTTGGTTAATTGTCGGTTTATGGCTCATTGTGATGTTAAGTATTATGGGTGATTTATTCGAATCGCTTTTGAAGCGTCAAGCGGTTAAAAAAGATAGTAGCCATCTATTGCCAGGTCATGGCGGTGTGCTAGACAGAATTGATGGTTTGATATCAACCCTGCCTTTAGTATTGTTTTATATTTATTTTCCCCTTTTTGCGAATATTCAATTATATGTTAGATAAATCCAGTCCGCAAAAATTGCAATATGTGACCATATTGGGTGCCACCGGCACCATCGGATTACATACATTAGACGTCATCTCGCAGCATACAGAGCGCTTTGGTGTTTTTGCTTTAAGCGCTAACAATAACGTTAAAGGTTTATTCGCCTTATGTGAAAAATATGCCCCAAAATATGCGGTGATGCTACAAGAACCGGCGGCTACGGCATTAAGTGCGCAACTTAAAGACATAAGCTCAACTACGGTTGTTTTGCATGGGGAAGCGGCACTTTGTGAAGTGTCCGCACACGAGCAGGTTGATGTTGTGATGGCGGCTATCGTTGGTGCGGCAGGCTTGCATCCTGCTATGGCTGCTGCAAAAGCAGGTAAGCGCATATTGCTAGCCAATAAAGAAACGCTGGTAATGGCAGGCAACCTATTTATGCAAGCGGTACTTGATGGTGGTGCCACGCTATTGCCGATAGATAGCGAGCATAACGCCATATTTCAAGTGATGCCGCAGCGTAATGGTGGCAGTTTAGCGGACTCAACTTTAGCAAGTTTGGGGGTTAAACGCGTGTTGTTGACGGCCTCTGGCGGACCTTTTAGAAATTCAAGCCTACTAGAGCTAAAAGCCGTTACACGTACACAAGCATTAAATCACCCTAACTGGGTGATGGGGCCAAAAATAACGATAGACTCTGCCACTTTGATGAACAAGGGCTTAGAAGTCATTGAGGCGCATTGGCTATTCAATGCACCAGCAGAGAAGATTGATGTGGTGGTGCATCCGCAAAGCATTATTCATTCTATGGTTGAGTACATTGATGGCAGCATCTTGGCACAACTGGGCAACCCAGATATGCGCACACCGATTGCTTATGGACTCGGTTATCCTGAGCGATTAAGTAGCGGCGTGAGTAGTTTAGACCTACTTAGCACTGCGCGATTAGACTTCTGTGCACCAGATAAGCTACGCTTCCCCTGTTTACGGATTGCCTATGAGGCTTTGAATGCTGGTGGCACGGCGCCGGCAATTTTGAATGCGGCCAATGAGGTGGCCGTTGAGGCTTTTTTAGCCGAAAAAATCGGCTTTATGGACATTCCCAATATTATTGATTACGTACTGTCTGCTGCTAACATTGAAAATGTTGAATCCATTACGCAGTTAGTGGCAGTAGACCTGCTGGCTAGGCAAACTTCCACAGCGAAAATCAAAGCGTTGTGCTAACAGCACTGGCCTTTATATGTACGCTGGGCTTGTTAGTGACGGTGCATGAGTATGGTCATTTTCAGGTTGCTAAATGGTGTGGTGTCAAAGTATTAAAGTTCTCTATTGGGTTTGGTCGGCCGCTTTGGTCAAAAAAAATTGGCCTTGATCAAACTGAATTTGTACTCGCGGCAATTCCATTGGGCGGTTTTGTTAAAATGTTAGATGAACGCGAGTTTGAGCAAGAGGCTAGCGCACAAGTGCATTATTCAGAAGCGCAACTAAAGCGTGCTTTTAATCGCCAAACTGTCGCCAAGCGCATCGCCATTGTCATTGCTGGACCGACAGCCAATCTATTGCTCGCCATTATTTTATATAGCTTATTGTTTATGATGGGTGTTGTTGGTTTGAAACCTACGTTAGGCAAAGTCGTTGATTCTAGCCCAGCCGCTAGCGCTAAATTTATCGCTGGCGAGACGATACAAAAAGTCAACGGTAAAGAGGTGGCTACATGGCAAGAGCTAGGCTGGATTTTATTAAATGAATCCTTGAAAAACACCCCCGTAGAAGTCCAAGCGATTAATAGCCGTCAAGAAATACAATTACACCAACTTATCTTGTCGAGTATAACGCTTGATCATGCAAGTAAAGATCCATTGAGTTTGCTGGGTTTAACTATCCATCAGCCGAAGATTCCAGCGCGCATTGGTGAGGTTATTAATAACAGCCCAGCAGATTTAGCCGGTTTTAAAGCGAATGATTTAGTATTGTGGGTAGGTGATACCAATACCGAAGTTAAAGTCTGGGAAGATTTTGTTGAAGCCATTAGACAGCACCCCAATGCGCCATTGGATATATTGGTTTTACGTGGCGCCAATAAAGTGAAGTTAACGGTAAGACCTGAGTCTGTGATTGAAAATGGCCGCACAATCGGACGTATTGGTGCGGCTTTTAGCATGGATAAAAGTGCGATTGATGAAATTTTTGTCACGACACATTATTCGCTAGTTGAATCGATTCTTAAGGGGACAGAGAAAACTTGGGATACCGCAATGTTTAGTTTAAAAATGTTAGCTAGAATGGTCACGGGGCAAGCGTCATGGCAGAGTATTAGTGGCCCAGTGACCATCGCTAATTACGCTGGGCAAAGCGCGCATATGGGCATTAAAGTATTCATTGGTTTTTTAGCGCTGATTAGCATTAGCATGGGGGTGTTAAATCTATTGCCTATACCGGTGTTAGATGGCGGTCATTTGATGTATTATATGGTTGAAATTTTAACTGGTAAGCCGGTCTCCGAGTCAGTCATGAGGGCGGGGCAGAAAATCGGGTTTTCTATGCTGGGTTTTATGATGATCATCGCGTTTTATAACGATATAAATAGATGGATAACAGGCTGATTGCATGGCAACAAAAAAATTAAAACACAGCAAAAAAACAACGCATATAGTTAGCCGACTTAGACTTAAAATTATTATTTTTTTAGCTTCTAGTCTGTATGTCAGCTCAGCCTTAGCACTTGAGCCCTTTGTCGTTAAAGACATCAGGGTAGAAGGTATACAGCGCACAGAAGCTGGCACTGTGTTTAGTAACCTACCGGTTAAAGTCGGCGATACAATGAGCGACGAACTTGCTTCGCAAGCGATTAAGGCTTTATATGGCACAGGGTTTTTTAAAGATGTGCGTATTGAAACTGAAAGTGACGTATTGGTGGTCACAGTACAAGAGCGCTCATCGGTAGCGCAGATTGATTTTAGTGGCAACAAGTCATTTCCTACCGATAAAATGAAAGAAGGTCTGAAACAAATCGGCATTTCTGAAGGTCAAATATTTGATAAATCTCAGCTGGATCGTGCTGAACAAGAGATTAAGCGGCAATATTTATCTCAAGGTAAATATGGCGCTACGGTTAAAGCGGTAGTTTCACCGCTGGAACGAAACCGTGTAGCGGTGCGCTTCGATATTGAAGAGGGCGCAGTTTCAAAAATTCGCAGCATCAATATAGTCGGCAATCAAACTTTTTCTACGGACGATTTGCGAGCGGAATTTTTACTAACTACGCCTAATTGGATGAGTTGGTGGAATAAAGATGATCAGTATTCAAAACAGAAACTAAATGCTGATCTAGAATCGCTCAGATCTTTTTATATGAACCAAGGTTACCTAGAGTTTAATATAGACTCAACTCAAGTATCTATCACGCCGGATAAAAAAGATATTTATATCACTGTAAATGTGACTGAAGGTGAAAAATACACCATTTCAGAGGTTAAATTAGCCGGTGAAACCGTCGTGCCAGATACTGAGTTGCAACAATTAATTTTAGTTAAAAAAGGCGACACCTTTAGCCGCAGCAATATCACGCAGTCGAGCAAAGCGATTAGTGATCGCTTAAGTAATGACGGTTATGCCTTTGCTAATGTCAATCCAGTGCCTGAAGTGAATAAAGAGCTACATACTGCCGCATTCACCTTTTTTATTGACCCAGGTAAGCGTGTTTATGTCCGTCGTATTAATGTCGCCGGCAATACACGCACACGCGATGAAGTAGTGCGTCGTGAAGTGCGTCAGCTAGAATCCGCTTGGTATGCGTCTAATAAAATTGATCGCTCTAAAGAGCGGTTAGTACGTACCCAATATTTTTCTGACGTCAATGTTGAAACCCCAGCAGTACCTGGCACAGCAGATCAAGTAGACTTAAATATCAGTGTGGTCGAACAATCCACCGGTAGCGTACAATTTGGTGCCGGCTTGTCCAGTAGTGAAGGTGTAGTATTTGGTATTACAGTGAATCAAAATAACTTTCTAGGCACGGGTAACCGCGTCAGTGCAAACGTGAATACTGGCAAAACGAATACTACTTACGCATTGTCTTATACTGACCCGTACTTTACGCCGGATGGTGTAAGCCGTGGGTTCGACGTGTATAGACGCGATGTTAATACAGGCTCAACTAATAACGTGGCGACTTACAGCACATCATCCTATGGCGGTGGTGTTAGGTTTGGCATTCCACTCAATGAGCGAGATGGTTTGAGTGCTGGGTTGGCTGGTGATTGGACTGATATTAATTTATCCGCCAGCAGTCCTCAGCAGTACAAAGATTTTTGTCAGAATACCGCCGGCTGTACCAGCAACTCCGTGGTCGCAAGTGCCGGCTGGGCGCATGATTCGCGTGACAGCATTATGTATACCCATAATGGTGTGTTTCAACGATTAAGTGGTGAGATTTCCCTGCCAGTATTGGATTTGCAGTACTATAAGGTTAACTATAAGCATTCCTGGTACAAGGAGGTCGTGAAAGATTTGACGTTTATGCTTAACGGTGAGATTGGTTATTCCGGTGCTTACGGTGGCAAAGAGTTCCCATTCTTTAAAAATACTTTTATTGGTGGTGTTAACTCGGTGCGAGGTTATGCTATTGGTACTTTGGGCCCTAAAGAAAATAATGGTGGTCTGGATTATGCCGTGGGCGGTACCAAGAATGTGCTTGCTAATGCGGAGATATTCATCCCGGTTCCTGGTTTAAAGGGTTCTAAGCAGTTTAGATTGAGTGCGTTTGTTGATGCAGGTAATGTATGGGCATCGAATCAGTCTTACGACCTAAGCGATTTAAAATATTCGGCGGGGCTAGGCGTGAGCTGGTTTTCACCATTTGGTCCTTTGAAGTTGATTTACGCTAAAGCGTTGAACAGTATTGCTACAGATACGACGGAAACGATACAATTCCAACTGGGTCAGCAGTTTTAGGCTTTGGCAATTATAGTGTTGTTGATTGATGCTAGTCAGTTAATGATAGGTCACGTTGTGGCATAATAGATTGAGTGGTTAAAGTGATTATTTAGGAGATTTAATTGAGACCTACATTAAAAAGTTTAGTTTTAGCTAGTTTCATGGCCTTCACACTATCTGCGCAATCAGCGGAGCTGAAAGTTGGTTATGTGCAAGTAGATAAAATCTTACAAGAAGCTCCACAAACTGCGGAAAGTAGTAAGAAATTAGAGCGCGAATTTAGTCCAAAATCGCAAGAATTAGATCGCATGGCTAAACAAATTAAAGACTTAGAGTCTGCAATTGATAAAGATGGCTTAACCATTACCGAGGTAGAGCGCCGTAATAAAGAGCGCGATGTGCAAAACATTAAAGTAGAGTTTCAGCGTAAACAACGCGAATTACGCGAGGACATTAATGTACGTAAAAATGAAGAACTTGGCAGTTTGCAAGACCGCATTAATAAAGCCGTTCAGTCTGTAGCAAAAGCTGAGAACTATGATTTAGTCATGTACAGTGGTGTCGCTTATGCCGCAGACAAGCTTGATATCACAGAAAAAGTGCTAAAACAATTAGGTAAAAAGTAATTCGTATTAAACCTTCTTTAATACTCAATTATTGAGTCTTACTATCATGATCAAACAATACTCACTTGGTGATATAGCCAAAGCACTAGGTGGGTCGGTGATAGGCGATGCCACTACATTAATCAGCCGTGTAGCATCGTTAAGTAACGCACAATCAGGTGATATTAGTTTCATCAATGATGCAAAGTACCAAAAAGTACTGCAGTCATGCCAAGCCAGTGCTTACGTTTTAAGAGAAAAAGATTCTGCTTTAACTTTCCTCCCTAAAATTATTGTAGATAACCCTTATGCTTATTTCGCTAAGGTTTCTGCATTTTTAAACCCAGCTATTCAAGCGCCATTAGGTATTGCCCCTAGTGCAGTTATAGACGCAAGCGCACATATTCCAGCATCTTGCAGTATTGGGCCTCTGGCGGTGATTGGGGCGAATGTGGTGCTAGGTGAAAATGTGGTGATTGGTAGCGCTTGTGTGATTGAAAATGACGTCACGATTGCTGATAATTCGTGCTTAGAAGCCCATGTGACCATTAAACACCATTGCGATATCGGCCAAAACTGCCACCTATTCTCCGGGGCTGTGATTGGTTCAGATGGCTTTGGCTATGCTCAAGAGGCGGATGTTTGGTTGAAAATACCACAAGTGGGACGCGTTGTGCTGCATAACAATGTTGATGTCGGTGCGAACACCACTATAGATAGAGGTGCATTAGACGACACCGTTATTGAAGAGGGTGTGAAACTAGATAACTTAATTCAAATAGGTCATAACTGCGTCATTGGTGCGCACACTGTGATTGCTGGTTGTACCGGCATTGCAGGCAGTGCAAAAATTGGCAGGTACTGTAAAATCGGTGGCGCGGCAATGATACTAGGACATTTACAGATTACCGATCATGTAACCATTTCAGCTGGTAGTATGATTACCCGATCTTTAATGATTGCGGATACCTATACCGCACTGATGCCTTTTCAAGCGCATAAAAACTGGCTTAATACTGCTACAAAAATTCGTCATTTAGCCTCATTGTCAGATAAAATTAAAAGTCTTGAAAAAGACATTGCAATGTTAAAATCTAGTTTGTAGCAATATTAAGATACAGTTATCGATCAAAATAGCATCACCCTATAAAAAGTAAGATGAGATAAAAATGACTAATGAAACCACCTCTAGCAGCATGGATATCCATGAAATACTTGACCATCTGCCGCATCGCTATCCTTTCGTTCTGGTAGACCGTGTTATTTCTATGGAGTTGGGTAAAGAAATTACTGCATTGAAAAATGTAACGATTAATGAGCCTTTTTTCCCCGGCCACTTTCCTTATCACCCGGTGATGCCTGGCGTATTGATTGTTGAAGCGATGGCGCAAGCGGCGGCGGTATTGTCATTCAAGACCATGGGCGTCAAGCCTAATGATGATTCTGTTTATTACTTTGCGGGTATAGATAGTGCGCGCTTTAAAAAGCCGGTATCGCCAGGCGATCAAATTGTACTTAACGTTAAAATTGACCGTATCTTAAAAGGCATTTGGAAATATTCAGGTGTGGCGCGTGTTGATGGCAATGTTGTGGCTGAAGCACAGATGATGTGTATATTAAAAGTGATTGATAAAAAAGAGAAGTAAGTCATGCCAGCCGCAAAAATTCATGCCACGGCAATCATTGATGCCACAGCAGAACTGGATTCTAGCGTTGAAGTTGGGCCCTATTCTATCATCGGTGCTAAGGTCAAAATAGATGCCGGCACGCGCATTGCCGGCCATGTCATGATTAATGGCCAAACGGTCATTGGCAAAAATAATCATATTTTTCAGTATTCTTCACTAGGTGAGGCGCCGCAGGATAAAAAATATAATGGTGAACCCACTTTATTGGAGATTGGGGACAACAATACCATTCGTGAATTTTGTACCTTTAACCGTGGCACAGTACAAGCTAAAAATACCACTAAAATTGGCAATGACAATTGGATTATGGCGTATGTGCACATTGCTCATGATTGTCAAATCGCTAATCATACTATTCTAGCCAACAACACATCACTTGCTGGCCATGTTGATGTCGATGATTATGCAATTCTAGGTGGATTCACACTGATACATCAGTTTTGCAAAGTTGGTGCACATGTCATTACTGCCGTTGGCTCAGTCGTTTTTAAAGATATCCCCCCTTATGTAACGGCGGCGGGTTATGACGCTAAGCCTCACGGCATCAACGCTGAAGGCTTAAAGCGGCGAGGCTATAGTGCAGAGAGTATTCTGCAAATAAAACGCGCCTATAAGGCTTTATATCGCAACGGATTGTCATTGGAAGCGGCGAAAGTTGAGCTTGCAAGCATGCAAAAAGCTACGCCTGAAATCGGATTACTGACTGATTTTCTGAACACCTCTACTCGCGGCATCGTCCGTTAAGTTATTAAAATGCTCAGAATTGGTATTGTGGCAGGAGAGGCCTCGGGTGATTTACTTGGTAGTCACCTGATTCAAGCCTTAAGAACAAAACGCACAGACATAGAATTTGTCGGCATTGCTGGGCCTAAAATGATACGCGAAGGTGCGCAGTCGTTATTCCCAATTGAGCGCTTGTCTGTACGCGGATACATTGAGGTCATTAAGCACTTATATGGTCTACTCAGACTACGTCGCCAACTACTTAAATATTTCCTCAATAACCGATTAGATTTATTTATTGGCATAGATGCGCCAGACTTTAATTTTTGGTTAGAGAGGAAGCTTAAAAACAAAGGCATTCAAACAATCCATTACGTCAGCCCCTCTATTTGGGCTTGGCGTAAAAATAGACTCAAAAAAATAAAACGTGCGGTAACGCATATGCTTGCATTATTCCCATTTGAGCCTTCTTTATACGCGCAAGCGGGCATTCCTGTAACTTATGTAGGACATCCCTTAGCGGATATTCTACCTATGGAGCCTGATACCACAACCGCGCGCGAAGGGCTTAAACTAAAGTCAACGGCCTTGGTTGTCGCTATGCTGCCGGGAAGTCGGCAGAGTGAAGTGCAACAACATGCAGCATTATTTGTAAAAACAGCAAAGCTTATTTATGCTGAACAAGCCAACGCAGTGTTTTTAGTGCCTTTAATTACGCGTGAAACACGCCAGATATTCGATTTGGCTATATTTCATGAAGAAATGAGCTTGCCCATACAAATTTTATTTGGTCATGCGCATGAAGCCATGGAAGCTGCAGATATCATCATTGTAGCTTCTGGTACTGCGACACTAGAAGCCGCGCTGCTAAAGAAGCCCATGGTCATCAGCTATCGTATGTCTCATTTAAGCTGGAAAATACTAAAGCATATGCGCTTACAGCCTTATGTTGGTTTGCCGAATATACTGGCCGGAAAGTTTGTCGTGCCGGAATTATTGCAAGATGATGCGACGCCTGAAAAATTAGCCGAAGCGGCACTCAAGCTGGTCTCTGATACGCATTACAGCGCTGAAATTAAAGCTGAATTTACAAAAATACATCTCAGCTTAAGGCAAAATACCGCTGAAAAATCTGCTGACGTGATACTTTCATATTTGTCGTTAGGCAAGTAAATGGCATTGCAAATCATCTGTGGTGTAGATGAAGCGGGGCGGGGACCACTGGCTGGCGCCGTTTATGCAGCTGCTGTTGTTTTAAACCCTGAGCGCCCAATACTCGGTTTAGCAGATTCAAAAAAACTCTCTGAAAAAAAGCGTGATTTACTCAGCGTTGAAATTAAACAACACGCACTGGCTTGGGCCATCGCAAGTTGCAGTGCGCAAGTGATTGATGACATCAATATACTGCAAGCCAGTTTACTGGCCATGCAGCGTGCCATCGAGAAGCTTCAACAGCAATACCATATCACACCAGATTTAGTACAAGTGGATGGTAATCAATGTCCGAAAATAAGTCTGCCATGTGAAGCCATCGTGCAGGGCGATAGTAAAGTGCAGGCCATTTCGGCAGCCTCTATTTTAGCCAAAGTGGCACGTGATGCAGAGTTGTACGCGCTAGATAAAATCTACCCGCAGTATGGATTTGCAAAACATAAAGGTTATCCAACGGCTTTTCATTTGAAAATGCTTGCTGTGCATGGCATTACAACAATACATAGACTGAGTTACGCCCCTGTTAAAAAGCTTATTGCTCAACATACACAGCTTTAAAATGTTAAGCCAACAGTAAAAATATTGTTGGCCGTTTATGTAAATCAGGTAGCGGTGACTTTTTCCAGCTGGTAATCGTTTTTGTTATGATCAGCTCTGTAGTCAAATTAATATCACAAGCCACACACAGCCTAGTATTAGGCTGACATACGCTGATAATAGCTTCTAACATATGCTGATTGCGATAGGGCGTCTCAATGAATAATTGCGTTTCTTTGCAAGTTAACGAGCGCTTTTCAATGTCTTTAAGCTTTTGATTGCGCTGTGTTTTGTCGACTGGCAAATAGCCTAGAAATGCAAATTGTTGTCCATTGAGGCCAGACGCCATTAAGCTGAGTAAAATTGAGCTTGGTCCTACTAGGGGTACGACACGAATCCCTTTTTGATGGGCTAATTCTACCAACTTAGCGCCAGGGTCAGCGACACCCGGGCAACCAGCGTCGCTCATTAGTCCTAGATCTTTCCCTGCAAGTAACGGCGCTAATAGGGCAGATACATCCTTGTGTTCCGTATGTTCATTGAGCAGGGTTAAGCTTAACTCACGGACCGGCCTAATGGTTTTGATGGTACTTAAAAAATGACGGGCTGATTTTTCACTTTCCACCACAAAATTATCGAGCCCTTGTGCGATACCAAGTACATAGTCAGGAAGTACCTGTCGGATGTTGTCATCACCAAGGGTGACGGGGATAAGGTAGAGTGTGCCGAATTGCGTTGCCATTTAATAATTAATTCCCACGCTAATAGTCAATTTAACGCCACTTTCCGACTTGTTTGGTCATGGATGAGCAAGTGTAATAACGAAAGCTGACGCTAGATCTAAGCTGTTTTTTTATAACACTGTAATATTTTCATTTTTCAGCATGCTCACCAGTTTAATCAATGGCAAGCCTATGAGCGCATTTGGATCTTCCCCAGTCATTTTTTCGATCATAGCAATGCCTAAACCCTCTGATTTTGCACTACCAGCACAGTGGTAAGGTTGCTCTTTAAGCAGATAACTTTCAATCTGTGCATCGCTCAAATCTCTAAATTGAACCAGATAGGGTACAACTTCGGCTTGCATATTGCCAGTAGTAGCATTGTACAAACATAATGCACTATGAAAAATTACTTCACGACCGCGCATCATTCGCAACTGCTGTGTTGCATTGACATGGTTCATCGGCTTGCCAAGCTGTGTATTATCTAAGGTGGCCACTTGATCACAACCAATAATCAATGCATTAGGATGGCTAATAGCAATTTTTTTAGCTTTTAATTGCGCTAATCTTAAAGCAGTTTCTTGTGGCAGTTCGTTCGCTAAAATGCCTTCATCTACATCAGGTGCAATGCAGCTAAATGGCAGTTGCAGGCGAGTCAATAGCTCTCGTCGATAGATTGAGGATGAGGCGAGAATTAATGATGGAATCATTTTATGGTGTTTTTAAAGTAGCATTAAGCGGATCAAAAAGCCGACAGCATTTATTCTGTCGGCTATACATTTACCTTGCCATGTGTTTATCCCGGCTGAATTTCAAGTAAGGACTCATCAGGGGTGACGGTATCACCTTTAATAACGTGTATCGCCACCACAATACCTGAAGCGGCGGCCTGAATCTCATTCTCCATCTTCATTGCTTCAATCACCAGCACGCCATCCCCCGCGTTAACCTTGTCTCCCACACTAACTTTAACGGCAACAACGGTGCCTGGCATTGAAGTTGTAACGTGGCCGGCATGTGATGGACGAGGACGCCCACTAACGCCTTTGCCAGTTACCACCTTATTTTTACCACTACGGGTACCACTGCCAGAAACTTCGATTTCACCCAAAGTTTCAACTATGACTTCTTCAGCAATACCATCAATAGACACATAGAATGGCCGTTTTTCTTGCCCAGCATGACCACTGCCAGTCAAGTTGATATGGAAAGTTTCACCATGTAGCGTGACCTTAAATTCACTAGGCGCATAACGTGATGCACTGGCGTTAATGGCCGCTTTATCTAACAACACTTCTGGGCTTAATGAACCAGCATTACGCTCTTGTAAGTAAATTTTTCCTATGTCAGGAAACATGGCATAAGTTAGCACATCTTCTTCAGATTGTGCGAAACGTTCAGCTTCAGCAGTAAGCTTAAGCATCTCCGGCGCCAATAAATCAGCTGGGCGGCAGGTGATCGGTTCTGCGTCGCCAATCGCCAGTTTTTTAATCGTGGCATTCACGGCGCTTGGTGCTTTACCGTAATGGCCAGAAAAATAGTTTTTAACTTCATTGGTGATGGATTTGTAACTTTGACCCGTCATCACGTTTAACACCGCTTGAGTACCAACGATTTGTGACGTAGGCGTGACTAATGGCGGATAGCCTAAGTCTTTACGTACACGTGGGATCTCTGATAACACTTCATCCATACGGTCAAGCGCACCTTGTTCTTTGAGTTGGTTGGATAAGTTTGAAATCATGCCACCAGGGACTTGGTTAATCAGTACGCGTGTATCTATACCCGTGAAATCACTTTCAAACTGCCAATATTTTTTGCGGACTTCACGGAAGTAAGCGGTAATTTCTTGCAGTGCTAGTAAATCAATACCAGTATCATATTCCGTGCCTTGCAATGCCGCCACAATGCTTTCTGTAGAAGAATGGCTTGCACCTTCACCGAATGATGAGTTGCTGGTATCTACAATCGTAGCGCCAGCTTCAATGCCTTTAAGGAAACACATGGCAGACAAACCAGACGTTGCATGACTGTGTAAGTGAATTGGCAAACTAATAGCGCTGCGCAGGGCTTTTACTAAGTTACCAGTGCTTTGTGGCGTCAGCAAGCCCGCCATATCTTTAATGGCGATAGTGTCACAACCCATGGCTTCAAGCTCTTTAGCCAAACTCACAAAGTGGGCAATATCATGCACCGGGCTCGTGGTGTAGCTAATTGCACCTTCCGCATGTTTACCTACACTTTTTACCGCCTCAACAGATGTTTTAAGATTACGCATATCGTTCATGGCATCAAATATCCGGAATACATCTACACCGTTATCTGCTGATTTTTGTACGAAAGCACGCACGACATCATCTGAGTAATGACGATAGCCGAGTAAGTTTTGTCCGCGAAGTAACATTTGAATGCGACTGTTGGGTAACGCTTTGCGTAATTTAGCAAGACGCTCCCATGGGTCTTCTTTTAGAAAGCGAACGCAGGCATCAAACGTAGCACCACCCCATGCCTCTAATGACCAAAAGCCAATAGCATCAAGTTTGGCACAAATAGGTAACATATCTTCAGTGCGCATACGTGTTGCGATTAAGGACTGGTGCCCATCTCGCAAGACCAGTTCGGTGATATGTACTTTTGATGTTTTGTTCATAGTTAACTCTTTACTTTAAAATATATATTTAACTCAGCCTGTGAATGGGCAAGTTAAGTGTGATAAGCCAGTAAAACTGGCAAATATTGCTAAATGCCTTCATGTGCAGCAATTGCAGCAGAAATCGCCGCTGCAATCACCTCTGGCGGAACTTCGTTCGCATAATGTGTGAGTTCTGGATGAGACTCAACAAAACTAGTATTGAAGTTGGCATTTCTAAAATCTTCATGTTTTAAAATTTCTTGATAATATGGAATGGTTGTTTTTACCCCATAAATCAACATATCATCAAGCGCACGACGGCCACGCTCAATGACGCTATCCCAATCAAGCGCCCATACCGTTAATTTTGCGCACATAGAGTCGTAGTAGGGTGGAATCACGTACCCACTATAAATAGCCGCATCCATACGCACCCCGGGGCCTCCTGGCGCATAGTAGCGGGTTATTTTACCGAAGCTAGGTAGAAAATCATTTTTAGGATCTTCTGCATTGATGCGGAATTCCATGGCATAGCCTCTAAACTGAATCTCAGTTTGAGCGTATTGTAGCGGCAAGCCAAAGGCAACTCGAATTTGCTCTTGCACAATATCAATACCAGTAATCGTTTCCGTCACAGTATGCTCAACTTGTAAGCGCGTATTCATTTCCATAAAATAAAAGGTATTATTAGAATCCAATAAGAACTCTACCGTACCCGCGTTTTCATAACCGACCGCTTTAGCGGCTTTAACAGCTAGTCCGCCAATGTAATCTCGTTGCGCTTGGCTTAACTGTGGGGATGGGGCAATTTCGATCAGTTTCTGATTGCGCCGCTGTATTGAGCAATCTCGCTCAAATAAATGAATCACATTGCCTTGTGAATCAGCCAGGATTTGCACTTCAATATGGCGTGGTGTGACTACGCATTTTTCTAAAAATACTTCAGGTTTACCAAAAGCCTTGCTAGCTTCAGAAATCACTCGATCATAGTTACTTAACAATTCTTTTTCACTGTCACAACGGCGAATACCGCGACCACCACCACCGTTAGTGGCTTTTAGCATGACGGGATAACCGATTTTACTGGCTAGCACAACCGCTTCTTCTAGATTTTCTAGGTTGCCATCACTACCTGGTGTGCAAGGTATACCCGCGCCAGTCATGGCGTTTCTTGCTTGAATTTTATCGCCCATTTGACGTATAACATCAGCATTAGGGCCAATAAACTTAATGCCTCTGCGCTCACAGATTTCGGCTAATTCAGGGTTCTCAGATAAAAACCCATAGCCCGGGTGTAGGGCGTCACAACCAGAAGCCACCGCTAAATTCACAATATTGTGTGCGTTTAAATAACCTGCCACAGGGTCTGCACCAATGCTATAGGCTTCATCTGCTTTTTTAACGTGTAAAGCCTGGCGATCTGCATCCGCATAAATAGCCACAGACTTAATGCCCATTTCTGAGCAAGCGCGTACAATACGCACTGCGATTTCACCACGATTAGCTACAAGAATTTTTTTAAACACGTTACTTGCCTTAATTTTTCACACAAACTCGGCGATTGTAGCATGTGAAGCCTGATAGAAAAATCCCTTAGAACTAAATTTTAGAGTATTAGAATGACTAACCACACATTATTTATTGACAACCTTGCCTTTGCTAAAAAAAATGAGCGCATTGCAGGCGTGTTGTCGCTAGCAGACTGCCCTAGACTGAATGAGTTGCTGCAACACTTTGCTGAGGTTTCCGAATCAAATAGCATTCCTGCGGGTTCGATTAGCTATACATTGCAAGGAAAAACTGATGCTGCAGGTCAGTCATTACTAAGCTTGTCGCTGACCACGCACTTAAGCACCACCTGCCAACGCTGTCTAAGTGATATGCCACTTCAGTTAACATTAAATTTTAATTATTTAATTGGCGCGTTAAGTGAGGCGGATTTATCGGCAGCAGAAGTTGATAGTAGTGACGATTTTGATCTGCAACAAGCCAGTCAGCACATGGATATTATTGCGCTTTTAGAAGATGAAATCATCATGGCTATGCCCATTGCGCCTACGCATGATCAGTATTGCGGTGAGATTGTTAGCCAAAGTGGCGAAAAACCAAATCCTTTTGCGGTGCTAAAGGGTTTAATTAAGTCGTAAAAATACAATTTTGGCTGACAAATGTCAGGTTTTATATTATAGTGGCGCCCTAGCAGTTTAACGTAATCTTAAATTAGTGGTGCGAGGCAGTAATTTGCGCATCAATTTGTAGGTAATTGAGATGATGTTTTAATCATTTTATTGGAGTTTATTATGGCAGTTCAGCAAAACAAAAAATCACCGTCAAAACGCGGTATGCATAGATCACATGACTTTTTAGTCAACCCAGCTTTAGCTGTTGAGCCGACAACTGGCGAAACGCATTTACGTCACCACATCAGCCCAAACGGCTACTATCGTGGTCGCAAAGTATTATCAGCAAAAGGCGAATAATTCTTTCTTTAGATTAGATCTTAGCTAAATTAAACGTGGCTTGTACCAGCCTTCGTTGAAAAGATCTAACATTGAAATCTGCTTGCTCATAGATCAAATCATTTAACGCCGCTCCAATTTTGGTGCGGCGTTAGTGTTTTTACGGCGCTGATTTATTTCAATCTGGCATCTTAATGGTGGCAGCTTAGTCAAAACTGAGTGTAAACTGGATAAATTATGGATATTACTTTAGCAATTGATGCAATGGGTGGCGATCACGGGCCGCACGTTATCATTCCTGCCGCTCTTAAGGCAATTCAGTTCGATGACCAACTTAATATTGTTTTAGTTGGGTTGAGTGACACTATAGAAGCGGAACTTAAATCATTAAACATTAGTACCAGTTCACGCTTACGCATACATCATGCTAGTGAAGTGGTTGCCATGGATGAGCAGCCACAGAGCGCGCTTAAAAATAAAAAAGATTCCTCAATGCGCGTGGCCATTAATTTGGTTAAAAGTGGTGAAGCTTCTGCTTGTGTGAGTGCCGGCAATACTGGTGCCTTGATGGCAATAGCACGCTTTGTGTTAAAAACATTGCCTGGTATTGATAGGCCAGCTATTGCAGGTGTATTCCCCTGCCAAAAAGGCAAAATTTATATTTTAGATTTGGGCGCAAATGCTGATTGCACTGCCGAACAATTATTGCAGTTTGCCGTCATGGGTAGCATGCTGGTATCCTGTGTTGAAAATAAGGAAAACCCAACCATTGGTTTACTTAACATTGGTTCCGAAGACATTAAAGGCAATGAGGTTGTCAAAAAAACTGGTGAATTATTACGGGCTAGTCACCTAAATTTTTACGGCAATATAGAAGGCAACGATATCTTTAAAGGTACCACGGATGTGGTGGTATGTGATGGCTTTGTTGGTAATGTCGCACTTAAAGCCGCGGAAGGCTTAATTCAAATGATGGGGCGTTTTCTTGCTCAAGAATTTAAGCGCAATTTGCTGACTAAACTAATGGCGTTTGTGTCGATGCCAGTACTAAAATCCTTTAAAAAACGTATGGATCCTCGTAATTATAACGGTGCTAGCTTTTTAGGCTTGCGAGGCATTGTGGTAAAAAGCCATGGCGGAGCGGATAGCATTGCTTTTTTAAATGCGATTCATACCGCGGTTGATGAATCTCGTAGCGGCGTGCTTAAGCGCATTGCGCAACAATTGGAAATTGAACACATACAATCGCAACAAGCGACTGTTAGCGGCACAAACAACACTACGGACAACGAATGATCTACTCTCGCATCACAGGAACAGGGAGTTATCTCCCCAAAAAAATACTCACCAATGCACAATTAGAAAGTATGGTTGATACCACGGATGAGTGGATTTTTTCACGCACCGGCATTCGTGAGCGCCATATAGTGGCAGAGGATGAGTTTACCAGCGATCTAGCCCTGCATGCCAGCCGTAGAGCCATTGAGGCTGCTGGAATTGCTGCACATGAGGTAGATTTAATTATCGTTGCCACCACCACACCAGATAAAATTTTCCCTAGTACGGCCGTGATGGTACAAAATAAATTAGGGATTGCTGGTTGTCCGGCTTTTGATCTGCAGGCCGTTTGTAGTGGCTTTGTTTATGCGCTAGCAACAGCCGATAACTTTATCAAGGCTGGCGCTGCCAAATGTGCACTGGTGATAGGTGCGGAAGCATTTTCACGCATAGTCGACTGGACCGATCGCGGCAATTGTATTCTATGGGGTGATGGCGCTGGCGCTGTGATTCTTCAAGCAAGCGCGGAGCAAGGTGTGATTTCCACGCATTTGCATGCGGATGGCAATTATGAAAAAATGTTGCATGTGCCGCGTAAAACAGACATCGGTAGTCGTGATACCCTAGTCATGGAAGGCAATGCTGTATTTAAAGTGGCGGTTAATACACTAGATGCAATTGTCGATGAAACATTGGCCGCTAATGACTTGCAAAAATCAGATATCGACTGGTTGGTGCCGCATCAGGCGAATATACGCATATTACAAGCGACGGCAAAAAAACTTGATATGTGTATGGATAAGGTTGTAGTGACTGTAGATAGACATGGCAATACCTCAGCAGCATCTGTCCCTTTGGCGCTCGATGTTGCCGTACGTGACGGCCGTATTAAGCGCGGCGACATTGTGCTGATGGAAGCCTTTGGCGGCGGTTTCACTTGGGGTTCTGCTCTCATTAAATATTAGGCGCGCTGCATTTATTACATATTCCTTAACGATTAGATCACATTAAAAAACGATGACAAAACTAGCATTTTTCTTTCCAGGTCAAGGCTCCCAGTCAGTAGGCATGATGGCCGGATTTGGCGACTGCAAAATTATCCGCGATACCTTTGTCGAAGCTTCAGATATTTTAGGCGTCGATTTCTGGGCTATGGCCACGCAAGCGAATGACCACATCAATGACACCACCAATACACAACCCATGATGTTAATCGCAGGTGTGGCTACGTGGCGCGCATGGCAAGCCATTGGTGGTGACGCTCCAAGCCTGTTAGCGGGACATAGTTTGGGTGAATACACCGCACTGGTTGCGTCCGCTGCTTTAACATTTTCAGATAGCTTACCCTTAGTTCGTTATCGAGCGGAAGTGATGCAAAGTGCCGTACCTGCAGGTGTCGGTGCTATGGCTGCGATATTAGGTTTAGATGATGATGCCGTGATTACTGTCTGTGCAGAAGCGGCACAAAATGAAGTGCTAGAGGCCGTGAACTTCAACTCCCCGGGTCAAATTGTGATTGCTGGTAATAAATCAGCAGTAGAGCGTGGCATGGAGCTCGCTAAAGCGAAAGGCGCTAAGCGAGCGCTAGCCTTACCTGTAAGCGTGCCTTCGCATTGTGCGTTAATGAAACCTGCTGCAGTGAAGCTGGCAGAATACTTAACGAATGTCACTATACATAGCCCTATCATCCCGGTATTGCATAATGCAGATGTTGCGGCATACAGTGACGGTGATAAAATTAAAGACGCCTTGGTACGTCAGCTATATAGCCCGGTACGTTGGGTCGAAACAGTGCAAGCGATTCATGCGCAAGGTATACATCAAGCAGCAGAATGTGGTCCAGGCAAAGTGTTGGCGGGGCTTATCAAGCGGATTGTGACTGAGTTACCTTGTGTGGCCTTGACCAGCAATGAAGCATTGCTGGAATTGCAAGCCGCCCTACAAACACATTAAATATAATTATTTAATTCTATATAATCAAAGGCTTAATATGTTAACTGATCAAATTGCTTTAATTACAGGCGCTAGCCGCGGCATTGGTGCTGCAATCGCATTAGCGCTTGGTGAGCAAGGTGCAATCGTCATTGGTACCGCCACGTCAGAAAGTGGTGCCACTTCGATTAGCAGTACTTTTGCAGAGGCTAATATCAAAGGCGAGGGCATGGCACTGAACGTGAATGATGCCGCGCAAGTAGAAAGCACATTAAAAGCCATCAGTGAAAAATATGGCGATGTCAGTATTTTGGTAAATAATGCTGGGATCACGCGCGACACCTTGCTAATGCGCATGAAAGATGAGGATTGGGATGCCGTAATCAGCACCAATTTAACCTCAGTGTTTCGCATGAGTCAGGCAGTGTTGCGCCCCATGATGAAAGCCCGCACTGGGCGTATTATCAGCATTTCGTCGGTAGTAGGCCATATGGGTAATGCCGGACAAACTAATTACGCCGCCGCCAAAGCCGGTATGACAGGTTTTACAAAGTCATTGGCTACGGAAGTTGGTAGCCGAGGCATTACCGTTAATTGTGTTGCGCCTGGCTTTATTGACACGGATATGACGGCAGAATTGCCAGAAGAAATTACCAATAAAATGCTCGCGCGTATACCAGCAGGGCGTTTAGGCAATGTCAAAGAAATTGCAGCAACCGTGGCATTTTTAGCCTCCCCTGGAGCAGCCTACATTACAGGTGAGACAATTCATGTTAACGGCGGCATGTTAATGGCGTAAAAGTTTTTGTATATTCTTGCCGAGTTTTGGTAGAATATTAACTCAGCAAATTTATTTTATGTGAAGCTATTTTTATTAAAGGGGTAATTAGATGTCTGACATCGAACAACGTGTTAAAAAAATTGTGACTGAGCAACTTGGTGCAAATGAAGCAGATGTTAAAAACTCATCATCATTTGTAGATGATTTAGGCGCTGATTCTCTTGATACAGTTGAGCTTGTCATGGCACTAGAAGAAGAGTTTGACTGTGAAATTCCTGATGAAGAAGCAGAAAAAATCACGACGGTACAATTAGCGATTGATTACATCAATACTAACCTCAAATAAATTCATATATAAGCTGCCATTGCTTTAAAAGTGTGCTTTGACAGTGCATTTGTTTTTGCAGCCTTACAGTTGTTTTAAAACCCAGAAATCATTTAACAGTTTTGTAAAAGGTTTCTGGGTTAATCATTTCTAAGAGACTTTTCTTATGACTAAACCTATGAGTAAACGTCGTGTCGTTGTTACTGGTCTTGGTGTAGTTTCACCAGTAGGTATTGGCGTTAAAGCGGCATGGGGCAATATTATTGCTGGTAAATCTGGCATCTCACAAATCAGCAAATTTGATGCCAGTGCTTTTTCTTCAACCATAGCTGGAGAAGTAAAAGACTTTAATGCTGAAGACTTTATTTCAGCAAAAGATGCACGACGCATGGATACCTTTATTCAATATGGCTTAGCCGCTGGCATTGAGGCATTTAAAGACTCTGGCATAGAAGTGACCGAACAAAATGCTGAGCGCATAGGGGTTTCCATAGGCTCAGGCATTGGGGGCATTCAGCTTATTGAGGATACGGATATTTTGTATCAAGCATCTGGCCCACGCAAAATATCACCTTTCTTTATTCCCGGCACCATTATCAATATGATTTCCGGAAACTTAAGTATTATGCTTGGCTTAAAAGGGCCAAATGTGGCTATTGTTACGGCTTGTACCACCGGTACACACTCGATTGGAGATGCCTCACGCATGATTGAATACGGTGATGCCGATATGATGATTGCCGGCGGTGCAGAATCAGCAATTACGCAGTTAACTGTAGGTGGTTTCGCCGCCTCACGCGCATTATCAAGCCGTAATGACGATCCAGCGACAGCAAGTAGGCCATGGGATAAAGACCGTGATGGTTTTGTGATAGGTGAGGGTGCCGGTGTGATGGTGCTTGAAGAGTATGAACACGCAAAAAAACGTGGCGCTAGAATATATGCTGAATTAAGTGGTTATGGTATGAGTGCTGATGCTTATCATATGACTGCGCCCAATATGGATGGGCCACGTAGATCTATGCGCAATGCTATGAATAATGCTGGAATTGACCCCACTGCAGTGCAATTTATTAATGCGCACGGCACCTCTACGCCATTGGGAGATTCCAACGAAACCAACGCCATTAAAGCGGCTTTTGGCGAGCATGCTTACACATTGGTCGTGAATTCAACTAAATCTATGACTGGTCATTTACTCGGTGGCGCAGGTGGGTTGGAGTCAGTATTTACTGTGCTTTCCATTTACAATCAAGTGTCACCACCTACCATTAATATATTCAACCAAGACCCTGAATGTGATTTGGATTATTGTGCAAATACTGCACGAGATGTCAAAATTGAATACGCCTTAAAAAATAATTTTGGCTTTGGTGGCACAAATGGCAGCCTTGTATTTAAAAAAGTGTAAATTACTTTAAATTTAACTCTAGCCTGCGATTTCAATACTCGCAGGCTTTTTTTATTCAGTTTTCGCATTCATAGATAGTGAATGCGCTGACGCTATGGTTTAATTATGACTTATGCAACATACCCCTACCTATTTAGTTAACGGTGATTTCAACCTAGAAATATCGCCCTTAGACCGAGGCTTTGCCTATGGGGATGGTGTTTTTCGCACCATGGTGATGCAAGGTGGTTTGCCAGTAGATTGGCCATTGCATTACCAGAAGTTAGTTGCAGACTGCGCAGTTATTGGCATAGTGTGTCCAAGTGCAGAGTTGTTGATGGGTGATTTTCTGCAATTATTTTCAATTGAAGATATTGACAGCACTAAACAGGCAGTCGCTAAAATAATCATCAGCAGAGGGGAAGGTGCCCGTGGCTACAAGCCACCTGCCGTCACTACGCCGACACGGGTCGTGATTAAATCTGCCATGCCAGACTATGCAAAAGAATATTATGCGACGGGTGTTCATTTATATGTATGTGACACGCGCTTAGCCAGTCAAACTAAACTGGCTGGCATCAAACACTTAAACCGCCTAGAAAACGTCGTGGCACGTATGGAATGGCGCGATGAAAGCATATTTGATGGTTTATTGCTAGATCAGCAAGGTAACGCAATAGAGTGTACCATGAGCAATATTTTTGCCCGCTTTGATACCACGCTGATGACTCCAGAGTTAAGCCAATGCGGAGTGGCCGGCATTACTCGACAGCGTATTTTAAGCTTGGCAGCAGTACTAAATTTAACGGTTGAAGTGGCGCCAATGTCATTAGGTCGACTATTACAGGCCGACGAACTGATTATCTGCAATAGTTTATATGGCGCATTTCAAGTCAATAAAATTGGTAATAACACATGGTCACAACAAGCCTTGGCGAAAACATTCAGAAGTTTACTTACACATGATTAAGCGCATTAAAAAATGGATGGTATACAGTACGATAGCCGCAATCGGCTTAATGACTTGGCTTGCTTATTATGCAATCACGCCATTAAAGCTTCAGCCTAATAGTCAGGAAATTGCCATTCAAGCTAAAAGTGGGCTAAAAAGTATTGCCTACCAATTGGTTAAGCAGGGGGTGCTAGGCGAGCCATGGCGCTTTATTATGCTGGCAAAGCTGCTACATAAAGAATCATTTTTGCAAGCGGGAAATTACACGCTGAATAAAAATATATCGCCATATCAATTATTACTTTCCCTTAATCATGGCAAAACCACACAAGGGAGTATCACGTTTATTGAGGGCCGCACCTTTACCCAAATGCGTGAAAAAATTAAAAACAATAATGCTATAAAACAAACAATTACAGGACTTTCTGAATCTGAAATATTGAGATTAATAGGGGCGGATTATAGCGTTACGGAAGGTCTATTTTTCCCGGATACCTTCTATTTTGATCGCAACACGGCAGATATTGTGCTATTGAAACGTAGTCATGATGCTATGCGCAGTAAGCTCGCTAAGGCATGGGAGGTGAGGGATGAAAACTTGCCTTATAAAAACAGTTACCAAGCTTTAATTATGGCGTCTATCATCGAAAAGGAAACGGGTAGAGCTGGCGAGCGGCCTATGATTGCCGGTGTTTTTATTAATCGATTGCGTATTGGGATGCGCCTGCAAACTGATCCTACCGTAATTTATGGTATGGGCGCGCAATATGAAGGTAATATCCGTAAAAAGGACTTAATTGCAGACTCGCCTTATAATACCTACACGCGTGATGGTCTACCGCCAACGCCGATTGCCATGCCGGGTATGGCGGCGATAGAAGCGGCCTTACATCCAGAAAAAACAAAAGCACTGTATTTTGTGGGTAAGGGTGATGGTAGCCACGCTTTTTCTAATAATTTAATAGACCATAATCTAGCCGTTGTGCGCTATCAATTGAGAAAATAAAAAATGATGGAAATGATGATGGAAAATAAGCTATGACTGGAAAGTTTATTTCCTTAGAAGGTATGGATGGTGCCGGTAAAAGTACACACATTCCCAATATTATAGCAATGCTGCAAGCACGTGGGCATGAAGTGATCCCTACGCGCGAGCCAGGGGGCACCGCTTTAGGTGAACGTTTGCGAGAAATTCTGCTTCATGAAAACATGCATGCTGAAACTGAAACCTTGCTGATGTTTGCCGCGCGCCGCGAGCACATAGACCGTGTTATTGCTCCAGCACTCGCAAGAGGTGCATACGTATTATCAGATCGATTTACTGACGCCACCTATGCTTATCAATGTGGTGCTAAGGGTGTGGCGGCAGCTAAAATTCAACTGCTGGAGCAATGGGTGCAGGCTGACTTGCAGCCAGACATTACACTTTTATTTGATATGCCTGTTGAAGTGAGTATTCAAAGGCTAGCTACGGCACGTTCTCCCGACAAATTTGAACGTGAAAATGCAGCGTTTTTCACTCGCATACGCCAGGCTTATTTGCAACGTGCTATAGAGAATCCTGCTAGATTTAGCGTGATAGATGCAAATCGGCCATTAGAAGAAGTTAAAAAGTCTGTTGAATATATTATTTCAACACTATGATTCTAAATAATAATTCAACTGCAATCTATCCTTGGCAAAGCAAGGTTTGGCGGCAGGTCAATATGGACCCACAACGCACGCCTCACGCGCTGTTGTTGCATGGACGCGCAGGGGTTGGAAAATATGATTTCGCCCGTTACTTTAGTCAATCCCTGTTATGCGCCAACAAAAGTGAGTTTGGCAACGCGTGTGGCACATGTGCGAGTTGCCATTGGTTTGATGATGCTAGTCACCCTGATTTTCGCTTACTTAGTCCAGAGCAGGAAACTGAAGCAGAAGATGAAACTGTCACAGCCAAAAAAACTAAGAAAAAAACACAAATTTCTGTTGCACAAATTCGAGAGCTTAGCCGCTTTTTAAGTTTAACTAGCCATCGCAGTGGCGGCCTACGTGTTATACTTATTCATCCGGCAGAAGCCCTAAATAGCGCCTCAGCCAATGCGCTCTTAAAAATGTTAGAAGAACCCGCAGCAGGGGTAATGTTCATCTTAGTAACGCACCAATTGCAGCGTTTGTTGCCGACCATTGTTAGCCGCTGCCAAAAAATAAATATGCCTATCCCAGATGAAGCGCAAGCGCTGTCATGGCTGAGCGAGCAGGGTGTAGGAAATGCTAAGCAGCAGTTAGCCTACTTAGATGGCTCGCCAATTAAAGTACTTACTGAACAATTACAGTTCACCCAGTTGGCGGAAATTTGGCGATTATTAGCCCTAGGCGACAAACTTCAAGCGCATATTGCCGCCCCTGTTTTGATGGTCAGTTCGGTAGAGGTGGGCATTATTGCGCTACAAAAATGGATGTATGATATTGTTGCAATGCGATTAACGCAACAAGCGCATTACCATGCTGCGTACACAGATGCTTTGCAAGTACTAGCCGAAAAAGTAAATTTAAGTCGATTGTGGCAATTGCAAAGGAAAGTTGATGAATTACGCAAACTTGCATTGCACCCATTGAATCATGAGTTGCAAATTGAGAGCTTACTACTTGAATATACTCGTATTTTTACAAGTAAATAACACTTTTACGCATAGAGAACTATATTGACCGATAAAGGCAAATAATGGCTGATGATTTAGCAGGTATTCATACGATGTGATGTAAACGGTAGTAATTCCGCTTGCCTGCTTTAACTTATCTTAACTTTTCCCAATGCACGATGACACATACCTATGCTTGTTGATTCACACTGCCACCTTAATTTCCCTGAACTATTACAGAATCTAGCGGCCATCAAGCAGGCTATGCTGGATAATGATGTAGGCTACGCCTTATGCATTTCTGTGACCTTGCCAGACTTCCCGCAAGTGTTAGCCTTAGCGGAACACAACAACAACTTTTACGCTTCGGTTGGCGTGCATCCAGATTACGAAAACATTGAAGAACCTACAGTAGAAGGGCTATTAACCTTAGCCAATCATCCTAAAGTGATCGCTATTGGCGAAACTGGCTTAGATTACTTTAGGCTCACGGGTGATTTAGAATGGCAGCGCATGCGTTTTCGCACCCACATTCGCGCAGCAATCGCCTGTGGGAAGCCTCTGGTGATTCATACGCGTAATGCCGCTGAAGACACCTTGCGCATCATGCGCGAGGAAAATGCACAAAAAGTTGGCGGCGTGATGCATTGTTTCACAGAAAATCTAGACCTTGCTTTACAGGCGATTGAGCTAGGTTTTTACATCTCATTTTCAGGCATCGTGACTTTTAAGAACGCGCTGACCATTAAAGAAGTGGCGATACAGATCCCCTTAAATAGAGTCTTGCTAGAAACAGATTCGCCTTATCTTGCGCCTACGCCTTACCGGGGCAAAACAAATCAGCCTAGCTATGTCAAACATGTGGCGGAGGAGGTTGCAAAACTCCGCAATATTTCTTTAGCAGAAGTGTCTATAGCCACGACTGAAAATTTCTTCCGCTTATTTAAACATGCAGTCGCATTGTAGTTAGCATTTTATTTAACAAGACTATATAGAGCTGAAATGCTATTCACCGATACAAAGCAAGGCGCCACATGCAGTTAACCATGCTTGGGGTAGGCTCTAGCGCTGGTACTCCGATGCTTGCGTGCTAGTGTGAACCTGCATATCAACCGACTCGCGAAACAAGCGCACGCGCTGCTCCAGCACAATACGGCTAGATAAAGGTAAGGTTTTATTGGTTGATACTGGCCCAGATTTTCGCCTACAGTCGCTGAGAGAAGGGTTAACGCATGTAGATGCGGTGCTATACATGCATATGCACGCAGACCATTTGCATGGTATTGATGATTTTCGTGGGTTCTGCCTGATTCAGCGCTGTCAAATCCCGATTTATGGCAGTCATGATGCTATGGCGCATATTGCAAATAAATTCGCTTATATATTGCGTGAACCTAGTCGTTTTTTGGATCTACTAGTACTTAAAACAAACCCAATCCATGCACCCTTTCAACTGTTCGATCAAGCCATCATTCCGATACCGCTCAAGCATGGCAACAATGAAATCTATGGCTATCGAATAGGGGGTTTGGCTTACTTTACTGATGTATCAAGCATTCCTGAAAGTTCATTATTATTACAGGGTTTAAAGGTGTTGTTATTGGATTGCCTCAAATATACATCACACTTTAGCCATATTAATATGGAACAAAGCCTGCAATACATGAGTTAGATTAAGGCAAAACCCACTTATTTAATCCATATGACGCATGATTTAGAATACACAACGCTGAGTGTGCAGTTGCCACGCCATGTGTATGTTGGATATGACGGACTTAAAATAACGCTTGATTAAGTTGCTACACGCCTAAGAACGCACGTCAGGCTAGATATTAAGATTATGCTAAATATAAGTTAAGTGAGATAATTACAGGATGTTTAGGAGATTTAAAAAATGCAATTGATTACGAATAACACGATGAACAAGACGGTAAAAAATTTATGCTTCGCTTTAGCCGCAGCAGTATTATTCACGACAAGCTTAGGACAAGCTCAGGCGGCTGGGGATAAAAAAACTTACACTGAAGATCAATTCTTAAATGCCTTTAGCGGTAAAAGTCAAAAAGTAGTATCCGCTAAATTGGGCACACCATATAAGAAAGAATCATCCGTTAAACCTGAGGGCGCAACGGGCTTTCTTGGCAAAGTAGGCGCCGATGAAAAAAACTCTAAACGCGTTAATGTTGAAATGTGGTATTACAAAAACTTAGTGAATTACGATCCTAGGCATACGTACAAAGAAACAGAGATTACCTTTGTGAATGAAAAGGTAATGAATATCGCCTTTTTCAATAATAGGTAAATTAATTTATCGGTAAGTGCAAAAGGTTGTAAGCATTAGGCTTAGCTTCCGAATTATCTAAGCCCAGTATACAACCTACTTAACAGCGCGTATTTCAGTCACAACGGGGCTTGAAATATCCATCAGTTTTTTATGTCTCGGATCATCTTTATCCAGTAGCGTTGAGATTGCGCATGGCTCTTTGACACAAAAAGCGCCTCTTAGACTAAGCGTAGGCGAAGGTGATGTGAGTAAGTTCTTGCTAAGTGATTTAGAACAATAGAAGCCTAGGTGGGATTGATTAAGTTGATAACTTACTTCGTATAATGTATATTATGTAAAATTAATGATGTGGCGCTTAAATTACTGATAACAACCACGAATTAAGCACTACCCCCCCACAGGAACAATAAAACATCAACCACTAGTGAGATGCCATAATTAAGGCTTAATACTTAACTTGCTTCTGCTTGGATATTTTTGGCGCACGCCGAATGCCTGCGCTTTGGCTAGCACTGGCGGATTGATGTGCCCTATTAATTTGCTCGTCGCTTCAGAAGCGCCTGCGTTGAATGTCGCGGCTTTGAGTGTGGGCTTAATAAATCTGCACTGCCTGCAATCAAGCCCAATCCAGCTTTTTAGATAAACTGATGGCAATTATCAAACACCGCTTTGTTTGTTATTTCAGAAGGCTTGATATCAGATTTTGTTTGGATGATCATGGCGTTCTCAGGTAGATATGAAAAGTGAGATGTTACTCATGCCGATTAGTCGATCTTAGAACTGCTTCCTTACAGACTTTTAAATAGAGGGTAGCGCCAATTAGAATAAACCCTGTATTTCTTGATTAATTTCATCCTCTAGCGCTTTGTCCTTGGTATCTTTTGCGATGTATTTCGCGTGCTCAATCAATGCCTTAGCCGCCGGAATATCTCTAGTCGCCACCTTAACTTTAGCTAAGACATAGCTCGCTTGCGCTTCAAAGTAGGATCCGCCCTGCTCTTTTGCAAACTTAATAATTTTATTCAGTGTGTTTTCCGCACTCACATAATTTTTAACAAGCGCGTAATAACGCCCTAACTCTATGCTGGAATGCGCATATTGGTCTAAAGTGCCCACGACGTCGTGCAGCAAATAAGCTTTAATTTGGAACTCGAGCGCCAAATCATGCTGATTCATATTGTGGTAGGTTAAAGCAACTTTTTCACAACTCTCACCACGCTCATTGTCATTGGCCGCCAGTTTACGGCCTAGCATATACGCTTCCAACGCCTGTTCTAGTTGCTGATCAGTCACGTAAACATCGCCCATGGCGTTATGCCCAAGCCGCTCAAAAGCCTTATTCCCGGCCGCTTGCGCATTTAAAATGGTTTTCTGGTAACTGTTAATCGCTAAATCAGATTGCTTGAGTGATTTATAAGTGTTCCCGATCAGCAATGTGGCAATGGTTTTATCGAAAGCATCGCTAGACCGCCCTTCCGCCAACTTAAATGTGGCTAAGGCACCATTTAAGTCATCCTTGGCGGCAAGCGCGCGGCCCTGGCAAATAAGTGCGTCTTTATCGTTTTTATGAGCATTCAACGCCTTATTCGCTTGCACCAAGGCGGCGTCGATATTGCCTTTTTCTAAGGCCTGATTACACGCAATAGTTTCTGCGTTTTTTGCATATACATTGTTTATAAATAAAGATATAACGATTGAAATTAAAGTGGTTTGTAACTTCATTTTTTGGTATCTCATTTTGACTATATTGTTTATATTAAAATCTATTTTCAAAGCCATTTTCCAACCCATCACGCCAGGATTTACCTTAAGCCAACAGCGCAAGCAAGCCAGCTTCATCTAAAACCATGAGGCCAAGCGCTTCCGCTTTATCTAACTTACTTCCAGCATCGCTACCGGCAATCACATAATCAGTTTTTTTAGACACACTAGCACTTACTTTACCGCCTGCCGTCTCGATCATTTCTTTGGCTTGATCACGTGATAAATGCGCTAAGGTGCCGGTCAGCACAAACGTTTTGCCTACAAGATTACCGCTTGCCAGTTGCTTACCATCGGTTTCTGGCCATGTAATGCCTGCTGCTAGCAGATCTGCAATCACCATTTGGTTGTGAATCTCCGAGAAGAAGTTGGTAATAGACTCTGCAACCACCGGACCAACATCATTCACCGTCAATAACTCATCCAAGCTAGACCGCATTAATGCCGCCAAGTTGCCAAAGTGCTTGGCTAAATCTTTAGCGGTCGCTTCACCAACATTACGCATCCCTAGTGCGTAAATAAAGCGTGCCAATGTGGTTTTTTTGCTAGTTTGCAGGGCACCTAATATATTTTGTGCGGATTTGCTGGCCATGCGTTCTAATTGACTCAAGGTACTTAAATCTAGCCTGTAGACATCCGCAAGAGTATGTACTAGGTTAGCTTCTACCAATTGATCTGCCAGCTTTTCACCTAAACCTTCAATATCCATGGCGCGACGCGACGCATAATGCATAATCGCTTGTTTGCGTTGGGCTGGGCAAAATATACCGCCCGTGCATCGCGCCACCGCCTCGTCTGCCTGCTTTAAAATATGTGAGCCACACTCTGGGCATACGCTAGGCATTTCAAAGCGTAGCGCGTTAACCGGACGTCTCTCTACAAGTACACTCACTACTTCAGGAATCACGTCACCCGCCCTGCGCACGCTGACAGTATCACCAATATGCACATCTTTGCGGCGTATTTCATCTTCATTATGCAAAGTGGCATTGGTGACCGTGACGCCGCCAACAAATACCGGCGCTAACCTTGCCACTGGCGTGATTGCGCCGGTGCGTCCGACTTGCACGGTAATGTCTTCAACAGTGGTGAGCGCTTCTTGCGCGGCAAATTTATGGGCGATTGCCCAGCGTGGCGCGCGCGACACAAAGCCTAACTCGCCCTGCTGGTTGAATTGATTGACTTTATAGACAACCCCATCAATATCAAAGGGCAGTTTTTCTCGGACTAGGCCGATTTTCTTGTAGTAATCCAGCAATCCCGACAAACCTGTCACCACATGACGTTCCTGACTAACAGGAAAATGCAAGCTGGCAAGATAATCCATTGCAGAACTATGGCTAGTGAGTGCTGGTATGCCTTCAGCGGCGCCTAAACCATAAGCAAAGAAGCTTAATTTGCGTGTTGCGGTAATTTTGGCATCCAATTGACGCAGACTGCCGGCGGCGGCGTTACGTGGATTGGCGAACTGTTTTTCAGCTTTATTGCGTTGTGTTTGATTGAGTTTTTCAAAGTCACGCTTAAACATCAGCACTTCGCCACGGACTTCAAGCAACTGTGGTGGGTTTGGGCAATGTAAACGCATTGGAATGGCGCGCAAGGTGCGTAAATTATGCGTCACATCCTCACCGGTATAGCCATCACCACGCGTGGCGCCTTGTGTCAATAGTCCGTGCTCATAGGTTAAGGTAATCGCCAAACCATCAAACTTGGGTTCAACCGCATATTCAATCTGGTCGTAACCCAAGGCGTCGCGAATGCGCTTATCAAAGGCCTGCAGTTCGGCATCTTCAAAAGCGTTATTGAGTGACAGCATGGCTTGCTTATGGGTAATGCTATTAAAGGCATTGCTTGCTGAGCCGCTTACACGCTGAGTGGGAGAATCTGGCGTAATGAGCGCTGGATATTGTGTTTCTAAGCTTTGTAACTCACGATAGTCTTTATCGTACTCGCTATCTGGTACCGAGGTGGCGTCTAGCACGTAGTACTCATAGTCGTACTTTGCCAGCAACCCACGCAAGTGCACACAACGTAATGCGATAGGGCTTGTTTCTGGCTGACTCAATGGTAAATCATTAAAATCAAGGCCCTGTTGCCCGGCACCGATGATCATTTAAGAAAATAACCTGTGCGCGCTATCTGAGCCAGAAGCAATACCACGCACCAACATAGTGATCTGAATAACTTTGAGTTGTTGGCGAATTTTTTCTATTTGGATATTGCCCAACACCTTATTATTATCATCCACCAATATTGCATTTAAGCCGACTTCCATTTGCCTGGCGACCTGTACCATATGATTGAAAGCTTCGGAGCATCGTTTGACGTGTGGAATATCCAACTCAAAGGTAATGCGCTTGACCACTGAATTTCTGAGCATGTCTAGACTAAAGACCAAGTCATCACGATTGAACATCTCGAATAATGGATAGAGCTGCATGGTATCAGCCTCATCAAAGTATTTGAAACGACCCTCAGCACCAAGTACCAAGCCTTGCGCTTCAGCTAAACCTCTTAATTTAGTGCCGGTAAACGCACCCGCTTCACCATTTTCCAAGTGAAACCCTATGGTTTTATCAACGGTGATACAAAATTCATCTAAGCTATTGGCGTTGGCCAATGCATTACCTGTACCTTGCCATACCACTTGCGCATTAATACCTGCAGCTGCAGTTTCAACGGCCAATTGGAAGCAACTCAAGGCATTACCGGTCACAGCGCCCCCACGGTCAGCTAATTGTAAACTACAAGTGAGCGTAGTGATTGGCCCATGTGCTGTTTCAGGGTTTGATGCAAGCGCCTCGAGTAAATGCCACTGCTTATTCACGTCTAGAGCATGCACAAGCACCGGTTTGCCAAAGCCGTTGGCTAATCCTGCTAGCGCATCATTGAGCTTATGCGCTGATTTTTCCACGACCGAATGCACTAGTGCGATTAAATCTATACGGCCTTGCAGCATCGCAGGCAAGCTCACTGCAGGTTCTGGCGCGGCGGTATTTTCGGGGGCTAATAAAGCTTCAGCTGCGATGGGCTCTTCGACAGTGGCTGTTTGAAAATTGATAACATCGGGGCTGCTATCGGCCACGGCATCCGCCGGCAGAGGTTCAGCAAAAACATCAGCACTTTCAGTATGGATGGGGAAATTGATGGATGGCTCTACTAGCGAAATATCCGGCATGGGCATTCCAGCGAGCGTGTTATTGAGTGAAAAATGATCTGTCGCGCGATTGTCTACCTCGTCATAGAGATGACTCGCCTCTAACGACGGGTCATCTAACAAGGCATCATTGTTTAATGGATAAAAATTATTTTCTAACCGCCGATGAAAGCGTCGCTCTTGCCACCAATTGATGATCAGTACTGCGATTATAATCAGCGCCCCAATGGCTATTAATGCTATTTGCAGATCACTCATTTAAGCTTAACTCTCAAAATTTTGGCTTTCCTGTTTAGATCAAGCCGCTACAACATCCAACATGCGCACTGCGGCTTCCATATCGACATCGACAATACGTGAAACCCCCGACTCCTGCATAGTAACACCGATCAATTGCTGCGCCATTTCCATGGTTATTTTATTATGACTCACATATAAAAACTGCGTTTTTTCAGACATTTTTTTCACCATTGCACAAAAACGCTCAGTATTGCTGTCATCTAAAGGGGCGTCCACTTCGTCCATCAAGCAAAATGGGGCTGGATTGAGTCTAAATAAAGCAAAAACCAACGCCAAGGCAGTTAAGGCTTTTTCACCGCCCGACAATAGATGTATCGTACTATTCTTTTTCCCTGGCGGCTGCGCAAACACCTGCATACCGGTATCTAAAATTTCCTCGCCTAGCAATTCTAGCTTAGCTTGCCCGCCAGCAAAAAGTGTCATAAATAATTCGTTGAAATGACGATTAGCTTCATCAAAAGTCGCTTGCAAGCGTCCTCTCGTTTCCTTATCTATCTTACGTATTGCATCTTCTAGCGTCTCACTGGCCTCTTTTAAGTCAGCAGATTGGCTATCTAAATACTGCTTACGGGCTTGTTCAGTGTCTAACTCTTGAATAGCGGCTAAATTCACCGCGCCTAGCATCTCTATATCAAGTGCAAGCTGATCTCGCTTGGCTTCTAAATCAACCACTTTCAGCCTAGCCTCTGAGCTCCCCATCGCATTTAAATTTTGGCTCAACTGCAATTCGCTGATACTGGATGCGGTCAGCTCGGCTTGGCATTGCTCAAAATGCAAGCGTGCTTCTTGTTCGGCTAAACGACCCGCCTCTACTTTATCGCGCAGTGGATGCAGTAATTGTTCGTTTTGCATACGCGTACGCTCTTGCTGCTGTAGCGCCGATTCAGACACACTCATCTCATTTCGCACTAAAGCCAAAGATTGCTCGCGCAATTGCTTGTTGTTAAGCGCTGCGGCTAAATTAGCTTTCAAGGTCTCCATTTTAGTGGCTGCCAAGGTGCTACCAACCTCATCACTACGCAATTTAAGATTAATACTTTCTTCAAAAAAGTGATTAATTTTAGAAGTTAACTCATTGATAATATTATTATTTAATTTTATATTAAAGATCTTCTCTTGATGCGCGCGCGCCATAGACTGCAGTTGATCGCGCGCTTCATTGAAAGCCAACTCGGCTTTTTGCTTATGTGCCTCAGTCAGATTTTTATCTTGTTGTAATTGCGTTAAATTTTGAGATATTTCAACGACTAAACCCTCTTTGAGCGCCGCTTCAGCCTGTAGTTTAAGTAATTTCTCATTAGCAATCAGGCAATCATTTTGCAGGTTTTTTTGGCGCTGTACATTATTCAGTTGCACTTGTTTAAGTTGCTGCAAGGCTAAATTGAGCTGATGGGCTTCATGCGTTGCGACCTTTAGTTGCGCGCTACGCGTATGCTGCTCTGCCCGTAGCGCTTGTAGGTCGTGCTCTAATTGCGTCAGCGTTTTATGGACATCGGCCAAGCCTAGTTGCAAGGCTGGCAATTGTTGCTGTAGCGCTTCTAACTGCGCTTGCCGCTCCAACACGCCATGCAATTGCGATTGTGTCGCAAAATACGTTATGCTGTGTGGGGTATAAATATCGCCCTGCTTATTCACCAAACATTCACCGCTAGCAAGCTTTTGACTTGCGGAAATCGCCTCTACACCATCTTCAAGCAAATAAGCACCCGCCAGCCAGTCTTGAAGAACCGCCTGTTGCTTGGGCGCTACTTTTTCTAATATGGTATATAAATGAGTTTTACCTTGAGGATGATAGCTAGGGCTGATGTCGGCAGAATCTATCGCCAGCGTTAATGCACTAGGGGGGCGATTGCCGGCCTTAAACGCTTGCAGGCTGATGGCATTCAATTTTTCCCCTAAAACCGCCTCTAATGCGACTTCCCAGCCTTTTTTAACTGTCAGTGTTTGCCAAATTCTAACGCCGTTATCTAAGCCGCTATTTTTTAACCAAGCAGTTAACGCCGCTTCGTTATGACCATTTTTCATGGCGTGCTGAATTTTTTGCAAGGAAGCAATTTCGGCTTCCACTACATGTAAGGCGCCCTGCCCCGCCACACGTAAGTCGCTATTGGCTTTAAGCGTTTGTATTAATGATTGTTCTTTTTGTGGGTTTTCTGCCACCTGTATTTCCAATGCGGCGATTGCACGCTCAGCCACCAATAACTGCACTTGCTTTTCTGCAATCGCCGTATCTGGTGTCATTTGGATAGCGCTTAAACCCTGTTGTAAGTGCTGCAAATGCTCATTGGTTTCAGTCACGGCCCGTGCAATATGCCCAATATTCGCTTGCTCTAAATGTAAGCGCTGCGCGGCATTCTGCAATACCGATTGACTGCTATTAAACGCCGTCAGTGCAGTTTGAAACTGTAACGCCAACTCAGGAACGACCTCTCCAGCGACTTGATTCGCCTGCTCAGAGACGACAAAGTCTATGCTGGCAAGCTGCAATTCAGCCTGAGCGCTCAATAAGGCACTTTCAAAATGGCCGCATTGGCTGGTATTTTTATCCAACTGCGCCTGCAGTTGTTGCAACTGCAGTTGCATACGCTCGCGAGCATCAGCAGTGTTTTTAACTTGATTCTCAAGGTTAGAAACCTCTGCATTAGCTTCATAATAGCTCGCCTGTGCAAGGTTTACCGCCTCTGTAGTGCTAAAGTTGTGTTGCCGCGCAAGCTCTAAAGCGCTTTCATTGTGACGCAAATTGGCTATTTGCGCTTCCAGCTCATTGACCAGCTTTTCAACTTGGCGCTGCGCTTCCTCCCAGTAGGCGCTGGCATCACGCTTTTTCAAGAGCCACACTTGGCCTTTGGTGATATTAAGTGCTGCTTGCAGCTGATGGTATTGCTCAGCAACAGCCGCCTGAGATTGTAAGCGCACGATCTGCTTATCTAGTTCACGCAGAATATCGTCTACCCGAGTTAAATTTTCACGCGTATCGCGTAAACGCAGCTCGGTTTCACGGCGGCGTTCTTTGTATTTACTGATGCCAGCCGCTTCTTCTAGAAAAATACGCAGCTCTTCTGGTTTAGCTTCGACAATACGGTTGATGGTATTTTGACCAATAATAGCGTAGGCACGACCACCCAAGCCGGTGCCTAAAAATAAATCAGCCACATCACGCCGCCGCACCACCGTATTATTAATGTAATAAGTCGAGCCTTTATCTCGCTCAATCACACGCTTGACTGAAATCTCAGCATATTGGCTCCACTCGCTAGTAGCGCCGCCTAGACTGTTATCAAAAATAAGCTCCACACTGGCGCGTGATATCGGTTTACGATTGCCAGAACCATTAAATATGACCGCATCCATGCTGTCGCCACGCATTTCTTTTGCGGACGATTCGCCCAATACCCAACGCACAGATTCCATGACATTGGATTTACCGCAACCATTCGGTCCGACCACGCCAACACGCTGCCCATGTATGTGCAAGGTTGTTGGGTCAACAAACGATTTGAAACCAGCAAGTTTTAAGTGAGTTAAACGCAAATTGAATAATTCAAAATAATAGTAGCTAAATTTTTATTAGGATTTACTAAAATAGTATAATAACTTTTTTTAAGCGAAAAGACGCTATGACTACGCAATCAATTGGCGGAAAGCCGACCGCACCAGCAAATAAAACCTTGGAAACGTTTGAAAACCCCAATCAAACCCGAGATTTTCATATTCACATGGAGATTCCAGAGTTTACTTGCCTGTGTCCAAAAACTGGACAACCGGATTTTGCCGTTATTTACCTAGACTATATACCAGATCAAAGCTGTGTGGAGCTTAAAAGCTTAAAGCTCTATATGTGGTCTTTCCGTGATGAAGGCTGCTTCCACGAAGCAGTTATCAACAGTATATTAGATGACTTGGTTGCCGCCACGCAGCCAAAATTCATGCGCGTCACTGCCAAGTTTTATGTGCGCGGCGGCGTGTTCACCAACGTCGTTGCTGAGCACCGCAAGGCAGGTTGGCAGGCATTACCTCACGTAGATTTAACACAGTTTGAAAGCCAGTCAAATATGCGCGGCTAATATTTAAGCTGGGCACAGAGCAAATAATGCGACCTAAGTAAAAATTAACCGCAATATGGCTAAAAATCATTGACAATCAATCGACCCCTCTTTATTATGGCGCCTCGCTGATAGCACACGTAATGAGTCGCGAACAAGAAGTAGGTACGGGGGTATAGCTCAGCTGGGAGAGCGCTTGCATGGCATGCAAGAGGTCAGCGGTTCGATCCCGCTTACCTCCACCAAAATAGCTTCGAGATATCAGTGTTTTGTAGTATGATGTCGCACTTGTAATAATGCAAAGAAATTCTTAGGTCCCCATCGTCTAGAGGCCTAGGACACCTCCCTTTCACGGAGGCGACCCGGGTTCGAATCCCGGTGGGGACGCCA
>SHXQ01000009.1 GCA_009693255.1 Methylotenera sp. | reverse complement strand
CATGTTGAGTAGGGCTGTTGCTAAAAATAACTGCGGGATGTTGAATCCTTGTTTGAATAAAAAGAGTGAGAATCCTGCGGCAGCCACCATGAATAAGGCGTTTAGAATATTGTTGGCGGCAATCACACGCGACTGATGGCTTTTTTCAGCGCGCGTTTGAATTAATGCGTAAAGTGGCACTATGTAAAGCCCGCCAAATAGTCCTATAAGTGCAATGTCAAATAGCAAGCGCCAATTTTGCAATCGGCCCAATAATTGTGAATAGTTCTGAATTTCAGCTGCGCTAGGAAAGCCATTGCTAGTGAAATATAAATCGGCACCAGACAGGCTTAAGCCTATGCCGCCAAATACGACTAAGCCCAGACCTAGTCCGTCTTTTGAGAGTTTTTCGCACAGTAAAGAACCTAAGCCAATGCCAGTAGAAAATACCGTAAGCAGTAATATAAATACACTTTCATCACCTTTAAGTACATTTTTTGCAAAGCTAGGAAACTGCGCAAGCAAGGTTGCGCCATAGAACCAAAACCAAGAAATAGCAATCAACGCGAGCCAGATTACTTGATGACGCCAAGCGAATTTTAGATTGTGGAATATTTCCGTAATCGGGTTCCAATTGATTTTTAGGCTAGCCTCCGCTGCGGGCGAATCAGGTATTTCACAGCTAATCCAATAGCCTGTCATGGCAATGGTGATGGTGGCAATGCTGGTTAATAAGGCATGATTTGTTTGTACCGCAAGTGATGCACCAAGTACTTGCCCGAGTAGTATTGCCGCAAAAGTACCCATTTCTACCATGCCATTGCCACCCACTAATTCATTTTCTGTTAGATGCTGCGGTAAATAAGCATATTTCACCGGGCCAAATAGTGTTGAGTGCATGCCCATCATAAATAATGCAGCCCCAAGTAACGCTATGTTATTGAGAAAGAAGCCTGCGCTGGCAAAGAGCATGAGGGCAATTTCAAACATTTTCACATAACGCATGATGCGAGATTTTTCAAACTTATCGGCGATTTGTCCGGCGGTTGCAGAAAATAGAAAAAATGGCAGAATAAATAAGCCGGGTAATATGGTAGCCAGCATTACACTGTCTATGTCAGAGAGACTACTAGCATGAAAAACTACCAGTGTGATCAGTGCGGTTTTAAATACATTGTCATTAAATGCCCCTAGAAATTGGGTCAAGAAAAATGGGCGGAAGCGCTGTTCTTGCATTAAGGTAAATTGGCTGCTCATGGGTTCAATGTTGTTCAATTAAAATTAGGCTTTCGGATTTGACTAAACAATACGCCATTGCCAGTAATAGTAACATGCCAAGAAAGCACTCATCCGATCTGCCCAGTATTTGCTGTCTATAGCCGCTGGCCATGAACGACGGCTGACTAGTTGCGCTTAATTATTTTGGCTTTTAAACGGTGCGCGCGCTTCTAGTTCATTGGTATAGGCGGCAATGCCTTGCGATTCTTGATCGACAAAGTCTTGTATGGCATTGGAAAAATCGGGATGGGCAATTTTGTGAAATGAGCACGTTGGCCTAGGCCTAAACCCGCGGGCCAATTTGTGCTCACCTTGTGCACCGCCTTCAAAGTATTGAATATTTTCTGCGATGCAGAATTCTTGCGCTTGATAATAGCAAAGCTCAAAGTGCAGATTAGGCAGGTACTTTAAAGCGCCCCAGTACCGGCCAAACAGCGTAGTTTGATGGTAAATATTTAGGGCGCTAGCCACGAGAATGTTATCGACATAAGCCACGATTAACAAAATATTTTGTGGCATCGTCCGCCCAATTTCATGAAAGAACGCCGGCGTTAAATAGGGTGTTGAGCGATGCGCAAGATAGGTATTGGCATAACATTGATAGAAAAAATCCCACAGCTCAGGCGTAATATCTGCACCTTTGATGCGTTTACAGACTAGCCCGGATGCTGCCACTTTTTTACGTTCTTGGTGAATTTTCTTACGTTTATCGTGGCTAAGTGTGCTTAAAAAATCTTCAAAATCTCTAAAATTTTCGTTCTGCCATCTAAACTGCACGCCATTACGCTGTAGCCAGCCAGCTTGTTTTAAAGCAACGGCAGAGTCGTCATCTGGGAATAGCACGTGTACCGACGATAATTGATGCTTGTGCATCGTTTCCGTCAAAGCTTCTATCATTAAGGCTTTAATCTGTAGATTGTCGGCCAATACTCTTTGGCTGGTAATGGGTGTAAATGGAATGGCAGACAATAATTTGGGGTGATAATTGAGGCCGCTACGCTGGTACGCTTCAGCCCAAGCCCAGTCAAACACATATTCGCCATAAGAGTGGCTTTTTATGTACAGTGGCATGGCGCCAATTAGCTTGCCAGCGTCATGCACTAACATTGGGTAAGGTTGCCAACCAGTGCCAGACCCGACCGAGCCAGAACTTTCAAGGGCGCTTAAAAAAGCGTGGCTTAACAGCGGCATGTCGCCGACTAAGGTGTCCCAACTTTGTGCATTTACTTGCAGGATGCTGTCGCTGATTTCTAGGGTTAAGCGCATTAACGGGTACTTTTTAGATAAGCCCTAGAATGAGGTTGCTGATGAAATCAGGCAGAAGGGAGTTTTGGTGAGTGTTAATTGCGATTCAGTGGAATATTACAGATTAAAGCGCCCGTTTTTTTGTATTATTGGTGGTTTTTTTGGCTTTAGGTTTGCTGGCTATGGCCAATTCTAAAGCTGATTGTAGATTTTGCGCTGCAATTGTGGCTTCAGCAGCTTTTCTGCGCTCAAGTATGCGGTTTTGCGCAATGGCAAGCTCATCAAGCGAAATCACATCGTCCTGATTAGTATCGACTTGATTGAAATGCCGGGCAATTTGGGGGAGTTTTTCGGTAGCTTCCTGCCGATCTATCGTGTCATCCCCGTCGTTATCGGCATCAAAAAAACGGGCTTCTAGACTTTCTTGCATAGCGCGTCGGCGATCTTCAATGCGTTCATGATCTTGGTCTATAGAGCGCGCATAATCATCGAGCGCCTTGCGTAACTTTTCGCGGCTTTCTGGACTAAAGTTAAGCTCAAGCGTTTGTTGCATGCCCTCATTAGCCGCCTCGCCATCCGTCACGGCTTTGCTGGTTTTGTTTGTATTCGCTAAGGCCGCTTTACCCCCTGCGGCGACATGAAATGAAAAGCCCAAGGCGACACACAGCGCAAAAAAAGTGTGCTTAACAATAGCAATATATTTTGACGTGGGTTTAATCAAGACCTTAACTTTAAATATTGTAGCGTGAGTTGGACAGAGCATGATGAAGTACGATTGTTAATCGATTGTTTCAATTTATATTGAAATTGTAATTAATTGTAACAAGACGGCGAATATTGCATAGACTAGCAGGATCTGCACTTGGTTCCACTTGAACGGCGATAACATTTAGCCGCTTATATGCACGGTGGTGATTTGAAATTAAGTCAATTTAGCATACACTAAACGGTAAGTTAGATTTCACTATGCGCTTGCTTAAAAACATTTTTTTAAATTAAAACTACAAAACGGACTTAAATTAAATAATGGAAAATCAAAATAAAAAAATACTGGTCGTTGACGATGATGTGCGTTTGCGAGAGTTATTGCAGCGCTACCTGACCGAGCAAGGCTATACCGTTAAAGTGGCAGAAGATGCCAAAGAAATGGATGGCATCCTCGCGGCTGAACCGATTGATTTGCTGGTATTAGATTTGATGCTACCTGGTGAAGATGGCCTATCTATCTGCCGAAGAGTTCGTGGTGCAGGCACTATGTTACCCATTATTATGCTGACTGCCCGTGGCGATGAGGTTGATAGAATTATTGGGCTTGAGATGGGCGCAGATGATTACTTACCTAAGCCATTTAATCCGCGTGAGTTATTAGCCCGCATCAATGCGGTCATGCGTAGACACGAGCGCTTGCAGCCGAGCGCACCTACCATCAATGCGGACAACGTCAATATTGGCGATTTCGTGTTCAGTACCGCGACGCGCTCGCTGACCAAAGGCGGGGCTGCCATCACTATTACCAGTGGTGAGTTTGCCTTGCTTAAAGTCTTTGTCGATCATCCACGCCAACCTTTATCTCGTGATAGGCTCATGCAGTTGGCCCGAGGCCGTGAATTAGATGTATTTGACCGCAGTATTGATGTGCAAGTGTCACGGTTACGCAAACTTATAGAGCCCGATATAGCGCACCCCCGCTATTTACAAACGATGTGGGGTTTTGGCTATGTGTTTATTCCGGATGGCACTTTAGATGAGTGATGGAGTCAAGTCAGTTGATAATTATCATCTAGCCAGCCCCATTTAAATTAGCCAACTTTTACTTCTATTAAATTCAACTCAATAAGCCGCAACTTGAAACGACATCTATTACCAACAACGCTACTCGCAAGAGTCATGCTGCTGATTGCTGTTTTATTGGCTATTGCGCAGTTTGCCTCGCTACAAATTTTTGAATATTTTGAGCGTGAACCGCGTGCTGAGGCAACAGCCTTGCAAGCGGTGACCGTGGTAAATTACACACGCGCTTCGCTCATCGCCTCTCAAGAAAACCTTCGCCTGGCTTTGCTTTCCGAGATTACAGGTAAAGAAGGCGTACGTATTTACTATGCTGACTTTATGGAAGAGATCGAGCCGTTGCCAGCGGATCCGTTTATTCACATGGTTGCGGAAAAAATTCGTGATCGACTGGGCATGGAAACTATTATTAGTGTAAATCATTACGGCATACAAGGGCTTTGGATTAGCTTCAGCATTGGTCAAGATGACTATTGGGTGGTAATCCCACGCGTGCATGTGGAGCGCCATTTTCCTTGGCAGTGGCTAGGTTGGGCGGCTTTAGTGTTAGCACTATCGCTAGGCGCTGGTTACTTTATTGCGGCGCGTATTAATCGCCCTTTACAGTTGTTAATGAATGCGGCAAATAGACTGCGTAATGGTGAGCGCCCAGAAAAGTTAGCTGAGGGTAGCTTTGCTGAATTGCGAGAAGTAAACGACACCTTTAATAAAATGGCTGATTCATTAGCCGAGTTAGATGTAGAACGTACGTTGATTTTGGCTGGCGTTTCACACGACATACGCACCCCATTAGCCAGGTTACGCCTAGCGGTAGAGATGTTGCCAGACGAAGCTTGCAACAGTTTGAAAAATGGGATGGTAGAAGACATTGGCGACATGGATAACATCATTCACCAGTTCTTAGATTTTGTGAAAGGGGTCGAGGGCGAACCATCACAAATGATCGATATTAATACCTTACTACAAGCCATGCATGATAGACAACTCCGCGCTGGGCGAGACTTAGTGGTGCAGTTAGCGCCCACTTATGCTATTCCTATTAAGCCCTTGGCTATGCAGCGATTATTAGATAACTTGGTAGGTAATGCCTACGCATACGGGCATGGGCAAGTGCGGGTCGCCAGTAAAATTACCAAAAAGGCTATTTTGATTAGCATTTTTGATAACGGGCCTGGCATTCCTGAAACGCATGTGGAAAAATTACTGCGCCCATTTGAGCGCTTAGATACTGCCCGTAGCAATGCCGCTGGCAGTGGATTAGGGTTAGCGATTGCCGACCGTATTGCTAAGCTACACCATGGCAAGCTTGAGTTAATTAACCGGCCAGAAGGTGGTTTAGAGGCGCGACTGAGTTTGCCGATACAAAAAACTACTCACCAGTAGGGCTAGGCTCGAACCAGTTTAACTTTTCACGTAAATGGACGACTTCACCAATGATGGTTAGGCAAGGTGCTTTCATTTTTGCGGCAGCCACTTTCTCTGCTAAATCCTGCAAGCTAGCCACAACCACACGTTGCCGTGATGTGGTGCCTTGCTGAACAACCGCTGCTGGCATATTCGCGGATACACCATGTGCGATGAGTTGTTTGCAAATTTGATCTAAGCCAACTAAGCCCATATAAATCACCAGCGTTTGGCGTGGTCGCGACATCGCCACCCAATCTAAATCAAGCGTGAGCTCATTAGCGTTTTCTTTGGCTTTTAAATGGCCCGTAATAAACAAACAAGCTTGCGCATAATCACGATGGGTTAAAGGAATGCCGGCATAGCTAGAAACGCCATTTGCCGCGGTAATGCCAGGCACCACTTGAAATGGAACGCCATGCTGCATTAAGGTTTCAATTTCTTCGCCGCCCCGCCCAAAAATGAAAGGGTCGCCACCCTTTAAGCGCAGCACGCGCTTGCCTTGCAAGGCTAATTTGGCTAGCAGCGCGTTAATTTGTTCCTGCGCTAGCGTATGCTGATCGCGTGATTTGCCCACGTAAATCAGCTCGGCATCACGGCGCACCAGCGCCATAACTTCTGGGCTCACTAGTTTGTCGTACACACAAACATCACATTGCTGCATTAGGCGTAATGCTCTAAAAGTTAATAAATCCGGGTCGCCTGGTCCACCGCCCACCAAATACACCTCACCATTATGGCCAGGCGCCGAGTGGCCAGACAATAATTGATCTAATGCCGTTCTTGCTGCGGCTTCTTGCCCAGACAATATGCGCTCAACAATAGGTCCTTGCAGTACGCCCTCCCAAAAAATGCGGCGCGCTTGGCTGGTGGCGTATTTTGCTTTGACCTTGTCTCTAAATTCTCCGGCGATTCCTGCAATACGGCCATAACCTGCAGGTAGCATGGTTTCAATTCTGGTGCGAATGTAACGTGCAAGCACTGGGGCATTACCTTCACTCGAAATCGCAATGACAATCGGTGATCTTTCCACGATAGACGCCATGGTAAAGGTACATAAAGCCGGAGAGTCGACTACATTGACTGGAATATTTTGCGCTTTTGCCGCGATCGAAACTGCCGTATTCACGGCCACTACATTCGTCGCCGCAATCACCAAACATGCGCCAGCTAGTTGCTGGGCCTCAAAGCGAGCATGGATGGTGGTAATTTTTCCGGCCACACTTAAGGCCTGTAGCGCTTGGCAAATCTCGGGTGAGTAGAGGGTAATGGCCGCATTGGCTTTCAATAACATGGCCACCTTGCGCGAAGCAACCTCGCCGCCACCAATAACAACGCATGGGCGGTTTGTAATATTCATGAAAATAGGAAGTGCTTGCATAATCGATGGGCTTGTTGGTGTAAACCTATTTTACCTTGCGCTAAGCAACTTTGCGTGAAGCAAATGGCTAAATGCGCTAAAATTATGTTTTATAAGATTGTAGCTAAGCTTTGAATTCAAAAGAAAAATTTTTAATGCCACCCGCCACCCAGTCATCTGCGCCGAAAAAGGTATTCATCAAAACTTTCGGTTGCCAAATGAATGAGTATGATTCATCGCGCATGGCGGATATGCTGGCCTCAACCGATGGTATGGTGGAAACGCTTACGCCCGAGGATGCCGATGTGATTTTGCTTAATACTTGTTCCGTGCGTGAAAAAGCGGAAGATAAAGTGTTTAGCCACCTTGGGCGATTTATTCCGCTTAAAGCAAAAAACCCTAATTTAGTCATCGGCGTCGGTGGTTGTGTCGCTTCGCAAGAGGGCGAGAACATCATTAAGCGTGCGCCTTATGTAGACGTAGTGTTTGGCCCACAAACCTTGCACCGCCTACCAGATTTGATTAAGAGCAGCCAATCTAGCGGCCAATCACAGGTCGATATTTCATTCCCAGAGATTGAAAAATTTGATCATTTACCGCCGCCTCGCGTTGAAGGTGCCAGTGCTTTTTTAAGCATTATGGAAGGCTGCAGCAAATACTGCAGTTTTTGCGTAGTGCCTTATACGCGCGGAGAAGAAGTGTCGCGCCCTTTTGAAGCGATACTCACCGAAGCCGTGCAGTTGGCCGCCCAAGGCGTAAAAGAAATCACCTTGCTAGGGCAGAATGTGAATGCCTACCAAGCTGAATATCAGGGGCTGAATGCGGATTTGGCCATGATGATTGAGTATATCGCTGAGATTCCGCAGATTGAGCGCATCCGTTTTACTACCAGTCATCCCAATGAGATGAGTCAACGCTTGATAGATTGTTTTGCGAATGTGCCAAAATTAGCGGTGCAATTGCATTTGCCGGTGCAAGCCGGTGCCGACCGTGTGCTCATGGCCATGAAGCGCAATTACACTGGCCTACAATTTAAATCAACGATACGAAAATTGCGTGTAGCAAATCCAAACCTGACATTTACCTCAGATTTTATTGTGGGGTTTCCAGGCGAGACGGAAGCTGAATTTGAAGCCACCGCAAAACTGATGCAAGAGGTAGGATTTGATTATAGCTTTAGCTTTTTATACAGCCCGCGCCCTGGCACGCCGGCCTCTTATTTAACTGACGACACCACGCAAGAACTTAAGCTCGCGCGCTTAGCTAAATTGCAAGCCATTAATGAGGCGCAAGGCAAGCAAATCAGTGTGGCTATGCTCGGCACTGTGCAGCGTGTGCTGATTGAAAGTAGCTCGTGGAAAAATGCCAAAGAGTTAGCGGGGAAAACCGACAATAATCGTATTGTAGACATCGTGGGCGACACTAATTTAATTCATCAATTCGTCAATGTGCGTATTACCGATGTGGCTAATCCAAAACGATTGCGCGGCGAAATTATGGGCAGCGCATTCAAAGCATAAACATGGAAATCACCTTAACCCCAGAAGATAATGTCCGCCTAGCTAACTTGTGCGGCGTGTTGGATGAAAATATTAAGCAAATTGAAGATGCGCTAGACGTGAAAATTGCGCGACGTGGCGCCCACATGCGGTTTTCTGGCGAGGTGCAGAATATGCGCTTGGCGGTACAGTTGCTTGAAAATTTTTATATACGCGCCAAGACCCCTGTTGGCCTAGATGAAATTCAACTGGGTTTGGTAGAAATTAATAAATTAAAACCTGAAGATATGGTAAGTTCTAACGCGCCAGTATTGATGACACGGCGCACCGAGTTACATGGCCGTACTCCTAGGCAAATTGCTTATTTACAGCAGATTCAAGATCACGATATTACCTTTGGCATTGGCCCTGCCGGTACAGGTAAAACTTACTTGGCGGTAGCTAGCGCCGTTGATGCCATGAGCCGCGACCGAGTGAAGCGCATTATCTTGGTACGCCCAGCGGTGGAAGCTGGCGAAAAATTAGGCTTTTTACCCGGCGACTTAAACCAGAAAGTAGACCCTTATTTACGCCCTTTATATGATGCGTTGTATGATTTAGCTGGTTACGACACCGTGAACAAAATGTTTGAACGTGGTGCGATTGAAGTGGCGCCGCTAGCTTATATGCGCGGCCGTACACTTAACCAGAGTTTTATTATTCTAGATGAAGCGCAAAATACCACGCCTGAACAAATGAAGATGTTTTTGACGCGAATTGGATTTGGTACCAAAGCGGTGATTACTGGGGATGTGACGCAAATTGACTTGCATAAGCATCAAAAAAGCGGTTTGGTAGAAGCGCAAAAAGTTCTGAAAGATATCAAAGGCATCGCCATGACCCATTTTTTATCTGCGGACGTGGTGCGTCACCCGTTAGTGCAGAAAATTGTCAATGCTTATGAAGAGTACGAAAAGAACAGCGAAAAATGATCTATCAGCGATGTCAGCAGGAGCTATAAAAACATGGCCGCCATTAAAATAATCGTTCAATACGCTGCCGAGGGCTCGAATTTCCCTACGCCCAGCCAATTTAGGCGCTGGGCTAAAGCGGCTATTAATGTGGATACGGAAGTTGCAATACGTATCGTCGATGAGGCCGAAGGACGAGCGCTTAACAACACTTACCGTGCTAAAGACTACGCAACCAATGTGCTGACATTTCCATTAACTGAAGTGCCGCATTTAATCGGCGATATCATTATTTGCGCGCCTGTCGTTGCTGCAGAGGCACTGGCACAAAACAAGCCGCTGGAAGCGCATTATGCGCATTTAACTGTACACGGGGTCTTACATTTACACGGTTACGATCACGAAATTAATGCAGAAGCCGAGCTGATGGAAAGTTTGGAGACTGCAATTATCACAAAATTAGGGTATGCTAACCCTTATCTCATTACATAGGACGCCTGCTAATGGCTGCCGAGTCGGAAAAACCAAGTTTACTAGAACGCTTAAGTCATTTTTTACTGCGTGAACCTGAAGATCGCGAGCAACTTGTTACGCTGCTACATGGCGCTTACGAAAATAGTTTGATGGATGCAGACTCACTCGCCATGATAGAAGGCGTATTGCAAGTCAGTGAAATGCAAGTGCGCGACATCATGATTCCGCGCTCACAAATGGATGTCATCGACATCACCGATCCCCCTGAAATTTTTATCCCGCACGTGATTGAAACTGCCCACTCCCGCTTTCCGGTGATTGAGGATGATAAGAATGACGTAATAGGCATTTTGCTGGCTAAAGATTTATTGCGTTACTACGCAGGGGAAGATTTTGAAGTGCGTGATATGTTGCGCCCTGCGGTATTTATTCCAGAATCTAAACGATTGAACATATTGCTGAAAGAGTTCCGCAGTACCCGCAATCATATTGCCATTGTGGTCGATGAATACGGCGGTGTGGCAGGAATGGTGACGATTGAGGATGTGCTCGAACAGATAGTCGGTGACATTGAAGATGAGTACGATTACGACGAAGTCGAAGATAATATTATCCAAAATGCAGACGGCAAGTATCGGGTAAAAGCGCTGACAGAAATCGCAGACTTTAACGAAATTATTGGCACCGCATTAAGCGATGAAGAATTTTCTACCATCGGCGGCCTAGTAGTACATCAATTCGGACACTTACCAAAGCGGGATGATGAAATTGCGCTAAGCGGCTTACGTTTTAAAGTGTTGCGTGCGGATAGCCGTCGTTTACACACCCTGCTACTAGAAGTTTTGCCAAATGCGATAGATTTAGCCTAAGCAACCCGCTGGAACTTATTTCTATTTTTTTGGCTCTCAACGCTTAAGTCAATATAAAAAATAATTTTTTGTGATTGGAGTAGGCAATGAAATATATCGCATTAATCGGTATTATTTTCACGCAAATGTTACTGACGCCCCTAGCCGCTGCCGATGAAGCAAAAGTAGACGCTAATATTCCAACGCTTGAGCGAGACTTTGTGAATGCCATTAATGGCTTTGATAAGGCTAAAATTATTGCGCAGTTTGGTGAACCCGCAAAAGCAGATGACGTGAAAATTAAAGGCACAGGAAAAGTGGTCGCTTCTATTTGGCAATATCACTTTATCAATACTTCATCTGAGGGAAACTATTACGAAACGACCGAATTAGACTTTATCGAGGATAAAGTAGTGCAGGTGGTTTTTATTAATAATGGTGCGGAAGGCGTTGATAACGCTCAAAAATATGATGTGCCCAGCGCGCGTCCTGATTCATCACTATAGGTAAACAATACTGCTGATTATTTTTTCTGGGCGTCGCGAATTTCACGCAATAGCAATATGTCATCAGGGGTTGCCGTAGGTGTAGCGGTGGCCTCGGCTTTTTTAAGTCTATTGACCTGTTTTACCATCATAAAGATTACAAACGATAAAATAATAAAATTCAGCACTATGGTAATGAAGTGACCCTAAGCCAACATCGGCACCCCTGCCGTTTTTAGCGCGGCATAGGTGCCAGCATTACCTGCAGGAATATCAGCCAAGGCAATAAACATATTACTGAAATCTAAGCCTCCCAGAATTCTACCTATCACTGGCATCATAATATCTCCGACTAAGGAATCAACAATTTTACCAAATGCAGCGCCAATGATGACGCCGACCGCCAAGTCAACCACATTGCCCTTAGAAATAAAATCCTTAAACTCTGATGTCATGCCCATCATGCTTCTCCAAAAAGTTAATCTGTTTTGTGCTGTCATTAAATGGGTAAGTTGCGGCAGAACAAATATAGAGTTTGAATAGATGGGCAGTCAATATTGGGCGCTGTTTTATTGTGATTAGCCCACTTAATTTAATTATAAATTGTTGTATCAAGCTACAATTCACGCCATGCGAACACTAAGCCACAACAAATTCGTCAAGCCGCTCATTTTATTGATGTTGGGGGCTGGTGGCGTGCTGGGTTTTGCGCCATTTTACTTTTATCCGGTCAGTATTTTATCGCTCATAGGCTTGTTTTACTACTGGCACCAAGACTGCACGCCAAAACAAGCTGCAATTTCTGGCTTTATTTACGGTTTGGGCTTATTTAGCGCGGGGATTTATTGGATTTATATTAGCTTGCATGACTTTGGCAACATGCCTATGCTGATGGCAGTAGTCGTGACTTTTTTGCTCTGTGCATTCATGGCATTGTTTCCTGCAATGGTTGGCGTATTGAGTCGCCAGTTTTCAAAAACGCAAGCGCAGCACATGCTGATAGCGATTCCAGTGTTTTGGGCACTGTCTGATTGGCTAAGAAGCTGGATTTTTACAGGATTTCCTTGGTTGACTATCGGCTACAGCCAAGTGCCAAATAGCCCATTGGCGGGCTATATGCCGATTGTTGGCGTGCATGGCGTTTCTCTGCTCACGATATTTATTGCCAGCTTAATAGCTTACGGGCTGACACAAAAGCCAATTTCTAGGCTTTGGCAACGTAATAGCCTGGCCTTGTTAGTGCTAATTTTTCTTGCTGGTGGCTTATTAAAAGGGGTGGAATGGACCTCGCCAACAGCTCAACCAATCTCAGTAGCCTTGCTGCAAGGCAATATTTCGCAGGATATAAAATGGGCGCCAGAAACAGCTGAGCGCACTTTGCATCAATACCTGCAAATGGCGGAAGCCAGTAGCGCTCAGTTGATTATCCTGCCAGAAACCGCACTACCAATACTCTCTAGTGAGCTGCCGAGCGAACTTAAAGTGCGCTTGGAGCAGCACGCAACGCACAATCAAGGGTCAATTCTGGTCGGTATCATAGAGCGTGAAAATGGCGAGTACTTCAATAGCATGTTGAATATTGGCAGTGCCGCACCAGAAGTTTATCGCAAATCACACCTAGTCCCTTTCGGCGAGTTTATCCCGTTAAAAGCCCTGCTCGGCTGGGTATACCGCGATTGGCTTAATATGCCTTTAAGTGATTTGTCCCGCGGTAGTATTCAGCAGCAACCCATGGCAATTGCCGGTGAAAAAGTGGCCATCAACATTTGCTATGAAGACGTTTTTGGTGAAGAAATTATTCGGCAACTGCCCGCGGCTAGCCTGTTGGTCAATGCCAGTAATGATGCCTGGTATGGTGAGTCGCTGGCGGCATACCAGCACCTGCAGTTTTCACAGGCGCGCGCCTTAGAGACGGGCCGCACGGTATTGCGTGCAACCAATACTGGCGCAAGCGCCATGATAGACCCGCACGGAAATGTCATCGCCCATGCGCCACACTTCACTCAACTCACGCTCAATGTCATGGCGCAAGGGTATAGCGGAAGTACGCCCTACGTGCGCTTTGGGAATTGGCTATTTTTAGCCATTAGTTTAATTGGCATACTTGCTATTTGTTTGCCTAATTTTTTGGCAAGTCGACCTAAAACAAAGTAAAATCAAACCTTTCGCGGTTGTACGACTTAACCTATAGACTTAAATTATGGCGCTTACTTTTCAGCAAATTATTCTCACATTGCAAAACTACTGGTCAGAACGAGGCTGTGCATTACTACAATCTTACGATATGGAGGTAGGTGCAGGCACCAGCCATACCGCCACATTTTTACGTTCACTTGGGCCAGAACCATGGAAGGCGGCCTACGTACAGCCTAGCCGCCGTCCTAAAGATGGTCGTTATGGTGATAATCCGAATCGTTTGCAACATTACTACCAGTTTCAGGTGGTACTTAAACCAGCACCAGCCGATATTCTTGAGCTTTATTTAGGCTCTCTTGAAGCGCTAGGCTTTGATTTAAAAAAGAATGATATTCGTTTTGTTGAAGATGACTGGGAAAACCCAACCTTAGGCGCATGGGGCTTGGGCTGGGAAGTTTGGTTAAATGGCATGGAAGTTACGCAATTCACTTACTTCCAACAAGTAGGTGGTATTAATTGCAAGCCCATTACCGGTGAAATCACTTATGGCTTAGAGCGTTTAGCCATGTATTTACAGGGGGTAGATAACGTTTATGATTTAACTTGGACAGACGGCTTAACGTACGGTGATGTCTATCTGCAAAATGAAAAAGAACAATCAGCCTATAACTTTGAACATTCAGACGCAGATTTTTTATTTACGGCATTTACTGCACATGAAAAACAAGCGCAGTATTTAATGGAGAATAAGCTTGCACTTCCAGCCTATGAGCAGGTGCTGAAAGCTGCGCATACGTTTAATTTACTGGATGCTCGGGGTGCAATTTCAGTAACCGAACGCGCTGGTTATATTGGCCGCATTCGCAACCTAGCTCGTTCAGTTGCCTCAAGTTATTTAGATAGTCGCGCTAGACTAGGATTCCCAATGGCACCCAAAGATTGGGCAGATGAAGTGTTAACAGAATTAGCTAAGAAAGCCGCAGCATGAGTACGAAAAATTTATTAGTAGAACTGTTTGTAGAAGAACTGCCACCGAAAGTCTTAAATAAATTAGGTGAGGCATTCTCAAGTATATTGTTTGAATCGCTGAGATCACAAGGCTTAGCTGAAGATAGTTCTGTAGTAACAGCTTACGCTTCACCACGCCGCCTTGCGGTGCATGCAACGAATATTCTTGCTGTTGCCCATGACAAGACTTCCACACAAAAACTCATGCCTGTCAGCGTTGGCTTGGATGCAAGCGGAAAAGCAACGCCAGCCTTAATCAAACGCCTAAACGGCATGGGCTTGGATGAAGGCGTTGTTAGCAATTTAACCAAGCAAGTAGATGGTAAAAATGAAGCGTTGTTTTTAGACGTCATGCAAAAAGGTGTTTCGCTTAATGAAGGCTTGCAAATCGCATTGAACGACGCAATAGCAAAACTACCGATTCCGAAAGTCATGACTTATCAATTGGCAGATGGCTGGAGTAACGTGAATTTTGTGCGCCCTGCGCATAGCTTAGTGGCCTTGCATGGTAGCGATGTGATTGCTGTTACCGCATTAGGCTTAACGGCTAGCAATCAAACACAAGGCCATAGATTTGAAGCTGCTGTATCGCCAGTTATTGTAAAAAGTGCTGATAGTTATGCTGAGCAACTTAAAACTGATGGCGCGGTGATTGCAAGTTTTTCTGAACGCCGTACGGAGATTGTTCGTCAACTCAGCGTTGCTGCAGGCAAAGAAAATCTAAAACCAATTGAAGATGATGCGTTGTTAGATGAAGTTACCGCTCTGGTTGAACGTCCCAATGTATTGCTCGGTCAATTTGAAGAAATTTACCTAGAAGTGCCGGCAGAATGTTTGATTCTCACCATGAAAGCGAATCAAAAATATTTCCCACTTCTCGATGCAAACGGCAAGCTGACTAATAAATTTTTAATCGTTTCTAATATCAGCCCTGATGATTCTAGTGCAGTCATTGGCGGTAACGAGCGTGTGGTGCGCCCTCGCCTAGCTGATGCCAAGTTCTTCTTTGACCAAGACCGTAAGAAAACGCTTGAAAGTCGCTTAGAAAGTTTAAATAAAGTGGTTTATCACAACAAGCTTGGTTCTCAAGGTGGTCGTACTGAACGCGTTAGAGAGATTGCATCGGCAATTGCACAAGAGATTGGTGGTAATGATTTAGCGACTAAAGCAGATCAAGCAGCCAAGCTTGCAAAAACAGATTTAGTGACTGATATGGTTGGTGAGTTTCCTGAACTTCAAGGCATTATGGGGCGTTACTATGCGCAGCATGAAAACTTAAATAATGATGTGGCTTATGCGATTGAAGACCACTACAAGCCTAGATTTGCGGGAGATGAATTACCTCGTAATCAAGTTGGTGTGGTGGTTGCTTTAGCTGACAAATTAGAAACTTTAGTTGGCTTGTTCAGTATTGGTGAAAAACCTACTGGGGATAAAGACCCGTTTGGTTTGCGCAGACAAGCACTAGGCATTATTCGTATGCTCATTGAATGCGAATTATCTTTAGAATTTAGCAAACTAATTCAAGATGTACTAAGTAAATTTAATACAGACGCAAACAGTGAAGCTACGATGATTCAAGCTATTAAAGAATTTTGCTTTGACCGCTTAAGTGTAAATTTACGTGAACAAGGGGCAAGTCCACAAGAAGTTGATGCAGTATTGTCACTTAACCCTGAAATTTTAAGTGATATTCCACAGCGCCTTGCTGCTGTGCGTACATTCTCTACCTTGGATCAGGCCCCAGCGCTGGCAGCTGCCAACAAGCGTGTAGGCAATATTCTGAAAAAAGTAGAGGGCGAAGTGAAAGCGGAAGTAAACACTAACTTACTTCAAGAGCCTTCTGAAATGGCACTCAATGAGGCGTTAAGTAAAGTTAAACCTGACGCTGACAAGTTGTTTGAAAATGGCGATTACACGGCATCCCTTAAATTACTTGCCGCTTTAAAAGTGCCTGTTGATGCTTTCTTTGATAATGTGATGGTGAATGCTGACGACCCTGCGCTTAAAGCGAACCGCCTCGGCTTATTGGCTACCTTGCATCAAACCATGAACCGCGTTGCAGATTTATCTAAATTAGCTGGCTAAGATTAAGTGAGCTAAGCGATGAAGTTAGTCATTCTAGACAGAGATGGTGTGATCAATCAAGACTCTGCCAATTTCATCAAAAATCCAAGTGAGTGGATTCCAATTGCCGGCAGCCTTGATGCGATTTCCTTACTTAACCAATCTGGCTACCGAGTGGCAGTCGCAACCAATCAATCTGGAGTTAGCCGAGGATTGATTGATATGGCGACGCTCAACAGTATTCATGAAAAAATGAACCGCGAATTAGCCTTGCTAGGCGGACGTATTGACGCCATATTTTACTGTCCACATGCGTCAGATGAGCATTGCCGTTGTCGCAAACCTAATATTGGCATGATGGAAGAAATAGGCCGGCGCTTTTCAATTGAGTTGCTAGGTGTCCCTGCGATTGGTGATGCCTTGCGAGATTTACAAGCTTTTTCTGCCGCAGGCTGCCAGCCTATTTTAGTGCTCACAGGCAAAGGCGAGGCGACCTTGGCGGCATCTAAACAATCGGCAGATAAAGCCTTACCAGCCAATACTTGGCTATGTGCCGACTTGGCCGATGCCGTGCAACGCATCACTGCAGAACAAGGCTAATTAAGGCTGAGTATGTTGTTTTTGCGATCTTCTTTATTTTTTATCGGTCAATTGATTACCGCGCCAATCTTTACTTTAATCGCCCTACTTGCATTGCCGCTTAACCCCATCACCCGAAATAATCTCATTTCTGGTTGGGCACGCAGCATGTTGTGGTGGTTAAAAGTCACTTGTAACATTCGCCATGAAATTAGCGGACTTGAGTATATACCCAGCGCACCTAGCATCATCTTAGGTAAGCACCAATCGACTTGGGAAACGTTTGCATTTCAAGCTATTTTCCCCACGCAAGTCTATGTGCTCAAGCGTGAATTGTTATGGATTCCAATATTCGGCTGGGGTTTAGCCATGTCCTCGCCAATTGCCATTAATCGCGCCTCAGGGCGAGAGGCGCTTAAGCAGTTGGTAGAAAAAGGTAAAGATCGGCTATCCAAAGGGTTGTGGGTGGTGATTTTTCCAGAAGGTACACGTATCGCGCCAGGAAAGCGAGGTAAGTATCACATTGGCGGTGCGTGGCTTGCTACCCATAGCAAAACCCAAGTATTGCCAGTAGCGCACAACGCCGGCAATTTTTGGCCAAAAGGCTTTATCAAAAAGCCAGGGGTGATACGCATGCATATTGGGCAAGCCATTCAAACGGCTCACTTAAAAACAGACGCCCTGAACCAACAAGTGGAAAACTGGATTGAAGCGGAAATGGCAATCATAAACGCAGTATGAGTCACGCACTGACCCTGCCCTCTGGCGACCAATTACATTACCAATTAGAGCGCCGTCAGCGCCGTACGGTGGGCTTAAAAATCACCAGTAGCGGCTTGGTGATTCATGCACCCAAGCGTATTTCACAAGATCAGCTTGAAAGTATTATTGCGCAGAAAGCGGATTGGATACGCAAAAAATTAGCGGTGCTCGCAGAAAATAAAATAGCAGAAATGCAGTGGCAGCATGGCGAGAAATTGCTCTTCCTGGGGTATGCGATCACCTTGGTTGTTGAACATAATGCCCGCTCAAAAGCCGTTGAATATGCGCCTGGTATTTTGCAGTTAGCCATGCCCAATCACCAAGACCAAACCTCAGTCGCACGTAAAGTCATTCAATGGTACAAAAAACAGGCTTTGAACGATTTTACTCGGCGCTTAGAAATATTCTCTAGCAAGCTGGGGGTAAGTTTTGTCTCACTGAGTTTATCTAATGCCGGTAGTCGTTGGGGAAGTTGCAATTCAAGAAAAGAAATCAGACTCAATTGGCGTTTACTTCAAGCGCCACCGCATATCATCAACTACGTGGTGTGCCACGAGCTTGCGCACTTAAAAGAAATGAACCATTCCGCTAAATTTTGGGCGGTAGTTGCTAGTATTTATCCGGATTACAAATTGGCAGAAAAAGAGTTGAAAGCTTTATCCGCCAACTTGCATCGCCTATAGCCGACTAAGCTTAGAAAGCAGGTTTTATTTTGGCATTGTTATAGTTCTCAACACCTTCTAATATTTCTTTTTTAGCTTGGTCGATATCGCCCCAGCCATTAATTTTGACCCATTTACCTTTGTCTAAATCTTTGTAATGCTCAAAAAAGTGCGCAATCATATCCAGGCGCCAAGCAGATAAATCTTTGTGAGTTTTAAGATGGCCGTATAAACCACACACTTTTTCAACAGGTACAGCTAGAACCTTGGCATCTAGGCCGGCTTCATCCTCCATCAACAGCACGCCTAATGGGCGGCAACGCACCACCACGCCAGGAATCAATGGTACAGGTGTCATGACTAATACATCTACTGGGTCGCCATCGTCGGCAAGGGTATGGGGCACATAACCATAATTGGTTGGATATTGCATGGCTGTACCCATAAAGCGGTCTACAAAAATCGCGCCACTTTCTTTATCTACTTCATATTTGACTGGGTCGCCCTGCATGGGGATTTCAATAATGACATTGAAATCATTCGGGACATCTTTGCCGGTTGGCACTTGGTTTAACGACATGACTTATTCCTAGATAATAAAGTTGACTGGTTAATTTGCTGACATATTTTTTGGGTGCAATTATAGCAAGCCCGCTGCATAAAATAATTAAAAATCAGTCGAAAGACTGAGCACTACATGGTTAATTGCACTTGCTCTCGGCAGCTTTGAATAATAGATTTTGGTATAAACAATAAAGCCAGATAGAGCAAAACTGGAATGATGATGATATCGTCAATCTGACCTAAGACCGGAATAAAGTCGGGGATCAAATCAAAGGGCAGTAATAAATAAGCAATGGCTAATCCTAAAAATAGCTTGGCTAAGCAGGGTGTTTTAGGATGGTTCAGCACTAAGCGGTAAATCGCAAACTCTTGCTTGAGTTGTTTGCTTAAAGATTTTAGTTTTTCAATCACGTGATTAGTCAGAAGCGTTAAGGTGAACGACCATCACTCTAGGCGTAAGGCGTGGCCGGTCAGTCGCTCAAACGCTTCCATATATTTCTCACTAGTTTTCTCTGCCACATCTACTGGCAACTCAGGCGCCGGTGCAGTTTTATTCCAGCCCGTGCTTTCTAACCAATCCCGCACAAACTGCTTATCGTAACTAGGTGGATTTTTACCAACGACATAGCTATCGGAAGGCCAAAAACGGGATGAGTCTGGCGTGAGTACCTCATCCATAACGTGTAGTACGCCATGGGCATCTAGACCAAATTCAAACTTAGTGTCGGCAATGATAATGCCGCGAGTGAGCGCATATTCGGCAGCTTTTTGATACAAGGCGATCGCTACGTTCGCCACCTGTGCGGCCATGTCTTGACCAATTAAGTCGGCGCATTGTTGCAAACTAATATTCTCGTCGTGCTCGCCCACTGCCGCTTTGCTAGACGGGGTGAATATCGGGCTGGGTAACTTTGAGGCTTCTTGAAGGCCTGTGGGCAGTTGAATGCCGCAGACGGTGCCTTTGGTTTTGTATTCTTTCCAACCACTGCCCACTAAGTAGCCGCGCACAATGGCCTCAATGGGTAACGCTTTTAATTTCTTCACAACCACCGCGCGTGAGCCAAGTTGCGCTTGCTCTGCTGGGTTCGTGACCACACTATTGGGGTTAATGCCGGTTAGATGGTTGGGCACAATATCTTTGAGTTTTTCAAACCAAAAGTTCGCCATTTGCGTCAGCATGGCGCCTTTATTGACAATGCCAGTAGGTAGGATGACATCAAATGCGGATAGCCTGTCAGTGCTGACCAAAAGCATGGTATTCGCATCGATATCATAAATGTCGCGCACTTTACCTTGGTGGATACGTTTTAGACTTTGTATGCTAGTTTGTAATAGAGGCTTATTCATGAGGGCTGGCTTATGCTTTAACTGGTGAAGGGTTGATGCGCTATTATAAAGGGCAAGTAAAAACCAAGCAAAATATTATCTTTGGATTTTCCGGTCTGGCCAAATTCGATCGTTAGCAAGCGCCCACTAAGCTCGTTTGTTTTCACCAATTTTCACTATTTTTAGGGTGTTTGTGCCGCCCGGACTACCAATCGGCTCGCCAAATGTGAGCAATACTACATCGCCTAGATTAACCATTTTGTGTTGCAATAATACTTGTTCCATTTCTTGCAAGATTTCATCTCTATTTTTATTGGCTTGCTCAATCGGAAATGGGTGCACACCACGGTGCAAAGTCAGTTTTCTACGGGCATATTTATCTGGCGACAGTGCGAAGATGGGCACTTCCGCATCTGCGCGTGATAGCCATTGGGCGGAATTACCAGACTGCGTCAGTGCAGCAATCGCTTTGACTTTAAAGTGCTTGGCGGTATAAATTGCGGCAGCGGCAATGGTTTCATCCGTTTTTAAAAAAACTTGGTCAGTTTTTTGTGCATGGTATTGAATAATATATTCTTTTTCAGCTTCCATCACCACGCGATGTACGGCTTGCACTGTTTCTAGCGGAAACTGCCCTGTCGCGGTTTCGGCGGATAGCATGACCGCATCCGTGCCATCTAACACGGCATTGGCAACATCAGAAACTTCTGCGCGCGTTGGGATAGGGTTGGTAATCATGGATTCCATCATTTGCGTGGCTGTAATGACCAATTTATTTTGCGCGCGCGCCATCCGTATCATCCGTTTTTGCAGACCTGGTACGGCGGCATCGCCCACCTCCACGCCCAAGTCTCCGCGTGCGACCATAATGGCATCAGAAGCTTCAATAATGGACTCAAGGTTATCAATCGCTTCAGCACGCTCAATTTTAGCGATAATACTCGCGCTGCCACCCGCTTTTTTAACTAAGCTATGCGCCATCTCAACGTCTAGCGCCGTTTTAGGGAAAGACATGGCAATATAATCCGCCTCAAGCGCCACCGCAATTTTGATGTCTTCACGATCTTTCTTGGTTAGCGCATCGGCAGACAGTCCGCCACCTTGACGGTTAATACCCTTGTTGTCACTAAGTACGCCGCCATTAAGCACCAAGCAATGAATGAGATTGCCTTTGACTCGATCTACCTGCATGGTAATACGACCATCATCGAGTAACAAAACGATGCCCTCGGCCACCTCTTGCGGCAGTGTTTTGTAATCCAAGCCAACGTGGTCTTGATTGCCTAATTCGCAATCGGCATCCAAGATAAACAAGTCACCTGTTTTTAGCGTGATTTTACCAAATTCAAATTTACCAATGCGGATTTTTGGCCCTTGTAAATCACATAACACACCGATAGGACGGTTTAACTTCGCGGCAACGGCGCGCACCATCTCAGCGCGCTTAATATGCTCTTCTGCACTGCCATGCGAAAAGTTAAGCCGCACGACGTTAACGCCAGCCATAATCATGCGTGCCAGCATCTCCTCACTGTTTGAAGAGGGCCCTAATGTGGCAACAATTTTTGTTTTACGTAAGGTCAATCTGTAAGACTCTTTAACGCTATCTCGCGTTTAACTTCAATTAGAAATGGGGCTAGTAGCCCCATTTTATGGTGATACTGATGTTAGAACAATGATTATTCCGCCGCACGTTGTTCAAGAATCTCGACGGCAGGTAATTTTTTACCTTCTAGGAATTCTAAAAAGGCACCTCCTGCTGTGGAAATATAATCTATTTGATCTTCAATGCCGTATTTCTGAATAGCAGCAATGGTATCGCCACCACCGGCTAGGGTGAACGCCTTAGTTTTAGCGATAGCCAGCGCAATGGTTTTCGTCCCTTCACCAAACGGATCGAATTCAAATACGCCAACAGGTCCATTCCAAACCACTGTGCCGGCATTTTTAATAATCTCTGCTATTTCATAAGCAGATTTCGAGCCAATATCAAAAATCATGTCATCTGCTACCACGTCTGCCACGTCTTTCCTAATGGCGACCTCATTAGCAGCAAATTTTTTCCCACAAACCACATCCACCGCAATGGGTATGGTTGCGCCTCTTAGGGCCATTTTGTCCATTAAGGTGCGCGCAACAGGGACTAAATCATCCTCACAGAGTGATTTACCGACTTCATTACCAGCGGCTTTCAAAAAGGTGTTGGCAATGCCACCGCCAACCACCATTTGGTCGACTTTATCGGACAAGCTTTCTAATACGGTTAGCTTGGTAGAAACTTTACTGCCACCCACAATCGCGACCATAGGGCGCGCTGGGCTGAGTAAGGCTTTAGTAAGTGCCTCAAGCTCATTCACCAACAAAATACCCGCCGCCGCAACTGGCGCGAATTTTGCAACGCCATGCGTTGAAGCCTCGGCGCGATGTGCTGTGCCAAAGGCATCCATGACAAATATATCACACAGCTGGGCATATTTTTGTGACAGTTCATCGACGCTTTTCTTCTCGCCTTTATTGAATCTGCAGTTCTCTAGCACGACTAATTCTCCGGCAGCCACTTCAAAGCCGCCATCCACCCAATCTTTGATTAAGCGGATAGTTTTATTAAGCTTGGCTGAAATTACATCCACCACTGGCTTAAGTGAATTTTCTGCTGAATAAACTCCTTCTTCAGGGCGGCCTAAATGCGAGGTCACCATGACTTTCGCGCCAGCCTTTAATGCATAGGTAATGGTCGCCATTGAGGCCGTAATACGCGCATCTGAAATTACTTTGCCGTCAGTGACGGGCACATTTAAGTCGGCACGAATAAGCACACGTTTGCCAGTTAAATCTAAATCCGTCATTTTAATTACGTTCATTCGCGTATTCTACCCTAAGTTGTACGTGTTGATTCTCTTCTACTATTGACCCAACTTGGCTTAAGCGATATGACGGACTAAGCGCATTAAATTACAGGTGTAGCCATACTCATTATCGTACCAAGCCACTACTTTTACGAAAGTTGAATCGAGAGACATGCCGGCATCAGCATCAAATATCGATGGGCAAGTTTCACCACGGAAATCAGTAGAAACCACTTTTTCTTCAGTGTAACCAAGCACGCCTTTTAACTCGCCTTCGGAAGCGGTCTTCATGGCTTTGCAAATATCCTCATAGCTCGCTTCTTTGATGAGTTCGCAGGTTAAATCTACCACAGAAACATCTGAAGTCGGCACGCGGAATGCCATACCCGTCAATTTTTTATTCAGGGCAGGAATGACTTTGCCCACCGCCTTGGCGGCACCCGTGCTAGAAGGAATAATATTCTCTAAAATACCACGGCCACCACGCCAATCTTTATTTGATGGACTATCTACCGTTTTTTGTGAAGCGGTTGCGGCATGCACTGTGGTCATTAAACCACGTTTGATACCAAAAGCATCGTTCAATACTTTGGCTACGGGCGCTAAACCATTAGTGGTGCATGATGCCGCAGAAACAATAGGTTCGCCCTTGTAGGTGAGATGATTCACGCCATAGACAAACATCGGGGTATCATCTTTACCGGGTGCCGATTGCACCACCTTCTTCGCGCCTGCATCGATATGCTTCTGGCAGGTTTCTTGCGTTAAGAAAAAGCCGGTACATTCAATCACAATGTCGGCATTCACTTCATTCCATTTCAGGTTGCTGGGGTCTTTTTCGGCGCTTAGACGTATGGTCTTGCCATTCACCACTAAATGATTGCCGCTCACTGCGACATCGCCTTTGAAGCGACCATGCACCGAGTCATGTTTAAGCATGTATGCCAAATAATCGGGATCTAGCAAGTCGTTGATGGCAACGACTTCAATATCAGTAAAATCCTTGACTGCGGCACGAAACACCATGCGCCCGATACGGCCGAAACCATTAATTGCTACGCGAATTGCCATGATAATTCCTATGTTTATTCCAGATAAGTTAAGGTTTATTTAAATCAACATCAAATGAGTATGCATAAAACAATAGGGCACCCCACTAATGAGGTGCCCTTAAACTAAGCCGCTAGTATTGACGGCACCTTACATTACAGTACCGATTTAACCGTAGCCACTACGTTTTCAACGGTAAAGCCGAAGTGTTTCAACAACACGCCACCAGGCGCTGATTCCCCAAATGTATCGATACCGACAACAGCACCTTCTAAGCCTACATATTTGCGCCAGAAGTCAGTAACGCCAGCTTCAACAGCTACGCGCACGACACCTGGAGTTAACACGCTATCTTTGTATGCTTTATCTTGACGATCAAATACATTGGTTGATGGCATTGAAACGACGCGCACTTTAGTACCTGCTGCATTCAATTCAGCCGCGGCTTTAACTGCCAATTCAAGTTCTGAACCGTTAGCGATAATAATGGCATCCGCTTTACCTGAAACATCAGATAACACGTAACCACCTTTGCGCATTAAATCAAATTGAGCTGCATCGTGCTTCATGCCAGGCACATTTTGACGACTTAACACCAAGCTAGACGGACCATTTTTACGCTCAACAGAAGCCACCCAAGCGACGGCAGTTTCAGTTGAGTTGCCTGGACGCCATACATCCATATTAGGAATTAAGCGTAAGCCAGAAGTATTTTCGATAGGTTGGTGTGTTGGACCATCTTCACCTTGACCGATAGAGTCATGCGTTAATACCGCAATAGTGCGCTGTTTCATCAATGCTGCCATACGCAAAGCACTCTTCGCATAGTCAGTGAACATATGGAACGTACCGCCGAATGGCACTAAGCCACCGTGTAATGCCATACCATTCATGATGGCGAACATACCGAATTCACGTACGCCGTATGAAATATAGTTACCTGGTTTTTTAGCATCCACATGCACAAAGCTACCGCATGAAGTTAAGTTAGAGCCAGTTAAGTCGGCAGAACCACCCAAGAATTCAGGTAATAATGGCGCTAAAGCACCAATGACGTTTTGTGAAGCTTTACGTGTGGCAACAGTTTCAGCTTTATCGTTAGTTGCGGCGATGATTGCATCTGTTGCTGATTTCCAGTTAGCTGGCAAGTTGCCTGCTGTACGGCGCGTAAATTCTGCTGATTCAGCAGGGAATGCCTTAGCGTAAGCTGCAAATTTAGTATTCCAGGCCGCTTCAGCAGCAGCCCCCTTAGTCGTTGCATCCCAACCGGCATACACGTCAGCTGGAATCACAAACGGCTCATGCGGCCAACCGATGTTTGCACGCGTTGCGGCAACTTCATCTAAACCTAATGCAGAACCATGGCAATCATGTGAGCCTGATTTGTTTGGTGAACCCATACCGATGACTGTTTTACAGCAAATCAATGATGGCTTGTCGGTAACTTTCTTAGCCGCTGCAATGGCTTTGCCAATGGCAGCAACGTCATGACCATCTACCGATTGAACATGCCAACCGTATGATTCAAAGCGTTTAGCGGTATCGTCCGTGTACCAGCCTTCAATATGACCATCGATAGAAATACCGTTGTCATCCCAGAATGCGGTTAATTTGCCTAGACCCCAAGTACCGGCTAATGCACAAGCTTCATGAGAAACACCTTCCATCATGCAACCGTCGCCTAAGAACACATAAGTGTGGTGATCTACAATGTTGTAGTCTACCGCTTGATTGAAACCATCAAAATGGCCTTGTTTGTTGAATTGGTCAGCAAGTAATTTTTCAGCCATGGCAAAACCAACACCGTTAGCAATCCCTTGACCTAATGGACCAGTAGTCGTTTCAATGCCTGGCGCATAACCATATTCTGGGTGACCTGCACATTTTGAATGTAATTGACGGAATGTTTTTAATTCGTCCATCGGCAATGCGTAACCTGTCAGGTGTAGCAATGAGTAAATCAACATTGAACCGTGGCCATTAGAAAGAACAAAGCGATCACGATTTGCCCACTCAGGATTTTTTGGATTATGGCTTAAATGGTTGTTCCAAAGTTCTTCAGCGATTTCTGCCATGCCCATAGGCGCACCTGGGTGACCAGAGTTAGCTTTTTGTACCGCATCCATAGATAACGCACGGATAGCGTTGGCTAGGTCTTTACGTGTTGCCATAGTTTTCTCCCTAATGATTAAGCTTGAAGTTTTACGATTAACAGTACACTTAATTAATTGGTATTGACAAAATTTAAGTCGTGCAGAAAATCAGATAAAACCTTGATTGAATTCTTCAAAAAGTCAGCGTTTATAAACTGTTTTTTTGCAAAGGTTAAATTATTGCTTAATTACCCTGTTTCGGCAAGGGCTTAGCTTACATTCGATCGCTGAATTTGGACTTTAGTGAAGTTCGTCAAGCTGGCGCTCGTAAACGCGGTAGCGCTTATAAGCTTCACCACCAATCGATTCGATGATGTTACGCATGCCCGCATTGTCTTCTAATATCCATGACAATTCGAGTATTTTCGCGCCGCGTTTGTGTAACTCAGTACGCACCGCATCAATAATCAAAAAAGCCAAGCCCGGTCCAAGCCGCGTGCGTTGAAATTTCCGCCGCACTCCCATCAGCGGAACCCTCGCGGTGTTGGGGCGGCGTACCTTAAGTCGCCACAGTAATTTCAACCAGCCAAAGGGAAACAATTTACCGTTCAAATCACGAATCGCTTCATTGATATTAGGCATGCCGATAATAAAGGCGGCGGCCTCACCGTCCACTTCAGCAATCTGTATATATTCATTGTCTAGTAAAAATCTCAGATTTTTGCCTAGCTCTTGAAATTCAGCCTCAGTAAATGGGACGAAGCCCCAATTTTCTGTCCAGGCATCATTAAAGATATCACGTAACATCGAGATTTCTTCGTTGAAGCGTGTGTGGTCTAGGGGTCTAACGCGCACCCGATTGGACGCCGCCGCCACCAATCTTTGCATAACCGGCGGCGCTACGAAATTGGGGGCGATTAAGTAAGCCAGCGCATCCACTGCTTTGTGGTAGCCGCATTGCTCGATATGCTGACGATAATAGGGTAAAGCATGACTCATCATAAATACGGGTGGCGTGTTGAAGCCTTCAATCAGCAAACCCATTTCTTCGTTGATCGAAAGATTGAAGGGTCCGCGTATGCGACGCATACCTTGCTCGCGCAACCATTGCTCGGCAGTGCTAATAAGCGCAGCAAAGGTTTCCGCATTATCCTCAGCATCTAGCATGCCAAAGAAGCCGGTAGCGTCGCCGTGTCGCTCAAGATGCAGCGCGTCAATTTGCGCGCTAATCCTGCCTACCGGCTGATCGCCGCGCCAGGCAATCCACGCCTGCCATTGCGCGTGCTGAAAATACGGATTGTGCTTGGTTGAAAGATGCATGTGCCGCTCAATCAAGAGCGGTGAGATCCAATGGGGATCATCTTTAAAAATAACTGCCGCAACGCGAATGAATTGATCCAGGTCTGCTTTTCCTGAGACCGGCACAATACGTAGTGCAACTGAGTTTTTAATGGCGGCGGTCATAATCTTAGATAAAAATATTGCGGTTGAAAAATTTTACCATAATTAGTTGACGTCAATATGACGCGAAAGAAAACTCGTTTACTATATACATGATATATGTGCGACCTTCTGCTATATAATTGCCACTAATTGAGGCGGCCGCTTTTGCTTGACCTGTTACGCGTAAATATTTCTCTAGATATTTTGAATAGTGCTCTAAGTTAAGGAAGCCAGTTGAGTCAAGTGCCGGATATTAATATTACCTTGTTAGCAACGCCGACGCTAAGTGCGTCATTGTTACGTTTAGCAGACTTCTCCACCTTGGCAGAGGCCTTGGATTATGCCGCGCAAGGCGAATCAGGCGCAAACTTTTACGCCGGTAGCGGTAAGTTGGTAACGGTGTTTCCTTATCGAACGCTACGCGAGGAGGCGCGAACTTTAGCCAAGCGTCTGCTGTCTTTTCCGTTAGAGCGCGGCGCACGCGTGGCCATCGTGGCGGAAACCAATCCTGACTTTTTACGTTTCTTTTTTGCCTGTCAGTATGCGGGGTTAGTACCAGTGGCACTGCCAGCGGTGATTCATGTTGGTGGTCATAAGGCGTATGTTAATCAGTTGCATGGCTTGTTGCAGGGTTGCCGCGCATCAGTGGCAGTATCGTCCAGCCAATTACTCCCATTTCTAACTGAAGCAACTGAGGGCTTAGGGCTAAAATTCGTCGGCGCAGCGAGCGCTTTCGACGATTTACCAGTACAAAACATCCAGTTACAAGCAAGTGGTCCTAGAGAAACGGCCTATCTACAATATACCTCGGGCAGTACGGGCTTTCCGCGCGGCGTGATAATCACCCAGCAAGCGGTCATGGCCAACTTGGTTGGATCTGCACACGGATTAGATGTGCGCCTAGATGACCGCTGCGTTTCTTGGCTACCGTTTTATCACGACATGGGCTTAGTCGGTTGCTTATTAGCACCCATGGCCACCCAGCGTTCTATTGACTATTTAGATACCCGTGACTTTGCTATGCGCCCAAGACGCTGGCTAGAGTTGATGACTAATTCACGAGCCACCATCTCATTCAGCCCACCCTTTGGCTATGCGCTTTGTGTGCGTCGATTACGCCCTGAAGACATCGCGTTGTATGATTTAAGTGCTTGGCGCGTCGCTGGCATAGGCGCTGAGCCTATTCATGTAGAGCTGACAGATCGCTTTTCTGAACTGCTTGCTCCAGCGGGCTTCAATGCTTTAGCCTTCGTGCCTAGCTACGGCATGGCAGAAAGCTCTTTAGCTATTAGTTTTGCCCCGCTAGGGACTGGCGTTGTCGTTGATTGGCTTGATTCTGACGATTTGGCAGATAATTTTATTGCGACTAAGGTGAGTCCAAATACCGGCAGCAGTTTTGTGCGTTGTGGCCCCGTACTGCCAAAACACGAAGTCGTGATACGCGATGAGCGCGGCAACACCATGGTGGATATGCATATAGGCAGAATCAATGTGCGTGGGCCCAGTGTGATGTCGGGCTATTTTGAGCTGCCTGAGCAAACGCGGCTGGTGCTGTCTGCAGATGGTTGGTTAGATACTGGCGATTTGGGTTATTTGATTGATGGCAACATTGTCGTGACAGGACGTCATAAAGACATGTTGATTATTAACGGCCGCAATATTTGGCCACAAGATATAGAAGCTATTGCTACACGACAACCTGAATTACGTTCGGGAGACGCATCGGCGGTCTCCATACCAGGTCCAGAACAAGAGGATGTCGCCGTATTAATCGTGCAATGCAATATCACCGATTTGGATGAGCAGCACCACTTAACGCAACAACTGCATCGTGAAATTCATGAAGAGTTGGGTATTAGCTGTTTAATCGAACTTGTGCCAAGGCACACCTTGCCTCGTACCTCTTCTGGCAAGCTGTCACGGTCTGGCGCACGAAAAGACTACCTATTAAGGCGAAAAAGCAAGGCGAGCCACGAGTCATAACTGATGTTAAACAAGACTTGATAGGAAAGTGCCTGGTATGAAAAAGCCGTTGACTGCGAGTACTACCCCACCATTGATTGGCCATAATGAGATCGCCGTCACTGGCGCTACTGGTTTTATCGGCACTACGCTAATAAAACAGTTAAGCAATGCCGGATGGCAGGTTCGCGCCCTGTATCGCCCACATGGCGGGCGCGTTCCACCTAATCTACCTGGTGTTAAGTGGATTGCCGGAGACCTCAATAATATTGCTGCGCTGCATTCCTTGGTGGCGGATGTTAATGCGGTGATTCATTGTGCCGGTGCCGTGCGGGGCGCTAGCCGTGCCGACTTTGATCAAATCAATGAAGCGGGGGCACTGCATGTTGCCCAAGCTTGCGCTGCTCAAATTGTTAAGCCACGTTTTCTGCTCATCTCAACGCTGGCAGCGCGCATGCCTGAGCTGTCTCATTATGCGGGCAGTAAATGGCGTGGCGAAGCAGCCATCAAAACGGTCGCAGAAGATATGCGCTGGACCATACTACGCCCACCTGCCGTTTATGGACCGGGAGACCGTGAGTTGCTGCCGCTATTTAAAAGTATGGCCAAAGGGTTCGCACCATTACCGGCTGGCGCCAATGGACGATTTTCCTTGGTTCATGTGGAAGACTTAGTGGCGGTCATGGTGCGCTGGTTAGCGCAAGACAACGCTTATGGACAGACCTTTGAATTAGATGATGGTCATGCAGGTGGCTATGATTGGGATAGCGTGCTAGATATCAGCGGACGTGTGCTGCGTCATGGGGGGGTGGTCCGTCGTATCCCCATTCCAATCACACTATTGAAGCTCGTAGCATGGACCAATTTTGCTGCGGCCAAGTTGTTCGGATATGCGCCTATGTTGACGCCTGGTAAAATTCGCGAGATTACGCATACGGATTGGATGTGCGATAATAGCGAAATTATACGCATGACGGGTTGGCAACCTACTATAGACTTAGCGCGCGGGCTGGCAAACATTTTTGATAAGAATCACAAGAAAAAATAGGAAACTTTATGACTGAATATCAGCGCATTATGGCCGACTTAAGCAAAGGCCTAGCGCCATACACAAAAGGGCTTTTCGAGGTTGATGAAAATACCGAGTTGGTTGGCGATCTGGATTTGGACTCACTGCAGATTATGGAATTGCTATTGTTTGTTGAAGATAGTTTTGATATCTCAATTCCAGTAAGCATCTTGCCGGACGTGAAAACCGTGGGAGATCTTGCCAAGCAGGTTGAAAAAATTATAGGTCATGCATAATGGGACTTTTTACTAAGTTTGAGTCGTTAACGGAAGGTCGAGCAGAGCTCTGTGCACTTGGTATTGATCCGTTTGCGGTACAGATAGAAAAAATCATTTCGCCGACTGAGGGCATTATTCATGGAAAGCACACCATACTGGCCGGCACCAATAATTACTTAGGACTAACTTTTAATCCCGAGTGTATTGCCAGTGCGCGCTTGGCTTTAGAGCATGAGGGTACGGGTACTACTGGTTCACGCATGGCCAACGGTAGTTATTCTGGGCACCGCAAGTTAGAACAAGAAATGGCGGCATTTTACGGTAAACGTGACGCGATTGTGTTTTCAACTGGCTACCAAGCCAACCTAGGCATGATCGCTGCTATTGCTGGCCCAGCTGACGTGGTGCTAATAGACGCCGACTGCCATGCCAGTATTTACGATGGTTGCCGTTTGGGTGGTGCAGAAACTATACGCTTTCGCCATAACAACGCAGAAGATTTAGCAAAACGTTTACGCCGTCTTGGCCCACGTGCGGCGGATGCATTGATCGTGGTAGAAGGCATCTATAGCATGCTGGGCGACCGCGCGCCACTGAAAGAAATCGTAGCTGCAAAGCGTGAGTTTGGTGGCTATCTTATGGTTGATGAAGCCCATTCTTTTGGTGTGCTTGGTGAGCGTGGTTGTGGGTTGGTTGAAGAATTAGGCATCATGGACGATGTGGACTTTATTGTCGGCACCTTTAGTAAAAGTTTGGGTTGTGCAGGCGGTTTTTGCGTCAGCAATTTGCCTGAATTAGATTTAATTCGTTACGCAAGCCGCCCTTATATTTTTACGGCGTCGCCTGCGCCAGCGACTATTGCTTCAGCCAGACAGGCATTGCGAATACTTGAATCAGGTAAAGATTTGCGTCAACGCTTGCGTGACAATGCTAAGCAGCTCCATAGCGGCTTAGCCGCACTAGGGTATACCTTAGGCGGCCCACCCAGCCCGGTTGTTGCGGTGGTGCTTGAAGGCAAGGTAGAGGCGTTGCAATTCTGGGATAGTTTGTTGAAGCTAGGGGTGTATGTCAACCTCATGCTGCCACCAGCTACGCCCAACGGTGTGTCGTTAATTCGTTGCAGCGTCAGCGCCGCACACACATCAGAACAAATAGACGCAGTTTGTGCCGCTTTTGCAAAGTTACGCGCAAAAGCTTAAATCAATAAACAGCACGCCATCCTCTCGAAAGCGCATATGATGATTTGGTTATGTAGGAGCGCAATTTATTGTGCTCCTACCCATCGTCATGATTTCCCGCTTACGCGAGGATGCCAATATGACAAGAATGACGTTTGATCGAACATAGGCCGCTAGTGAAAAGATCTGCAGACCGCTCAAACACCGACAATCCCATGCACCGCGTGCTGGCTAACTTCTGGATTTTAATCAGAGGTCGCGGTGCGGCAGCCATCATGGCCTTTGGTGCCACCGCTTTAATGGCACGATCGCTTGGGCCGGCCGAATTCGGCATGGTCATATTGATGCAGACTTATGTCCTTTTAATCCGTGCACTGTTTGATTTTGGATCTGTCGACGCCGTGGTGCGCTTCGGTGTGCCAGCGCATGACATTTCTGACAAACCTACTCTAGGTCGTTTAATTAAATTATGCCGTCGCATAGACAAGCAAGCATCTATAGCTGCAACGCTGTTAGCATTTTTTTTAGCGCCATTTGCAGGCCCGTCCATGGGCATGAACAATTTACAAGTCATGATCTTAATGGGCTATAGCCTAGTTCTTCTAACCACACGAACCGGAACAGCCGCAGGGATTTTGCGCTTGTATGATCGTTTTGATATTTTAGGTAAGCAGATGGCGATAGCGCCAACCATACGCTTTTTAGGTGTAGCCGTTGCTTGGTGGCTAAATGCGCCTATATTAGTATTTGCAGTCATATGGGCTAGCGCTTATGCTGCGGAGAATATTTATATGCTGTGGCATGCAAGGCATAAATACAATACACACATCAAACAAGCATTGGCTGGGGCAAGATTTAAAGATGCTAAATTGAGTGATTTCGATGGCTTACGAAATTTTCTTTGGGTTAGTTACTGGCAATCAAACTTAGATGTTTTGCCCAAGCACATCACCACTGTTTTAGTCGGCTATTTATTAGGGCCTGCGGAAGCCGGCCTGCTGCGTTTGGCAAGAGAATTATCCAGTATGCTGGCTAAACCAGCTATTTTAATCCGCCAAGTCGTTTTTGTTGACCTCTCAAGAAGTTGGCACCAAGGTAGCAATGCCTTTAATCTTGTCGCCTACCGCACTGCTATTTTGGGCGGTGCATTAGGTTTATTATTTGTTCTAACAAGTTATTTCTTTGGCGAACATTTACTAAGCAGCCTGCTCGGCAATCAATTTATTGGAGCTAAAGACGTGCTTACTTTAATGCTACTGGCGGCATCAATAGATTTAGCAGCATCGCCAATTCGATCTGCGTTGTATGCCATGGGGAATGCAAGCAAAGCTTTACAATTACACATGGCATGTACCGTTATTTATTTATTAATGCTAAACATATTAACTCGTCAGCTTGGTTTGATAGGTGCTGGGCTGGCTGCCATTATTGCAGCAGCACTTACACTGGTAGGCATGTTACTGCTTATGTGGAAAAAGGAAAAATCAGCTTAATCTAACTAAAATGAATTAGATTACAGTGATTTGCATCTAGTAATTTCCTCAGTGGGTCTCACCCACTCCAAGGTCTTACCAAGCAATGAGATGCCTACATAGCCTCGAATTTTAAGTGACCCCTCAGGCGCTAACTTCATGGTGCTACTAAAAGTAAGCCCATCGTCAGGGTTATAAATTTCGCCAGAATGCCAAGTGTTGCCGCTCGCGTATTGAAAGCCAGTTAAAATCTGTAACCCACACAAAGGACGGTCACGGAGAGCTTCATTGGAGTTATGTTTATCTCGCTTAGGCAGCCCGTTAGCGGATAAAGGTTTTTTTAACCAATATAGGCGACCACAAAGCTTGCTACCGCAATCTTCAACCATCACGGCAAATTTTTGTTTCTCAGTGTCTTTATTGTTTATCCATAGCCCATGAATGTCATCGGCTACCGAACCAGCAAAAGCCAACGGACTAAGTGAACTGGTGAGTAATAGGGCTGCAATCAAACAAAGCGAACAATGACGGATAGAATAAAACTGCATGGGATCTCTCTATGAGTGCTGTTTAGTCATGATTACATGAAATACATCATCCTCGCTTTCGCGAGGATGATGTATTTTAAATATTTATTTTTTATGCTCACGGTTCCACGCGGCTACGTTTTTTAAAGGTTGCTTAACATAGCTACTGGCTTGAATTGTTCGCACAATCAATCGATTTACCAAGGTGCCTATGCGGTCCATCGGCCGGTCAATATCAATGAATAATACCGCACGGAACTCATCGGTATCGTTACGCACTTCATGTTCGTAGGCATCGTCAAATAGCACGACTTTGCCTTCTTCCCAATGCAGAAATTGGTCGTGCACACGAATCCAAACCTTCTGTCGGTCTTTGGGTATTTTTAAGCCAAGGTGAGCACGTATCACTGCACGAGTAGGGCCTTTGTGCGGCTCGATGTGATAGTGAGGCGCTAAAATTGAGAACATGGCTGTGCGCATACCAGGTAAAGAAGCGAGGACTGATGCTGTGCGTGGGCAAGCTGCACAGTTGTCATCCACCCGTCCACCATACACATAAAAAGCAAAAGTTTTCCAGTTATTGCCTTTAGAAATACGTTTTTGATCAGGGGATAGTTGGTGAAATGTAGGAATGTCTTCTGGGTTTTCTAGTAAGGCATCCAGCTCAGCGCGAATGTCTGCATAGGCTGCTTCAAGTTGTGGCACCCAAGTAAATTCATCGTTACCAATAACGGGAGTGGTGCTAATAAGCGAATGGCGTGCTTGAAAATTACCTAGCCAGCGTAGCAAATTCTTACCACTTTTCATGGTAAGGCGGCGCCATAACGGCATTTTGTCAGAAGTAGGAGCAGCGGTCATATTCATAGAATTATTAGCCTCTATATAAAGCAAAACTGTATTTTATCATGATGAAAGTAAATGGTTAACGCTCTTACTACGCCATTGGTTTACTACTGAGTAGTATGGAGTCTATTTTATTTAATAGCAGATTTAACTGCTTTTAAGGCGTTAGCTAACACTTCTACATAGGCTGCTCTGGCATCAATATCAACCAGTTGAGTGCCATTAAAGTTTAGACGTGGCATCACGGAAATTTTGTCACGTAACTCGGCTAAGCTATGGTCTGGTTTGCGCGAGTAAGCTGTTTCCGCATCAATGTTGAGGCGAATAATCAAGACTGGTTTTTGCTGCGCCATCCACTGATACAGTTTTAGCTCGCGTGCTGCAAGCATGCGTAGCAGCCAATTATCTTCGCTAGTAACAGTAATGCCAGGCCCATCATAACGAAACCCAGCAATTTCTGCCTGCGGATAGCGATCTGCGATGACCAACACCCCTCGTTGTGACAAGCGCATCACGAGCTTAAGTTGCCTCACGCGCCATAAAGAAAGTATATGCATAATGATGGCAGTGCCCGTGCCGGGCAGTTTCTGCTTCATGTCTTGCGCCCGCTGTGCCTTGGCCGAAAGATGCCGCTCTAGCCACACACCAAAAATAGGCAGTAGCTTAATTTTATCGCCCATTTCGCCAGACACTAGGCCAAGATAGCGACGCTCAGCAATGCCCTTGCTTTGCAGGTAAGCCAGTAAATCAGCAGTTAGGGTAGATTTGCCGGTGCCATCACAGCCAACAACGGCGACAACACCAGTAAGAAGATGACTTTCGTCATGGTGATTAATAGATGCAGACATAGTAGGCTCAGTATTCAACTTAACTGAAAGTTAATCAGATTAGCAATTTTTATTGTCGCCATTATAGCCTGCATCTAAATAAATGCTAAGACGCACTGCTTAGTTTCATAGGCGTAGGCGTTATAAGTGTTGCGGCAATTTAGCAGCTGCATTTATAGCAGTGAGTGCAGCATCCAATACTTGTGGGTAAGGGTCGCGACCATTTAAATCTAAAATAGGTGCACCATTAAAATGCAGCGTTGGAATCACCCTCACCTTATCGCGTAGTATAGCAAGTTTGTGATCAGGTTTGCGGGCATGGGCAGTTTCAGCATCAATATTAAGGCGTATGAGCAGTGTAGGTATATGGCTTGCCATCCATTGGTAAAGCCGCGTTTCTTGTTTTAATAGTTGGCGAGCTAACCAGCTTTTGGCATTAGCTGAATTGAGGCCTTGCCCATCAAAATAAAAGCCTGATACCTCTGCTTGTGGGTAGCGATCGGCAATGACCAAAACACCACGGCGAGCAAGCTTCAACATGCGACGAAACTTAAGCGCACGCCATAAGGAAAGCAAAAAAATCACCAGCGCAGTTAAGGTGTCTGGCGAAGAAGTTTCTTTATTGTTGTTGTGAGCCCGCTCCGCTTTGCGCAGTAAATAACGCCCAAATGATGCGCCTATTATAGGCAGGTTTCTAATCCACTCGCCAATATTGCCAGAAGATTGACCAAGGTACAGCCATTCAACTTGCCTCTGCTGGGCTAAATGAGTAATGAGGTCAGCTGTTAAAGTTGATTTGCCTGAACCATCGCAACCCACTACGGCAAAGACGTTTTTAAAAGTATGCACGGGGTAGTGATTTGATAAAAAGAACATGCTTTACATCCAAATTTTAATAATTAAATACCTAACATTAATTCTATATGGCTTTAGAGCTAGTAGAGAATTTATCTTAAAAAGATAAATAAAGTTTTTCTAAATACAATATAATCTAGCTATAGAAATAGTAAGAACTAAGACCTTGGTTTATTTTTTGGAATTCAACTAAATATGTATCAATTAGAACTTGCACGAACTGGTAAGACCTTGTTTCAGATACGCGGATATTATCTAACTAGCGTTATTTTTATTGGAACAGCTATCGCTTTCTATACTGGATCAACAGGGCCTTTTGAATCAGTCGAAGCCAATAAAATTTGGTTTTGGTTGTCCTTGAGCGTTGCTTGTTTTGGTGCACTTATAAGAATTATCACTAGTGGGTTTGCAGCACTGGGCACTTCTGGCAATACCAAAGTTCAGACGATTGCTGCTGAATTAAATACAACAGGCCCGTATTCTTTAGTGCGAAATCCACTATATGTTGGCCGTATTGTGAATTTTACTGGCATAGCCATGCTCTCTGGTAGCTGGGTATTTGGAACACTAACTTTTTTAATTTTCGCTTTAATTTACGAGCGAATTTCAGTATACGAAGAAGAATTTTTACGGGAAAAATTTGGTAATTCACATACTAAATGGGCTGAACAAGTTCCATTTTTGTTACCTCGTTTAAATGGCTGGATTAAACCTAAATACAAGTTCTGGGTTCGACGAGCGATTAGACGTGAAGATAAGAAAATTTTTTGGTTAATCAGTGCCGTAATGTTTTTTGACTTTGCTCGTCACGGATTTGACTTTACACAATTACCTGAAGATTTGACATGTTATTACGTTTGGGTTGTTGCCTTGGTGTTCGAACTTATAACTCGAGGTTTGCTACATTTTAGCAAAACTTTCGATAATACTATTTAAGTTAAAATAACTTGATTCTTTTTAGCTTATTAACAATTATCTGATAATACCTCGTAGGTGAAGCCGTTCTAATATGCTTTCACCAGCTTCGCGAAAAGCCTCCATGCTGTAACGAGGATACACCCTTGACCTAGCCTTGACCCATTTTAGCCAACCGCTCTGGGTGAGATAAAGCTGCAGCCAATACATCAGCCAGTAAAGTTACATTGGCAGGCGGAATCAACCATCCGCTTACCCCCAACCTCAACAGTGTAAGCCACATTCCCCTACCGTTGACGCAATGACAGGGAGGCTGGCTTGCATGGCTTTGTGCGTAGCAATCAAATCCTTCGTAACGAGAGGGTTGTATATAAAGATGAAGAGTCGCAAGGCAGAAAGCAGCTTATGACTTGGTATAGATTAGATCCAAAATAAAATTAAAGGACTCTATGAAGAAAAGAAATGACCTCGGCTTAGCGCCACTCATTGCTATAATTGGCTGCGATGGCTCAGGAAAATCGACTGTTAGCGCAGAAATTCTTATCTGGATGCAAGGCTACGGCCCAGTCGTGGCCGCCCATTTGGGCAAGCAAATGGGTAATATTGGCCGCACTATCGCAAAATTGCCGCTAGTTGGCAAACTGCTAGATCAATTTATTGTGCGTAAAACCAAGAGCACGCAGGCCCATCGCGAAAAAAAGACGCCGGGTTTATTCGTGGCACTCATCCTTTATGTGTTTTCAATGCGTCGATTACGGCGCTTTAAACACATGACGGCTCAACGCCGCCAAGGATTAATTGTCGTCACCGATCGCTACCCGCAATTGGAATTTCCTGGGGCGTTTGATGGCACTGGCTTATCCATAAGCGCACCGGGAAATTTTTTGGTGCGCTGGTTAGCAAGGCGTGAACGCGCCCAGTGTGAATGGATGACCAGTTTTCGCCCGGATTTAGTGATTCGACTCAATGTTGATTTAGATACTGCCTGTGCACGTAAGCCTGATCATAGGCGAGAGTTACTACGTGACAAAGTGGCCATTACCCCGCAACTCACATTCAATGGTGCGCCCATTGTAGAAATTGACAGTACAAAGCCATTGGCACAAGTGCTGGCTGAGGCTAAAGCAGCAGTAGCTAAAACTTTAGCTGAACGTGGCTACACACAATCAAACTCTTAAGTGAGCGCTTTTGGCCAATAGTGCTTGGCTAACATTACCCATAAACCTAACCAGCAATAAGCAATTACCCAACTCGCCAGCACATCGCTTGGCCAGTGTACGCCCAGCGCCACCCTTGAGATACCAATCGCCAATGATGAGCTAATGGCCAAGCCGTACAAAAACCAGCGTGCCGTACGATGTGTTATTAAGGGTGCGATGATGAGGGTGACTGCCAGATAAAAGAGTGTGCTGTTTAGTGCATGGCCGCTAGGAAAGCTCATAGAGCTGACTTGATCTAGGTGTGCGACTAGTTGTGGTCTTGGCCGACCTACCCAGCCTTTGATTAGGGTGGATAGGGTAATGCCACTCACTAACACCGCTGCCACAAATAGTGCGCCACGCCCGCGACGCAGCAGCAATAGGCCGAATATAGCCAGGCCAGCGATTACCAAACGGGGGGTTGTATTGCCAAGCCAGGTCATGTTTAGCCAAAACTGTGTCATCCAAGGTAAGCCAGCGAGTCGTGCCGTGTCGTTATTGTCGCGAAACCAAAGCAATATAGGCGCATCAAAATTCGCTGGGCCATTGAGTGTTAAGGAAAAACCACAGGAAATCGTAGCCGCTATGACGATAAGCATGAGCAGAGGTAATAGCCAATAAGGGCGCGCGTGCATCGTTATTTTTCTCACAAAAAGGCATTTAACTAAACTGTATATCAATTAGGAGGTATACTGTTATGGTGCGATAGAAAAGTCCTATTGACAGTGCTTTGACTAAGGTTAATCATTATTTTATATAGGTTTGGGCGGTAGTATTTCATATTGCAATTACTGTTGCAAGCAAGTCTTACTATGAAGGAGTGAGCGATGAAATCTTGTTTCTTAATGGTGATATTATCACTATCGTTTATTGCTAGCCCTGTGGCTAATGCGGGAAGTCATAAAACTTGGGCCAATATCAGTGACTTGACTGCCGTTACTTTAGCGGGCACAGCACTGGTATTACCGGCAGTTAAGGATGACTGGGAAGGTATACGAGAAGCGGCCTATAGCTTGGGTACCGCTGAAGCGATATCGCTGTTAGGTAAGGCTGTCGTTCACGAAGAGCGCCCAGATCATAGTGATAATAATAGCTTCCCATCTGGGCATTCTGCCATCGCGTTTGCCTCAGCAACCACTATGTATAAGCGCTATGGTTGGGAAGCAGGCCTGCCTGCTTATGCATTGGCTACGCTCACAGCATCTGCTCGAGTGGCTGCTAAAAAGCACCATTGGTATGATGCAGCAATCGGCGCGGCAATGGGCAGCGCTAGTGGCTGGTTTTTTACGGATGCTTTCAATAACAAAGTTCAACTAGTGCCTTGGGCTGATGGTAAAGGTGCTGGCATAGAAGCCACCATCGCTTGGTAATGGTTTAACGATAAGCGGCAGCTAAAGGGTTACTTTGTTGCCGCTGGAATATTTGCTGTGTTTAGCACGGCAGATTGCCATCCACCGCCCAATGCTTTGATTAAGTTCACGCTGGCGACTAAGCGCTTAGCCAGTATATCTAAACCAGTTTTTTCACTATCAAGTGCAGCGGTCTGTGCCATCATCATGGCATGGTGGTTAATGATACCGACCTGTTGTTGGTTATTCATAATAGTCAGTGACTCACGCGCGGCTTTTAGCCCTTCGGCTTTGTTGTCAGCGGCTGTGCTAAGTGATTGTAGGCTGGCTAGATTGTCTTCCACCTCACGAAAGCCATTAAGCACTGTTTGCTGATAGTTGGCAACAATCTCGTCATAGGCCGCCGATGCTTCACTGCGCTTAGCTTCTGGTGTGCCACCAGAAGCTAAGGGCGCTAGTACTTTGGCGCCGCCCAGCAGGCCTTTACGGATACTTACGCCGGCAAATAAATCGAGTGACGGATAGGCAGAGGCCTCAGCCGCGCCAATTTTAGCGCTAGCGGCAGCCATTCTACGTTCGGCGGCGGCAATGTCAGGGCGTCTTAGCAATAAATCGGCTGGCAAAGCAGCAGGAACCTCAGGAACGCTGGTTGTGATGGGGGCGACGGCAATAGAAAAATCAGCCGGTGCTTTTCCTATTAATACCGCAATGGCATGTTCTAATTGTGCTCTACTTACTCGGGCTTCTTGTATCTGTGACTGTGCCATGTTGAGCTGCGTTTGCACTTGCAACACATTGCCTCGATCAGCTACGCCTACCGCATATTGATTTTGCGTGACTCTTAATAAGCGTTCATAAGCGGCCGTCGTGTCTTGTAATAAGCGAATTTCGGCATCTTGCACGCGTAAGTTAAAGTAGTTTTGCGTCAACTGCGCTTGCAAGGATAATTTCATTGCTGCGAGATCAGCTACACTGGCCTCAGCAGATGCGCCACTGGCCTCAACATTGCGCTGAATGCGCCCCCATAAATCAATCTCCCAGCTGGCCAAAATACCTAAATCGTTTTTTCCGCCAGCAATCACGGTTGGCGATTTGGCCGCTTTAGCAATCTCTGCCAGTGCGCGTGCCTGTCGTGTTCTAGCTTCAACGGCTTGCAGCGAGTAATTTTGTAACTCAACTTGTCCAATCAGCTGATCAAGTTCGTCGTTACCATAGAGTGTCCACCAGCGTTCGTCCATCACCTTAGCTGGCGTCTCGGTAGTCGTGGATAATGCGGCTTCTTTGTAGGCAGTTGGTGTGTTGATGGCGGGCGGCGCATAATCAGGCCCGAGCACTTTGCAGCCAGTACTGAGCGTGCTGATGCCTAGAAGAATAAGTACACGTAGCGTTTGTTTTTTAATAGTCGCTGTCATGATGCTGAGTCTACCACGACATTTGTTGGATGCGTGGCATAGTGGTTGGACTGGAGCTTAAACAGATTCCCCATCCAAGAGCTCAATCGGTCTAGGTAAAGATAAACGACGGGGGTGGTATAGAGTGTGAGTAGCTGACTCATAATCAGCCCGCCACCAATGGCAATACCTAAGGGCTGACGCATTTCTGCACCATCGCCGTGACCCAATGCCAGTGGAATTGAGGCGAGTAATGCAGCTAAAGAAGTCATTAAAATTGGCCTAAAGCGTAATAAGCAGGCTTCAAATATGGCTTGTTCAGGGCTTGCTGACGACTTGCGCTGTGTGTCAAGGGCAAAGTCTATCATCATGATGGCATTCTTCATGACGACACCGATTAGCATAAAGATACCTATCATGGCAATTACGCTAAATCCTGTTTGAAACAACATGAGCGCTAGCAATGCGCCAACTCCAGCTGAGGGCAGGGTAGAGAGTATGGTCAGCGGGTGAATTAAGCTTTCGTACAGCACGCCAAGCACGATATATAAACTTAAAAACGCGGCTAAAATGAGGATGGGTTGATTGTTCAACATTTCCTTAAAGGCCTTTGCCGAGCCTTGAAAACTACCTCGTACAGAAGTAGGTAAACCAACGTCTTGCAAGGCCTCATCAATCAAATGGGTGGCCTTAGACAGTGATACGCCTTTAGGTAAATTAAAGGAGATGGTGGTGGCGGCAAATTGTGCATGATGATTCACTTGTAAAGCGGCTTCGGTTTGTTTATAAGAAGCTACCATCGAGAGCGGCACTTGATGACCATCTGATCCACTGACAAACAAATGGTCGAGCGCCTTAGCTGATTGAGCATATTCTGGCGCAAGCCCCATCACCACTTGGTAGTGATTGAGTGATTGATAAATGCTTGAGGCAGAGCGCTGAGTAAAGGCGTTATTAAGTAGGCTATCAATTTGTTTAGCACTAATGCCCAAGCGCGCGGCGGCATCGCGGTCTATGGCTAGCGTGGTTTGTAGACCCTTATCTTGTACATCGGTGTCTAGATCGAGCAATTCTGGTACCTTGGCTAATGCTCGCCGTATAGCGGGTTCCCAGTGGTGCAGTAGCTCAAGGTCATCAGCCTGTATGGTGTATTCATAGGAAGAGCGGCTTTGACGGCCGCCGATGCGAATGTCTTGCACGGGGTTGAGGATTAATGTGGCCCCTGGCTCGTTCGCTAACCGATCGCGCAAGCGCGTAATCACTTTGTCGGAGCCTTCTTTTCTTTCGGATAGGGGTTTCAAACTCACAAACAGTGATCCTGAGTTGCGTTGCCCACCCCCACCGGTATAGCCCACGGCCGTTTCAACGGCAGGATCTAAGCGGATGATATTGATAAAGTCAGTTAACTTTTTTTGCATCACTTGGAATGACGCGCTCTGGTCGCCCTGAATACGACCAGTGAGTTGACCAGTATCTTGTGGCGGAAAAAAGCCTTTAGCAATAATAGTGTAGAGAAAAATATTCAAACATACCGTGGCTAACAAGATCAGCATGGTCAGTGGCGCGTGCTTGAGCGCCAAGGTAAGACTACGCTTGTAGGCCTGTAACAGCCTGTCAAAAAAACCTTCACTCCACTGGTAAAAGGAGTGGCGTGTTTGCACTGGGCCAGTAGGTTTGAGTAAATAAGCGCACATCATGGGGACGGTGGTGAGTGATACCACAAGTGAAATCAGAATAGCCACCACCAGCGTCACGACAAACTCACGCACAAAAAGGCCGACGTAACCCCCCATCAGTAGCATGGGAATAAATACCGCAATAATGACCAAAGTCATACTCAATACGGTCACGCCTACTTCCTTAGCGCCAATGTTGGCGGCTTGCTTGGGGGCCATGCCGCTTTCAATGTGGCGCGAGACATTTTCTAGTACGACGATAGCATCATCGACCACAAACCCCACCGCAATCGTCAGCGCCATCAGTGATAAGGTATTCAGGCTATAGTCCAGCATATACATGGCGGCAAATGTGCCTATCAGTGATACTGGCACGGCAACAATAGGCACCAGTGCGGCACGACCATTACGCAAAAACATGAACACCACTAAAATGACAAGTAGCACGGCAAAGATGAGGGTATAGCCAGCGTCGCGGATGGCGGCGCGCACTGTGCTCGTTCGCTCCATCGCCACCGTGAGGTCTATGGCAGCCGGTATAGAGGCTTTTAAAGTGGGCAGTACTTGATTAATGCGATTGACGGTAGCAATTATATTAGCATCAGATTCACGCTTAATTATTACCAACACGGCCGGCTGGCCGTTGGCTAAACCGGCTGTACGGACATCTTCTATTGAATCAGCCACCACAGCAACATCGGTCAAGCGAACGGCGCCGCCGTTTTGATATTTAATAATAACCGCCGCGTAGTCAGTCGCGTTGCGCGCTTGGCCATTAGATGAAATTTGCCAGTGGCCGCTGACATCTTCCAACCCACCTTGTGGCCGATTAGAGTTGGCGGTTGAAATGGCCTTACGCACATCATCCAAGCCGATGCCGTATTGTTGTAATGCATTGGGGTTAAGATCAACGCGTACCGCAGGTAAAGCGCCGCCGCCAATTTCAACATCTCCCACGCCTTTGAGTTGCGATAGCTTTTGCGCAATCACCGTCGAAGCGGCATCGTATAATTGACCTTGCGTCATGGAGGCCGAGGTCAGGCTAAGAATCATAATGGGCGCATCGCCTGGGTTGACCTTGCGATAAGCCGGTTTGCTTGGCATTTCTGCGGGCAATGCACTTTGTGCAGCATTGAGTGCCGCCTGCACATCGCGTGCTGCGCCGTTAATGTCGCGGTTGAGATTAAACTGCAACACAATGCGCGTTGCACCAAGCGCACTCGTCGAGGTCATTTCCGTGATACCAGCAATACGCCCAAGCGAGCGTTCTAGCGGTGTAGTTACCGCTGACGCCATGGTTTCAGGGCTAGCGCCGGGCAGAGATGCCGAAACTTTAATGGTGGGAATATCTACCCGCGGTAGGGGTGAGACTGGTAGCAATTGCAATGCAGTCACACCCACCAGCATTAACCCTATGGTCAGTAACGTGGTGGCTACTGGACGACTGATGAAAGGCGCACTAAGGTTCATCGGCGGTCGCTCATGCTTGACTACCTGTAACCTTTCTGGGCTTAGATAACGGATTAGCAATACCCTCTAAGGCCAGATAGATGACAGGCGTGGTAAATAGTGTCAGTACCTGACTGACAATTAAGCCCCCTACCAAGGTAATGCCCAAAGGATGGCGTAAATCCGAACCTACGCCCCAACCCAGCATGAGCGGTAGTGCACCGAGCAAGGCTGCCATAGTGGTCATCATAATGGGCCGTAAACGTAGCAAGCAGGCTTGGTAAATTGCATCACGTGGTGCTAAACCTTGCTCACGTTGCGCTTCAAGCGCAAAATCAATCATCATAATGGCATTTTTCTTGACGATACCAATGAGCAGAATAATACCGATAATTGAAATCACATTCAGACCATGACCAGACAGCATCAGGGCGAGTAAGGCACCAATGCCCGCAGATGGCAGGGTAGACAAGATGGTGATGGGGTGTATATAGCTTTCATAAAGTATACCCAACACAATGTAGACAATAACGATGGCGGCCAAAATCAACCATAGCTGGTTAGCCAGCGAAGCCTTAAATGCCAAGGTAGCGCCCTGAAATTTCAACTGGGTACTGGCCGGTAAACCCATTTCGTGCTGCGCTGTTTCGACCACCTGAATCGCCTCATCCAAGGATGAGTTAGGGCTTAGATTGAAGGAAATGGTGCTCGCTGGAAACTGTCCAGCACGGGTGATCAATAGAGGCGCAGTACGCTCACTCACCTTTGCAATCGACGATAGTGGAATTTGCCGCGACAGGTTAGCCGCAGTCATACTCGCTCCGCCATTAAGAGTGCTGATATGCAGGCTATCTAGGGCATTGATACCATTCTTGAAGGCAGGTTTAACTTCGAGAATAATGTGTTGCTGATTGGTGGGCGTAAAGAGGGTGAGCACTTGTCGTTGCCCGAAAGCGCTGTACAGTGTGTTATCAACGTCTGTAGCTGTGATGCCATAACGGGCGGCTAGTGCGCGATCTATTTCCACATGCGCTTGTAAACCGCCTTCTTGTTGATCACTGGCCACGTTAGATAATTGCGATGAAGCGCGTAGACGCGCCACTAATTTTGGTACCCATAGTCGCAACACTTCGGCGTCAGCATCTTCTAATGAAATTTGATACTGGGTTGGGCTAACCCTATCTTCAATGGTCAGATCTTGCACCGGTTGCATATACAGCTTAATGCCTTCGACCTCAGCTAGCGATTCTTGTAAGCGTTGAATTACTGCACTGGCTTTATCGTCGCGCGCTGCTAAAGGTTTTAGATTGATGAGAAAACGGCCGCTGTTGAGCGTCGGATTACTGCCGTCTATGCCGATGAACGAAGATAGACTTTCAACCGCAGGGTCACGCAGTATGACCCGACCCAAGGCCTGTTGGCGATCTGACATCGCGCTGAAAGAAATGCTGGTGGGCGCTTGTGAAATACCTTGGATAGCACCGGTGTCTTGGATTGGAAAGAACCCTTTAGGAATAATGATGTAGAGCAATACAGTGAGCGCTAGTGTCAGCCCCGCCACAACTAACGTTAACGCTTGACGATCAAACACCCATTGTAGCATTTTCCCATAGCGCACCGTCATGCGGTCAAACCAAGCGCCGCTGACTAAAAAGAAGCGCCCTTGCTGCGATTTTGGCACATGATGTAACAAGCGGGCGCACATCATAGGCGTAAGAGTGAGTGATACTACAGCCGAAATCAGTATCGCGACCAACAAGGTCACCGCGAATTCGTGAAATAATCGCCCGATTACGTCGCCCATAAAGAGTAGCGGAATCAGTACCGCGACCAGTGAAACCGTTAGCGAAATGATGGTAAAACCAATTTGCTTAGCGCCTTTGAGGGCAGCCTGTAGTGGCGGCTCACCCGCTTCAATGTAGCGCATGATATTTTCAATCATGACAATCGCATCATCGACCACAAAGCCAGTTGCCACGATGAGCGCCATGAGCGTGAGATTGTTGATTGAAAAGCCAGCCAAATACATGGCAGCAAAAGTGCCTATTAGCGACAATGGCACTGCTACGCTAGGGATAATGGTGGCGGATAGGTTGCGCAGAAATAAGAATATCACCATCACCACCAACGCGACTGAGAGTAATAACTCAAACCCTACATCATGCACTGAGGCGCGTATGGTTTGGGTGCGGTCAGTCAGTATGCTGACGTTGACGGCGGGCGGAAGTGTTGCCTGCAATTCTGGCAATAGCCGTTTAATGCGATCAACCACTTCAATTACGTTGGCGCCAGGTTGGCGCTGAACATTGATAATCAGCGCAAGTGATTCATTGCCCCATGCTGCGAGTTTAGTATTCTCAGCGCCATCAATCACGTCGGCAACTTCTGCCAAGCGCACAGGCGCACCGTTACGATAGGTCACTATCATCGCTAGAAATTCATCTACCGATTTCAGTTGGTCGTTAGCATTAAGGGTAGAGGCCTGCGTAGCACCATCAAACCCCCCTTTAGCTTGATTGGAGTTGGCGTTGTTAATCGCAATGCGCACATCCTCCAGAGATAGATTGTAAGCGGCAAGCATTTTTGGATTGGCTTGCACGCGCATGGCTGGCCGTTGACCACCACTAATACTGACCAAGCCAACGCCAGGCAACTGAGAAATCTTGGCCGTCAGCCTAGATTCTGCCAATTTTTGTATGGCAGGCAGTGGCATGGTTTGGGAGGTGAGGGCTAGGGTTAAGATGGAGGGGTCGGCCGGATTTATTTTGCTATAAATCGGTAGCTGCGGCAAATCAGCGGGTAGTAAATTGACTGCCCCATTGATGGCCGCCTGCACATCTTGCTCGGCTACATCCAGCGCTAACTCTAGGCTAAATTGCAATGTAATAATCGAAGCGCCGTCCGAGCTAGTCGAAGACATTTGTTTCAATCCTGGCATTCTGCCGAATTGTCGTTCTAGCGGCGCGGTGATGGTCGAGGTCACCACCTCAGGGCTTGCCCCCGGATACAAGGTCACGACTTGTATCGTTGGGTAATCAAATTGAGGTAAGGCGGAGACGGGGATGACGCGGTAAGCAAATAAGCCAACCAGCAGAATCGCCACCATCAGTAGCGATGTCGCTACTGGTCTAGAAATGAACGGACGCGAAAGATTCATGTGCAAATTAGGTTGCTGGCCTTGAGCTAAGATCACGCGACCAGATGAGCGGGTCTAGTCCTTGTGAACGGGCTTTAGCACCTGTACGCGCGCTATGACTTGCCGCGGCAATAGGCGTGTCACGCACAATCGCTTTAATCTTCGCCCCTTCGCGTAGCCTATCAGCGCCATCAACCACCACCATACTGCCCGTCGCCACACCGCTATTGATCACGGTGACCTCCCCTTGTGAGGGGCCGATTTTGACGGGCGTCACCACCACCGTTTGATTATCCTTAACCACATAGACGAAGGTGCCCACTGAGCCGCGTTGGATTGCTGACGTGGGCACCAACATGGCTTTGGGTAAGGTCTCAATGGGCATTTTCACATTAACAAACTGGTTGGCAAATAGTGCGCCATCGGCATTGGAGAATTCTGCTTTGAGTTTAATGGTGCCCGTTGCCGGGTCAATTTTATTGTCAGCCGCTAGCAAAAAACCTTTGCCGAGATTTTGTAGTTGGCTACGGTCATAAGCATTGACGGGAATGCGCGCTGAACCCAGTAGTTTCATCACTTGCGGTAGGGCATCTTCTGGGGCGGTAAACACCACGGCAATCGGCTGCAACTGTGTAATGACCACAATACCTTTGCTGCCTGAGGCGCGCACCATATTGCCTGAATCTATCTGCCGCAGACCGACGCGACCACTGATAGGCGCGATGATTTTAGTATGCGAGAGTTGTAGTTTTGCATTGTCGATGCCACCCTGATCAGCCTGTGTGACCGCCTTATATTGGCGCACTAGCGCCTCTTGTGTGTCAACCTGTTGACGTGAAATCGAGTCCTGTGTGAGCAATGTGCGGTAGCGCGCAAGATCAGCCTGCGCGTTATCCAGCAATGCTTGGTCGCGCGCCAATTGCCCGGTGGCAAGCGTAAGTTGCACCTCAAATGGGCGTGGGTCTATTTTAGCCAATAGATCTCCTGCTTTGACCATTTGCCCTTCTTTGAAATCGATGCTGGTAATCTGGCCATCCACCCGACCGTAAACCTCGACCGCGTTTAGCGGCGTCACCGTGCCGATGGCTAATAAGTTGATGTCAAAACTAGCGTGACGCACTGGTGCGACGACGACAGGTGTCACACCAGCTAGCGTGTCATCTGACTTGGCTGACACCGGCTTGTTAGCAGGGCCTGGTGCGTGGTCTTTGTTAAACCAAATAGCGATAATAACAATCAATGCACCGATGACGATGGTGGCTACTTGACGCTGCCCCAAACGATATTTTTGTCGAGAAACACTAAGGTCTGAGAACAGCTTAGAAAGGTCGGAATGAGGGGTCATAAGTCGTTACCGTTTAAAGGGAATTGGATTGAATTATAGTCGATAATCCGCCCAATATACCAGTAACCATACTGCAGGCCATGAAGCTTATGATAGTTAGTTTTTTTGGAACGGCGTCTTGCCGCGAAAGTCTTTTTAACCTCACCACAAAGACACGGAGTCACAGAGAAAACCTAAATCCATTGCAGTGACATGGCCATAGCTATTGTCATTCCCGTGAAAACGGGAATCCAATTTAATAATTTACATTACTGTCGCAGGTGACTTTCAGAACGGAATGTCGTCCTCAAAATCATCAAAGCTTGTAGCGCTAGCGACGGGTTTTGCCGCTGATGCGGCTGGTTTTGCTGGTGCTTGGCTGGCAGGCGCTTGGTTATAGTCATCACTACCGCTGCTTTGGTCCATGCCGCCATCGTAACTAGCGTTTGGTCCAGCACCATCACGACCACCTAACATCTGCATTTGATCAACTACAATTTCTGTTGTGTACTGATCTTGACCTTCTTTATTTTTCCACTTATTTGTTTGCATTCGACCTTCCACATAAACGGAACTACCCTTTTTGAGATACTCACCGGCTATTGCTGCAAGTTTGCCAAAAATTACGATACGAACCCATTCAGTTCTTTCCTGCTTTTCACCAGTTTTACTTTTAAAACGATCCGTACAAGCAATAGAAAAGTTAGCAATTGGATCGCCACTTGCCGTATAACGCATTTCTGGATCGCGACCTAAATTACCAATGAAAATACATTTATTTACTGATGCCATTTTTTATTCCCTCAACAGTTGGTGCACTTTGGTTTCGTCCCAAGTGTGCATGTGATATATTTTTGTATCTACTTTTAAAATTACCGTACGCTCTTGCGGCAATACCACCGCTTCTAGTACCCCAGCCAGCTTGCTCAGCTTACTTTTTAGCTTGCGTGCCTGATCGGCAGTGAGTTCAGCGGCTGTTTCATCTAAGCTGTACATCTTAGTTTTAACTGCCGGTGGCGCTTGCATTGAATAGGCTAATATTAGCCATAAAAGCATCATTACGCTACAAAAAATAAAGACACTGGCAAAGCCTAGGCGGTGCGATAAATAGCCGCCCACGGCACCGCCGACAAATATGCCTAGCGATTGCGCGGTATTATAAACGCCCATGGCCGTGCCCTTGGCCGCGGCTGGCGACATTTTACTAATGATGGAGGGGAGTGAAGCTTCTAGTACGTTAAACGCAATAAAGTATAAAGTCAGTGAAAACACGATGCCCCAAAAATGGTGAATAGAAATGGCAAAAACCAGTTGTGCTAACAACATGGTCGCCACCGCACCAACAAACACCTGCTTCATTTTGGCCTGTTTTTCAGCATAAATAATGGCCGGCAACATCAATGCAAAAGACGCCAATAACACTGGTAAATAAATTGTCCAATGTTGGTTAACATCCAGAGTGCTTGATTGGGTGATGGCAAATGGCACCACGACGAACATCGCCATTTGTGCGGCATGTAAAGCAAATATCCCGTAATTTAAGCGTAATAGCTGAGTATTTTTAAGGACGTCTTTGAGCTTGGCTGGTGCGGCACTTGCATCTGAATGGTAGTGGCTGTGCACAGGGTCTGGCACCACAAACTTCACCACAGCGATAGCGGCTAAGGTTAAAAATGCGGTCATGACAAATATGCCAGGCACGCCTATCCACTGATTAAGTAAAGGGCCGCCCACCAGTGAGACTGCAAAAGCAATGCCAATGGTGGCACCTATGGTGGCCATGGCTTTGGTGCGATTTTCATCGCGGGTTAAATCGGCGAGTAAGGCGGTGACCACCGCAGAAACTGCCCCCGCCCCCTGAATGGCGCGGCCAATAATCATGCCTTCTATATTCATGGCGAGCGCTGCCATCATGCTACCCACGGCAAAAATTGCCAGACCTAAGTAGATCATAGGCTTGCGCCCAAATCGATCTGACGCCATGCCAAAAGGAAGCTGAAACAGGGCTTGGGTTAAGCCGTACGCGCCCAAGGCAAGACCAATCATTAATGGGCTTGGATGTTCAGGGAAGGATGCGGCGTAAATTGCAAAAATGGGCAAGATAGAAAACATGCCAAACATACGCAGGCCATAAATAGCCGCCAAACTGGTGGTGGCACGTAATTCAATAGGGGTCATTTTGTCTAATGAGATCGTTTTAGTACGTGACGTCATTTGATGCGTTGCAGTGTCTGTAAAAAGGCCACCGGGCTGGTTTTTTGTTGCTGACATGTAAATTGTATAAGCTAATTTTGTAAAAGTAGGTATATTAGCAGGTTGCCCAAAAATTAACTGAGTCTTTAGTAAAAGCATGATGGAATTCATAAAAATACGCGGCGCACGCACGCACAATTTAAAGAATATCTCGCTCGATATTCCCCGCAATCAGTTGGTGGTGATTACTGGCTTGTCTGGCTCAGGCAAGTCTTCGCTCGCCTTTGATACCTTGTATGCAGAAGGCCAGCGGCGCTATGTGGAATCGCTATCGGCTTATGCGCGGCAGTTTTTAGCGCGTATGGATAAACCGGATGTTGACTTGATTGAGGGCTTATCGCCAGCAATTTCGATTGAGCAAAAATCCACCTCACACAACCCGCGTTCTACCGTGGGTACGGTGACTGAAATTCACGACTATTTACGCCTGTTGTACGCCCGCGCTGGCGATCCAGAATGTCCAGAGCATGGCATTAAACTGGAGGCGCAAACGGTTAGCCAGATGGTCGACCATGTATTGTCGCTCCCCGAAGAGACCAAGCTCATGATATTGGCGCCAGTAGTCAGTAATCGCAAAGGCGAGCAGCTTGATTTATTTGACGAACTCAAGGCGCAAGGCTTTGTACGCTTACGCATCGATGGCAAGATTTATGAGGTAGATGCGCTGCCACAACTTGCAAAAACGACTAAGCATAGCGTAGAGGTCGTGGTTGACCGCGTCAAAGTTAGGCCGGACATGAAGCAGCGTATTGCCGAGTCATTTGAAACCGCCTTGCGTTTAGCCGAGGGCAAGGCTATAGCCGTAGAAATGGATACCAACAAAGAGCATATGTTTTCAGCTAAGTTTTCTTGCCCTGTTTGCGAGTACTCATTAGCCGAACTTGAGCCACGCTTATTCTCATTTAACAATCCCATGGGGGCTTGTCCGACCTGTGATGGCTTGGGAAATATTAACTTTTTCGATCCTAAGCGCGTCGTTGCCTTTCCTCATTTGTCATTAGCTGCGGGTGCGATTAAGGGCTGGGACAGGCGTAATCAATTTTATTTTCAAATGCTGGCAAGTATCGCCACGCACTATAACTTTGACCTAGATACGGCCTTTGAAAAACTGCCTGAGTACATTCAAGAAGTGTTGCTCAATGGTAGCGGTAAAGAGGAAATGCTGTTTAAATATTTGAATGAGCGTGGCACTTTCTTTGAAAAAACCCATTCCTTTGAAGGTATTTTAAATAACCTCAAACGCCGTTATCACGAAACAGATTCACAAACCGTGCGTGAAGAATTGGCAAAATATTTGAATTCGCAAAGCTGCCCAGATTGTGGTGGCACGCGTTTACGCAAAGAAGCACGCCATGTCAAGGTGGGCAATAAAAACATTCATGAAGTCTGTGAAGTGCCTCTAAAGTTAGCGCTTACTTTCTTCGAATCGCTTGAATTAACTGGTGCTAAATTGGCTATTGCCGATAAGATTGTCAAAGAGATTGGTAACCGGCTTAAATTTTTAACCAATGTAGGGTTGGAATATTTATCCCTTTCGCGCTCTGCAGAAACCTTGTCTGGTGGTGAAGCGCAGCGTATCCGTTTGGCTAGCCAAATTGGCAGCGGTTTAACTGGCGTGATGTATGTGCTGGATGAGCCGTCGATAGGCTTGCATCAGCGGGACAATGATCGCTTATTAGAAACGCTTAAACGCTTACGCGATATTGGTAATAGTGTGATTGTGGTGGAGCATGATCATGATGCCATTTTAGCCGCCGATTATGTGATTGATATTGGCCCAGGGGCGGGTGAGCATGGTGGGCAAATTGTGGCGCAAGGTACGCCCGCCGAAGTGTTAGCCAATCCAAATTCTTTGACTGGTGAGTATTTGAGTGGAAAAAAACAAATTATATATAACAAAAAACGCACTACACCTGACCCTGCGCGCTGGCTAAAAATGAGCAACGCTACGGGGAACAATTTAAAAGATGTCACGCTTAAATTGCCGGTAGGTTTATTAAGCTGTATCACTGGCGTGTCTGGCAGCGGTAAATCTACCCTGATTAATGACACGCTATATCGTGTGGTGTCGCAACACTTATATGGCAGCAGTACCGAACCCGCCCCATTTGGTGAGATAGATGGCTTAGCATTTTTTGATAAAGTGGTTGATGTAGACCAAAGCCCCATCGGCCGCACGCCTAGATCAAACCCAGCCACCTACACCGGTTTATTTACACCGATTCGCGATTTATTTGCCGGTGTGCCAGAAAGTCGCGTGCGTGGTTATGGCCCAGGCCGCTATTCATTCAACGTCAAAGGGGGGCGCTGCGAAGCTTGTCAAGGCGATGGCGTGATACGTGTAGAAATGCACTTTTTACCCGATGTGTATGTGCCGTGTGATGCCTGTAAAGGTCACCGCTACAACCGTGAAACTTTAGAAATTCAGTTTAAGGGTAAAAATATCCGCGAAGTATTAGAGATGACGGTAGAGCAAGCGCATACTTTTTTTAGCGCGCAACCGGTCATTTCGCGTAAGCTTAAAACCTTGCTCGATGTGGGCTTAGGGTACATTACGCTCGGACAAAGTGCGACGACGTTATCCGGTGGTGAAGCGCAACGTGTTAAGTTGGCGCTAGAGCTCAGCAAGCGTGACACGGGGCGCACGCTCTATATTTTAGATGAGCCGACTACTGGCCTGCACTTTGCCGACATTCAATTATTGTTAGATGTGATTCATCGCTTACGCGATGCCGGCAATACCATCGTCATTATTGAGCATAACCTAGACGTCATTAAAACGGCTGATTGGATAGTGGATATGGGGCCAGAAGGTGGCGATGGAGGCGGTATGATTATCGCCGAAGGCACCCCTGAGCAAGTGGCGCTCAGCACCGAGAGTTACACGGCTAACTATTTAAAAGCCATGTTGTCAGCATAAGCTGAAAAACTTTGCGCTTACCTCGGCACGGCCACTTGGTACATTCTGGCTTGTATCGTGGCGGTGCGGCGATCTAGGTAGTTGGTGTAGCTGTGTTTGTCGTAAAAGCGCGGGTTGGGAATCATCGCCGCCAACTTTGCCGCCTGGCCACCACTTAAATTAGCGGCGCTGGTTTTGTAATAATGACGTGCTGCCGCTTCGGCACCAAACACGCCGTTGCCCCATTCAATGATATTTAAGTAAATCTCTAAAATACGTTTTTTACTCAGGATGTTTTCTAACATCACGGTGATTAGCGCTTCTTCACCTTTGCGCCAAGGCGTGCGCTTGGTAGACAAAAACAGATTCTTCGCCAATTGCTGGCTAATGGTTGAGCCGCCCGCCACGATTTTGCCTTTTTTAAGATTTTTTTTGTAGGCTTTTTCTATGCCCTCCCAATCAAAGCCTTCGTGATCTAAAAATTTGGCGTCTTCACTAGCAATCACCGCGCGTTTTAGATTGTTAGAAATTTTTGCGTAATCCACCCACTTATGTTTCAACTCAGCATCGGGTTTTCTTTCTTGAATAATGTCTAAGCGATCTTCCATAAAGGCGCTGGAAGACGGGTTGAAATTAATCCACCAGCAAATATGTAAAAATATCCAAAGTTGATAGGCAAAAAGTAGCATAAAAAACACCACCAAGCCACGGGTCATGTAGCCGCCAAGGCTTAATGGCGCCGCGCCGCGCTTGTTATTGAGTAGCCAGTTTTTCATGGGTTCTAATGTGCTGCATCACTGCTTGCGTTGTTGGCCTGATATCGCGCCATATGAAAAAAGCTTCAGCGGCTTGTTCAACTAACATGCCCAAGCCATCGGCCACTTGTGCGCCATGGTCTTTGGCTTGCCGCATAAACGGCGTTTCGCGGCCGTACATCATGTCGTAAGCCAAACAATTTTGCGCAAAAATGCTGTTAGGAATAGCTAGGGGGCTATCAGTTAAGCCGGCGGAAGTGGCGTTGATGATTATGTCAAAGGTTTGTTGCTTTAAATCTTCAAACCTGCAAGCCTGCAGTTTGATCTGCGACTGCGCCTCTTTTTTGACCATACGCTGTGCCTTATCTAGGCTACGATTGCTAATCACTAGCGTGCTTGGCTTGGCAGCCAATAGGGGCTGTAGCACCCCTCCAGCAGCGCCACCTGCACCTATCAGCAATACGCGTTTGCCAGCGATGCTACGCCCTAGATTCTGTTCAATGTCACGCACTATACCAGCACCATCGGTATTGTCCGCCACGATGCCTTGCGCATTAAAGCTTAAGGTGTTCGCTGCGCCGGCGGCGATAGCCCGTGCTGAATGTTGGTTGGCCAGTTGAAAGGCTTCAAACTTGAACGGCACGGTCACGTTAACGCCTTTGTAGCCTTGCTCAATCAAGGCCTGCACGGTCGCGGCAAAGCCATCTAGCGGCGCTAATAGCGCTTCGTAGTGCATCGCTTGTTGGGTTTGTTTGGCAAACGCCGCATGAATCAAAGGCGATTTGCTATGTGCAATCGGGTTGCCGATGACAGCGTATTGGTCAGACATAGGCTAATTAGTCCAAGGCAGGTCGGCATGCTTCCAGCCATTCATGCGGGTGCGCTGCTTAAGCGCATTGGCCTCGCCCTCAAAACCTTCTAGCATATTATAGGCGCGGCTATACCCCAGTTGCTGTGCCGCTACGGCGGCATTATGCGAGCGCCCACCGGTACGGCACATAAAGATGAGGCTGAGGTTTTTATCCACTGCAGCGGTCAATTGTTCGGCAAACTGCGTGTTTTTGACCATGCCTGGATAAAAGGCCCACTCAATATTGATTGCGTTGGGAATCCGTCCCACCAACTCTAATTCTGCTTGTGAGCGCACATCCACCAGCACAACTAGTGGATGTTCTTGCAAAATAGTAAAGGCTTCATGTGGCGTCATAGCGCCAGCGTAAGGCAAACTATTTTCTACGCTACGTTGCTGCGCTAATTGAAAAATTTTATGTTGATCACTCATGATGCGCCTTTTCTAGAATACCTTGATGCAAAGACCTTACTTTAAAGGGTTGTCTGTAGTCAATACAGACAACCAGCAAGGCTTTAATTTAAGGTTTACTGTAGTAGATAAATTATAGCCGTAAAAGCGGAAAAATAACGCCGTACTTAGAACTTGATAAATATACGCACTATAATGGGGCGTAAACTAGGTCTATTGCACCTATACGGGGCTTTAAACTTGGTGATATTTTCTAGTGACAGTAAAATAGCTGCTGTTTAGTCTTTTCAAAATAGCACGTTTTCTGCTAGTCTTATGCGTTGAATATAGTTAACTTTTTTTAACAGTCTTATCGAATAATTTTATCTTAAATCCATACCACACTTAGGAGATTTTGATGTCAGTGGCTAATGTAATGAAAATGGTAAAAGAAAACGACATTAAATTTGTTGATTTTCGTTTTACTGATACTCGCGGTAAAGAACAGCACGTCACTGTGCCGGTTTCTCACTTTAATGAAGAAAAATTTACCGAAGGCCATGCGTTTGACGGCTCTTCTATCAGCGGTTGGAAAGGCATTCAAGCCTCTGACATGCAATTGATGCCTGATGCATCCACAGCGAATATCGATCCATTTATGGACGAGCCTACACTGATTTTAACTTGCGATGTGGTAGACCCAACAGACGGTAAAGGTTATGACCGTTGCCCACGTAGCTTGGCTAAACGTGCCGAAGCTTACTTAAAATCAAGCGGTATCGGTGATACTGCATACTTTGGTCCTGAGCCAGAGTTCTTCATTTTTGATTCTATTAACTGGTCTGTAGACATGAGCGGTTGCTCAGTACGCATCAATTCAGAAGAAGCGGCTTGGTCTTCAGGTGAAAAGTTTGAAGGCGGCAACACGGGTCATCGCCCAGGGGTTAAAGGCGGCTATTTCCCAGTGCCACCAGTCGATTCATTACAAGACGTACGTTCAGCCATGTGTATCACACTAGAAGCCATGGGCGTACCTGTAGAAGTGCATCACCATGAAGTGGCGACTGCCGGTCAATGTGAAATTGGTACGCAATTCAACACCTTAACTAAGCGTGCTGACTGGACGCAAATCCTTAAATACGTGGTATTAAATACTGCGCATGCCTATGGAAAAACGGCAACTTTCATGCCTAAACCATTTGCGGGTGATAACGGTTCTGGCATGCATGTACACCAATCAATCTGGAAAGATGGTAAAAACTTGTTTGCAGGTAATGGTTATGCGGGTCTAAGTGATTTTGCGCTTTACTACATTGGCGGTATTATCAAACACGCTAAAGCATTGAATGCGATTACTAACCCAGGGACTAACTCTTACAAACGCTTGGTGCCGCACTTTGAAGCACCAGTTAAATTAGCTTACTCAGCTAAAAACCGTTCTGCTGCTATCCGTATCCCGTTTGTGCATTCTGACAAAGCACGCCGTGTTGAAGCGCGCTTCCCAGATCCTATTGCTAACCCATACTTGGCATTCAGCGCGTTGATGATGGCTGGTCTAGATGGCGTACAAAACAAGATTCACCCAGGTGAGCCAGCAACAAAAGACTTGTATCATCTACCACCAGAAGAAGATGCATTGATTCCAACGGTATGCGCTTCATTAGAAGAGGCGCTGGAGCATCTAGATAAAGATCGTGAGTTCTTAACACGCGGTGGTGTATTTACTGAAGATTGGATTGATAGCTACATCGCGCTTAAGATGGAAGAAGTCAACAAATTGCGCATGACACCACATCCAGCTGAGTTTGGTTTGTACTACTCATGCTAGTGAAGTAAGTGTAGTAATTCATTGCTGAAAAGTAGAAAAGGGCGATTATTCGCCCTTTTCTACTTTGTGTTGGCCCTATTGCTGTCAAGCTTCGCTTAAGTTCAGCGAGACTAACGACGTTGCCTAAGATGACTAACTCCACTAAACTATAAACATGAAAAATAATTTAGCCTTATTGGTCATTATGCTTGCCGCGTTTGCGAGCAATGCCTACGCCGAAATATATAAACGCGTGGATGCAGATGGCCGCATTACTTATTCTAATATCAAAACAACAGACGCCACGCGCTTAGCGCTTAATCCAGACGCCAACACTATTTCAAATGATCGCGCTAAGGCAGTAGCGTCAATAGACGCGTAGCCACGCCTGGGGGCTTTCCTAAAGTAGATAAAAAAACGCAAAATAAGCGCGATGCTAAGCGTCAAGATATTTTGCAAAGCGAGCTGGATGCTGAAAAAGCCAGCTTAGAGCAAGCCAAAAATACTTACGCAGAAGGTGCCGCCAACCCCGAAATTCTGCATAAAAAATAGCAATGGCAGCACCTCAACCTTTCGTAATGTCGCTAAATTTGATGAAAAAATAAAAAGCTTACAAGCCGATGTCGATGGTTATGAAAATAATATTAAATTATTACAAAAAGAGCTGGATAATCTGCGTTAATCTAACTGACTCCATTTAAGTAATAGGGTCGTGAAGGGCCTGTCCATGGAATAAGCTGCTGAAGCAGATTATCCACACGCCAAAGTTGGTCTAACTTTTGCTTTATTCATAGTATGATCTTAGAAAACTCTTTGCTATAAACACTAAATTCAATATTACTATGGTTAAAATTGCATGGTTCAGCCTACGCCCAATCAATTCTCCGGACTAGAATATCTAGCCACGGCGATTATCTTGCTCGATAATGATCGTCGTGTGGTGTACATTAATCCTGGCGCTGAAATTATCTTTGCATTCAGTGCTACGCATGTGACTGGCATGTTGATTGATGACATTTTCCCGCATTGCGAAATCTTAATGTTCGCCGTTAAAAATTCAATCCAGCAACAAAGCCCTTTTCGCGAGCACGAATTTCTCATTAGCACGCACCGACATCAATCCTTTGCCGTCACCTGTACCGTTACGCCAATAGATTCGCCTAATGCCTGTTTAATTTTAGAGTTTCAGCAGATGGATGCACAGCTGCGTATTGCCCGTGAAGAGCGCATGCTCATTCAGCAACAAGCCAACGCCGAACTACTGCGTAATCTGGCGCATGAAATACGCAACCCGCTGGGTGGCTTACGCGGTGCCGCGCAACTGCTAGAACACGAACTACCCTCGCCCAGCTTGCGTGAATATACCCAAGTGATTATTAAAGAGGCCGATCGCCTGCAATCCCTCATGGATAGATTGCTCATCCCGCATCGTGCGCCCAAGTATCAACCGACAAATATTCATGAAGTGTTAGAGCGGGTGCGTAGCCTACTGCTGGCCGAATCACCCAAAGCGGTATTGATTAAACGTGATTATGATTTAAGCTTACCAGAAATCATTGGTGACCGCGAGAAACTCATACAAGCGGTGCTGAATATCGCCCGTAACGCCGTGCAAGCCATGCAGGCAAACAATACGCTGGGTAGTCAGCTGACTTTTAGAACGCGTGCAGAACGGCAAGTGACCTTAGCCAGAAAACGCTATCGCGTTGCCATTAAATTAGAAATTATGGATAACGGGCCAGGTATTCCGGCCGATATTCGTGAGCGTATTTTTTACCCTTTGGTGTCAGGCAGTGAGGGTGGTACTGGCTTAGGGCTGACCTTAGCGCAAACTTTTATTACTCAGCATCATGGCATGGTGGAATGTGAAAGCAAACCCGGTAGCACCTGCTTTACTATTTTATTGCCGATTGAAACTAGCGCCATTAAACCGGCGGTATTGAAGCATTAAATTGGCGACAGACCGCACGTACTGTAGGAGCGGCCTGTGACCGCGAATAAGCACTATTTTAAATATTGAGAGCCGTATGAAACCAATTTGGATTATTGACGACGACAAATCTATCCGCTGGGTGTTTGAAAAAGCCCTTTCGCGCACTGATCTTGAGTTTAAAACATTTGCCTCGGTGGCCGAGGCGCTCAATGCGTTAGCGCATGAGCAGCCACAAGTGGCGGTGAGTGATATTCGCATGCCCAATGGCTCTGGCTTAGATTTTCTGGCGGAAATCAAACAAAAATATCCGGATATTCCGGTTATCATCATGACCGCCTATTCAGATTTAGAAAGTGCGGTGGCGGCTTTTCAGGGTGGTGCGTTTGAGTATCTAGCTAAACCGTTTGATGTGGACCAAGCGATTGATGTGATTAAGCGTGCGGTAGAAGAAAGTACCAGACAATATGCTGAAAAGGTTATCGCGGAAGAAACCCCTGATATCATCGGTCAAGCACCGGCCATGCAAGAGGTTTTTAGGGCCATAGGCCGCTTAAGTCGCTCACATGCTACCGTACTGATCAATGGCGAATCTGGCAGCGGTAAAGAGCTGGTCGCTAGCGCCCTGCACCGCCATAGTCCGCGTGGTGATAAACCTTTTATTGCCATTAATACCGCAGCAATACCAAAAGACTTGTTGGAGTCTGAATTATTTGGCCATGAGCGTGGTGCTTTTACGGGTGCACAGGCGACTAGGCGCGGCCGTTTTGAGCAAGCCGATACTGGCACACTGTTTTTAGATGAAATTGGTGATATGCCGGCTGATCTGCAAACCAGATTACTGCGTGTACTCAGTGATGGTCAGTTTTACCGCGTCGGCGGTCATCAGCCCATTAAAGTGAATGTACGCATTATTGCCGCCACCCATCAAGACCTTGAAGAGCGCGTGAAATTGGGCCTGTTCCGTGAAGACTTATTTCACCGCCTGAACGTGATTAGACTGCGCTTACCCGCACTACGTGAGCGCCGTGAAGATATTCCCTTACTCATCAAGCACTTTTTACTGCGTAGCGCCTCAGAACTTGGCGTAGAAACCAAACAACCGTCCGCCGCCGCCTTGCAATATTTAAGCGCGGTCAATTGGAGCGGTAATGTCCGTCAGCTAGAAAATGTCTGCCACTGGCTGACGGTGATGGCGCCTGGGCAAAATATTGATATTGCCGATTTACCGCCTGAGCTTAAAGAAGATAGTAGCAAATCTAGCGCGGCGATGTCGTGGCAAGAGGCATTGGCGGGCGAAGTGGCGGATGCCCTTAATCGGGGAGAGAAAAACGTATTAGAAACACGCATGCAAATTTTTGAGCGTATTTTAATTGTTAAAGCCTTAGAGCATACCCATGGCCGTCGCATTGAAGCGGCCAATCAGTTAGGCATGGGGCGCAATACCCTTACGCGTAAAATTCAGGAGTTAGGTATTGAAGATTAAGCTTTAAAT
>SHXQ01000020.1 GCA_009693255.1 Methylotenera sp. | reverse complement strand
TAGAGGTTAAGTACGCCTAATAAGACCAGAAAAATCACCCACGCAAAATTGAGTTTATTCCAAATGGCGGTGGGTGCCTCTATCATTTTCGCCATCATCGGTTGAATATAATTTTTCTTAAAAAATAGGTTGGAGATCAGTAAGACAAGGGCTAATACCCAATATAAAACGGTGGGCTTCCACATGATGTAGGTTTTATCGTGCAGAATTAAAGTCACGCCACCAAGCACGCTGATGATGACGCCGCTCACAATGAGCATTTTTTCTACTTTGCCGTGACGAATTTTACTGTAGATAATTTGGATAATGGTGGCGACAATGGCGACAGCGGTGGCAGTAAAAATACCAAAAAATTTGAATGCGATAAAAAACAAAATAACGGGAAACAGGTCAAACAAAAACTTATTCATGGCTTGGACTTGGTCGCTTTCAAAGTGGGGCTTAGGTTCAAAAAACAATCATTAACAACGCTTTAGCGTAAGTCGTTATTTTGCTATGATTGATGCTGTGTCGCAAGACGTATTTTTCAAGCCACATTCATTTCTACCAGCCCTCTTTAAGTATTGATTTTATGACTTTAATTTTTGATTTACATGCGCACTCCAATATATCTGATGGCCTTTTAAGCCCGGCTGAATTGGTGGCACACGCCGCTATGCATGGCGTTGGCGTGCTAGCACTGACTGATCATGATGACGTGAGCGGTTTGCAGGCGGCAAGAGTCGCGGCGGTTAAGCACAATATACAACTGGTCGATGGTGTTGAAATCTCGGTGACTTGGAAAAAACGCACCTTACATATTGTCGGTTTAAAAGTAAATCCAGAAAATGTTGCCTTAAAGGCGGCGCTGCTTGAAGTGCGCTTAGCCCGTGATTTACGCGCACAACAGATGGGTGAGAGCCTAGCTAAAGCCGGTATTGCTCATGCTTATGAAGGCGCAAAAGCGATTGCCAAGCAAAGCATTATCACGCGGGTGCATTTTGCACGATTTTTAGTAGAAAACGGCTATGCCAAAGATACCAAAACGGTATTTAAAAAATATTTAGTTAAAGGTAAGCCGGGCTTTGTCGATCATCAGTGGATGGATTTGGCGCAAGCGGTTACTCTAATTACCGATAGTGGTGGCAGCGCGGTGATCGCGCATCCGGGCCGTTATGAATTAGGTTCTGTGAATATGTTAGAGCTTTTGTCTGCGTTTAGAAGTTACGGTGGCGTTGCGATTGAAGTGGTGACGGGTAGCCATACGCCACCGCAGTATCAACAGTTTGCCAAACTGGCCCATCAATTTAGCCTAAAATCTTCACTCGGTTCTGATTATCATGGTAAAGGGATTAGTTTTATGGAAATGGGGCGTTTGCCTGCGTTGCCAAGTAATTGCGTGCCAGTGTGGCAAGATTGGCCTGAGCTAGCGTTGCATGAAGCCAATGCGCTTAGTTAAGTTCACTGGCACTGTAAAATACTTGAGTAGACGATAAAAAGAATCAATAAAATTTAGCATGTCACAATTTTTTAATATCAATATAGATAACCCGCAACATCGCCTGATTGTACATAGCGCTGATATTTTGCGCAGTGGCGGTGTCATTGCCTACCCAACCGATTCAGGCTATGCCTTAGGTTGTATGATTGGTCACGGCGATGCGCAAGCGCGCATACGGAAAATTCGCGGCGTGGATGAGCAACATTTATTTACACTGGTGTGCCGAAATTTAAGCGAGTTGGGTAATTATGCGGTTGTGAGTAATAGCCAGTTTCGGCTACTTAAAGCGAACACGCCGGGCGCTTACACCTTCATTTTAAAAGCCACACGAGAAGTGCCGCGTAAATTGCAACATCCCAAGCGCAACACTGTTGGTTTGCGTGTGCCGCAACATGCGGTAGTGCAAGCCCTACTGGAAGCCATCGAGGCGCCTTTGTTGAGTATGACGCTATACCTGCCAGAGCAAGACGTCGCGCTTAGTGAAGCGTGGCAAATACGCGACAAGCTAGAGCATCTGGTCGATTTAGTGATTGATGTGGGGCATTGCGCAGCTGGGGCAAGCTCGGTGATTAACTTAGCGGAAGATGTGCCCGTTTTAATTCGTGCAGGCTTGGGTGATTTAGGCCCATTTGGGTTAAGCTAACCCTAACTTATTGACCCTCTAAAAGAGTAACAATGGAATTATTTTTAATACAAAAAATTATTATTTATGCACCGCCGGTGCTATTAGCGATTACCGTACATGAGGCGGCGCATGGCTATGCGGCTAAACACTTTGGTGATATGACTGCATGCAATGCGGGGCGCATTACCTTAAACCCCATCAAGCATATTGATTTGTTCGGTACCATTTTATTACCAGCTATGACGATATTACTGGGCGGTATCTTGTTTGGCTGGGCCAAACCGGTGCCGGTAGATTTTGGGCGCTTACGACATCCTAAAAAAGACATGTTATGGGTGGCCGCCGCAGGGCCCGCTTCTAATTTTGTGATGGCGATTTTTTGGGCATTTGCCATTAAATTCTCTATGGATGCGCCAGAATTCATTGCTTTGCCACTGGTCTTGATGGCTAAGGCAGGTGTTGGTATTAATATTGTGTTGATGGTGTTGAACCTGTTACCCTTGCCTCCACTGGATGGCGGGCGTATCGCGGTGAGTTTATTGCCTATGTATTTGGCTAGGCCTTTTGCGCAAATAGAGCGTTATGGCTTTATTATTTTAATGGCGCTATTGTTTACTGGGGTGCTGAGTAAAATTTTGGACCCCTTTATTAATCTAGTCTATGGCTTAATAAATAGCTTAATTTAACAAGCTTGTTTGTATAATAACAACCTACTGAATTTAAGGTTTTTCATCTCATGGCAATTGAACGCGTTTTATCAGGCATGCGGCCTACCGGTAATTTGCATTTAGGGCATTACAACGGCGTATTAAAAAACTGGATTAAGCTTCAGCACGAGCATGAGTGCTTGTTCTTTGTTGCTGATTGGCATGCGCTCACTACGCATTACGACACGCCAGAAATTATCGAAGAAAGCGTGTGGGAAATGGTCATCGATTGGCTGGCGGCAGGGGTAGACCCAGCCAATGCCACGATTTTTATCCAATCTCGCGTGCCAGAGCATGCTGAGCTTCACACTTTGCTGTCGATGATTACACCGCTGAGCTGGCTAGAGCGTGTGCCCACCTATAAAGATCAACAAGAAAAGTTAAGCAATAAAGATTTGTCGACTTATGGCTTCTTGGGTTATCCCTTGCTACAAAGCGCGGATATTCTGATTTACAAAGCCACCCAAGTGCCGGTCGGTGAAGACCAAATCCCGCATATTGAGTTTACCCGTGAAATCGCCCGTCGTTTTAACCATATATATGGCAAAGAAAAAGGTTTTGAAGAGAAAGCCAAAGCGGCCATTAAAAAACTCGGCAGTAAGCGCGGCGCATTGTATGAAGAAATGCGTAATGCCTATCAGCAAAGTGGTGATGAAGAGGCCTTAGATGCCGCGCGTGCCATGATAGAAGAGCAACAAGGCATGAGCATGGGCGATAAAGAGCGCTTGCTGGGCTACCTAGAAGGCGGCGGAAAAATGATATTGCTAGAGCCTGATTATAAACTCACGCCAGCTTCAAAAATGCCGGGTTTAGATGGCCAGAAAATGTCTAAATCGTACAACAACACCATCTCTATGCGTGAAGATGTGGACACGGTGGCGAAAAAAATCAAAACCATGCCAACCGACCCGGCGCGCGTGCGTCGCACCGACCCAGGCGACCCGGCTAAATGTCCAGTCTGGCAATTACACCAAATTTACTCTAATCAAGCCACGCAAGATTGGGCGCAAGCCGGTTGTAAGAGCGCTGGTATTGGTTGTATCGAATGTAAAGGTCCCGTCATTGAGGGCGTTTTGGCGGAGTTGAAACCCATACAAGCGCGTGCCGCACAATATGCCGAAGATCCAAGTTTGGTTAAAAATATCGTGGCTGAAGGTTGTGAAAAAGCCCGTAAATTGGCGCGTGAAACCATGCGTGATGTGCGCGATGCCATGGGTTTGAATTACAGCTAAGTTTATTGTGATTGAAGCGCCGTTCAACGCAAAAATAAAAGGCCAAGCTTTTACCGAGCTTCCACAAGACCTTTATATTCCGCCTGATGCGCTAGAGGTTTACCTTGAGTCATTTGAAGGGCCGCTAGATTTGTTGCTGTACTTAATTCGCAAACACAATCTTGATATTCTCGACATTCCCATGGCGGATTTGACCCGCCAATACATGCTATATGTAGAGAAAATGCAGGCTATCAAGCTAGAGTTAGCGGGTGATTACTTGCTCATGTCAGCCATGTTAATTGAAATTAAATCACGCTTTTTGCTACCGAAACCAGCCGAAGTTGAATCTGAAGATGACCCCAGAGCTGAGTTGGTGCGGCGCTTAATGGAGTATGAGGCCATAAAATTAGCCGCACAAGCGATTGATGAGCTGCCTAAGGTAAGCGAAGACATCAGCGTTGCCAGTGCGTATTATCAACATATCAGTGAAATTAACCCGCCAGAAGTGAGCTTGGATGACTTGGCTGAGGCTTGGCACAACGTGCTTAAGCGCGCTAGCCATTACCAGCATCACAAAATCGGTCGTGCAGAACTTTCAGTGCGCGAACACATGAGCATTATTTTGCGTCGCTTAAAAGCCGATACGCTAGTAGAGTTCTCTGATTTGTTTGATATTGCGCAAGATGGCATTCCAAAGCTGGTGGTGTGTTTTTTAGCGATACTAGAACTCGCCCGCGAAGGCTTATTACGCATGACGCAACAAGCGCCTTTTTCACCGATTTATCTGCAAATGCATAGCCATGACTGAAACACAGCATATTGCCGAGTTAAAGAATGTCTTAGAAGCGGCGTTATTAACCGCGCACGAGCCACTGTCTTTAGATGAGATGGCGCGTTTATTTGCCGAGCGTATGGAACGTGCTACTTTGCGCATGTTACTCGATGAACTCAAGCAAGATTGGGATGCTAGGACGATGGAACTGGTGCATGTGGCTAGTGGTTATCGCTTTCAAGCGCGGTCAGTGTACACGCCATTTTTAGCAAGATTGAATCCTGAAAAACAGGCTAAGTATTCACGAGCCGTGATGGAAACCTTAGCCATTATTGCTTATAAGCAACCGGTGACGCGCGGCGACATTGAACAGATTCGTGGTGTGACCGTCAATCCGAATGTCATGCGGCAGCTACAAGAGCGCGACTGGGTGGATGTCGTCGGTCAGCGTGAGGTGCCGGGCCGTCCGTCCTTATACGCCACCACCAAACACTTTTTAGATGATCTTAATTTACGATCCTTGTCTGAATTGCCTGCCATAGAAGAATTTGTTCAACAAGACCCACAATTAGATTTACAGGCGTGACTTACAGGCTTGCTGCGTCTTGTTGCTTAGCCCACAGGCAAATACAACATTACCTTAGTACTCACACCGTATTCACTCTCTATTACCACAGCGCCACCATGTTGCTCTTAATAATCGCTATGTCTAAACCCCGATGGTCAGCGCGATAGAGCTTCTCAAATACCCGCTCTAGTTGTTCAGGCGTCATGCCTAGACCTTGGTCTTCAATAGTTATGAGCACCTTGCGTTGTTGATCATGCAATACTTCAGTCGTCCACAAGGTGACCTCGTCATGCTCGGGTGAGTATTTATAGGTGTTACTCAAGTAGCACTTAACCACCTGCTCAATTTTATCGATATCTACTTTGACTTCAGGGAAGCTTGGTCTCAGTACCAAAGCAACCTTATTGTGGTTATCTTGCTAATAAAACTGTCCGCCAATGACCTTGCTGTGCGAATCAAAGTAAGGAAATGCTAATTGAGATATCAATGCGTCTATCGTCTTTGCATAACCGCACAGTCTCAAAGTGATCGACCTGTTCGCCTTGTAATATTCGCGCTCAGATAGCTGATTCTTCCTCCAAGCGTTGCGAAGGAATCATAAATTGGATTGATTGGTCTATAGCCTCTTGGGGGTGTAGCCAAAAATTTGTTCTGCACCATCATTCCAGCCGGTAATAACCATATTCAAATCCTTAGCAATAATAGCATCGTGAGATCCATTAATAATTGCCGCTAATTTAACCTCAGTGTTAATTAATTTTTCATTGAGATCAATTTTAAGCTTAGCCCTGCCCTAAATGAGCCTTTACGTGACCATTTATCATGAAACATTAGGTGAACTAAAAGCAGATATTCTTTAATCGATTAAAACTAGAGTGATTTCCATGAAGTGCGGTAAAATACGCGCTTACAATCAATAGTTTATCCCTATGGCACGTCCCTTTAAAACGCAACGCGATCCGCAGGCCACACCGCGCCGCCCAAAAACCAGCTTCACAAAATTAGCGGTGGATGGAAATGCGGCGCCAGAGCCTACCCAACGACTACATAAGTTATTAGCACTGGCAGGCTTAGGCTCACGCCGTGATATGGAGGCGCTGATTGCCAGTGGTCGTGTGACTGTGAATGGTGCGCCAGCCACCACTGGCCAAGGTGTGACGCAGTTTGACGTGGTGCGTTTAGATAGCCGCCCATTAAAACTACCTTTTGTTGCCGAACTGCCACAGGTATTGATTTACCATAAGCCAGAAGGTGAAATTGTCAGCCAAGACGACCCAGAAGGTCGTGTCAGTGTGTTTGATAAGTTACCCAAAGTGAAAAATGCTAAGTGGATTGCCATTGGTCGTTTAGACATGAATACCAGTGGCTTGTTGATATTTACCACTTCAGGCGAGCTTGCTAATCGCTTTATGCATCCGCGTTATGAAGTGGAACGTGAGTATGCAGTACGTATTTTTGGCGAGTTAACTGAAGGTCAAATGTTGCAATTGAAAGAAGGCATAGAGCTAGAAGATGGCCCGGCTAATTTTGATAGCATTACCGCGCAAGGCGGCGAAGGTGCCAATCATTGGTATCAAGTTATTTTACGTGAAGGCCGTAACCGCGAGGTACGCCGCTTATTTGAGGCTTTTCAATTACCAGTTAGCCGTTTGATGCGCGTGCGCTTTGGACCAGTTAACTTACCACCGCGCGTAAAACGCGGCACCATGCTCAAGCTAGAGCAAAAAGAAGTGGTGGGTTTGCTCGAGTGGGCTGATTTGCCAGTGCCTAGTGCGCCGCTGCGTCAGCTTACCCAGCGAGAGAAATTAAAGGCCACGACCGTATTTATGCCCAAAGTACGTAGACAGCGCATCAGCGCGCTAGATAGACCGCCGCGCGCCGCGGCAGAGGGTGAAGCTAGACCTTACCGTGGTAAAACCGATGCGGCGCGTAAAGAGGTGGCGAAAAAGCCAGCCCCTAGAAAAAATGAGAACCGTCGTGTGCGTCAGTCTAGCGATTTAACCGCGCCTGCCATGCAGAAGAAAAGTGATCGCAATCGAGGGCGTATTTAGCACCTAATTCCAACTAGTCACTGCGCTGGCATTAGGGGCGTTTTTCTTCTAACAGTTGCTCGATGCGATCTAGCCTGGCCATTATTTTTTCACATCACCGATTCTGATTCTTTATCGGCCTTTTCGACATCACGCACGACTCTCCACACATCGCCCCAATAAGAAATGCGGATAAACTGGCGGTAAAAACCGTGGCTAATACCACCCCTAGAAAGATGAGAATGCCCCCCCAAACGTCCAGTAGCGGTCTTCTGGACGATGTCTCCGTAACCGGTATGTGAGATGGTGACCCATGAATACCACATACCATCCCAGATGGAACCAATCGCAGGGTTGAGTTGGCTTGGCTGATAATGATGCCTGCAAGCACCACGATAATCGTGGTGATTAACGTCATGATGCCCAAATGACTGCGAATGCGGTTAGATAGGCGCATGAGTAAGAACAGCATAATGACCAAGCGTAGATTACGTAGCACGCCGACTAATGGGCTGTAGGTCCACTCCATCAGCACGCCGGTAAAAATAGTCACCAAGTTCATTCAGTTGGCAGTTAAGTAACGCTACTTATCGCGCACCAGTGAAGTTAGAAGCACCGTCTGAAGTAGAAATACCAGCCAAATTGCCCAGTCAAACCAACAGGCAGTCGTTAGACTGACGGTGCCAGTTTCCTCTAAGTACCATTGTATTGGAATCCAAAGTGCGACCATAAGCGCTGGCCATTCCAGTCCTGTGCCCAAGTGATGGCAATGGCGTGCTCACTAGGGTCAACGCTGGCAATACCAAGTAGATGTCTAACTTTGTGCGACATAATTAACTCAATTTTCTTCAGCGACTCATTGCAACTTGCTTAATCGCCACAAAGAGGTCACCTCAGCTTTGCGTGCTAGATGTAGCGGGTCGCTAGCATCTAAGGTTTTGCTATGCCTTGCCTTGGTGTCGGTCCTATCAATCACTTTTAAGCCGGCGGCGGTTATCCAACCCAGCAGCTCATCTCGGGTTCTTAAGCCTAAGTGTTCAGCAAAGTCTGACAGTATTAACCAGCCTTCGCCGTGTGGGCTTAAATGAGCTGCCAAGCCGTTTAAAAATCCTTTAAGCATTTGGCTTTTTTCATCATAAATTGCAGATTCTAGTGCTGAGCTAGGGTGTGCAGGTAACCACGGCGGGTTACAGACAATTAAATCGGCCTTGCCGTGTTCGACTGCTGGGTAAAGATTGGCTTCTAGCAAAGTAACGTTGGGTTTTAGGTTTAATAAATTAATATTTTTCAGCGCACAATCTAAGGCACGATGCGCGTTGTCGGTCGCAATAATTTTGGTCACGCCGCGGTTAGCGAGTACTGCAGCTAATACTCCAGTACCGGTGCCGATGTCAAACGCTAGGTTGCAAGGAATAGGCAAGGGCGCGACATCTACCAAATCTAAGTATTCACCGCGTATGGGTGAGAACACGCCGTAGCTTGGGTAAATTTTATTGTTAATCACACTAATATCAACGCCGCTTTTACTCCACTCGTAGGCGCCAACTAAGCCTAAAATTTCACGCAGTGACACGACTATGGTTTGGCTGCTTTTGCCGTAAGCGTGCTCGCAAGCGGCTTTTACATCTGGTGCGCGGCGCAAGCTAATGTGATAGCCTACGTTGAGCTCTATGACGAGCATGCCCAAAATACGGGCTTTTTGCGATTGCGCTTGGCGATGTAAATGAAATACTTCAAGCATGGTTTCGCCAGTTTTCTTTGGTTTTTTTCTTGGGCGATCTATTCTGCGTGAAAGTGCTTGCATGAGGTGCTTGGCATTTTGAAAGTCGCCGCGCCAAAGTAAGGCAGTGCCCTCACAACAGAGTTTATAAGCGTCATCGGCTTTGATGGTGTCATCGGCAATTTGTACTTTTTTAGGTACGGGGGCATCATTTTCAGAGTGCCATTCGCCGGTTTTTGTTTTGCCTGCTTCTTGCCAGGTGAGGGTGTTGGTGGTGTTCAAAATATAATTGCCTAGAGTAACTGTGATTTAGTGAGTAAAAATACGAATTCAGTGCCGGATGAAATTTCCAGCCAATTAAATACGAGGTGTGGATAAGCGGCTTCTAAGGCATCACGATTGTGACCGATTTCAACAATCAGTATGCCATCATCGTTTAAGTGCTTGGCCGCCTCGCGCAGAATGGTGTGCGTGTGGTCTAAGCCAGCAACGCCGCTACCTAGCGCAAGTTGCGGTTCATTCTGATATTCAGCGGGTAATGTCGCCATAGACGGGGCATCAACGTAAGGTGGATTGCTGATGATGACGTCGTATTTTTTGCCTTTTAGCGCAGCAAACATGTCTGATTGAATAGCGGTAATTTGCGTCTCCAAGCCATAGTTGGCGATATTAATATTGGCTACATCAATTGCATCTTGTGAAATATCGATGACATCAATTGCGGCATTAGGAAACGCGCTGGCCAGCAATATGCCTAAACAACCGCTACCCGTGCAAATATCGGCAGCACTTTCTATCATTTCTGGAAATTCAATCCAAGGGCTTAGATCATTATTTAATAATTCTGCGATAAATGAGCGCGGAATCAGTACGCGTTCATCAACATAAAATTTAAGACCTTGTAGCCAAGCTTCTTTTACCAAGTAGGCCGTTGGGGTGTGCTGGCTAATGCGCTGTTCAATAAGGCGCGCAAGCTTGGCGCGCTCGCTTGTCATTAAGCTGGCCTCTAAAAAGTTATTGAGTGTGTCCATCGGTAAATGTAGCGCGCTCATGATCAGCCAAACAGCTTCATCATAGGCGTTATCCGTGCCGTGACCATAAAAGATGTCCGAGGCCTCGAACTGGCTAACGGCGTAGCGTATCCAGTCGCGGATGGTGTGGAGTTCAGTTGTTGTTTGATTCGTCGTCATAAGATTAGCCGCAGAGTGCACAGAGTACACAGAGTTTGCCACAGATTTTCTCCGTGTACTCTGTGTCAGTTGTGACTTATTTTAGAAGTTTTTCCATCGTCAGTTTGTAAGTTTCTTTGAGGGGCTCAATATCTGCTACCGCCACGCATTCATTGAGCTTGTGAATGGTCGCATTGAGTGGACCAAACTCAATCACTTGCGGACAAATGTCAGCGATAAAACGGCCGTCAGAGGTGCCACCAGTGGTCGATAACTCGGGGCTTACGCCGTAAGTGTGTTGTATGGCTGCAGAAATGGCGTCAACTAAATTGCCGCGCGGGGTGATATAGGAAGGAGAATGCTCCCATTCCAAATCATAATCCAGCTGGTGACCGTCTAAAATGCCATGCACACGTTGCTTTAAATCGGCTTCGGTGCTGCCGGCATTGTTCACTAAAGCGCAGTATCTGAAGTTAAATAAAAGCTCAACTTCGCCAGGCACGACATTGGTTGCTCCAGTGCCGCCATTCATATTGCTGATTTGCCATGAGGTGGGCGGAAAATATTCATTACCCGCATCCCAAATGGTTTCTACCATGTCTTTAATGGCAGGAGCAACCAAGTGGATAGGATTTTTGACCAGGTGCGGATAAGCAATATGGCCTTGCACGCCTTTAACCGTCAGTTTGCCAGAAAGCGATCCGCGTCTACCATTTTTGATCATGTCGCCAACGACTTTATTGCTGGTAGGTTCACCCACGATGCAGTAATCAATAAATTCACCGCGTGCTCTTAATGCTTCAACCACTTTAACGGTGCCATCTACCGCAACGCCTTCTTCATCCGAGGTAATGAGTAAGCCGATAGAGCCTGCATGCTGGGGATGCTCAGCAACAAACTCCTCAATACTGGTAATAAAGGCCGCCAGCGAGGTTTTCATGTCAGCTGCACCGCGCGCATAGAGCATACCGTCTTTAATGGTGGGCTCAAACGGTGGCGTATGCCATTTTTCTAGCGGACCGGTGGGCACAACATCAGTATGGCCAGCAAAGACTAATAATGGGCCACCCGTGCCACGGCGGGCATAGAGATTATCCACATTGCCAAAACGCATACGCTCAATTTTAAAACCTAGCGGCGCTAGGCGAGCAATCATCAGCGCCTGGCAACCCGCATCTTCAGGCGTGTTGGAGCGGCGTGTCAGCAAATCAATGGCTAGACTTAAGGTTTTGCTGTGCGTGCTTGTGTTTGTCATAATTGTTCTTTATAGGCTGCTTCAGTAAATCCTAAGCATACGATTTTGCCATCAGATACCAGTACTGGGCGCTTGATGACGGAGGATTTCTCTAGCATTAATTTAAGCGCAGAGTGGTGATCTACGACTGCGGATTTTTCAGCTTCGCTTAAGTTGCGCCAAGTCATGCCAGTACGATTGATGAGCTTTTCCCAAGGCAGTTGACCTAACCAGTTTTCAAGTAAGGCATGGTTAACACCAATTTTTTTGAAGTCATGAAATTCGTAAGCCACAGCATGATGCGCCAGCCAGTCACGCGCTTTTTTTACGGTACTACAGTTGGGGATGCCGAATAGCTGCATGACAATAAGGTGTGCGATAGACGTTTCATGTCATCGTTTTAATTAAAACGATATTTTAACAGCATTACTGACAAGTGCCGAAATTATGCTTTAGGAATGTATGGAATGCCCAATATACGCATTTATTCAAAAAGCAAACTTAGATTTTTGAGCAGCTTAATGAGTCTTGCTTCAAGTAATGGCCTTGAGATTAAGTGGCCTCGCATTTGGCCGCAGCCTAACGCCGTTAGAATTTTACGCTGAGCCTCAGTTTTAACCCCCTCGGCGACCACATTTAATTCAAGCACATGGGCAAGCTCAATCACCGCTTGCACGACACCCCGTGTTTCATTGGAGGCTGATTTGTATAGTTTTCCAACTAAGCTGAAGGTGAATAGTACGGTGAAGCAAGCAAGTAGCATCGACAATGCAATTAATTTGAGATTGTAATGGTTCATTTTCACTTAATTGCCTAGGTCGCAAGCGGATTGGGCAATTGCACTAAAGTTAGATGAATCAATAATTGCAAAGAGCATGCCGTAAGCTGGGTAGGCGTAAAAAATCCGCACAAGCACTAGAGTGCTTATCGGCGGCTTTTTTAGCACAATATTTAGTCGATTCACATTACGCTTTTTAGACAACATTGACGAAATTGCGACAGTGTTGCGGCTTTAAATCAACGGTTTAAATCGCTGTAACTATTAAATTCCACGCAGTAATTCGTTGATCCCCACTTTACCTAGCGTCTTTTCATCTACTTTCTTAACGATGACTGCGCAATACAGGCTGTAACTGCCATCTTTAGACGGCAAATTACCTGAAACCACAACTGAACCAGCAGGAATGCGACCGTAGGTGACGCTACCTGTTTCACGGTCGTAAATTTTGGTGGATTGGCCAATGTAAACACCCATAGAGATCACGCAGTTGTCTTCGACGATGACGCCTTCAACCACTTCAGAACGTGCGCCGATAAAGCAGTTGTCGCCAATAATAGTCGGTCCTGCCTGCACAGGTTCTAACACGCCGCCAATACCTACGCCACCGCTCAAATGTACGTTTTTACCAATTTGCGCGCATGAGCCAACAGTCGCCCATGCATCTACCATGGTATTTTCACCGACATAAGCACCAATGTTGACGAATGACGGTAATAGCACGGCATTTTTACCAATAAATGAGCCGCGACGCACCATGGCGTTTGGCACGACCCGAATGCCGTCGGCTTTGAAATCTTGTGCTGTGTAATGGGAAAATTTTGGCGGTACTTTATCAAAGTACTTGGTGCAACCGCCTTCTAGCAACACATTGTCATCTAGACGAAATGACAGTAGTACGGCTTTTTTTAACCATTGATGCGTTTCCCAATTTTGCGTATTTCCTATGCGGGAAGCGACGCGTAAGGTCCCTGAATCAAGGTCTGCAATGATGCTGGCAATCGCCTCTTTTAATTCTTTGCCAGCATTGGTTGGGTTGATGTTAGCGCGATCTTCAAATGCGGCTTCAATGATATTTTGTAGTGGATTCATAATGAGGTAAATAATATTCCAAGATTAAACAGCGTAAAAAAGGCTAAAAAAGCGAAAACGCCATTTTACCCTAATCAAATAAAGTTATCTTAACCTAATCGAGATTTGGTGTTGTGCTAGCCTGAAGGCTAAATTTTTAATTGCGAACCTAGCTCGACCACACGGTTAGGTGGGAGCTTGAATTGATTGGTAATGGTTTCAGCGCTTCTAAATAAACCGATAAATATCTTTTTACGCCAAAAAGCCATACCAGTTTTGCCGCTAGGGATGAGAATCTCTTTACCCACAAAAAAGGAAGTGTCCATGGCGTCTAATATTAAGCCTAGCTCAGCACACATGGCTAAATCACGTGGTAAATCAGGTTCATCTTTAAATCCATAGCGAATAGTCACACGATAAAATTCGTAGGGTAAATCTTCTACTGAAACGCGTTCTTCAATAGTGGTATGCGGAAAATCTAAAAATTTAACCGTGAGTAGCACCATTTTTTCATGTAAAACTTTATTGTGTTTTAGGTTGTGTAGCATAGCATGCGGCACGCCATCTGGGTTTGGGGTCATGAATATAGCCGTGCCAGAAACGCGTGTGGGCGGATGTGCACCAATCGCGGCAATAAAAGGATCTATTGCCATAGCATCGTTTCTAAGCTTGGTGTAGAGCATGTCGCGACCTGATTTCCAAGTCAGCATTAAGGTGAAAATTATTATGCCAATAACTAATGGCGCCCATCCACCATCTGGTATCTTGAGCACGTTAGCGCTAAAAAATGCGACATCAACAATTAAAAATAGCGTGACCAAGGCTGCTGTGCGTGCTTTACTCCAGCCCCAAATATGATGAAACACAATGCCCGCGAGCAAGGTGGTAATCACCATGTCACCTGTCACTGCAATACCATAAGCGGCAGCCAAGTTTCCAGAAGACTTAAAGCTCAGGACCAAAACCATGACACCTATCATTAAGCCCCAATTCACGCGTGGCATGTAAATTTGACCCTCTTCGCTCTCAGAAGTGTGCTCAACATGCATGCGCGGCAAATAACCTAATTGCAAGGCTTGGCGCGATACTGAAAATGCGCCAGTAATGACCGCTTGTGATGCAATGACGGCCGCTAGTGTCGCTAAGATAATGAGTGGGAACAGCATCCATTCTGGCGCTAGTAAGTAAAAAGGATTTTTAATGCTTTCAGGGTGTTGCAGTATCAATGCGCCTTGCCCAAAATAATTGAGGATTAAAGCGGGTAGCACCAAGCCAAACCAAGCTAAACGAATTGGGAAGCGCCCAAAATGGCCCATGTCAGCATATAAAGCTTCAGCACCAGTAACGGCCAGCACCACAGCACCTAGCGCTACAAAGGCTATCCAAGGGCTTGCTGCAAAAAAACTAAAGGCATACATAGGGTTGATGGCATGCAGAATAGTAGGGTTTTGCATAATGCCCAATATGCCTAACACGGCCAAGGTGCCAAACCAGAGCAACATGATGGGGCCAAAAAAAGCACCCACTAATGCGGTGCCTTTGCTTTGTGCCCAAAATAGAATAAACAACACGATTAAGGTGACGGGCAATATCAAGGGGTGCAGAATCGGCGCTGCAAGATCTAAACCTTCAACCGCTGACAATACTGAAATGGCCGGGGTAATCATGCCATCAGCATAAAACATACAAGCCCCTAAAATACCAAGCAGCATAATAGTGTGCTGTTTTTTGGGGTTGCCTGCAGTGTTGTGACTGGCTAGCGCCAACAACGCCATAATGCCGCCTTCTCCGCGGTTATCTGCCCGCATAATAAACGCCACATATTTAACTGATACCACCACAATCAGCGCCCAAACAATGAGCGATAAAATGCCGTACATATTGACTTCGGTGAGGGGTACCGGGTGTGCGCCTACGGAAAAGACTTCTTTGATGGTGTATAGCGGGCTAGTACCAATATCACCAAATACTACGCCTAGCGCGGCTAGCGTGATTGCGGAAAGCTTGGTTTTACTGCCAGTAGGAGTTGACATTAAAGTGAGAAGTGAGTTTAGTAAGAGCGCTATTATCAACCAACTTAAAGACTAAACCAATAGATTTCCAATTAAATTTTAATAATCCTTTCGTTAAAAAGTAGAACGGGCTTATTTTAATCGCGCTATCTTCAGCATCCAATAAGCGTGGTTTTTTTATAATGGAACGATAGCCCATGAATGCACTCAATTTTGCTTTTCGATTGAGTCGCTACTGCGATAAATCCCATGCTAAGTCAGGTGTGTGGTGAGCATTATTAATATGGCATGAGTTCTGCGTGTAGTTCTTATGAGTTAGGCTAAAGCCTATTGTTGTAAACGATAGACAATATTGCCATCTATTAGCCAATTAATCGCTGAGAATGACCTTAAGCAAGGCAGCGCTGTTAATCGTCGGGTAGAATTAATCCGGCTAGACTAAGCATGATTGCTTGGCGGCAGTGCGACCTAAAAGTAAAAGACCGCCTGTGAATAAATAAATCAAAAAACATAGTTTTTACTTAGAAAAGTTTTAAGTATGGTGATAGAATACGTTCCGCAATTTGATGTAGACCTACTATCCGCCCGGGTGGTGAAATTGGTAGACACAAGAGACTTAAAATCTCTCGCCTTATGGGTGTGCCGGTTCGACTCCGGCTCCGGGCACCAA